>NZ_JAUSLT010000034.1 GCF_030646015.1 Bradyrhizobium sp.
GGCGGCTTCGACGGCGACGCGCCGACCGCGATCCTGATCGAGGCCTCCAGTGGCAGCGTGTTGTTCGAGAAGAACGCCGACGAGTTGCGTCCCCCCTCCAGCATGATGAAGCTGATGACCGCCGAGGTGGTCTTCAACGCCATCAAGAAGGGCGAGGTCAAGCTCACCGACGAATACCGCGTCAGTGAAAATGCCTGGCGCAAGGGCGGCGCGCCTTCGGGCGGCTCGACGATGTTTGCGGCCATTCACAGCAAGATTCCGGTCGACGATCTGCTGCGCGGCGCCATCATCCAGAGCGGCAACGACGCCTGCATGATCCTGGCCGAGGCGATGGCCGGCAATGAGCGAACCTTCGCCACCGAGAATATGACCAAGCGCGCGCGCGAGATCGGCCTGACGAAATCGACCTTCGGCAATTCGAACGGGCTGCCCGATCCCGCCAACAAGATGACGGTGCGCGAACTCTCCAAACTCGCCCGCCACATCATCCTGACCTATCCCGATTTCTACAAACTGTTCGGCGAGCGCGAATACACCTGGAACAAGATCCGCCAGCAGAACCGCAACCCGCTGCTGAACTCGCTGGAAGGCGCCGACGGCCTGAAGACCGGACACACCAAGGACGGCGGCTATGGCCTGGTCGGCTCGGCCGTGCGGAACGGCCTGCGCCTGATCGTGGTCGTCAATGGCCTGGAGGATCCCGACGATCGCGCCACCGAAGCCAAGAAGATGCTGGAATGGGGATTTCGCAATTTCGAGGCCCGCACATTGTTCGCCGCCCAGCAACCGGTCGGCTACGCCAAGGTGTTTGGCGGCGAGAGCCGCTCGGTCAAGCTCACCAGTTCCGAGCCGATCAAGGTGATGGTGCAGAAGAACGGCACCGATAAACTGATTGCGCGCGTGGTCTATAACGGCCCGGTGCGGGCGCCGGTCGAGGCCGGCCAGCGGGTCGGCTTCGTCAAGGTCTGGCGCGGCGCCAACCTCGCGATGGAAGCGCCGGTCGTGGCCGCCGAGCCGGTCGCCCAGGGATCGACGATGCGGCGGGCGATCGACGGGGCGAGCGAACTCGTGATCGGGATGTTTCGCGCCGGCGCCGAGAAGCTCTGACCATGGCCGAGCCAGCGGTCCAACGAGTGCCCGGGCGCGGACGATTCATCACCTTTGAGGGCGGCGAGGGATCGGGCAAATCCACCCAGATCAAGACGCTGGCGGAACGCCTCAACGCGGCCAGGCTGCGCACCATCGTCACCCGCGAGCCCGGCGGGTCACCGGGCGCCGAGATCATCCGGCACGTGGTGCTGTCAGGCATGGGCAAGCTGCTCGGCCCCGACGCGGAGACCCTGTTGTTCGCGGCCGCCCGCGACGATCATGTGCGCACGGTGATCGAGCCGGCGCTGGCCAGGGGCACATGGGTACTGTGCGACCGGTTTTCGGATTCGACGCGCGCCTATCAGGGCAGGCTGGGCCAGGTCACGCCGGCCTTTCTCGACGCGATGCAGCGCGTCACCATCGGCGACCTCAAGCCCGATCTGACGCTGATTCTCGATGTTCCCGTGGAGATCGGCATGAAGCGCGCGGCGATCCGGCGCGGCGCCGGCGCGCCCGACCGCTTCGAATCGGAAGACCTCAAATTTCATCAGGATTTGCGCGAGGCGTACCGGCAGATTGCCGCCGACGATCCGCAGCGCTGCGTGCTGATCGACGCCAATGCCGATCCCGCGACCGTCGCAGCCGGCGTGTGGGCGGCGCTGCGCGAACGCTTCTTCAAAGCCAATGTCGGCAGCGTGGCCAATCTCGCATGAGCGCCCGCAAGGTTGAGCAGGACATCGCGGCGCCTCATCCGCGCGAAACCACCGCCTGGTTCGGCCATCGCGACGCCGAGATGGCGTTGCTGGATGCCTATCGCAGCGGGCGCATTCCGCACGCCTGGTTGATCGGCGGCGCGCAGGGCATCGGTAAGGCGACGCTGGCTTACCGGATGGCGAAGTTCGTGCTCGCCCATCGCAATCCGCTGGATTCGGCTGTGCAGAACGCCAAAACCCTTCACGTCGAGCCCGCCGACCCGCTCGCGCGCCTTGTCGCGGCCGGCGCCCATGGCGGCCTGCTCACGCTGGAGCGCAGCCTCAACGACAAGGGCGTGATGCGCAGCGTGATCACCGTCGACGAGACCCGGGAGACCATCGGGTTTTTCGGCTCGACCGCGGCGGTGGAGGGTTGGCGGGTCTGCATCGTCGACACCGTCGACGAACTCAATCCCAATGCCGCCAACGCGCTGCTGAAGATTCTGGAGGAGCCGCCGCAGCAATCGCTGTTCCTGCTGGTCAGCCACGCGCCGGCGCGGGTGCTGGCGACGATCCAGTCGCGCTGCCGCAAACTGCCGCTGCGGCCGCTCTCGACCGCTGACGTCATCGCCGCCGCCGCCGCGGCCACCCACATCGCGATCGACGATCCCGCGCTCAACGAGGCCGCGGAAGCGGCGGAGGGCAGTGTGTCGCGGGCGCTGACGCTGCTCGGCGGCGACGCCCTGAAACTGCATCAGCGCACCGCGGCGCTGCTGGCGACCCTGCCGCGGGTCGATCCGCGCGAGTTGCATGCGCTCGGCGATGCGCTGGGCGGCAGCGACCGGGTGGCGCTGGCGGCATTCATCGACAGCGTCGAGCGCTGGGTCAGCACGCGGCTGCGGGCCGACGACGCCAATGCCAACGCCAACCTTCCCCGCCTTGCACGGCTGGCGGAGGTGTGGGAAAAGATCAACCGCGCCGCGCGCGACACCGAATCATACAATCTTGAGCGAAAACCACTGGTTTTCTCGGTGTTCGGGATGCTTGCGGAAGCAACGCGATAAGCCTCCCGTGCGCGAACACCTCCCGGCAATCCGGTTTGAGCGATAAAGGAAATTGTGGTGGCGACACCTAGGAAAAAGGCTTCCAGCAAGCCAAAGACGAAGAAGGCCCGCAAGGCCTCCCGCACCCGTGCCAGCAAGGCAGCGGCCGTGAAGAAGCGCACCAAGCGCGTGGTGAAGAAAGCCAAGAAAACGGCAAAGAAAACGGCCAGGAGAACCGTCAAGAAGACGGTCAAAAAAACCGCGAAGAAAGCGGTCAGGAAAACGGTAAAGAAGACGCGAAAACCGATTGCCAGGAAAACCGCCGGCAAGAAAACCGCTGCCAAAAAGCCGGCGAAAAAGTTCGCCAGCAAGGCAACATCGAACAAGACGGTTTTAGCGGCGAAGCCAGCGCCAGTTCCCGTTGCCAAGCCCGCCCGCAAGCCTGCTGTCGTCGCGACCACGCCGGCCGCCGTCGACACCAACAAATTCTACATCACGACCGCGATCGCATACCCCAACGGTGTGCCGCATATTGGCCACGCCTATGAGGCGATCGCGACCGATGCGCTGGCGCGGTTTCAGCGGCTCGATGGCAAGGACGTGTTCTTCCTCACCGGAACCGACGAACACGGCCAGAAGATGGTCCAGACCGCGGAAGCCGAGAAGCTGCCGACGCTGGAAGTCGCGACCCGCAATGCGCTCAGGTTCAAGGAGATGGACGAGCGTCTCAACGTCTCGTTCGATCGCTTCATCCGCACCACGGAAGAACAGCATCACCGCTCCGTCCAGGAAATCTGGAAGCGGATGGCCGCCAATGGCGACATCTATCTCGACAGCTATGCCGGCTGGTATTCGGTGCGCGACGAAGCCTATTACGCCGAGGACGAAACCATCGTCGGTGAAGACAATGTGCGGCGCGGACCGCAGGGCACGGCGGTCGAGTGGGTCGAGGAGAAGAGCTATTTCTTCAAATTGTCGGCCTATCAGGACAAGTTGCTGAAGCTGTACGAAACACAGCCGGATTTCATCGGGCCAGACTCGCGCAAGAATGAAGTGGTCAGTTTCGTCAAAGGCGGTTTGCGCGACCTGTCGATTTCGCGAACCACCTTCGACTGGGGCGTCAAGGTTCCCGGCGACCATGAACACGTGATGTATGTCTGGGTCGACGCCCTGACCAACTACATCACCGGCGTCGGCTTTCCCGACGAGAACGACGCCAACTGGCGCTTCTGGCCGGCCGACCTTCACGTCATCGGCAAGGACATCATCCGTTTCCATGCGGTGTACTGGCCGGCGTTCCTGATGTCGGCGGGCATTCCGGTGCAGAAGCGCGTCTTTGCCCACGGCTTCCTGTTCAGCCGCGGCGAGAAAATGTCGAAGTCGCTCGGCAACGTCGTCGACCCCTTCAACCTCGCCGACCAGTACGGCGTCGATCAGGTGCGCTACTTCTTCCTGCGCGAGGTGCCGTTCGGTCAGGACGGCAATTATAATCACGAGGCCATCGTCGCCCGCATCAATGCCGACCTCGCCAACGATCTCGGCAATCTGGCGCAGCGCTCGCTGTCGATGATAGCCAAGCAGCTTGAGGGCGTGCTGCCGGAACCCGGCGAGTTCAGCGACAACGACAAGGCGATGTTGGCGCAGGCCGACGGCATGCTCGATCTCGCGCGTACCGCGATGGCGACCCAGCAGATCCACCAGGCGCTCAACGCGGTCTGGGCCGTGGTGGCCGAAGCCAACCGCTATTTCGCGGGCGAGGCGCCGTGGGCGCTGGCGAAAACCGATCCGGCGCGGCAGCGCACTGTGCTGTACGTCACCGCGGAAGTGGTGCGTCAGGTCGCCATTCTGGCGCAACCTGTCATGCCCGACTCCTCGGCGAAGATGCTCGACAGCCTTGGTGTGCCCGTGGATGCGCGGAACTTTGCGGCGCTTGCTTCGCGTATCAAAGCCGGCACGAAACTGCCGGCGCCATCAGGGATCTTCCCGCGTTACGTCGAACCTAAAGAGCCGCCGAGCGGCGCCCAATAATGCTCGTCGACAGCCACTGCCATCTCGATTTTCCCGATTTCGCCGACGATCTCGACGGCATCGTCTCGCGGGCGGAATCGGCGGGAATCGGGCGCATCGTCACCATCTCGACGCGGGTGCGGCGTCTCGCCGGTCTACTTGAGATCGCCGAGCGGTTTCCCAATGTCTACTGCTCGGTGGGCACCCATCCGCATCACGCCGATGAGGAGGACGGCATTGCCGCTGCCGAACTGATCGAGCTGGCCAGCCATCCTAAGGTGGTGGCGCTGGGCGAGGCGGGGCTGGATAATTTCTACGACAACGGCTCGCCGGCAGCGCAGGAGCGCGGCTTTCGCGCCCACATCGCCGCCGCCCGCGCCACCGGCCTGCCGCTGGTGATCCATACCCGCGCTGCCGACGAGGCCTGCGGCCGGATCCTCGAGGATGAAATGGCCAAGGGAGCCTTTCGCGCGGTGCTGCATTGCTACACCGGCGGACGGGACCTCGCGATGCAGGCGATCGCATTGGGTCTGTCGATTTCATTCACGGGCATCCTGACCTTCAAGAAGTCGCAGGCCCTGCGCGATCTCGCGGCCGAGCTTCCGGCCGATCGCATCATGGTGGAGACCGACGCGCCGTATCTGGCGCCCGGCAAATTCCGCGGCAAGCGCAACGAGCCATCCTACGTCGTCGAAGTCGCCAAAGTGCTGGCGGAGACGCGGGGCGTTTCGCTGGAGGAGATTTCGCGCCAGACCACGGAGAATTTCTTCCGCCTGTTCAGCAAGGTGCCCGCTCCGAAAGCGATCGCATGACGCTGACGCTGACAGTCCTCGGCTGTGGCTCCTCGGCCGGCGTGCCGCGTCCGGCGCTGGGCTGGGGCGCCTGCGATCCCGACAACCCCAGGAATCGCCGCCGCCGCTGCTCGCTGCTGGCCGAGCGCGCCGGGGAGGGCGGCATCACCCGGATCGTGATCGATACCTCGCCCGATCTGCGCGAGCAGTTGATCGACGCCAATGTCGATCACATCGACGCGGTGTTCCTGACCCATGAACATGCCGACCAGACCCACGGGATCGACGATCTGCGCTCGGTCGTACTGCATCAGCGTCGGCGGATTCCGGTCTATCTGAACCGGTCGACCGCCGACCATATCCTGCTGCGGTTCTCCTATTGCTTCCTGGCGCCGCCCGGCAGCGACTATCCGCCGATCCTCGACCAGCATTCGATCGAAGCCGGCGAAAGCCGGACCATCGAAGGCAAGGGCGGGGCGGTGACGCTTTCCGCCTTCATCATGCAGCACGGCAACATCCAGGCGCTGGGCTATCGCATCGGCGATGCCGCCTACACGCCCGACGTCAGCGACATCCCGGCCGAGAGCTGGCCGTACCTGAAAGATCTCGATCTCTGGATCATCGACGGACTGCGCTATGCCGCCCATCCCAGCCATTTCAGCGTCAACGATGCGCTGGCCTGGATCGACCGCTTCAAGCCGCGCCGCGCCGTCATCACCAACATGCATTCCGACCTCGATTACGAGGTGCTGCGGCAGAGCCTGCCGCAGGGCGTGATACCAGCCTATGATGGCATGCGGCTGACGCTGGACGCGCCTGCCGGTCCCTCATGGTGAGGAGCGCGTTCGGCAGCGCTCTTACGCTGTCGGGCGCGCGTCTCGAACCATCTGGCACAGCGCTCGCAGCCATCGTTCGAGACGCGGCGCGAAGCCGCGCGGCTCCTCAGGATCAGGTTCGGAGTGATTGAGCGCGTACTCACTTCCGGTCGCTTGGTCGCGGAAGACCGCTTTCCCATATGCAGACAGAATGCTAGCTCTGGTCGCGTAGCATAACCAACAGGTTCGGAAAGGACCGCGACGTGAGTGATTATTATGTCCATCGCCTGCAGGTCTCGATGCCGCTGGCGAGCGCCGAGCGGATCGCCGACGAGGTCCTTGCCGCCGGCCACGAGGTCAAGTTGCTGCCATTGACAGTTGCGGTGCTGGACGCCGGCGGCAATCTGGTGGTTCTCAAGCGCGAGGACGGATCCGGCATCCTGCGCACCGATATCGCGATCGGAAAGGCCTGGGGCGCGCTCGGCATGGGCATTTCCAGCCGCACCATCCGCGACCGCCTGCGCGAACGGCCGGCCTTCCAGGGCGCACTCGCAGCGGCATCGGATGGACGGTTCATTCCGGTCCCCGGCGGCGTGCTGGTGCTGAACGCGGCCAAGGAAGTGATCGGCGCGGTCGGCGTCAGCGGCGATGCGTCGGACAAGGACGAGTATGCCGCGGTCACCGCAGTGCTGAGCGCGGGCCTGACGCCGCATCCGGAACAGCCGGCCGACAACTGGAACGACGCGGCGCTCTGACCAACTCGAACAAGAAAAATCTGGAGGAAACTGAATGAAACGGCTCGCATTCGCGGCACTCTGCCTTGGTGTTTTGTCGACGCCCTCGCTGGCGCAGGACGCCTATCCGTCGCGCTCCATTCGCCTGATCGTTCCGTTCCCGGCGGGCGGGCCCACGGATGTCTGCGCGCGGCAATATGCCCTGCGCATGTCCGGCATTCTCGGGCAGTCGATGATCGTGGAAAACAAGTCCGGGGCGGCCGGCGCGATCGGCTCGGCGGAGGCGCTGCGCGCACCGGCCGATGGCTATACGTTGCTGTTCGGCACCGCTTCCACGCATGGGCTGTACAATCTGCTGTCGAAGAAGCCGCAATTCGACTCGCTGAAGGATTTTGCACCGATCGCCATCATCGGTTCGGCCCCCGCGGTCATCGTGGTGCATCCGTCGCAACCGTCCGACCTCAAGGCCCTCGTTGCGGCGGTTAAGGCCAATCCGGGGAAATTGCAGTATGGATCGCCCGGTACCGGCACCTTCCTTCATCTGACCGGCGAGATGTTCAAGATCGAGGCCGGCAAGCTCGACATTCCCCAAATTCCCTACAAGGGCTCGGCGCCGGCGATGAACGATCTGCTCGGCAACCAGATCGGCATGGTGATCGATACGCTCGGCACCTCGGTGCAGCAGTACCGCGCCGGCACGGTCCGCATCCTGGCGGTCGCATCGGCGAAACGGTCCGCGTTGGCGCCGGATATTCCAACCGTGGATGAAGCGCTCGGCATGAAAGGCTTTGAAGCCGGTCTGTGGAACACCGTCGGCGCGCCCGCCGCGACGCCGGCGTCCGTCATTACCAGACTCAGCGAAGCGACCACGCGCGTCATGGCCGATCCCGGATTCCAGGAAGATTTGCGCAAGATCGGCATCGACCCGATCGTCGATTCGACACCGGCGTCGGCGCGCGCCTTCATCGAGAAAGAGCGGCTTCGTTTCAAGCCGGTGGTCGAGGCATCGGGCGTGCAGCTGGATTAGAGCGCTGCGCTTCTCCCCTCCCTCCACGCGCTCTTGCGCGTGGCGGGGTCGAGACGAGCGAAGCTCGCTCTTAGGGGTCGGGGGTGGGGGGCGTCTCAGCAAATTTGCTGACAGGCGAATGTGCTGAAGCCCCCCCCCACCTCCGACCCCTCCCCACCGCTTCGCGGGAGGAGGGGAGAAGAACAGCCCCTCAGGCCGTGATCGCCTTCGCCGAATCCACCTGTTTGCGCAGCATGAATTTCTGGATTTTTCCCGTCGATGTCTTCGGGATCGGCCCGAACACCACGGCCTTCGGCGTCTTGAATCCCGACATCTGGCTGCGGCAGAACGCGATGATCTCGGCTTCGGTGGCTTGCGCGCTGTCCTTCAACTCGATGAATGCGCAGGGCACCTCGCCCCATTTGGAATCCGGCTTGGCCACCACGGCCGCGAACAGCACGGCGGGGTGCTTGTAGAGCACGTCCTCGACCTCGACCGAACTGATGTTCTCGCCGCCTGATATGATGATGTCCTTGGAGCGGTCCTTGATGATGACGTAGCCGTGCGCGTCGAGCACGCCGAGATCGCCGGTATGAAACCAGCCGCCCGCAAAGGCCTCGTTGGTGGCTTTCTCGTTCTTGAGGTAGCCCTTCATCACGATATTGCCGCGGAACATCACTTCGCCGATGGTCTCGCCGTCGCGCGGCACTTCGCGCATGGTTTCGGGATCGATCACGGTGACGGCTTCCTGCAGCGGGTAGGGCACGCCCTGCCGGCGCTTCAATTGCGCGCGCTGGTCGGCGGGCAGATCGTCCCAGCCCGGCTGCTCCGCGCATACCGAGGCAGGGCCATAGACCTCGGTGAGGCCGTAGACATGGGTCAGCTTGATGCCGATGCTTTCGGCGCCTTCCAGCACCGCCACTGGGGGCGCGGCGCCCGCAATCAAGCCGACGACCGGCCGTGCCGCCTTGCCCTTCGGCGCATCCGGCGCGTTGATCAGCACATTGTAGACGATCGGCGCGCCGCACATGTGGGTGACGCCGTGCGCCTTGATCAGCTCGAAGATTTTGGTCGGATCGACCTTGCGCAGGCAGACATTGACGCCGGCCGCAGCCGCGATGGTCCAGGGAAAGCACCAGCCGTTGCAGTGGAACATCGGCAGGGTCCAGAGATAGACCGGGTGTTGGCCCAGTCCGCCGGCGAGGATGTTGCTGACGGCGTTGAGGTAGGCGCCGCGGTGGTGGGTCACGACGCCCTTCGGATTGCCTGTGGTGCCCGAGGTATAGCTGAGCGCGATGGCATCCCATTCGTCGGCCGGCAGCCGCGCGACGAAGTTTTCGTCGCCTTGCGCCACCGCGGCCTCGTATTCGAGTTCGCCGAGCCGCTTGCCGCCGGCGAACGAGACATCGTCGACATCGATGACGAAGGGTTTTGGGCCCGCCATCAATGTCAGCGCCTCCGCGATCACCCCGGCAAATTCCGGATCGACCAGGATGATTTTCGCGCCGCCATGATCGAGCTGGAAGGCGATCGAGCCCGCATCGAGCCGGATGTTGAGCGCATTGAGCACGGCGCCGGCCATCGGCACCGCGAAATGCAACTCGTTCATCGCGGGGATGTTCGGCAGCATCGCCGCGACCGTATCGCCATGGCCAATGCCCCGGCCGGCGAGGTACGAAGCAAAACGCCGGCACCGCGCATAGGTCTGCGACCAAGTAAAACTGCGGCCTTCATAGACGGTGCTGACATGGTCGGGATAGACGGCGGCGGTGCGCGCCAGGAAACTCAGCGGCGTCAGCGCCACGTAGTTGGCGGCCGTCTTGTCTAGACCGATGCTGTACTGGTTCTGCGGAGCGCTCATGGCCGTTGATCCATTTCGCTGACTTGAACTTACAGGAACCCGATCGATATCCATGGGAATATCGCCACCACGATCAGACCGACCATCAGGGCCAGAAGATAGCCCCAGATCGGCCGGACCCCCTCGGCGGGATCGACGCGCCCGATGGCGCAGGCGGCATAGTAGCCTACTCCAAAGGGCGGCGCGAACAGTCCGATGCCCATGGCGAGGATGACGACCATCGCATAATGCACCTCGTGGACGCCGACGGCGCGGGCGATCGGAAACAGCAGCGGCCCGAACAGCACGATCGCCGGAATGCCCTCGAGCACGCTGCCCAGAATGGTGAAGGCCACGATCGACACCGCGATGAAAGTCGCCGAGCCGCCGGGCAGGCCGGTCATGGCGGCCGCGAGCGCGCGCGAGAAACCGGACTGGGTCAGCCCCCAGGCCATCCCTGTCGCCGTGCCGATGATCAGCAGGATCGCTCCCGTGCGGCAATATCGGTTCGCGAGGGTCTCGCAGAACCGTAATGCTTGCTTGGGGCTGACCTGACGATTGGCTCGCGGCAATTCAGGCTACAGCCGCTGCGAGCAGCGATCGCTGCGGTAAGATCGCATGATTTCTATCTAACTATTTGATCTATTTGGATATAAATATATTCCATAATATACCTTATGCGAATCCGAGATATGGGCGTGCGGTCTTGCCTTACTGTGCATGGGGTTGTTTTCGACTTTTCGTCCGGGGCTGCCCTAGCGCCCCCGGAACGTCGGCTTGCGCCGGCCCAGGAACGCCGCGACGCCTTCCTTGTGATCCTCGCTGAGACTGGCCAGTGCGAACTGGTCGACGTCCATGTGGCTGGCGAGGTCGTCGAGCGCGTGGGTCAGCCGGTTGACGGTCAGCTTGGTCATGGCGACCGACAGCGGCGGCTGGGCGGCGACCTTGGCAGCCAGCGCCATCGCGGCGTCGAAAGCCTTGCCGGGATCGGCCACCTCCTCCACCAGGCCCCATTCATAGGCCTCGGCGGCGGAGATGCGCTGGTCGGCCAGGATCACCGCCTGTTTGGTGCGGGCCGGTCCGATCAAATGCAGCATGCGCGGCACGCTCTGCCAGCTCATGTTCATGCCAAGGCCGATCTCGGGCACCCGTAGATGGCCGTCGCGGGCCATGACGCGAAAGTCCAGCGCCACCGCCAGCGCCACGCCGCCGCCGACGCAAAAGCCTTCGATGGCGCCGATCGTGATCTGTTCCATTTCCTGCCAGGCGCGGGTCAGCCGCGGTCCCAGTTTGAGGTGCCGCCGCAGCGTCCCCAGATCCATCGTGGCGCGCGACCGGCCTTCGGGGTCCTTGAGGTCGAAACCGGCGGTGAACGCCTTGGCGCCACCGGTCAGCACCACGACCGAGGTTTCGCCGTCGTCCTCGAAGCTGCGCGCGGCGTCGGTGAGCTGGCGCAGCGCCTCCGGCGACAGCGCGTTGATGCCGTCGCCGCGGTCGAAGCGCACCACGGCGATGCGTCCCTCGGGCCCGAGGCCCTTCTCTATGGTGACAAACCCGGTCAATTCAGCGTCTCCCTGCCCGCCAGCTTTCCGATAGCGCCATTTTTGTCGCTTGCGCCGAACGTCTTTTCGAATGGCGCCAATTTTATCGAATTTCTTATAGCCCGGTTCACTTCGTCCGCAACACCGCCGAGTTCCTCGTCATGTGAGGTCGCTGCTGATGCTAAGGCTCGTGACCAACCAAGGCAGATCATGACATTTCAAATTGCGACGCGTGGCGATGCACTGCGCCATACGGCCGGCCGTGTTGCCGTGGCGGTCAGCCTCACCGTGGTCATGACCGCGGTCACGATGTTGCTGCAACTGGGCACCGACCTCGATGCATACGCCCGCGTCGGCGAGGTGATTTTCTCGACCATCGGCGCTGCCGTCGTGATCTCGGCCCTGCTCGCGGGTGGCCTGAGCTTTCGATCTGCCCTCTTGATGCGGGATTTGACGCTGGCGCGCAGCGAATTGGCCCGGATTTCCCGCACCGATCAATTGACCGGATTGCTCAACCGGCGCGGCTTCGACGAGACCGCGGCAGTGACCCTGAGATCGGCATTTGCCGCCAACCTGCCGGCGGTTGTCTTTATGTGCGACGTCGATCACTTCAAGTCGATCAACGACCGGTTCGGCCATGCATTCGGCGACAAGGTGCTGGTCGAGATCGCTGACGTATTGCGTAGCTTCGCCGGCAAAGACGGTGTCCTGGTCGGACGGCACGGCGGCGAGGAATTTTCCGCGCTGATGATCGGAATCACCCGCGAACAGGCCGCGCAATACGCCGAGGATATCCGCCAAGCCTGCGCAGCCAGGGAAATCTCGATCGATGGCGATTCCACGCGCGTGACCATCAGCATCGGCTTCACGGTCGCTCGCGAGGAGGTCGACCTTTCGACCCTCATGCGGGTGGCCGATCGGGCCCTCTACATCGCCAAACACGCTGGCCGCAATCAGGTGGCGCGGGCCGATGCAGCTTCGCTGGTTGCGGCCTGAGCGGCGAGCTCACAAATGGCCGGTCCGATGGTGGTCGGGCTTGCTGCCCGGCACCGGGAACCGGATCGTCGTGCCGATGGTGATCCAGTTGGCGTCTTCGCCCGAAATATTGCGGCCGTAGATCATGTCGACCGAAAAGATATCGTTCGGCCGGTAACGCAGGCCAGTCTGAAATCGCGGCCGCACCGCGCTCGGCGTATCCGATGTCCCGGCCTGGCCGAACGTCTCGATGGTCCATTGCAGGGTTTCGGTGAGTTTCCAGTCGAAGCCGAGGCCATAGGTCAGGTAATGCCGATCGACGGTGCGATCCCACAGCCAGCCGGCATTGAGGTTGATCCGCGTGGTTTCGGACAGCCGGTAAGTGGCCGGTATCGTCGCAAAGGCGGTGAGGTTTTCCCCCGTCGACGCGTCGAACGCCCCGCCGGCGCTAAAGGCAACGCCGAGTCTTCCGATTCCCGTCGGAGCGATGTTCCACTTGGCCTTGGGGGCGAGGCTGGTGCTCCATTCACCCTCGCTGCGAGACCTCACGGTCTGCAGGCTCAATTCCACTGGCCTGAAAACATTGACCACGCAGGAGGGATTGGCGACGGCCGAAAAATCGGTGTTGGTGGCCGCCTGCAGCCAGCTTTCGACCTTGCAGGATCCGGCCTCGCCAACGTCGGCGGCATCGACCGCATAGGCGCCATTGGCGGCCCGCGCGTGATCGGACAGGCCGAGCGCCGCAATGGCCGCCATCCCCGCCCAAATTATGCGTTTTGCGCCCTGCCCCATGAGCCCACGCTAGCAGAGTTCCGCGGGCCTCGACATACCCACAATCTTGCGTATCTTCCCGATATGACAGGACATGACCACGACCATCATCACCACGATCACGACCATTCGGAATTGTCGGAGACCGAGCTGCGGGTGCGCGCGCTCGAGACCATCCTGACCGAAAAGGGCTATGTCGATCCGGCCGCGCTCGATCTTCTGATCGAGACCTACGAAACCAAGGTCGGACCGCGCAACGGCGCCCGGGTGGTGGCGCGGGCATGGTCCGATCCGGCCTTTCGCGCCCGCCTGCTCGAGGATGCCACGCCGGCGATCGGGGAGCTCGGCTATGCCGGCCGCCAGGGCGAACACATCGTGGCGGTCGAGAACACCCCTCGCCTCCACAACATGGTCGTGTGCACGCTGTGCTCCTGTTATCCGTGGCCGGTGCTCGGGCTGCCGCCGGTGTGGTACAAATCCGCGCCGTTCCGTTCCAAGGCGGTCAAGGATCCGCGCGGCGTGCTGGCCGATTTCGGCTTCGCAGTGCCTGACAGCACCGAGATTCGCGTTTGGGATTCGACCGCGGAAATTCGCTATTTCGTGCTGCCGATGCGTCCCGCCGGCACCGAGGGCTGGAGCGAGCAACGCCTCGCCGACCTCGTCACCCGCGACAGCATGATCGGCACCGGTCTGCCCAAGCAACCGCATGAGGTCGCCTGATGGAGGGCGCGCACGATATGGGCGGCGTGGCGTGGTCCGGTCCGGTGCTGCCGGAACCTGACGAGCCGGTGTTTCACGCCGAATGGGAACGGCGCGCGTTCGCGATCACGCTGGCGATGGGAATGCCCGGCGGCTGGAACATCGATATGTCGCGCTTCGCCCGCGAGAACCGGCCGCCCGAAGAGTATTTGAGCAAGAGCTATTACGAGATCTGGCTCGCGGGCCTCGAACAGCTGATGCTGGAGCGCGGCCTGGTCACGGCGGACGAGATCGAGGCGGGCAAGCCGCTGCATCCGGCCAAACCGGTGGCGAGGACGCTGTCATCCGACGGCGTCGCGGCGATGCTGCACCGCGGCGGGCCGACCCAGCGCGAGGTCAGGAGCCCAGCTCTGTTCGCGGTCGGCGACCGCGTCCGCACCAAAATGATTCATCCGCCAACCCATACGCGGCTGCCGCGTTACGTGCGCGGGCATGTCGGCGTCGTCGAGTTGCTGCATGGTGTTCACGTCTTCCCCGACAGCAATGCGCTGGGCCAGGAAAATCCGCAGTGGCTCTATACCGTGATCTTCGACGGCCGCGAATTGTGGGGGCCTGACGGCGACGCCTCGGTCAAGACATCGGTCGACGCCTGGGAATCCTATCTGGAGCCCGCCTGATATGCCGCTCGATCCACAAGCAGCCCTCGACGCCACCCGCACCGTTCCGGGCATTCCCCGCGATGCCGATGGCCCGGTGTTCCGCGAACCCTGGGAAGCGCAGGCCTTTGCGATGGCACTGGCGCTACATGCGCGCGGGCTGTTCAGCTGGAACGAATGGGCGGCCGCGCTGGCGCAGGAGATCAAGCGCGCGCAGGCGGCTGGCGATGCCGATACCGGCGAAACCTATTATCGGCACTGGCTGGCGACGCTGGAAAGGCTGATCGCCGACAAGGGTGTCGCGACGACAGCCACCCTGCACCGCTACCGCGACGCCTGGGACCACGCCGCCGACCGCACCCCGCACGGCTCGCCGATCGTGTTGATGCCGGAAGATTTTGCGAGCTAGGCGGAGCGCGCCGCGTACTCCCGCCAGCCCCTGGCGCGCAGCGCGCAGGCCGGGCATTCGCCGCAGCCATAGCCCCAGTCGTGCCGCGCGCCGCGTTCGCCGAGATAGCAGGTGTGGGAATGTTCGCGGATCAGGTCGACCAGCCCTGCCCCGCCGAGATCATGCGCCAGTTGCCAGGTCGAGGCCTTGTCCAGCCACATCAGCGGCGTATGCACTTCGAATGATCTCGCCATGCCGAGACTGAGCGCGGCTTGCAATGCCTTGATGGTCTCGTCGCGGCAATCCGGATAGCCGGAATAGTCGGTCTCGCACATGCCGCCGATGATATGGGTGATGCCGCGCCGGTAGGCCAGCGCTGCGGCGAAAGTCAAAAACACCAGATTGCGGCCGGGCACAAAGGTGTTGGGCAGGCCGTCAGCGCCCATCGCGATCGCGACATCGCGGGTCAGCGCGGTGTCGGAGATATCGGCCAAAGTGGGGATATCCAGCGTGTGGCTGTCGCCGAGCTTCTCTGCCCAATCCGTGCGCAGCGATTTCATGCCGTCGAGCAGGCGGCCCCGGCATTGCAGCTCGATGGCGTGGCGCTGCCCGTAATCGAAGCCGAGCATTTCGACACGCCCAAAACGCTGCAGCGCCCAGGCAAGGCAGGTGGCGGAATCCTGTCCGCCGGAAAACAGCACCAGCGCGGTTTCGGTTTGGAGTTGGTTGCTCATGGCGTGCCCATAGCACTCATCTCTCCCCGGGGCCAATCGGTGGAAACATCCGCCTGCCCGGCTCGTTTCGCTGGGACGGAGGCTCCCGTTGCGGCATAAGGCCTGATGTTCTCTCCGGCCTTTGGTAGCCTTATGACCCCTTCCCGCGATATTTCACGCCTGCTCGAAATCATGGCGGCGCTGCGCACGCCCGGCAGCGGCTGTCCGTGGGACCTCGAACAGAATTTCGCGACCATCGCGCCCTACACCATCGAGGAAGCCTACGAGGTCGCCGACGCCATCGCGCGCGGCGATCTCGACGATCTCAAGGACGAACTCGGCGATCTCCTTCTGCAGGTGGTGTATCACGCCCGCATGGCCGAGGAGCAGAGCGCGTTCGCGTTCGGCGACGTGGTCGAGGCGGTCACGCGCAAGATGATCCGGCGGCATCCGCACGTGTTCGCCGACGCGAACGGCCGGCTGACGCCGGTCGGCGTCACCAGCGCGTGGGAGCGCATCAAGGCCGAGGAGCGCGCCGAACGTGCGGCACGGCGGCCGTCTGAGGAAATCTCGCACAAATCCCTACTGTCCGGCGTCAAGGCCGGACTGCCGGCATTGTCACGCGCCATGGAATTGCAGCGCAAGGCCTCCAGCGTCGGCTTCGACTGGAACGACCCCCGCGAAGTCCTGCGCAAGATCCGCGAGGAAGCCGACGAGATCGAGGCCGCACTGGACAACGGCGACGCCAAGGAACTCGCCGAGGAAACCGGCGATCTGCTGTTCGCTCTGGTCAATCTGGCGCGCCACGTCGGCGCCGACCCGGACCTGGCGCTGCGCGGCACCAACGCCAAGTTCGAGCGCCGGTTTGGCTATATCGAGAAGACGCTGGCGGCACGCGGAAGCTCGCTTGAGCAAGCCTCGCTCGCCGAGATGGACACACTGTGGGACGAGGCGAAGGGCAAGGAATAGCAGCCGTCGTCCCTGCGAACGCAGCGATCCATACGGCGTGATCCATCGATTTGAAGAGCTGTTTAACGACCTTTCCTAACCGCAGACGCCTGTGGTTATGGGTCCTGCGTTCGAAGGGACGACGTGGTGAGAGAATCGCGCGCCTCATCTCAGCGCTCACCCGTGCGCAGGGCGACGCGGTGGTCGACCCGACGCGATGCGACAAATCAACCCGTCGGGCAAGATTTCGCTTTTCCCGAAACGCAAATCACCATTATGAATCATGCCATCCTGTCCCGTTGGAAGGGGCGTTGGCCATCGTTACCGAACGTTGGGACAGGAGTTGCGGTGGACGCGACGGCATCGTGCGCGGAATGGGACCAGCAGGGCGGGATCAACTCCGTGAGCGGTCTGGAACGTGCAGACGAGCGGTGTCGAAGCGTACGGCAAAACCGTGTGGACCTGACGCCTCAGTGGTCGGCGTCAAGTCTGCGGAAGGCACGTCGGCCCGACCGGGCGCGGATGAGCCAGTTTTCCGCAGGCGACGGAGGCGAGAAGAGCCCGATACTCCGGGGTGAGCGCGAGATAAGCCGTAAAGCCATTGCGCAGGGAATGTCGGATGTTCTCCGCTGCCCTGTATGCTCGTGTGCGCCACTTTCGCACAATCTTGCACACGAGACCGCGGGTGCAGCGCGCATCCGGCATTCCCTGCTCCCTCATCTCCGAGGGACAATGACAGGCAAACCTCGGGTAACTCCCACCGCGAGAATGCGGTTGCGTGTCCGCTGTTTGAAATTCGAATCGGAAAACCATGCTCGTGGTCCCGGACAAGCGAGCCTAGCGAGCGTGCATGGGTTGCCGCGTGCGCGAAGGCGACGCCTACATCACGTGCGGCACGGCATCGAACCGGTTCACCACGATATCCCGCTTGGTTTCATCGACGCGCACGGTCATGTCGAAGCGGCCGTCGTGCAGCTGCTTGTTGAGCACTTCGGAATTGCGATGCAGCCAGCTGATGCCGGCGCCGTCGGAGGCATCGATCGACAGGTCCAGCGTCATCCGGGTTGCCGCCAGCCGGTGCTCGATCGCCGTCAATAGCGCCGCGACCCCCTCGCCGGTCTCGGCCGAAACCAGGAAGCACGGACGTTCCGGCGGACGGCGGGCGGCGATGTTCTGCAGGTTTTCGCGCATCTCCGGGTCGAAGCGGTCGATCTTGTTCCAGACCTCGAGAATGCGGCCGGCGTCGGGATCGATGCCGAGCTGGCGCAGCACGGTATCGACGTCGCGCTGCTGCGCTTCGGCGTCCTCATGCGAGATATCGCGGACGTGGAGAATAACGTCCGCTTCCAGCACTTCCTCCAGCGTCGCGCGAAACGCCGCCACCAGTTGCGTCGGCAGATTGGAGATGAAGCCGACGGTATCCGACAGCATGGCCTTGCCGCCATGCGGCAAATGGAGCGCGCGCAAGGTCGGATCCAGTGTCGCGAACAGCATGTCGGCCGCCTGCACCTCGGCGCGGGTCAGGCGGTTGAACAGCGTCGACTTGCCGGCGTTGGTGTAGCCGACCAGCGCCACGACGCGATACGGCACCCGCTTGCGTCCCTCGCGATGCAGCCGCCGCGTCGCCTGAACTTTCTTGATTTCGTTTTCCAGCCGCGCGATGCGATCGCCGATAAGCCGGCGGTCGGCCTCGATTTGCGTTTCGCCGGGGCCGCCCATGAAACCGAAACCGCCGCGCTGGCGCTCCAGATGGGTCCAGGACCGCACCAGGCGGCTGCGCTGATAGTTCAAATGCGCGAGCTCGACCTGAAGCGAACCTTCCCGGGTTTTGGCGCGCCGGCCAAAAATTTCGAGAATGAGGCCAGTGCGATCGAGCACCTTGGTGTTCCAGGCCTTCTCGAGATTGCGCTGCTGGATCGGCGACAGCGCGCAATCCATCACCACGAGTTCGATGTCGTGCCCGGTGATCAGCCCGACGATCTCCTCGACCTTGCCCTTGCCGAGATAGGTCGCGGGCCGGACCTGGCTGATCGGCGCGATCAGCGCCTCCGCGATCACAAGATCAATGGCACGCGCCAAGCCGACGGCTTCCTCGAGCCGCGCCTCGGAATTACGCATGGCATGCGAATCCATTGGCGCGTCGGGGTCACCGCGACGCACACGCAGATAGGGGCCGATGACAACCACCCGCCCCGATTCTTTGCCCCCTGCCGACCGCGGACGGTCGGCGCCCCCTTCAGGATTTCGGGGTTCCAATCAGATCACTCTCAAGCCGGCGCGTCCTCGCCGCCTTCGAACAGCTGGATCGGAGCGCCCGGCATGATGGTCGAGATCGCATGCTTGTAGACCAGCTGCGAATGACCGTCGCGACGGAGCAACAGGCAGAAATTGTCGAACCAGGTGACAATCCCCTGCAGCTTCACTCCATTGACCAGAAAGATCGTCAGTGGCGTCTTGGTCTTACGAACATGATTAAGGAAGGTGTCTTGTAGATTTTGTGCGCGGTCTGCCGCCATTGTTTTTGTCCCGCAGTCTTGTTTGCTTCTTTTTATTGAACCGTTGGCTACTCTCTAGCGGAGCTGTCCCCCGGTTGCCGGCTTCCCCTGAGATCCCCCTCCGAGGGCGCGGCGGTATGATTAGAAGGCAGGCGCGCTTTTTAGGCAAGCCAGTTCGCGCGTCAGGCGCACAGAACACTGGTGCAATTCTCCGTAAAACCACGGAAAGAGATGAATTTTCTCAAGCAAATGCATGGAATAAACGCTGAGGTTACCTAACCGACGCCGAGTGCCTTGAGCTTGCGATGTAGCGCCGAGCGCTCCATGCCGACGAATTCCGCCGTGCGAGAGATATTTCCGGAGAAACGGCTGATCTGCGCGATCAAATAGTCGCGCTCGAATACCTCCCGCGCCTCGCGCAGCGGCAGTCCCATGATGTGTTCGCCATTGTTGCTGGTCGGCATCGCCGGCACCATCGAGCCCACATCCTGCGGCAGCATATCGGCGGTGATGATCACCTCCGGACCGCCGCTCGCCAGAATCATCACGCGTTCCACGTTGTTGCGAAGCTGGCGGACGTTGCCGGGCCAGACATGCGACTGCAAAACCGCCATCGCATCCTGGCCGATCTGGCGCTTCGGCAGCCCGGTCGCGACCGAGATCTGATCCATGAAATAGTCGATCAGCTCGGGGATATCCTCGCGCCGCTCCGACAGCGGCGGCACCCGGATCGGCACCACCGACAGGCGGTGATAGAGATCCTCGCGGAACCGGCCTTCGGCGATCTCCTCTTCCAGGTTCCTAGCCGTCGATGAAATGATGCGCACGTCGACATGGACCTTGGTGGTGCCGCCCGAGCGCTGGAAGGTCTGATCGACCAGCACGCGCAGGATCTTGTTCTGGGTCTCCCGCGGCATGTCGCCGATCTCGTCGATGAACAAGGTGCCGCCATGGGCTTCCTCAAGCGCCCCCGCCTTGCGCTGCTGCTCGCCGTTGGACTGCTCGATGCCGAACAACTCGACTTCCATGCGCTCCGGCGTGATCGCCGCGGCGTTGATGACGACGAATGGCCCCTCGGTACGGGCCGAGGCGTTGTGCAGCGTGCGTGCCGCCAGTTCCTTGCCGGCGCCGGACGGACCGACGATCAGGATGCGGCTGTTGGCCTTGGCGGCCCGCTCGATGGTCTGGCGCAGCTGGTTCATGCAGGCCGAGCGTCCGGTCAGCACGCTGGCGGCCGGCGCCAGTTGCTTGAGCTCCTTCACCTCGCGCTTCAGCCGCGACGTCTCCAGCGCCCGGGTCGCCACCAGGATCAGCCGATCCGACTTGAAGGGTTTTTCGATGAAGTCGTAGGCGCCGCGCTTGATCGCGGCGACCGCGGTCTCGATATTGCCGTGCCCCGAGATCATCACGACAGGCACGTCGGCGTGGTCCTTCTTGATCTGCTCCAGCAGTTGCAAGCCGTCGAGCTTGCTGCCCTGCAACCAGATGTCGAGAAACACCAGATGCGGCCGCCGATTGGCGATTTCCGCCAGCGCCGAATCGCTGTCGCGCGCGGTCCGGGTGGTGAACCCCTCATCATCGAGAATGCCGGCAACCAGATCCCGAATATCTGCTTCGTCATCGACAATCAGAATGTCATTTGCCATGGGTCGCGCCCTGTCTTGTCAGTTGCCGGTTGCGGCTTCGATTTTTGTTTCATTGTTAGTCGTGTCAGCGGGCGCAATGGTTTCAGAGGCCGGCTGCTTTGTTTCTGTCGCCGGCTCCTTGACCTCCGGCTTCGCGGCGTGGCCCGATATGGCAAACCGCAGCCGCATCCACGCGCCGCGCTGACCCGGCCGGATGTCGGCGGCATCGTGGAGCTCGATCTTGCCGCCGTGGTCTTCCAGAACCCGGCCAACAATGGCCAAGCCCAGGCCGGTGCCCTTCGACCTCGTTGTCACATAGGGTTCGAGCAACCGCGCCCGCGCCACCTTGGGCAGGCCGATCCCGTTGTCGATGACATCGATCACGATGTCATCTCCTTCGATGGCGGCCACGACCTCGATCTTGCCCTTGCCCAGTTCCTCGGCCGGGACGGCTTCGATCGCCTCCGACGCGTTCTTGATGATGTTGGTCAGCGCCTGCGAAATCAGCCGCCGGTCGAACTGCGCCCGCATCGGGTCGTTCTTGATCTCGGCTTCGAAGTCGATGTCGGGATTGCCGACCCGCATCAGGAACACCGCCTGCCGGACGGTGTCGGCGACGTCCTCGCCCTCCATGACCGGTTTCGGCATTCGCGCGAAGCGTGAGAATTCATCGACCATCCGCCTGATATCGTCGACCTGCCGCACGATGGTATCGGTGCATTGCTCGAAGATCGCCTTGTCCTCGGTGATGACCTTGCCGAATTTGCGGCGGATGCGTTCGGCCGAAAGCTGAATCGGCGTCAGCGGATTCTTGATCTCATGCGCGATGCGCCGGGCCACGTCGCCCCACGCCGACGTCCGCTGCGCCGAAACCAGCTCGGTGATGTCGTCGAGCGTAATG
>NZ_JAUSLT010000037.1 GCF_030646015.1 Bradyrhizobium sp.
TCATCAGCGCCTCGCGCTTCTTGATCAGATGCAGCGCCGCGCGCCGCGCCGAACGCGGGCCGAGCCCCGGCAGCCGCGCCAGCAGCTGGATCAGGCGTTCGATTTCGGGACCGGCAACAGCAGAAGCCATCTGGGCTAGCCGAGCCCCAGTCCGGGCGGCAGTCCAAGCCCGCCGGTCAGCGCCTGCATCTTCTCCTGCATCGCGGCTTCCGCCTTGCGCTGCGCGTCGTTGAGTGCGGTCACCAGCAGGTCCTCGAGGATTTCGCGCTCGTCCGCCTTCACCAGTGACGGGTCGATCTTGACCGCCTTCACCTGCATCTTCGCGGTCATCCGCACGCTGACGAGACCACCGCCGGAAATGCCCTCGACCTCGACATTGCCGAGCTCTTCCTGCATCGCCTGCATCTTGGATTGCAGCTGGGCCGCCTGTTTCATCATGCCGAGAAAATCAGCCATGAATGTTTCCTTCAAACGCTCTAGAGATCGTCATTGTCGGGAGTCTCGGCGGGGTCCTCACCGCCAACATCGGATTCCGACGGCTCGGGGGCAAGCTTGCGCACCTCGACCACCTTGGCGCCGGGAAACCGCGCCAGCACCTCCTGCACCCTGGGATCGGCTTCGGCGGCGCGCTCGCGCTGGTTCTTCTGGATTTCGTTCTGCGAACGCAGCGTCGCCTGTCCAGGCTCGTTGGACACGATCACGGTCCAGCGCCGCCCGGTCCATTGTTCCAGCTTGCGCGAGAGATCGTTGACCAGGGTCCGCGGCGCGGTGGGCTCCAGCGCAAGCTCGAGCCGTCCGTCCTCGATGCGGACCAGCCGGACATGGGCTTCCAGCGCACCCTTGATCATGAGATCGCGCTTCTCGCCGGCCAGCGCCACCAGTTCGGGGAAGCTGGCGATTTTCATCGCCGCCGGCGCGGACTGCGCATCAGCTACCGGTGCGCTCATCTGCGGACGCGCTGACGCCTCGGCGCTGGCGCGCGGCGCGGAAGATGCGCGGGCTGCTGAAGATGACGCTGAGGATGACATCGAGGACACCGTCGATGCCGAGGTGGCCCGCGCCGACGCCGAACCCGATGCGACCACCGGCGAGGCGCCGCCATTCTGGTCCAGCATCCGGATCGCCTCGTCCGGCGTCGGCATGTCCGCGACATAGGCGATGCGCACCAGCACCATTTCGGCCGCGGCCGCCGGCCGGGTCGCGGCCTGCACCTCGGTGATGCCCTTGAGCAGCATCTGCCACATCCGCGACAGGATGCGCATCGAGAGCTTTGAAGCAAAGTCGCGGGCGCGCACCCGCTCGGTTTCGCCGAACGCGACATTGTCGGCGGTGGCCGGCACGATCTTGACCCGGGTGACGAAATTGACGAACTCGGCGAGATCGCTCAGCACCACGATCGGGTCGGCGCCGGTATCGTATTGCTCGCGGAATTCCCGGAACGCGCTGGCGATGTCACCACGCGCCAGCGAATCGAACAGGTCGATCACCCTTGTGCGGTCGGCGAGGCCCAGCATCTGCCGCACCGCATCGGCGCGCACCGGGCCGGCCGCATGCGCGATGGCCTGGTCGAACAGCGACAGCGAATCGCGCACCGAGCCTTCCGCCGCGCGGGCGATGATGCCGAGCGCTTCCGGCTCGACCTCGACGTTTTCCTTGCCCGCGATATTGCCGAGGTGTTTCATCAGGACGTCGGCCTCGACCCGGCGCAGGTCGAAACGCTGGCAGCGCGACAGCACCGTGACCGGGACTTTGCGGATTTCGGTGGTGGCGAACACGAATTTGGCGTGTTCCGGCGGCTCTTCCAGCGTCTTCAAGAAGGCGTTGAAGGCCGCGGTCGAGAGCATGTGGACTTCGTCGATGATGTAGACCTTGTAGCGCGCGCTGGCCGGCGCATAGCGCACGCTGTCGTTGATCTGGCGCACGTCGTCGACGCCGGTATGGGAGGCAGCGTCCATTTCCAGCACATCCATGTGCCGGCTTTCCATGATGGCCTGGCAGTGCACGCCGGGCACCGGCATGTGGATGGTCGGCCCCTTCACCGAGCCGTCCGGCAGCTCGTAATTCAGCGCGCGGGCGAGGATCCGCGCCGTGGTGGTCTTGCCGACGCCGCGCACCCCGGTCAGGATCCAGGCCTGCGGAATCCGGCCGGTTTCGAACGCGTTCGACACGGTGCGGACCACGGCGTCCTGGCCGATCAGATCTTCAAAACTGGAGGGGCGGTATTTGCGCGCCAGCACCCGGTAATGCTTGCCGGCCTGCGGCGGGCCACCAAGGTCGAAACCGCCCTGATGGACGCTTTCGGGATCGTTGGGCGTTACGGGAGTGCCAGCGTCGGTCATCGATCGATCCGCAATGTGTGTCTCTCGAAGCCGGCTTGCGGAACGGGAACTGAATCAAGCGCATGACGGGATGGCCCATCTAGCGCGATTCGCTCGAAAAAACAGGTAGGAGACTGACGAGCGACCCGATCCGGACCTCGTTAGGGCTGCTTCCTTCCGGACCTGACCCGGTTGGCGAGTGGCTCGTCCACCGCCAATCTCCCGGTCCTTATTTGGGGCTAAAAGCCCCGGAAAGCAAGCGGGGTCCTCGGCTGGCTTAGGTGCCGGAAACGCCCAAATTCGTCATGGCCGGGAATAGCCGTCCAAGGGACGGCGTCGCTTCCGCTCGCCTATGCCCGGCCATCCACGCCCTTCTTTCCAGCGACCCACGAAAAAAGACGTGGATGCCCGGCATAAAGCCGGGCATGACGGGTGTTGTTTGCAGCTGCCGTCTCTGCGACGCTGCCGCGCTTGTTCGAGAACCCACATGCCTTCTGACGCTCCCGCCTGGTCGCTGCACTCCCAGCTCAAGAAAGACACCATCGACATCGGCGACCTGCCGCTGTGCAAGGTGCTGGTCATCAAGGACGCGCATTACCCCTGGCTGCTGCTGGTGCCGCGCCGGGCCGACGCCGTCGAGATCATCGACCTCGCCGAGGTCGAGCAGGCGCAATTGATGACGGAAACGTCCCGTGTCGCCCGTGCCCTCAAAGAAGTCACCAAGTGCGACAAGCTGAATATCGCAGCGCTGGGCAATCTGGTGCCGCAGCTGCACGTCCATGTCATCGCGCGCCGCACCAGCGATGCCGCCTGGCCGCGCCCGGTCTGGGGGGTGATGCCGCCGCTCGCGCATGACGCCGAAGAAGTCCAGAATTTCATCAGCGCGCTTCGTCGCAAGATTTGGCTTGGTTGAACCCATGACAGCATTCGATTCCTTTCCACTCGGCCGTCCCGCCTTCGTCACCAACATTCTCGATCGCGCCGCGCATCTGCGCGGCAATGACGAGAAACTGTTCGCGCTGGAGGGGCATCGCGACGCCCGCGCCTATGTGGTGCACCGCGATTCGCTGGTGGTGAAGCAGGACGCCGGTGGCCCCCGCGCGCTGCTGACCATCGACGAGGCGCTGAAATACGGCGCCAACCCCGGCACGATTTTTCTCGGCCTGCGCGAGGGTGCTGCGGTGTTCGGCATGGGCATCTCGGCGGCCTCGGTTGAAAAGCTGCTGACCCGCGACGACGTCGCCGTCACCGAACTGCGCGGCATGGCGATGCAGGGCGTGGTGCCGCCCGAACAGCTGTCGGCGATCGCGATGGCGAAATCGATGGTGAGCTGGCATCAGCGCCACGGCTATTGCGCCAATTGCGGAACCCGCACGGCGATGAAGGAAGGCGGCTGGAAGCGCGACTGCCCGAGCTGCAAGGCCGAGCATTTTCCCCGCACCGACCCGGTGGTGATCATGCTGGTGACCTCGGGCGACAAATGCCTGCTGGGGCGGCAGAAGCAGTTTCCCGCGGGCATGTGGTCGTGTCTGGCGGGCTTCGTCGAAGCCGCCGAAACCATCGAGGACGCGGTCCGCCGCGAGATCTTCGAGGAATCCGGAATTCGCTGCACCGACGTGAATTATTACATGACGCAGCCCTGGCCCTATCCGTCATCCCTGATGATCGGCTGCACCGCGCGCGCCACCACCGAAGACATCATCGTCGACCATATGGAGCTCGAGGATGCCCGCTGGTTTACCCGCGCCGAGGCGACGCTGATGATCAAGCGGGAGCATCCCGACGGCCTCGCCGGCCCGCATCCGTTCGCGATCGCCCATCATTTGCTGGGGCGCTGGCTGCATGAGGGCCCGGACGCACGCGCATAGCGGGGAACACGCCATGGTTCCATCCATTAACCCCGGACACAGGTTCCGGCAGAACGCGGAGCCGCTATGACGGATTCCCGCACGAACTTTCACGCTGCCGCGCCAAAAATCCCGCCGCGCATCCTCTGTATCGGTATGCCGGTGCGCGACCTGACGTTCCGCGTCAGCGGCGTCCCGGCGCGCGGCTCCAAGGAGAACGCCACCCATTTCGACGAGATCTGCGGCGGCAACGCGCTCAATGCCGCGATCGGCATTGTGCGCCTCGGCGGGCGCGCCTCGATCTGCGGCCCGATGGGCGACGCCCGCGAAGCGTCCAGCCGCTTCATCTTCGAAAAACTCGCGCATGAGGGCATCGAGACCAAGCACATCATGCACCTGCCGGGGCTGGTGACGCCGATCTCGACCGTCATGGTCGATCCCAGCGGCGAGCGCACCATCGTGACCTTCCGCGATCCGGAGCTGTGGAAGGTGCGGCTGCCCAGCACCGAAAAGCTGCTGGAGGATTGCGCCGCCATCCTCACCGAGAGCCGCGCCGCGGAATTCTGCACGGATTTGTGCGCCGAGGCCCGCCGCCGCGGCATTCCCGTGGTGGTGGACGTCGACCGCGCAATGTCGCTGCGCGAGGGCCTGCTGAATGCGTCATCGCATCTGGTGTTCTCGAGCGAACCGTTACAGGAGACCGCCGGCATCGCCGACGACGGCGAGGCGCTGAAAAAGATTGCAAAACTGACGCCGTCATTCCTGGCTGGGACGCGCGGGCCGAAAGGCACGATCTGGCTCGACGAGCAGGGCCATCTGCAGGAGACGCCGGCTTTCCCGGTCCACACCGTCGACACGCTGGGAGCCGGCGATGTTTTCCATGGCGCGTTCGCGCTCGCGATCACTGAAAAGCAGGAATTGCGGCAGGCGCTGCGGTTCGCCTCCGCCGCCGCGGCGCTGAAATGCACCCGCCATGGCGGCGCCTTTGCCGCCCCGCAACGTGTTGAAGTGGAACAGCTTTTGAGCCAGGGCCAACCTGCCGCCCCGGCGGAGGGTGACCAATAACGGGCTTGTCTTAGAAGAATTTTCTCTATATGAGGGTAATTAGCGCCTCAGATGGAACAAAGTTCTTCTCATGACCGACGTTGCCCTTCAGATCACCGAGCCCAACCGCCGCCTCGACGCCATCGACCGCAAGATCCTGACCGTGCTGCAGGAAGACGCCTCGCTCTCGGTCGCCGAGATCGGCGACCGCGTCGGGCTGTCGTCGACCCCGTGCTGGAAACGGATCCAGCGGCTGGAGGCCGACGGGGTCATCCTGCGCCGCGTCGCGCTGGTCGACCAGAACAAGATCGGGCTCGGCATCACGGTGTTCGTCTCGGTCGAGAGCGCCGATCATTCCGAGGCCTGGCTCAGGACCTTTGCCGGCGCCGTCAGCGCGATGCCGGAGGTGATGGAGTTCTATCGCATGGCCGGCGACGTCGACTACATGCTGCGCGTCGTGGTCGCGGACATGGCGAGCTATGACGTGTTCTACAAGAAACTGATCGGCGCGGTGCCGCTGAAGAACGTCACCTCGCGCTTTGCAATGGAAAAGATCAAGTCGGTGACCGCGCTGCCGGTACCGGCGGTAGCCTAGCAACCGCCACCCTCCGTACATCTACTGCGGGGTGTTCACTCGAAATTAGCATTGACCCGGTATCGAGTCTGAATGGGTTCGGACCGGAATCTCACGACCTCACGCTGGCCGTCCTGGCTCAACGCCACAGCCTTGTTGCTGGCCAGCGTCGTTGCGGTGGCCGCGCTCTCGCTCCAGGTTCGGCCCGGCGCCGAAATCGTGGCTGTCGCCTTTCCGCCCTGGTGGAACACCCAGCAGATTTTCGAGGCCGCAGCCTCCGCTGACGCCGCCATTGTCAGAACCACCGCCCTTGCAGCCATTGTCGTGGTCAGGCCGACCGATCAGGAAGGCCTGAGCCGTTTGCGCCAGGCCGGCGCGTGGCTGACCATCGATCCCCAGGCCATTGCCGCCTGTTTCAACACTCCCGCCAAAGAAATCTGAGAAGGAAATCTGAGCATGTATACCGGCAGCAAGGATCTCGACGCTCTGCGCGAAACCGCCAGCAAGGCGCTGATCGCGCTGCTCTGGCTGCATGTTCCGATTGCGATGGCCGTCGGCATGGCGCGCAGCGCCTGGCTGATACCGACCCTTCTCACGGCCGCCTTCGCCGTGGCGGCGACGTTGTCGTGGCGCGCCGCAGGCAATGGACTTTCGACCAGCCTCGTGGTCGCCGTCGCGCTGATGGGCGGGGTTTCGGTGTTTACCTGGGAGCTCGCCGGCCATCCCTGGCAGATCGACATGCACATGTACTTCTTCGCGGCGCTGGCCTGTCTTGTCGCCTATTGCGACGTCAGGCCGATCCTCGCCGGAACCGTTGCTGTCGCCCTGCATCATCTGGCGCTGAATTTCATCATTCCGGCGGCGATCTTCCCGGGCGGCGCCGACTTCGGCCGCGTGGTGCTTCACGCCGGCATTCTCATCCTCGAAGCCGCCGTGCTGGTGCTGGTTGCCTATCAACTGGAGCGGCTGTTCATGACGACGGCGCAGAAGACCGCCGAAGTCGAAGCCGCGACCGCCGCCGAGGCCCGCGCCACCGCCGAGCGCGGCCACGCCGAGCAGCAGGCCAGGCTGGAACGCGACGCGGCCAGGCAGCGGCTCGCCACCGAATTCGAGAGCAAGGTCGGCCATATCGTCGAGGCCGTCGCCGTGGCCGCCCGCGAAATGCAGGGCATGTCCTCGTCGATGAGCAACAGCAGCGGAGCAGCTGCGCGACAGACCGCGGCGGCCGCTGCGGCGTCGACCCAGGCTTCGCTCAATGTCGGAACCGTGGCTTCGGCGGCCGAGGAACTGACGGCCTCGATCAGCGAGATTGCACAGCAGGCGACGCGCTCCGCCACCGTCACCGGAAAGGCGGCGGAAGAGGCCCGCCGCACCAACGCCGTGGTCGAGGGCCTCGCCGCGGGGACCCAGAAGATCGGCGAGGTCGTGACCTTGATCCAGAGCATCGCCAGCCAGACCAACCTGCTGGCCCTGAACGCCACGATCGAGGCCGCGCGCGCCGGCGAGCACGGCCGCGGCTTTGCGGTGGTGGCCAGCGAGGTCAAGGCCCTGGCCAATCAGACCGCGCAGGCGACCGAGGAAATCTCGTCGCAGATTCAAAGCATCCAGGCGGCGACCGGCGAGGCCGTCAGCGCCATCCAGGCGATCGGCGGCACCATCGCCGAGATCAACGAAATCTCCAACGCCATTGCGGCCGCGGTCGAGGAGCAGGGATCCGCGACCAGCGAGATCTCCGGCAACGTGCAACAGGCCGCGAACGGCACGCGCGAGGTCAACGAGAACATCGTCGGTGTCGCCGAGGCTTCCAGCGAGCTCGGCAGCTCGGCGTCGAAACTGCTGGACGCCGCGACGGGGCTATCGTCGCAGTCCGAACGGTTGAAATTCGAGGTCGGCAGCTTCCTGGGGTCGGTGCGCGCGGCGTAGGCGAAGTTACGTGTCCCGGACGCGGCGCGGCACGAAGTGATGCGACGCAGAGCCGGGACCCAAGCAACGGGCTCCACGCAAGAAGCATGGGTCCCGGTTCTGCGGCGCACTATTTCGCTTCGCTCATATTGCGCCGCGCCCGGGACACGAAAGATCAAATCGTCTGGTTGTACGCGCCGACTTCCGGGTGCGTCCGCAGCACCACGTTCATCGCCTCGAACAGATCGTGCATGCGCTGCTCGCTGACGGGGCTCTCGACCACCACTACCAGTTCCGGCTTGTTGGATGATGCCCGCACCAGGCCCCAGCTGCCGTCCTCGACGGTGACGCGCACGCCGTTGACGGTGACGAGGTCGCGGATCTCTTGCCCGGCAACCTTCTCGCCCTTTTTCTGCATCGCCTCGAAATGCTTCACCACCGCATCGACCACGCCGTATTTGGTTTCATCGGCGCAATGCGGCGACATCGTCGGCGACGACCAGGTTTTCGGCAGCGCGTCCTTCAGGTCCGCCATCGACTTGCCGGGCGCGCGATCCAGCATCTCGCAGATCGCGATCGCCGAGATCAGGCCGTCATCATAGCCGCGGCCGAGCGGCGCGTTGAAGAAGAAGTGGCCGGATTTCTCGAAGCCGGCCAGCGCGCCCAGCTCGTTGGTGCGGCGCTTCATGTAGGAATGGCCGGTCTTCCAGTAGGTGACCTTTGCACCCTGCTTCTGCAGCACCGGATCGGTCACAAAGAGACCGGTGGATTTGACGTCCACCACGAATTCCGCATTTTTCGTCACCGCGGACATGTCGCGCGCCAGCATCACCCCGACCTTGTCCGCGAAGATTTCCTCGCCGGAATTGTCGACCACGCCGCAGCGGTCGCCGTCGCCGTCGAAGCCGAGGCCGACATCGGCCTTGTGCTCGAGCACGGCATCACGGATGGCGTGCAGCATTTCCATGTCTTCGGGATTGGGATTGTATTTCGGGAAGGTGTGGTCGAGCTCGGTGTCGAGCGGCACCACCTCGCAGCCGATCGCCTGCATCACCTGCGGCGCGAACGCGCCGGCGGTGCCGTTGCCGCAGGCGACCACGACCTTCAGCTTGCGCTTCAGCTTCGGACGCTTGGTGAGGTCGGCGATATAGCGCGCCGGAAAATTCTCGTGAAACTGATAGGAGCCGCCGGCCTTGTTGCTGAACTCGGCGTTGAGCACGATTTCCTTCAGCCGGGTCATCTCGTCCGGCCCGAACGTCATGGGACGGTTGGCGCCCATCTTGACGCCGGTCCAGCCATTGTCGTTATGCGACGCCGTCACCATCGCAACGCAGGGCACGTCGAGGTCGAATTGCGCGAAATACGCCATCGGCGTCATGCACAGCCCGATGTCGTGAACCTTGCAGCCGGAGGCCAAAAGCCCCGAAATCAGCGCGTATTTGATCGAGGCCGAATAGCCGCGGAAATCGTGCCCGGTGACGACTTCCTGCTTGACGCCGAGTTCGGCGATCAGCGCGCCGAGTCCCATGCCCAGCGCCTGAATACCCATCAGGTTGATTTCCTTGCCGAACAGCCAGCGGGCATCATATTCGCGAAAGCCGGTCGCCTTCACCATCGGCTCGGATTCATAGGCATAGGTATTCGGAACCAGCGCGGGTTTCGGCTTCGGAAACATTCGGAGGGCCTCGTGGTGAACGGAAAAAAGGGCACCACAGCCATAGCGAATGCACGGGCGCGGCGGAAGGCGGGACCCGCGTTGTGGCGATTAAATACGGCGGTTTGGCAGCGAATTCTGCCTATTGCTCCAGCAGCATCCACCCATCTTTGCACGGCGGCGCAATATGCTGCGCTGTTGCACCGTACGAGCCGGTTGACCGCTATCGCTCCGGCCAAGCATGGTTTATGCAGGGGTGGCGCGAGGCATGGACAGGCATTGCCGTGCTGGTGTTATTTCAGCCCCTCCCAGCGCTCTGCAACCTCCGCGTCAAATAATTTGACACGTCGGGCAAATCACCGGCATATCTTCATCGTCGCAAGATTTGAGCCCGCGCCGGAAAATCCGCCGCGGGCTTTTTGAATCAGACGATACGCTGTCAGGCAATACACTGGCCGCCGCAGCGAAGCGAATTGGCTGACAGCCAAGGCCGACCCCGCCAACAGACGGGCGCCCGGCGAAGACGATGGGCAAGCCGAACCGGAATCGACGCTTCAGCGCCATTGCACAAGCCATCCTTCAAGCACTTGCCTTCAAACACTTAAAGCCAACCCAGCCCTCTCCGCGAGGGCGCGGTCACATCACGGGCCCATCCGAAGATGTCCGCAAATACCGGTAGGTGATTCATCATGCCTGATTACTCTCTGGTGCCGGTAGACCATCAGCCGGATTTCGATGGCTACTCGATCGTTCCCGTTGAGCACGATCCGTTCGCCGCGGATGGCCTCGCACAACAGTGGCGGATTCAACAGGCCCAGGCCCAACCGCAAAGCCCGCCGCAGCAACAGCCACCAACGGGAGCCGGTCAACCCGATGCCGGTGCGCCGGCTGCAGTCGACGGTGTCGGCCTCACCGGAGGCGTCCCCAACCCGACTTCGGATCAAGGCGGATCCGAGCCTGCTCCCTTTGGCGGCTACGCCAATCCGACGCCAACGGAGTCTCTTGTCAGTAAGGCCAAGATGGATGATCAGGAGAAGATAACCGAGGCCGACCCAACGGGAAAGAACGGTTTCATCGTCGATGGAGGAGATCTGTATAAATTCGTGACCACAAGACAATCGCTTGCTCGCTATCCAATCGACGGGGGACAGGGAGTAGTGTTTACGGCAATCGGTCCGTTCTATGCATACGACGGTACGCGCTACGCCGTCATTGATGCCAGTCCGGAGCGGCCCGTGACCGTTACCGTCAAGGGCGACGGCAGGTTCACGATAAGTCGACCTTGATCGAGTTGCGTAAGAATTGCCGATGCGCTTACATGTTGTGGCAACTCCTTCCGTTATGAGTGAGGCAAACAGATGTTGCGCAAGTCCCAGGTCATTGCAGCACTTTTGATGATGGCGCTGTCGCCGGCCGCGCTGGCGCAAAAATCAAGTGGGTACATGGACCTCGAGGACATGAGCAGCGTTTACGGCACGCAGCTTGCGGTCTTCCGTGTTGCGATTTCCAAAACAGATGCGACCTGCCCGCAGCAAACCGGAATATTTCGAATTGGGCCCAATGGCGGCGTGACGGAGATCTTGCCCGTTCTTCGGGGCGTTCCGGATTGGCGAATGGACGAAACGGCCGCTCCTGATGATTTTACCTACAGACGGCGTGTAGCGACAGCTTCCTGCAGAATCGACATTGATATGAGCGAGCAACAGAAACAGAATGGCGAGTGGATGCCGTTGTTGTCAGCAGGCCGGCCCAATGCCGTCTCCGATGATCTCAGCCGTAAAACCGACGATCCCCCCGCTCTATCGCCGACCCAACACCAAGCAATCGATCGCCACATGAGGGTGAGAGCGCATGCCGGCAATTTGCTGCAGGGATGGACCGCAACTTTCAAGAGCGTCGTGGGATTTGAGGGAGCGAAAGACTGCTTCGACGCGGTTGGGACTTTCCAAATCGATCAGAGCGGCGTGACGCTGTTGTTTCCAGCCGGCCTCGGCGGCGAACTCAACCGGTTCTTCATCGAGCGCGTGGATGCCGATGCCGATCACAGCACGCTCTATCTTTCGCGCGGTTCTTGTCGGGTTGGGTTCACGATCAGCGCCTCCACCTTCCGTGAGGGATCCTGGGTCCCACTGCCCATTGCACCACCCAGGTGATCGAAACCGCGACGCGACACCGAAAGAAACGTCGCAACGAACGGGGATTCCAACAATGACTAATGAAATCGAATTGATCCTACGAAGCACGGCCGGGCGCAACAAACGGTGCGGCTGCGCAAGGCCTGGATCAACGTCGATCCCGGAGACAGGAAGACAGGGGACGATATGACCATCAATGTCGGCCTCGGCGCCGGCGGCGGATTGCCAGTGTTGGGCTCCTGGAAAATCGACCCGACTACCGGAAAAACTGAGTTATGTATTTCGGACGATACTCAGTGCGTGGAGGTAACTCTGCAACCCTGATCCAAACTCGGATTGAGAATTCCGAACGCGAATTTTCCACGAAAAATTTTAAGCATCTAGGTGGATTGGCAACCAAAGGGCCTTACTGCTCCAGCACCAGCCGGCCGTTGGCGTATTCATACCGCTTCAGCTTCGACAGGAACGAGGCGCCGAGCAGATTTTCCGACAGGGCTTCATCGGGCAGCACCATGGCGTCGACGTCGCGCACCACGATGCCGCCGAGTTCGACCATGGCGAGCCGCGTGCGCGCCGCCTTGATGGTGCCGTTGGCGGTCTGCACAGTCGTGGTGTAGTCGCTGCGGTTGGGACGGAAGCCGAACCGCGCCGCGGACTTCTCGTTCAGCGCCACCACGGAGGCGCCGGTATCGACCATGAAGCCGATGCGCTGGCCGTCGATCCGGCCCTCGGTCAGGAAATGGCCGCGGGCGTCGCGCGGAATGCTGAGGCTGCGGCCGCCGGTCTGGACCGGCGCTTCGACGGGGGCTCTTTGGGAGACGCTCTTGGCGAGCGCCGGCGACGACGTCATCTTGTCCGCCAGTTGCGCCATGAGGGTGCCGAGGCCGATCAGCAACGCGGCCATGATCATAATGCTACGCATACGCCACACTCACTCGGAACACCCGCGATCTCACCACATCCGCCACCAGACCGCGACGGAGCGGCGGCGGCGGAGACTGCCATTTTGGCTAAAAGGATGAGTGAAGGGTTAACGGGGAGGCAAAGTCGTCATGCCCGGAGACACTGCGCGCCACAATGATGGCCGTCATGCCCGCGAAGGCGGGCATCCAGTACGCCGTGCCCTCCCGGATCTATCACTGATGCCTCGGAGTACTGGATCACCCGCCTTCGCGGGTGATGACAGCTTGAGCTAGCCCCTCACGTCCCCCGCGGCTTCACCCGCCGGGTCGGCGCGGCACTGGCGGGATCCTCGGGCCAGGGATGCCGCGGATAGCGCCCGCGCAGGTCGGATCGCACCGCCGCATAGCTGCCGCGCCAAAACCCCGGCAGGTCGCGCGTCACCTGCACCGGGCGGTGCGCCGGCGACAGCAGTTCCAGCACCAGCGGCACCGCACCTTTGGCGATCGACGGGTGAGTGTTGAGACCGAACAATTCCTGCAGGCGCACCGCGATGGTGGGCCCCTGCTCGGCCTCGTAATCGATCGCCAGCTGAGTGCCGGTCGGCGCCTCGAAATGGGTCGGCGCCTCGCGCTCCAGCCGCGCGCGCAATTCCCAGGGCAGCAGCGTCATCAGCGCGTCCGACAGATCGCCCGCGGAAAGGTCCTTCAGCGCCGTCTTGTCGTACAGCGCCGGCACCAGCCACGCCTCGCGCTGCAGCGCCAGCGCGTCATCGGACAGGTCAGGCCAGCTCTCACCCTCGGCCTTGCGCAAAAACATCACGCGGTCGCGCCACTGCTTGGCCGGCTTCGACCAGGGCAGCCTGTCGAGGCCGGCGGCGACCAGCCCGTCGGCCAGCACGCGCGCGGTTTCCGCCGAAGGTTTCAGCGCCATCGGCGTTTCCGACAGCGTGATCGCATGCAGGGTTTTCCGGCGTCGCGCCCGCAACGCCATTGCGCCGCGATCGAATGAAATCTCGTCCGCGCTCTCGATCTGGTCGGCGAAACGCAGTTCGATGTCGGATTGCAGGATCGGCGCCGCCAGCAGGATGCGGCCGTTGGCGGCCGTGCCGGTGAGTTCGGCGACCGCGATATAGGGCGCGCGCGCCAGCGCCGAAGTCTGGTCGACCGCGGCGCCGCGGCCGTTGGCGAGGACGAAACTGCCATTGCCGCGGTTGCGCGCGACGCGGTCGGGAAAGGCAAGCGCAAGCATCACGCCGGTGGACGGCGACGTGTCCTCGGCGGGCGCGCCCTCGGTGGCCGTGACCTGCGATGCCCAGCGCTGCGCCAGCGAGCGCGCGCTGCTCGACCGCTGCGAGCGGTCGCGGCGGAACTGATCGAGCCTGGCGTCGAGATCGACGCTGTCGCCGCCGAGGCCGCGCTCCGTCAGCACCGCCGCGATGTCGGCAGCCTGCTCGCCCGCGCCGAGACGGTGCGAATCCACGATCATCCGCGCCAGCCGGGGCGGCAGCGCCAGTTCGCGCAGGCTCTTGCCCTCCGCGGTGATGCGGCCATCGGAATCGAGCGCGCCGAGCTCGCCGAGCAGGCTGCGTGCTTCCTTCAGCGCCGGCGCCGGCGGCGGATCCAGGAACGCCAGCGTGCCGGGATCGCTGACGCCCCATTGCGCGAGGTCGAGCACCAGCGAGGACAAATCGGCGGAAAGGATTTCGGGCTGGGTATAGGCCGCAAGCGACGCGGTCTGCGGCTCGTCCCACAGCCGGTAACAGACGCCGGGCTCGGTGCGGCCGGCGCGGCCGCGGCGCTGGTCGACCGCGGCGCGCGAGGCGCGCACCGTTTCTAACCGCGTGAGGCCGATATCCGGCTCGTAACGCGGCACCCGCGCCACGCCGGAATCGACCACGATGCGGACGCCCTCGATGGTCAGCGAGGTCTCCGCGATCGAGGTCGCCAGCACCACCTTGCGCTGGCCCTTTGGGGCCGGCGCGATGGCGCGGTCCTGCACGGCAGCGTCGAGCGCGCCGAACAGCGGCACGATCTCGATCGACGCGTCGTGGATTCGCTCGCCGAGAAAGTTTTGCGTGCGGCGGATTTCCGCGGCACCCGGCAGAAACGCCAGCACCGAGCCCGGATCGGCGCGCAGCGCCATCGCGATCGCATCCGCCATCTGACGCTCCAGCGGCGCATCGGCCTTGCGGCCGAGGTAGCGGGTTTCCACCGGAAAGGCGCGGCCTTCGCTGGATATCACCGGCGCATCGCCGAGCAGTTTTGCCACCCGCGCGCCGTCCAGCGTCGCCGACATCACGAGAATGCGCAGATCCTCGCGCAAGCCGACCTGGGCATCGCGGGCCAGCGCCAGCCCCATATCGGCATCGAGCGAGCGCTCGTGGAATTCGTCGAACAGCACGGCGGCGACGCCGGACAATTCCGGATCGTCGAGAATCTGCCGCGAAAAAATGCCCTCGGTAACAACCTCGATTTTGGTCGCACGCGACACTTTGGAGCCGAACCTGACGCGGTAGCCGACGGTCTCGCCGGCGCGTTCGCCCAGCGTCTTCGCCATGCGCTCGGCGCTGGCGCGGGCCGCGATCCGGCGTGGCTCCAGCATGATGATCTTTTTGCCCTGCAGCCATGGCGCATCGAGCAGCGCCAGCGGCACCCGCGTGGTCTTGCCGGCGCCGGGCGGCGCCACCAGCACCGCGGCGTTGTTATCCGCGAGCGTGCGGGACAGCTGGTCCAGCACGGCGTCGATCGGGAGCGGGGTGTCGAAGAGGCGGGGCCATCAAGACTCGCGTCGGTTTCTTCCCCTCTCCCCTTGTGGGAGAGGGTGGCGCCTCACGAAGTGAGGCGACGGGTGAGGGGTCTGTCTCCGCAGATAGAGACCCCTCATCCGGCGCGCTCAGGAGCGCAAGTGCGCTCCAAAGCGCGCCACCTTCTCCCACAAGGGGAGAAGGGAAGAAAGTGCATCAGTCGCGCGGCTCGGGCGCGCGCCCGACGCTCTCATAGGTAAATCCCAGCGCCGCCATGTCCTCCGGGCGGTAGATATTGCGCAGATCGACCACGACCGGCTGCGCCAATTCCTGCTTCAGCCGCGCCAGGTCGAGCGTGCGGTATTGCACCCATTCGGTCACGACCACCATGGCGTCGGCGCCGCGCACGCACTCATAGGGATCGTCGCAATATTCGATATCGGGCAATTCGCGGCGGGCCTGCTCCATGCCGACGGGATCGTGCGCGCGCACCTTGGCGCCCATGTCGAGCAGCCCGGTCACCAGCGGGATCGAGGGCGCCTCGCGCATGTCGTCGGTGTCGGGCTTGAAGGTGAGGCCGAGCACGGCGACGGTCTTGCCGCGCAGGCTGCCGCCGGCCGCGTTCGAAACCTTGCGCGCCATCGCGCGCTTGCGGTTGTCGTTGACCGCCAGCACCGCCTCGACGATCCGCAAATGGACGTCGTGGTCGAGCGCAATTTTCACCAGCGCACGGGTGTCTTTCGGGAAGCAGGACCCGCCGAAGCCTGGGCCGGCATGCAGGAATTTCGAGCCGATGCGATTGTCGAGCCCGATGCCGCGCGCGACTTCCTGCACATCGGCGCCGACCTTCTCCGCGAGGTCGGCGATCTCGTTGATGAAGGTGATCTTGGTGGCGAGAAAGGCGTTGGCGGCGTATTTGATCAGTTCCGCGGTGCGCCGCGCCGTGAACATCAAGGGCGCCTGGTTCAGCGACAGCGGCCGGTAGATATCGCCGAGCACCTTTCGCGCCCGCTCGTCCGACGTACCGACCACGATGCGGTCGGGAAACTTGAAGTCGCGGATTGCCGCGCCCTCGCGCAGGAATTCCGGATTGGAGGCGACCGCGACCTCGGCCGACGGATTGGTTTCGCGAATCAGCCGCTCGACCTCGTCGCCGGTGCCGACCGGCACGGTCGATTTGGTCACCACCACCGTATAGCCGGAAAGTGCGGCGGCGATCTCGCGGGCGGCGGTATGGACGTAGCTCAGATCGGCGTGGCCGTCGCCGCGCCGCGACGGCGTGCCGACGGCGATGAACACCGCATCGGCCGCGGCGACCGGTGCGGCGAGATCGGTGGTGAAATCCAGCCGCCCGGCCTTCACATTGGCGGCGACCAGCGCGTCGAGCCCGGGCTCGAAAATCGGGATCTCGCCGCGGCGCAGGCTGGCGATCTTGTCGACGTCCTTGTCGACGCAGGTGACCTGGTGGCCGAAATCCGCGAAGCAGGCGCCGGAAACCAGTCCCACATAGCCGGTGCCGATCATGGCAATGCGCATGAAATATCCAAATCGTCATGGTTAACGCAGGGGCGCAAGGCGCGTCTCCGCGCCCAAAAGCGCGAAGCGCGTCTTCACGCCAGGGCTTTCGCCGCGTCTTAGAGCATTTTCCTGTGACAAGGAAAACCCGCCCGGAAGCGCTCCGGGGAGGATCACATCGGCGCGAGAACGGCACATTCCTTGATAGGAATAAGGCAATCGAAACTTTAGGGCCCGAAGATGCCCCCAATCCGCGCCGAAAAGGGACACCGATGACACCAAACGGCACATCCGCCGTGACCGAGCGTTCCCCGGCTGCAGGGCAGCCAGCGCCGCGCATCGACTGGGTCGACTACGCCAAGGGCATCTGCATCGTCATGGTGGTGATGATGCATTCGGTGCTGGGGGTCGAGGCGGCCACCGGGCAGACCGGCTTCATGCATTTCCTGGTCGCCTTCGCCAAACCGTTCCGGATGCCGGATTTTTTCCTGATCTCCGGGCTGTTCCTGGCGGTCGTGATCGACCGCGACTGGCGCACCTATCTCGACCGCAAGGTGGTGCACTTCGCCTCTTTCTATGTGCTGTGGGTGACGATCCAGTTCGGCTTCAAGGCGCCCTCCTTTGCCGCCGAGAGCGGCTGGGCCCATGTCGGCCTGATGTATCTGCAATCCCTGATCGAGCCGTTCGGCACGCTGTGGTTCATCTATCTGCTGCCGGTGTGCTTCGTCGTTACCAAGGCTGTGCGCCGAATGCCGCCGCTCGCCATCTTTGCCGCAGCGGCGCTGCTGGAGGCCACGCACATCTCGACCGGCTGGACCGTGATCGACGAGTTCGCCGCGCGCTTCGTCTATTTCTACTCCGGCTACTGGCTCGCTGCTTACGTGTTCGCATGGTCCGACCGCGCCCGGGCGCGTCCCGGCTGGGCGCTGGCGGGCCTGGCCCTGTGGGCGCTCGTCAATGGCGGCCTGGTCGAACTGGGTGTCAGCGAATGGCCGCTGGTCTCGCTGGCGCTCGGGCTCGCCGGCGCGCTCGCCATCGTCACCATGGGCACGCTGCTGGCGCGCATGCAGTGGCTGAATTTCCTGCGCTACTGCGGCGAGCATTCCATCGTCATCTATCTCGCCTTCTTCCTGCCGATGGCGGCGACGCGGACGCTGTTGCTGAAGACCGGATTGATTCACGACATCGGGACGATATCGCTTGTCGTCACGGTCGTCGGCGTCGCCGGTGCGATAGCGATCTGGCGGGCCGCCCTTGCGGCCGGCGCGAATTTCCTGTTCGAACGCCCGGCCGCATTCTGGATCGTGCCGAAGAAGGTGCGGCCGGCGCTGCAGCCGGCGGAGTAGTTCCGCTATATCGTCGTCCCTGCGAACGCAGGGACCCATACGCCGCGGCAGTAATCGTTACCCACGGCGTCGGACACACGGCCTTAACGACAGATCACGCGGTATGGGTCCCGGCTCTGCGCTCGCTTTCGCTCGCTTGGCCGGGACGACGGCATTGGGTATTCACGCCCCCTCGATCTTCACGCCATCCTTCATCCCGGTCAGCTTGCCGCGAAACGCGGCGGCGTCGCCGAAATCCGCAAAGCCCTGGTAATGCGGGTGCGGACCGAGCACGCGGCGGGCGTGCTTGATCGGGCACCAGTAGACCTCGGTGCGCGCCGCCACCTCGCGCACGAACGCGATCGCGCCGTTGGCGTAGGAGCAAAAGGCGCAATTGATCTTCTCGATGATGTTGAGATAGGCGAGATGGTGACGATCGAACACCAGGTAGTCGCGGCGCCGCACCTTTGGAATCTTGTAGATCGGGAAACAGATCGCCTGGTAGGCCATGACCCAGAGGTCGACCAGCGCGATCGGGATGACAAGCGAATAGATCACCGGCGCGCTCAGGATCATCAGCGGATTGGCATCGAGCAAATAGCGCGTCGCCCGGATCTTCAGCTCGCGGTGGATCCGCAGAACCTCCTTCTCGAACACAATCCGGCGGTTTTCGAGGTGAAAGCGCAGCTCTTCGCGGCGTTTGGCCAGTTCGACCTCGATATCGGCCTGAATCTGACGCAGCCTGTCCATGAGTTCGTCGAGTTGCGTGGCCATATACCGTTCCTTCGATCCTGATGTCGCCGCACCGGGACATGGAAAAGCGGTCGATGCAACTGATTCCGGGGACGGCTGACTCGGGCAAAAATCGCGGCACAACCACTGTCGAAGACTGTTAATTCGCGCAAAAATCCCTAAGTTGCGGCGATGCCGAAAACAGCCCCAAAAGCCGCCGCCAAACCCGTTGCCGCCAAAGCCTCTGCCGTAAAGGCCCTGGCCAAGGGCGACCACGTCTTTCTGGTCGACGGTTCCGGCTATATTTTCCGCGCTTACCACGCGCTGCCACCGCTGAACCGCAAATCGGACGGCCTGCAGGTCAATGCCGTGCTCGGCTTCTGCAACATGTTGTGGAAGCTGCTGCGCGACATGCCGCCGGACAACCGGCCGACCCATCTCGCCATTGTCTTCGACAAGTCGGAAGTCACCTTCCGCAACAAGCTCTATCCCGACTACAAGGCGCATCGGCCGCCGGCGCCGGACGATCTGATCCCGCAATTTGCCTTTATCCGCGAGGCGGTGCGCGCCTTCGACCTGCCCTGCCTCGAACAGGGCGGCTTCGAGGCCGACGACCTGATCGCGACCTACGCCCGCGAAGCCAGCGAGCGCGGCGCCACTACAACGATCGTCTCGTCCGACAAGGACCTGATGCAGCTCGTCGACGACAAGGTGACGATGTACGACACCATGAAGGACCGCCGCATCGGTGTTGCCGAAGTGATCGAGAAGTTCGGCGTGCCGCCGGAAAAGGTGGTCGAGGTACAGGCGCTGGCCGGCGATTCCACCGACAACGTGCCGGGTGTCCCCGGCATCGGCATCAAGACCGCCGCCCAGCTGATCGCCGAATATGGCGATCTGGAAACGCTGCTGGCACGCGTCGGCGAGATCAAGCAGCCGAAGCGGCGCGAGTCACTGATCGAGAATGCCGAGAAAGCGCGGATCTCGCGCCAGCTGGTGCTGCTCGACGACAAGGTCAAGCTCGACGTACCGCTCGACGAACTCGCGGTGCACGAGCCCGACGCGCGCAAGCTGATCGCGTTCCTGAAGGCGATGGAATTTTCCACCCTGACCCGCCGCGTCGCCGAATATTCGCAGATCGACCCGTCGGATGTGGAAGCCGATGACAAGAACAGCAGCGGCGCCAGCGGCAAGTCGGCCGGCTCGTCGCCCCCGCCGCGCGCGGCCGGCGGCGACCTGTTCGGACATCAGGACGCACCCGCCTTGTCTGCCCCCGCCAGCGGCAAAGCCAGCGCGCCCGGCGTCCCCAAAAGTCCGGGCAAGTCCGAACCATCCAACGTCATCCTCACGCCCCAGGCGCTCGCAACCGCGCGCGCCGAGGCGGCGCGGAAGACACCGATCGACCGCGGCAAGTACCTGACCGTCCGCTCGCTCGCCGAGCTCAACGGCTGGATCGCGCGGGCGCGCGATGCCGGCCATTTCGCCATCGAAGCCAAGGCGACCTCGATCGATCCGATGCAGGCCGAGATGTGCGGCATCGCGCTGGCGCTGGCGCCGAACGACGCCTGCTACATCCCGCTCGCCCACAAGCAGTCCGGCGACGGCTCCGGCCTGTTCGCGGCGGGGCTGGCGCCCGACCAGATCAGGGCCGCCGACGCCATCGAGGCGCTGCGGCCGCTGCTGGAATCCGCAGGCATTCTCAAGATCGGCTTCAACATCAAGTTCAACGCCGTGATGCTGGCGCAGCATGGCATTACCCTGCGCAATCACGACGACGCGCAGCTGATGTCCTACGCGCTCGACGCCGGCCGCAATTCGCACGCGCTCGACGCGCTGGCCGAAAGCCGACTCGGCCAGGCCGTCATCAGCCATGGCGAGCTGACCGGCAGCGGCAAGGCGAAACTGACTTTCGATCAGGTCGCGATCGACAAGGCCACCGAATACTCGGCCGAAAGTGCCGACGTGATCCTGCGGCTGTGGAGCGTGCTGAAGCCGCGCCTGGCCGCCGAGCGCATGACCACGGTGTATGAGACGCTGGAGCGGCCGCTGATTTCGGTGCTGGCGCGGATGGAGCGGCGCGGCATCTCGATCGACCGCCAGGTGCTGTCAAAACTGTCGGCCGATTTCGCCCAGACCGCCGCGCGCGTTGAATCCGAGATCCAGGAGATCGCCGGCGAACCGGTCAATGTCGGCAGCCCGAAGCAGATCGGCGACATCCTGTTCGGCAAGATGGGCCTTCCCGGCGGCACCAAAACCAAGACCGGGGCATGGTCGACCACGGCGCAAGTGCTCGACGAACTCGCCGAGCAGGGCCACGATTTGCCGAAGAAGATTCTCGAATGGCGGCAAGTCTCAAAACTGAAATCGACCTATACCGATGCGCTGCCGACCTACGTGCATCCCCAGACCCACCGCGTCCACACCACTTACGCGCTGGCGGCGACCACCACGGGGCGGTTGTCGTCGAACGAGCCTAACCTGCAAAACATCCCGGTGCGTACCGAGGACGGCAGAAAAATCCGCCGCGCCTTCATTGCCGCCCCCGGGTACAAGCTGGTGTCGGCGGACTATTCGCAGATCGAATTGCGGCTGCTGGCGGAAATCGCCGACATTCCCGTGCTGAAACAGGCGTTCAAGGACGGCCTCGACATTCACGCCATGACGGCGTCGGAAATGTTCGGCGTGCCGATCAAGGACATGCCGAGCGAAGTCCGCCGCCGGGCCAAGGCGATCAATTTCGGCATCATCTACGGTATCTCGGCGTTCGGGCTGGCCAACCAGCTCGGCATCGCCCGCGAGGAAGCCTCCGCCTATATCAAGAAATACTTTGAGCGTTTTCCGGGCATCCGCGCCTACATGGATTCGACGCGGGATTTCTGCCGCGCCAATGGCTACGTCGAAACCCTGTTCGGGCGGAAGTGCCATTACCCCGACATCAAGGCCTCCAACGCCTCGATCCGCTCCTTCAACGAGCGCGCCGCCATCAACGCGCGGCTGCAGGGCACCGCCGCCGACATCATCCGCCGCGCCATGACGCGAATGGAAGAGGCGCTCGCCGAGAAGAAACTCTCGGCGCAGATGCTGCTGCAGGTGCACGACGAACTGATCTTCGAAGTGCCCGACGACGAGGTCGCCGCGACCATTCCTGTGGTGCAGCATGTCATGCAGGACGCGCCATTCCCGGCGGTGCTGCTGTCGGTGCCACTGCATGTCGACGCCAGGGCGGCGAACAACTGGGACGAGGCGCATTGAGGGTTGCTGTCGCCCGGCCGTGCGATTGACGGCCGGCGGTGTGGCGAGGGCCTTTGCAGCGTCATTGCGAGGAGCTCTTGCGACGAAGCAAACCATTCTTTCCTTGCTTGGATAGATGGATTGCTTCGCTGCGCTCGCAATGACGGTGGTTGGCTATGACCTCGTCGCATTCGCCGAATTGCTCTCGGTGCAATTTTCAAAATGACATTGCGGCCTGACGCGCGCTAACAACGCGGCATCTCCTGCCCGCGAGTCCCGTCATGCCCCACCTTTCCTCCCTGATCGGTTTCGCCCTGGTCTCGCTCGGGATGGTGCTGACGCCGGGGCCGAACATGATCTACTTGATCTCGCGCTCGATCACGCAAGGCCATGTCGCCGGCCTGATCTCGCTCGGCGGCGTCGCGCTGGGCTTTGTGTTCTACATGCTGTGCGCGGCGTTCGGTATTACGGCGCTGCTGTTCGCGGTGCCCTATGCCTACGACGCGCTGCGGCTGGCGGGCGCGGCGTACCTGCTATGGCTGGCGTGGCAGGCGCTGAAGCCGAACGGACGTTCGCCGTTCCAGCTGAAGAAGCTCGCGGTCGACGGGCCGCGCAAATTGTTTGCGATGGGCCTGTTCACCAACCTGCTCAATCCGAAGGTCGCCATGCTGTACCTGGCGCTGCTGCCGCAGTTCATCGATCCGGCAGAGGGCAGCGTGCTGACGCAGTCGCTGGCGCTCGGCTTTACCCAGATCGCGATCAGCGTCAGCGTCAACGCCCTGATTGCGCTGGCCGCCGGCTCGATCGCGCTGTTCCTCGGCGCAAGACCGAGCTGGCTGTTGCTGCAGCGCTGGCTGATGGGCACCGTGCTGGCCGGACTCGCGGTGAAGATGGCGCTGGAGACGAAGCGGGCGTGAGGGCCTTCTTCCTTCTCCCCTTGTGGGAGAAGGTGGCGCGAAGCGCCGGATGAGGGGTTTCTATCCCCAAGCAAAGTATCCGTTGAGAGAACCCCTCACCCGTCCGCGATGCTTCGCATCGCGTCCACCCTCTCCCACAAGGGGAGAGGGGAAGGAGGCGCTTCGCGGCAGACTAATCCAGCTTGGCTTCCATGCCGCGCTTGGTCGCCGGACGCGCCATCAGCGTATTGTACCAGCGCTCGACATGAGGGAAGTCCTTGAGCTCAACCTTGTGGCGCGGATGTCGCCATGCCCAACCGAGAATGGCAAAATCGGCGACCGACAGCGGACCCGCCACGAACTCATGGGCCGCGAGGCGTCGATCCAGCACGCCGTAGAGCCTTACCGTCTCTGCCGTGTAGCGCTTCAGGCCGTAGGCGCGCTCCGTCTCGTTCTCCAGCGCGATGAAGTGATGCACCTGGCCCGGCATCGGCCCGAAGCCGCCCATCTGCCACATCAGCCATTCATAGACCGGAATACGCTCGATCAGGGGAACGGGCAGGAATTTGCCGGTCTTCTCGCCGAGATAGAGCAGGATGGCGCCGGATTCGAACACGCTGACGCGCTTGCCGCCGGGGCCGTCGGGATCGACGATGGCGGGGATCTTATTGTTCGGGCTGATGGCGAGGAAATCCGGCGCCATCTGCTCGCCCTTGCTGATGTTGACGGGGAAAACCTTGTAAGGCAGCCCCATCTCCTCCAGCGCGACCGAGATCTTGCGGCCGTTCGGCGTGTTCCAGGTGTAGAGTTCGATGGTCATTTTTTTGGTTTCCCCCGCGAGAGCCTTTTCGGTTCTGATGGAATCAGAACCGGGCTCTAGTCTGTTGTTTTGACGCGTTTTCTGGACGCGAACCGGTACCCACTTCGCTCGAAAACGCTATAAGCGGGCGATCCAGTACCCCGGAACCTGTCGTTGTTACAACCGCCGTTGCGGCCGGTTCGGATCGTGACACTATGCGCTGTTGACGGGGCAACCCCGGCTCTGGAATGTGGGGGCGTCCGCCGATAGATTGCGCACGCCCCCAGCCCTTTTCGAGAACTCAAATTGTCCAAATCAGCCTCCCGCGCCCGCCTCGCCGAGATCATCCGCAAGCGCTCGTTCGGGCGCGGCGAAATCACGCTGGCCTCGGGCCGCAAGAGCGATTTCTACTTCAACCTCAAGCCGACCATGCTGGATCCCGAAGGCGCCACGCTGCTGGCGGAACTGACCTTCGAGGCGCTGAGGGACGACAACCTCGATTATGTCGGCGGGCTGGAAATGGGCGCGGTGCCGCTGGCCGGCGCCATCGCGCAACTGTCCTGGATCAAGGGCCACCCGATCGCGGCGTTCTTCGTGCGCAAGAAGCCGAAGGAACACGGTGCCCGGCTCGCGGTCGAGGGCCTGGCCAAGGGCGAGAGCCTGCAAGGCAAGCGCGTCGTGATTGTCGAGGACGTCACCACCACAGGCGGCTCGGCGCTGAAGGCGGTCGAGGCGGTGCGCGATGCCGGCGCCGAGATCGCGCTGGTGTTCACCATGGTCGACCGCGAGGAAGGCGCCGCCGAAACGTTTGCGCAGGCCGGCATCGCGTTCCGCTCGCTCTACAAGGCCGGCGAGTTTCTGAAGGGGTGAGGTTTGCTGCTCCCTCGCCCCGCTTGCGGGGTGAGGGGCTCTCTCCGCGGACGCCGAAGCATAATTTGCGCTTAGACTCCCCCTCACCCGGCGCTTCGCGCCGATCTCTCCCCGCAAGCGGGGCGAGGTGCAGCAAACCGCATTTCTTTTCCGCCACCAGTTCCCCGGTCACCGCTCGTTTACCATCTCCGCCCTAATGTGAATTCGTGCCGGGGCGCCGATCGCCGCGGCCGGTTCGTGGCGGCGGGTGGAGTGTGCGTTGCGTAAAGAGTTGACTGATCAGCGCATGCGGCGCCGCATGATGGTTGTCGCCGCCGCCGTGCTCGCCGGCACGATTGCCGTGACGCCGCGCGCCGCATCCGCCGAAGGCCTGTTCGATTTCCTGTTCAGCGGCGCTCCGAAGCAGCAGCAGCGCCAGACCGCGCCGCAGGCCAATTTCTTTGCCGACCCGTTCGGCCTCAATCCGCAACCCGCGCCGCAGCCGCGCCAGATGGCGTCGGGCTCCGGACCGGCATTTTGTGTACGCAGCTGCGACGGTAAATATTTTCCGCTGATGCGCAGCAATGCCTCGCCAGTCCAGATGTGCCAGGCGTTCTGCCCGGCCAGCGTGACGAAAGTCTTCTACGGCAGCAGCATTGACGGCGCGTCCTCGACCACCGGCGAGCGCTATGCCGACTCTGAGAACGCCTTCGCCTATCGCAAGGCGCTGCGCGCCGACTGCACCTGCAACGGCCGCGATCCCGCCGGTCTCGCGCCGGTCGATCTGACGCTCGATTCGTCGCTGCGCTCGGGCGACGTGATCGCCACCACCTCGGGGCTGGTGGCCTATACCGGCGTCAAGCTCGGCGCCAGCCAGACCGCCGAATTCACCCCGGTTGCGTCCTATCCGGGCCTCACCGCCGATGTCCGCGCCCGGCTCGGCGAGATGAAGGTGGCGCCGGTGAGCGCCGAAATAGTCGCCGCCAACGCGCCGCTGCCGGAGACCGCCCGCGATGCCGTTGGGCCGGTAACGGCGGTGCCAAAAGCGGCTTCGACGAAAGACAAGCGCGCGGAAGTAAATTAGGCGACAACCCCAAATCCCTCATGGTGAGGAGCGCGCCCCTTCGCGCGCGTCTCGAACCATGAGAGCCCGGATGCCGCCATCCTTCGAGACGCCGCGCGAAGAGCGCGGCTCCTCAGGATGAGGACCGAGTTTGGGCTCACCGCCCGACGATGACGCCGATCACGTTCGGCGCCGACAGGTATTTCTCCTCGATGTCGGCGCGCGCGGCGGCGCGGTTTTCCGGCGTCAGCAGGCCGCGCTTTTCGGCCAGGATCATCCAGCAATAGCCCCACCAGTCCGTCAGCATGCCCTGGTCGTCGACCAGGTCGTAGCCCTGCTCGGCGGCGAAGATGCGCGCATGCGCTTCGTCGAGCCGATCGAGAAAGGCGTGGTCCTCGCCGGAAAACAGGTCGTCGCTGAAATCGTCCGTGGTGTAGCCCCACACTGACATGCAGACCGCGTTGAATTCGCGGTCGATCTGGTCGTCATCGACGATCTGGCGGCGCGAGGCCTGGTGTAGCCGCGACAGCGAGCGGGCGAAGTCGGCGATGCGGGTGAGCGCGAATTGATCGAAGGCGATGGTGGACATGTAGTCCTCAAAATCCTGAATAGGCCCTAGATATTGTATCGGCAGCGTTCCGAATCACTATGATATATCAAAGACTTGCTAAAGTGTTCTTAATTTGTTCCAGGACAAGAAGACTCAATCAGGACATCGCAACGCCGCTAAACAATTTACAAATGCCGGCGATACTCCGCGCGCGTCCGGCGGGAGACGGCTCTCAACCGAACCAGGAAAGCGGCATGCGAGGCATAGTAGCTTTTGCGATCATGACGGCCATTCTTGCGGTGATCGATGCGGCCTTCTTCAAAGGCAAATATCTCAAGGATTCGCAGGACGCGATCACGGGCCTTGCATCGATATCCATGCAGATCGGGCGCCGTTGAAAGAGCCGTAGGGTGGGCAAAGCGAAGCGTGCCCACCATCTTGCTTTCTTGTCTGCTGAGCCACCGGCTGGTGGGCACGGCGCGAAGAGCGCGCCTTTGCCCACCCTACGAAATCCCACTCACATCGCCGACAGCAACTTGTCGCCGCAATAATTGGCGTAGAATTTTCCGCCGCACTGCCGCTTGATCGCGGCACAGCGGGCCGCGGGCGAGGCATTTTTCGCGACGCTGAAGGAGCAGCCGAGGCCGTCGGCGCTCTTGCCGGCCTTGCCGGCGGCGAAGGCCGCGCTGGTGGCGCTGATGCAGACCACCAAAAGCGCCGCGGCGGAGATTTCGATCATCAATTTCATGGCGCAGTTCTCCCTCGGCGATCGCGGTATCCCGTCTTTCCGTGCCTGACGATACACCAAAGCGGGCTCACGCGGAGGCCGCAATTCGGCCCGGTCCTTGCATAAAATCATACCAGCGCAGTGCACAACAAGGCCCCCGGCGGTTTCGATCCAAGGGCAAGGCGCGTATGATTCGACGGGGATTAGAGCTTCAGGGATTTGCGATTTGCCAAATCAGACTTTCCCAGGGAATTTTCCGGCGCCCGGCCAGCCCATCGACGAGCTGGCGCTGGCCGAGATCAAGAGCGCGATCCTGGTCAAGCTCAGGCTGGCGGTCGGCAAGGACGCCGGCATGGCAACCCGGCGCGACTGGTACAAGGCGGCGGCACTGGCGCTGCGCGACCGCATCGTACACCCTTGGCTGATCACGGAAAAACAGAGCTACGACGAGGGGCGCAAGCGGGTCTATTACCTCAGCCTGGAATTTCTGATCGGCCGGCTGTTCACCGACGCCCTGAACAATATGGGGCTGTTGCCGATATTCGAGACCGCGCTCAACGATCTCGGCGTCGGGCTTTCCGACTTGCGCAAATGCGAGCCGGACGCGGCACTCGGCAATGGCGGCCTCGGCCGACTGGCGGCGTGCTTCATGGAGAGCATGGCGACACTGGCGATCCCCGCCATCGGCTACGGGATCCGCTATGATTTCGGCCTGTTCCGCCAGATCATCACCGACGGCTGGCAGCAGGAATACCCGGACGAATGGCTCGGCTTCGGCAACCCCTGGGAATTCCAGCGGCCGGAAGTGGTCTATCACATCCATTTCGGCGGCGGCGTCGAGCATGTCGAGGCCAAGGGCCGCGACCGCACGATCTGGCATCCGGCGGAAACCGTGAAGGCCGTGGCCTACGACACCCCGATCGTGGGGTGGCGCGGCCAGCACGTCAACGCGCTGCGGCTGTGGTCGGCGCGTTCGGCCGACCCACTCAATCTCGACGTCTTCAACACCGGCGACTATCTCGGCGCCAGCGCCGAGGAGGCGCGCGCCGAGTCGATCTGCAAGTTCCTCTATCCGAACGACGAGAGCCCGGCGGGCCGCGAACTGCGGCTGCGCCAGGAATATTTCTTCGTCTCGGCCTCGCTGCAGGATCTGGTCAAGCGCCATCTCGCCTCCGACGGGCAGTTGCGCGGTCTGGCGTCGAAGGCCGCGGTGCAGCTCAACGACACCCATCCGAGCCTCGCCGTCGCCGAACTGATGCGGATTCTGGTCGACCTGCACAATTTCCGCTGGGACGAGGCGTGGAAGATCACGGTGGCGACGCTGTCCTACACCAACCACACGCTGTTGCCGGAAGCGCTCGAGACCTGGCCGGTCGAACTGTTCGAGCGGCTGTTGCCGCGCCATCTCGAAATCATCTACCGCATCAATGTCAGCCATCTGGCGCTGGCCGAAGCGCGCTGTCCCGGCGATGACGATTTCAAGGCCTCGGTCTCGCTGATCGACGAGCGCTCCGGCCGCCGGGTGCGGATGGGACAGCTGGCATTTGTCGGCTCGCACCGCATCAACGGCGTCTCGGCGATGCATTCGGACCTGATGAAGGAGACCGTGTTCCACGATCTCAACCATCTCTATCCGGCGCGCATCACCAACAAGACCAACGGCATCACCTTCCGCCGCTGGCTGATGCTGGCCAATCCGAAATTGACCGATCTGTTGCGCGAGGCCTGCGGCGAGGCCGTGCTCGACGACCCGACGCAACTCGCGCTGCTCGAAGCCCGCGCCAGCGACGCCGCGTTCCAGCAGAAATTCCGCGCCGCCAAGCTGCACAACAAGATGGCGCTGGCGCGGCTGATCGGCGAACGCCTCAATGTCCATGTCGATCCCCACGCGCTGTTCGACGTCCAGATCAAGCGCATGCACGAATACAAGCGGCAGCTGCTCAACATCCTCGAAGCGGTGGCGCTGTATCACGCCATCAAGGACGACCCGCAGCGCGACTGGGTGCCGCGGGTAAAAATCTTCGCCGGCAAGGCCGCGGCGAGCTATCGCTACGCCAAGCTGATCATCAAGCTGATCAACGACGTCGCCGACGTCGTCAACAACGACCCCGCGATCGGCGGACGGCTGAAGATCGTGTTCCTGGCCGATTACAATGTCAGCCTCGCCGAAATCATCATCCCCGCCGCCGACCTGTCCGAGCAGATTTCGACCGCGGGCATGGAAGCCTCCGGCACCGGCAACATGAAGCTGGCGCTCAACGGCGCGCTCACCATCGGCACGCTCGACGGTGCCAATATCGAGATCCGCGATCACGTCGGCGCGGAAAACATCGCGATCTTCGGCATGGAGGCGATGGACGTGGTGGTGCGGCGCAAGCAGGGGCTGGATGCCAGCGACGTGATCCGGGGCTCGCCGCATCTCTCCCGCGCCATCAGCGCAATCGGGTGCGGCGAATTCTCGCCTGGCGATCCCGACCGGTTCGAATCGATCGCGCACGCGCTGCGCCATCTCGACCACTACATGGTCAGCGCCGATTTCGGCTCCTATCACGAGGCCCAGCGCGGCATCGACGCGCGCTGGCAGGTGGTGCCGGCCTGGACCAGGGCTTCCATCCTCAACGTGGCGCGGATGCCGTGGTTCTCGTCCGACCGCACCATCCGGGAATATGCCGGGGAAATCTGGGACGTACCGGTGCGGCCGGCGCCGCATCCGGCGGTGCTGGAGCCGGGGGTGCTGGAGCCGGGGGTGCAACGCGGCGGAGCGCGCTAATTTAGGCGAGCGGAAATCCATTACCTCCGGCGTCATTGAATTGAGCCGGACAGCCGTGATACTGCGTTGATCTATCAGCGTCATTGCGAGCGCAGCGAAGCAATCCATGAATCAACAGCAGGAAAGATGGATTGCTTCGCTGCGCTCGCAATGACGGGCGGTAGACCGCTTGCGTTTCCGAGGACTCCCATGCTGACCAAAGCCCCGCACCTCTTCGACGACGCCACAAGGGTGACCGCCGGCGACAGCCGCTGGCAGGGCCGCACCAGCGACGATTACTGGGCCTTTGTCGGCCCGTTCGGCGGCGCCACCGCCGCCACCATCCTGCGGGCGCTGATCGATCATCCGGAGCGCGCCGGCACGCCGCTCGCCCTCACCGTCAATTACTGCGCGCCGATCGCGGCCGGCGCCTTCGATCTCGACCTTCGCCTGGTCAAGGCCAACCGGTCGTCGCAACATTGGTGCGTCGAGCTGACGCAAGAAGGCGGCGAGGTGGCGACGCTGGCGACCGCCGTGTTCGCCGAACGCCGCCCGTCGTGGTCGCACCAGCCGGCACCCTTTCCGCAGGCCATACCATTCGAACAGATCAGGCCCTATCCCAAGATCAAGGCATCGTGGGCCAATCAGTATGATTTTCGTTTCATCGAAGGCAATCCGGATCTGGCCGGAGCGACGCCACAGGCCGAGCCGGCCAGCGCTTATTCCAAGGTATGGATCGGTGACCGCGTTCCCCGGACGATCGACATGCTGTCGCTGATGTCGATGTCGGATGCATTCTTCGCCCGCATCTTTCATGTCAGGCGCGAGTTCGTGCCGTTCGGCACGGTGTCGCTGACGACCTATTTCCACGTCGACGCCGATGATCTCGCCGCCGAAGATACCAGCCGCGTGCTCGCGGTCGCCGACGCCAGGATCTTCAACAAGAGTTACGGCGACCAGAACGGCGAATTATGGTCGCCGAACGGCCGCCTGCTCGCGACCACGACCCAGATCGCGTATTTCAAGGCGTAGGAAATTTTGTAGGGTGGGCAAAGGCGCGCTCTTCGCGCCGTGCCCACCATCCATCGGGGCGCGATGTCTTGAATGGTGGGCACGGCGCAAGCGCGCCTCTGCCCACCCTACGATGCCTGAAAGTCCCGCCACATGTCCGAGCCTGAAGTCAAAACCCCGCGCGTTGCCCTCCTCGGCATTCCCCTCGAGATCGGCGCCTCGCAACGCGGCACGCTGATGGGGCCCGATGCGCTGCGCACGGCCGGCATCGGTCGCGTGCTCGGGCAATTGGGATTTGAGGTCGAGGACCACGGCAATCTCGCGATACCGGCCGTTTCGGCCGCCGAGGGGCCTCCGCCGGCCCATGCGAAATATTACGACGAGATCAAGACCTGGATTCGCGCGCTTGGCGAACGCGCCTTCCAGCTCGCGCGCACGGGCGCCATTCCGATATTCATGGGCGGCGATCACAGCCTGTCGATGGGATCGGTGAACGGCGTCGCGCGCCACTGGAAGCAACAGGGCCGGCCGCTGTTCGTGCTGTGGCTCGACGCCCATGCCGACTACAACACGCCCGACACGACCGAAACCGGCAACATGCACGGCATGTCCGCGGCGTTTCTTACCGGCGAGCCCGGCCTCGACGCCCTGCTCGGCGACCAGCCCCGCGTCTCGATTCCCACCGATCAGCTCGACCTGTTCGGCATCCGGTCGATCGATCCGCCTGAAAAAGAGATGGTCCGCGACCGCCGCATCGCGATCGCCGACATGCGCGCGATCGACGAATTCGGCGTCGGCGTCCTGATCCGGCGGGTGATCGAAAGGGTCAAGGCCCAGGGCGGCGTGCTGCATGTGTCTTTCGATGTCGATTTTCTCGATCCTGCGGTGGCGCCCGGCGTCGGCACCACGGTGCCCGGCGGCGCCACCTATCGCGAGGCGCACCTTGTCATGGAGCTGCTGCACGATTCGGGCCTGGTGCGCTCCGTCGACATCGTCGAACTCAATCCGTTCCTCGACGAGCGCGGCCGCACCGCGCGGGTCGCGGTCGAACTGATCGGCAGCCTGTTCGGCCTGCAGATCACCGACCGCCCGACACCGAGCAACGCGGTGTTTCCGGACAACAGTTGAAGTGCACGCAAGCTGGCCACTTCACTTGCCTCTCCCCGCTTGCGGGGAGAGGCCGGATCACATCGCAGATGTGATCCGGGTGAGGGGGACTATCGGCAAGTTGCGTTCGTTGAGAGAGCCCCTCACCCCAACCCTCTCCCCGTAAAGAACGGGGAGAGGGAGAAGTAGACAGCTTAATGCTGGTCGAGGCTCATCACGACATGCACGAGACAGCCATTCACCGTCCGTCCCGGCGGGTGCGAGGAGGATGGTGTCGCGACATGGAAGTCGCCGGCGAGCAGGTTGCAATCGCCGAAGGAAAGGTCGCCCTCGAGAACGAGGGACTGTTCATCGGCGTTGTGCGAGTGCGGATGATAGGACGCGCCCGGCTGCATCCTGAACAAGAGATATTGCCGGTTCTGGGCCCGGTCGATATGGAGCAACCGCCCCTTGATACCGGGGCCGATATCGAACCAGTTCGCGCTTGCCGCGCGTTTGGTCAGCGTGCCCGGCAAATGCAGGCCTTCGCCGTCGATCCTGTCGAGAATCTTTTCGAACAACCCGGCCGGCAACGGCTCGGCCTCTTCCGCCTGCAGGCTCGAAAAAGCGTTCTCCCAATACTCGACCTGGGTCTTCAGCACCTCGTCCGACTTCAGTTGCGACGCGAGCTCGCGGCGCTCCGCCTTGCCGAGCAGGCCGAGCACGTACTCCGCCGCGCCATGGGCTCCCGGCTTTACTGGTTCAGACATAGCTGCAACTTCTCAACGGCACGGTGAATCCAGGTCTTGATCGTTCCCAGGGGAACGGCTGATTGTTCGGCCAGTTCCTCGTAGCTGAGGCCGTAGTGGTAGGCCAAAATAACACATTTCCGGTAGTTCTGTTCGAGCAGCCCAAGGCACTTCAGCAGGTCCGGCGCGAGAGCCGGCTCGCCAGACCCGGGACCGGAAAGCTTCTCGACCAGGGCGGCGACATTCTCATCGGCCAACGACACGAACCGGATCCGGCGTTCGGGCAGGCGGTCCAGCACGGCGTTACGCGTGACCACCGTCATCCAGCCGATCGCGCTGCCCCTGGCAGGATCGTACAGATAGGATTTTTGCCAGATCCGCAGCATCGCCTCCTGAAAGGCGTCTTCTGCGGCGTCACGATCTCTCAGAATGCGGCTGCATATCCCGAACAGCACGGGACCGGCCGCGGCGTACAGCCGGCGGAACGCAACCCGGTCGCCTTGGGCGACAGAGTTGAGCACCTGACCCAGGTCGTCCTCGGGAATCTGTCGCATTCTGAAGTGGTTGGCCAGGAATACACGCAAAAGCAGCTGTTCCGTCGCGGACTATAAGACTGAGGAAGCTACGGTTCAACGGGCGGCGGTTTCAAAATACCCGGCCGACGGCCGAAAAAATCCGCCGTGAACATGTGGGCCGCCGAAACTTTTTCCGCCGGAGCGCCGTAGTGGCGGGGACAGGTATCAGCCAACGCTCGCCTCGTCTTTCCGGCGATTGCCAGGCTCAATGACAATCGACCGGGGAAAAAACGTGAACGCGACATCGCCAGGAATCGCCGGCATCGCCGAAGCACACGAGCCGAAGATGGCCCTGCTGGAGTTGCTCGCGGGCGTCGCCGCCGAAAACAAATCCGCCTTCGCCAAACTCTACGGCCTGACCAATCGCAAGCTCTTTGGCGTCGCATTGCGGATCCTCGGGGATCGCAGCCTTGCCGAAGACGTGCTGCAGGAGTGCTATCTCAAGGTCTGGCGCAATGCCGCAAGCTACAACCCCGCGATCGCATCGCCGATGGCGTGGATGGCGACCATTGTCCGGCACGGCGCCATCGATGCCGTGCGCAAGCGGCGGTTCGAGGTGGTCGGTAACGAGAACGAGATCCTGACTTTGGCGTCTGATGATCCCGATCCGATCGATGAGCTGGACCTCGCCCGGCTGCGTCCGCAGGCGCTGGCGGCCTTTGCCAGGCTTCCGGAAGACAAGCGCCGGCTGATCATGCTGGCCTATCTCGGGGATCGGAGCCGCCACGAACTTTCAACCCGCTTCGGCGTCCCCGCCAACACGGTCAAGACCCATTTGCGGCGCGCGCTGCTGGAGCTGCGCGCGACGATGGTTGTCCGCGAAAACCGGACGACGCCGGGCCGCGCGACCGAAGAAACGAAGTATCTGCGTCAAGAAAAAAGGGCGGCCTCACGGCCGCCCTTCGAATTCACGAGATCGCAACAAATCGAAAGCCCCAACCTCACTCCGCAGCGAGCTTGAGATCCGGTGCGGCGGCGCGGACGTCGGCGTCGACCTCGGCTTCGAACTTGGAAAAATTCTTCTGGAACATGCCGACCAGGGCGCGCGCAGTCTTGTCGAACTCGGCCTTGTCCTTCCAGGTGTTGACGGGATCGAGGATCTCGCTCGGCACCCCCGGCAGCGCGGTCGGCACCGCGAAGCCGAAATACTTGTCGGTGCGGAATTCGACATTTCGCAAGCTGCCGTCGAGGGCTGCGGTCAACAGCGCCCGAGTCACCTTTATCGGCATCCTGGAGCCGGTGCCGTATTTGCCGCCGGTCCAGCCGGTATTGACCAGCCAGCAATCGACATTGTGCTTCGCGATCAGCTCGCGCAGCATGTTGCCGTACACGGACGGATCGAGCGGCAGGAACGGCGAACCGAAGCAGGTGGAGAATTCAGGCTGCGGCTCATTGCCGAGGCCGCGCTCGGTGCCGGCCACCTTCGCGGTGTAGCCGGACAGGAAGTGATACATCGCCTGCGCCGGCGTCAGCTTGGCGATCGGCGGCAACACGCCGAACGCATCCGCCGCGAGCATCACCACATTCTTCGGATGACCGGCGCGGCCGGTGCGCGAGGCGTTGGGGATGAAATCGAGCGGATAGGCCGAGCGGGTGTTTTCGGTCTTCGAGCCGTCGTCGAAATCCGGCACCCGCGTGTCTTCGTCGAGCACCACGTTCTCGAGCACGGCGCCGAAACGCTTGCTCGCGGCGTGGATTTCGGGCTCGGCTTCCTTCGACAGCTTGATGCATTTGGCGTAGCAGCCGCCTTCGAAGTTGAAGACGCCTTCATTGCCCCAGCCGTGCTCGTCGTCGCCGATCAGCGTGCGCTTCGGGTCGGCCGACAGCGTGGTCTTTCCCGTTCCGGACAGGCCGAAGAAGATGGCGCTGTCGCCCTTGGGCCCGACATTGGCCGAACAATGCATCGGCATCACGCCCTTGGCGGGCAGATAATAATTCAGCGTGGTGAACACGCTCTTCTTCATCTCGCCGGCATATTGAGACCCGCCGATCAGGACGATCTTGCGGGCGAAATCGATCGCGACCACGTTCTCCGAGCGCACGCCGTGGCGTTTCGGATCGGCGCGGAAGCTCGGCATGTCGATCATGGTCAGTTCGGGCACGAAGTCCCTGAGCAAGGAGGCTTCGGGCCGGATCAGCAGCGTGCGGATGAACAGCGAGTGCCAGGCGAGTTCGGTATAGACCCGGGTCTTGATCTGGAAGCTCGGATCGGCGCCGCCATAGAGATCCTGCGCGAACAGCGTCTTGCCTTCGGCGTGCTTGAGGAAATCCTGATACAGCGCCTCGAACTGCTCTGACGTGATCGACTGGTTACCGGCCCACCACATCTTCTCGGTGGTGGCGTCGCGAACCGTGAACTTGTCCTTCGGGCTGCGACCGGTGAAGTCGCCGGTATCGGCGCAGAGCGCGCCGTCGGCGGACAGCACAGCTTCGCCCGCGATCAGCGCGTACTGATAGAGCTGTGGCGCGCCGAGATTCCAGTGCACCTGCTTGAGATTTTTTAAGCCGAATTTGTCGGCGCCGAAGGCACCGTTACGAATACCCGTCTCTTGCACTGAAGAATCCTCCTGGAACCCGCGTATCTCCAGCGCGAATGCCGCCAGACGCGCCTCTGTCGCGGTGACCTTCTATATAGCCTTGCGGCATCGGTCCGGCGACCTAATACTGAGGAACGCCGGACTTGCCAAGCCGATCCCGCAGTATTTGGTTTATTCCAAGGCCGGGTCATTGATACGGCTCAATGCTTGCCGCGTATTGGGGCATTCCGGGGCCATGACAGCGCGATCATCCGCCATGATCACAGTTGCGACCGGCCGGGAAGAGTTTTTATTGCGACGCACAATCCACAATTCTTAACGCGCCGCGCCCTCGCCGATCAGTGCAAACGGACCCCAGAACGCCGGATAGGCATTCTTCGGCGACGCGGAATCGCCGAGATAGAAGAGCATTGCCTGGCGTAGCGCCTCGGCGCGGCCGATTTTTGGATCGGATTTGAGGCGGTCGAAGGTCGCGGTGGTGAGGCGCGTGGCGGCTTCCGAATCCACCGCCCAGTGCGAGACCAGCAGCGCACGGGCGCCGGCGTAGAAGAACGAACGGGCGAGGCCCGACAGCGCTTCCGCGCCGGGCTTGTCGCCGGCAATCGTGTTGCACGCCGACAGCACCACCCAAACGGCGTTGAGTTTCAGTTGCGCGACTTCACTCGCAGTCAACAATCCGTCGTCGAGTTCGGTTGGCAGCCTTGGAAGACTCAGCGCCAGCGACGGCTCGGCGAGACCCTTGACGTCGCCCGCCACGAGACCGTGGGTGGCAAAATACACGATCGAATAATCCGACAGCGGCGCGCGCTTCACATTGGTCTCGCTGGCGTCAGCGCCGAGGTGAATATCGGCAGCGGCAACGCCGAGGTTTTTTGCCACCGCGTTCAACTCGTCGGCCGTATCGGGCAGTTGCGGCAAGGCTTGCGCGAGCCGGAGACGATCGACGCCGGCGCCGCGCCAGAAATCGGTGTAGGCGCCTGTGACCGCGCCCCTGGCTGCGGACTTGATCGCGGCACGCTTGTCTCCACCGGATTGGGATGGGTCGAACAGCGGATCGCCAAAACCGGTCATCGGCTTGATGCCGTGATCCCGGCGCGCAAAAGCCCGCAACGATTTCAGACTGGCGACCGACGGCAATACCGACACCGCGTGACGCTTGATCAGCCATGCGGCCTCGCGATAGCCATCGAGTTTTTCCGGGATCGCGGCCGATGGCTCCGCCGTCACCAGCAACTGAAACGGCAGCGCCGTCAACGGACCCGAGGGAACGATCAGCAGGCTGCGCTTGTCCTTCACCAGGGACTCGACCGGGCCCAGCAGCGTCTTGTAGAGCCGGTTGGCGCGGGCAAGATCGAACAGCCCGGATTTACCGGTGGCATCGCCGACATCGGCAATATTCAGTCCCCTGCGGAACTCGGCGATTTCCTGCGAGAGCCCTTCGGTTGCACGCGGAATCGGCTTCCAGTCAAAACTCTCGCGCGTGATCGCGATGACATAGCTTTCCTTGATGGTGGTGGTGAGCAGCACCATCGCCTCATCGCCGGACAACAGCGACTGAATCTCCTTCACCGTCAACGGCAATGGATTCGACAGCGCCGCGTAATCCGGAAATTCCGTCGACAGGGTCTTTTGCAGCGACGGGCGTTCGCTCGAAATGGTGGCGAGCCGGGCCCGGGTGCGCTGCACGGCAGCGAGGTCGCGCTTCGACCGCTCCCTGGAGACCGCCGCCACCAGCGCCTTGTCGAGGGCTTCGGCCTCAGCGGCGAGATCCTGATCGCGGCGAACCAGTTCGGCGAGGCGATCGGTTCCCGCGGCCAGCCGTACCGCCAGCTTGTTCACGGCTGAGGCGGCCGAAGACTGGGCGCCGCGCTGGATCGCATGAAGCATTGTGTCGATCGCCGGCTCGGTCGGTATCAACTGGTTTCGCTCGGCGTCAGCCAGCACCGGGAGCACGGCGCGAAGCTCGCCGCGACCGCTCGCGATCAGCCTTTGCGCCAGCGGCAGCGCCTTCTCCGGATAACCTGTCTCGGCATAAAACGCCGCCAGATTGTTCATCGACCGCGCGGTATCGGGATGATCGGGACCGACCGCGCGCTCACGAACCGCCAGCGCCCGCTCGAACAGTTTTTCGGCGTCGCGGGTCCGTCGACCGTCGTAGAGCTCCGCCAGGTTGTTGAGGGATCGCGCCACGTCGGGATGATCGGGCCCCAGCACTTTTTCGCGGATCGCGAGCGAACGCTTGATCAGCGGCTCGGCCACGGCAAAGCGATCCCCGACCTTGGCGACCTGACCGAGATTGTTCAGCACGGTCGCGACCGCCGGATGCTCCGGACCTCCTACTTTCTCGTAAATCGCCAGTGCGCGCCTGAACAAGGGCTCGGAGTCGGCATGACGCTCCTGCTTCTCGTAATGGGTGGCCAGATTGTTCAGCGACTGCGCCACGTCGGGGTGCCCGGGCCCCAGCGTCTTTTCGCGGATCGCCAGTGACCGCTTGAACAGCGGTTCGGCCTCGGCATAGCGCTGCTGCCTTTGGTAAAGCGCCGCCAGATTGTTCAGTTGGTGCGCGGCTTCCGGGGAGCCGGCACCATGAAGCCTTTCCACCAGCGCGATCGATCGCTTCAACAGCGGCTCGGCCTCGGCATCCCGCCCCTGGCTGCCATAGAGCAGCGCGAGATTGTTCAGCGACGCCGCGACATCGCGATGGTCTGGACCATGGGCCCGCTCCATATCCGCCAGCAGGCGCTGCGCCAGCGGAATCGCTTCGGAATATTTGCCGGCCCGGCTGAGTTCGGCGATCTCAGCGCTGCGCGCCGCCGCATCGGCCTTTTGCGCTGACGAAGCCGTCGTCACGCCAACGCCTCCGATGAGCGCCAGCCACACTGTCAGAGCGAAACGATTCGGGGATTTCATGATGCGGATACGTTGCCTTGGACGCCGCGTGCGGGCGTGCATGGGTCGCAGCAACGCCCGCCCCCGTTCAAACCGGCAGCGATGATCCGCTATCCCCCGGCTATCCCTTGGCCCGCGCCTCACCCGCCAGCCTGACCAGCATCTTGCGCAGCTCACCCGGGCCAATGACCCGTTCCGGGAAATCCAGCCGCAGCGTGGCCGTACCGGCCTGCAGATCCAACCCGTCCGGGTCACAGCCGATGCAGCTCCAGTCGGCGGCCTCGGCGCCCAGAAGCTTGGTCGCATAGAGGTTGATGGCGTCGCGATGGTCGGCGTTCATGTGCTCGACAGCCCCCTGTTCGGCCTCCAGCAGCGCGCCGGCATCGGAAATATCGGTCAGGAACTGCTCGGGCTTGAGGTCCACGATCCGCCCGAATCCCGCCACCAGATGCGCGCCTGAGGGGCGGATTCGAAAAAACGAAAAATCCTTAAATTTTACAAAGGCTTCCGCAGATGGATGGGCACTGAGGTAGCGCCGGCGCAATATTTCCAGCTGGTCGGGCCCGGCCTCCTCGGCGCGGCCCGCCAGCATGATCCGGGCGCCCTCCAGGGGGTCGCCCTCGGCCCGCTCGTCCAGCATCAGCGAGACCCGGGCATCGCCGAGGATGTTCCTTGTGTGCAGCGCCAGCCGCGAAATCAGCAGGATCGGTGAGCCGTCGGGATGGCTGGCGAGGTTGACCAGGGAACAATAGGGATCGCCGGTTCCGGCCACCAAAGTCGCCAAAGCCCCTTGCCGGCTGCGCCGGAGCAGCGACCGGGTCAGCCGGCCGGCATCGAAATCAGAAGTGGGCTGCATCGGTCATATCCAGACATCTCATTGCTATCAGGACCTTTTCCCGGTTAAACGAGTATCTATATAGCTGGAACTCCAGGTAGCTTAGGCGTTTTGCGGAACTCGGTCACACTTCAGCCCAGCTTGCATTGCTCGTTTACCGCGTACGAAGCCATTTAGGCGGCGCATCGCTGGATTGCTCGCCGTTCCAGCCACACTACTTCTGAAAGCAGGCTCATGCCCACAATCGCCTTGGTCGATGACGACCGCAACATTCTCACATCCGTCTCGATCGCGCTCGAAGCCGAAGGCTATCGCATCATGACCTACACGGATGGTGCGTCCGCGCTCGACGGCTTTCGCACCAGCCCGCCGGACCTGGCGATCCTCGACATCAAGATGCCGCGCATGGACGGCATGGAGACGTTGCGGCGGCTGCGGCAGAAATCCGACCTGCCGGTGATCTTCCTCACCTCCAAGGATGAGGAAATCGACGAATTGTTCGGCCTCAAAATGGGCGCCGACGATTTCATCCGCAAACCGTTCTCGCAGCGCCTGCTGGTCGAACGCGTCAAGGCCGTGCTGCGCCGCGCCGCGCCGAAGGATCCGACCGCCGCGCCGAAGGAGACCGACGCCAAGGCGCTGGACCGCGGCCTGCTGCGGATGGATCCGGAACGCCACACCTGCACCTGGAAGAACGAACCGGTGACATTGACGGTGACCGAGTTCCTGATCCTGCAGGCGCTGGCGACGCGCCCCGGCGTGGTCAAGAGCCGCAACGCGCTGATGGACGCGGCCTATGACGACCAGGTCTATGTCGACGATCGCACCATCGACAGCCACATCAAGCGGCTGCGCAAGAAGTTCAAGGTGGTGGACGACGATTTCGAGATGATCGAAACCCTCTACGGCGTCGGCTACCGCTTCAAGGAAACCTGATTTTCGGGGCGTCCGGCGCGCGGTTTGTCAACTGACGCCGCCGCCCGGATCGGCTAGGATACTTGCCTAAGATACTTGCAACGCAAGACGCCCTCGAAACAACCGGCAGTGTTGGCCATTGCTCGATCGAACGCAGCCTGATCCCAACCTGAATGCCGAGGACACCTCGCCGGCGCTGGACAGCGGCGCCGTCGAAAGCCCGCCGGCGCGGGGCTGGCAACGCCCGCTCGACTGGCTGCGCCGCACCGGCCAGTTTTTCTTCGCGCTGTCCTTTTCCAGCCTCACCCGCCGCATCGTCTCGCTGAATCTCGCGGGTCTGATCGCGCTGGTGGCGAGCATCCTCTATCTCTCGCAGTTCCGCGCCGGCCTGATCGACGCCCGCGCCGAAAACCTGCTGTCGACGGGTGAGGTGATCGCGCGCGCGATCGCCGCGACCGGCACCACCGAAAGCCACGCGCTCACCATCGACCCGGACCGCCTGCTCGACCTGAAACCCGGGGAAACCTACGGGCCGTCCGACGACGCCTTGTCGGGGCTGGATTTCTCGATCAATCCGGAGCGCATCGCGCCGGTGCTGCGCGGCCTGGTCTCCCCGACCAAGACGCGCGCCCGCATTTACGACCGCGACGGCGTGCTGATCCTCGACAGCCGCAGCCTGTACGGCCGCGGCGACGTCATGCGCTTCGAACTGGCGCCGCCCTCGACCGAAAAACCCGGCATTGCCGAGCGGACCATGATCGCGTTCCGCACCTGGCTCAACCGCGGCGACCTGCCGCTCTATCGTGAGCTCGGCCCGGAGAACGGCAAGGGCTACAACGAAGTCGCTCGCGCGCTGACCGGCGTCAAAGGCTCGATGGTGCGGATCAACGACCGCGGCGAAGTCATCGTCTCGGTGGCCGTACCGGTGCAGCATTTTCGCGCGGTCAACGGCGCCTTGCTGCTGTCGACGCAGGGCGGCGACATCGACCAGATGGTGACCGCGGAGCGGCTGGCCATCCTGAAGATCTTCGCCGTCGCGGCCGTCGTGATGATCGCGCTTTCGCTGCTGCTGGCGAGCACCATCGCCGGCCCGGTGCGCCGGCTCGCTGACAGCGCCGAGCGGGTCCGCCGCCGCATCCGGACCCGCGTCGAAATTCCTGACTTCACCCGCCGTCGTGACGAGATCGGCCATCTCTCCGGCGCGCTGCGCGACATGACCAACGCGCTTTACAGCCGGATCGAGGCGATCGAGACCTTCGCCGCCGACGTCGCCCATGAATTGAAGAATCCGCTGACGTCGCTGCGCTCGGCGGTCGAAACGCTGCCACTGGCGCGCAACGAGAACAGCCGTTCGCGGCTGCTCGCCGTCATCGAGCACGACGTCAAGCGGCTCGACCGGCTGATCTCTGATATCTCGGACGCCAGCCGGCTCGACGCCGAACTGCAGCGCCAGGACATGACGCTGGTCGATCTTCGCCGCCTGCTGAACGCGCTGGTGACGGTGGCGAACGAAACACGGCGCGGCAACAATGTCGCGGTGGAAGTCCGCTTCGAGGGCCGCGGTCCCACCGACACGTTCTCGGTGCCGGGCCATGATTCGCGGCTCGGACAGGTGATCTCCAACCTGCTCTCCAACGCCCAGTCGTTTTCCGAACCCGGCGGCAAGCTGCGCATCGTCTGCCGGCGCGTGAAGAACGAAATCGAAATCGTGGTCGACGACGACGGCCCCGGAATTCGCGAGGACGCGCTGGAGCGCATCTTCGAGCGCTTTTATACCGACCGGCCGCACCAGGGTTTTGGTCAGAATTCCGGACTGGGACTGTCGATCTCCAAACAGATCATCGAGGCCCATGGCGGGCGGATCTGGGCCGAGAATCGCGCAGGCGCCGTCAACGCCGAGGGCGAGCCGACCATCGCGGGCGCGCGCTTCGTGGTCCGGCTGCCCGCGCCATGACGGGCGCGGGGGCCGCCAGCGTGCACGCCTCGGCCGCGCTGGTGGGCGACCGGGCGGTGCTGATCCGCGGGCCCTCCGGCGCCGGCAAGTCACGGCTGGCGTTCGATCTGATCCTGGCCGGACGCGCCGGACAAATACCTCCGGCCGTGCTGGTCGGCGACGACCGCGTGCATCTGGAACACAGCGGCGGGCAATTGGTCGTACGCCCGGCGCCGGAACTGGCCGGCCTGATCGAGGTCCGGGGGCTCGGGATCTTCAGCTGCGACTTCGCGCCCCAGGCCATCGTCGGCCTGGTGGTCGATCTGGCCGCCCCGGATGCCGAACGGCTGCCGCCACCGGAAGCGCTCCGGGTGACGATAAATGGTATTGAAATACCAAGAATTCCTGCAAAAACGGGTATGTCTCCGCTTCCACTCGTTATCGCTGCACTGACCATGACCGCGATTTCATCTTCACCCCAACCTTCGGCCGATTGCCCGAAGGGAATTGGTAACCATATCAGTCCCACACTCGCGACCGAATAGACCGGCGCCGGCTCCCATCCCTACCCTTACTTTCCGGGAGAATCGCGAAGATCCCCTCTTGCGCGGGGGCTCTGGATGGTCAAAGTGGCGCGTTCGTGCGGTGCACCAAAAAGCACCCGCGAGGAGTTTCCGATGATTGGTCTAGTACTTGTGACCCATGGGCGCCTTGCCGACGAGTTCAAGGCAGCGCTCGAACACGTCATGGGCCCGCAAAAACAAATCGAAGCCGTCACCATCGGTGCCGAGGACGATTCGGATTTATGTCGAAGTGACATTATCGAAGCGGTCAACCGCGTCGACAGTGGCGATGGCGTTGCGATTCTCACCGACATGTTCGGCGGCACGCCTTCCAACCTCGCGATCTCCTGCATGAGCCGCCCCAAGGTGGAAGTGCTCGCGGGAATCAATCTTCCCATGCTGGTCAAGCTGGCCAAGGTCCGCGAAGAGCGCTCGCTTCCCGACGCCATCGCCATGGCCCAGGAAGCCGGGCGCAAATACGTGACCATCGCCAGCCGGGTCCTCGCCGGCAAATGAGCGACGACGGCGCGGCACCCCAGGACAATGCCGGGCCGAGCATCCCTTCGGGCGCGGTGACCCGCGAACTTCCCATCATCAACAAGCGCGGCCTGCACGCGCGCGCGTCGGCGAAATTCGTCCAGATGGTCGAGCGTTTCAACGCCGAGGTCTGGGTCACCAAGGGCAACGAGACGGTCGGCGGCACCTCGATCATGGGGCTGATGATGCTGTCGGCCGGACCCGGCACCTCCATCACCGTCTCCGCGATCGGCCCCGAAGCGCAGGCTGCGCTCGACGCGATCACCGAACTGGTCGCCAGCAAGTTCAACGAAGAAGGCGTGTGACGGTGCGCTCCCTCGCCCCGCTCTTGCGGGGAGAGGGTTGGAGTGAGGGGCTTCCCTCCCAGCAAAGACTTTCCGAGAGACCTGTACCCCCTCACCCGGAATTCGAGCCGCGCTCGAATTCCGACCTCTCCCCGCAAGCGGGGCGAGGTGAAGAAAAACTACTTCGCCGGCGGAGCGATAAAAACCTTCCAGGTGATCGCCGGTCCGGGATGGCCCTTGAAGAAGCGCTGGGTGGTGATGGTGAGGCGCTCCGGATTGTTTCCGTTCGCCGCCATCCACGCCTCGCAGATCGGCAGCCGGCCATCGGTGGTATCGCAGACGCCGATGAAGCCGAGGCGTTTGGCTTCCTCCACCGAGGTCAGCCCGGACGACCACAGTTCGCCCGGCGTGAGCGGCGCCGGATGGTCCGGACTGTAGAACGTCAGCGGCTGGTTCATTTCCGTGGTGCCGGCGACCACGGCCCAGCGCGAATGAAACCGGCTGCGCCAGGCCTGCGTCAGTTCGCGGGCGAGTTCGGAACGCGCGCCATAGGTCGCGGCCCCGTTCGGATTGACCGCCATCTCGCGTGACGCGATGGTAGGCGAGGCGGCCAGCACCGTCAGCGTGATCGCGAGCCAGATCGCGACGATATGAAACAGCGCGACCTTTCGAAGGCGCAGCGCCGGAATCGCCACCAGCGCCAGTGGCGTCAGGAAGAACAGCGAGATTCCCCAATCGGTCTTCATGTAGACCATGAAGGCGAGCCCGCCGAGCACCGGACCGATCGCGACCACGGCCTGGATGATCCAGACATTGAGCGCCTGCGACCCATTCACGCCCGGATTCGGGCCGCGCGACCATGTGCGCGAGAACAGCGCCGACGGACGTCTCCAATTCGCCAAGGCCAGCGCCACCGACGCCAGCGCGACCGGCAGCGCCAGCAGCGCCACATTGTGGCCGATGTAACCCAGAACAAGCTGCACGTTCTGGGCGCGGGTCAGATGCGTGTAGACGTCGCCGGCATAGGTCAGCGGCACGAAGTCCGCTTCCCGCAGCCACACCAGATGCGGCAACATCAGCACCGCGAGGATGCCGATCGCCGTCCATGGCGCCGGCGACCGCAGAAACTGGAGGCGATCCGGATGCAGCAACGCCGCCAGCCCGACCGCGCCGATCATGGTCAGCACCCAGTATTTCGTCATCAGCGCCAGCGCGCCGGCGAGGCCGAGCCACAGGCCGGAGCGCACGCTGCGCTTCTCGAACGCATGGAGATAGGCCAGCACCAGCAGCGGCAGCGTCACCAGCTGCAGCAGGTCCGGATTGTACTTGAAACCCTTGAAGTTGAAGATCGGATAGAGCGCCAGCATCACCATGACGAAGAAGGCGCGGCGGCGGTCCACCACGCGCAGCGCGATCAGCCAACAGATCACGAGGCCGCAGCCCAGCGTCGCCATCGCCAGCGCGTAGGTCGACCAGTTGGCGACCGGGAAAACCGTGAACCAGAGGCCGGCCACCCATCCCGAGAGCGGCGGATGCTTGCCATAGCCGAACTGGAACTTCTGGCCCCAGGCGAAGGCCTCCGCGACGTCCATATGGACGTCCTGCGCCGCCTTGAGATTGACCAGGATCAGGGTCCAGAGCACCGCATGGGCGGCGGCAAAGCCGATCACCAGCCAGAGGCCGGCCCTGGGATCGCTGGCAGTAGCCACCAGCCACGCCGGCAATCGCCGGACCGTTGACCAGCGCCGCGCGCGCGCCGCCACGGGCAAGTATGATGCAGTCGACATGGCCCTGTGCGTACCGCGTTTTCAGCCTGAGTGGAATCAGCTTGGCGTGAAGAAGCCCCGCCAAAAAGCCGCATTATGGTTGCCGCAGCGGGGTGCCAATGCTATCCCGCGCCCATGACATCCATCCCTATTTCCAACATCCGCAACTTCGCCATTGTTGCGCATATCGACCATGGCAAATCGACGCTGGCCGACCGTCTGATCCAGACCACCGGGGGACTGCAGGCGCGCGAGATGAAGGAGCAGGTGCTCGATTCCATGGATATCGAGCGCGAGCGCGGCATCACCATCAAGGCGCAGACCGTGCGGCTGACCTATCTGGCCAAGGACGGCAACACCTACATCCTCAATCTGATCGACACCCCCGGCCATGTCGATTTTGCCTACGAGGTTTCGCGGTCTCTGGCCGCCTGTGAGGGTTCCTTGCTGGTGGTCGATGCGAGCCAGGGCGTCGAGGCGCAGACATTGGCAAACGTCTATCACGCGCTCGACGCCGGCCACGAGATCGTGCCGGTGCTGAACAAGATCGACCTGCCGGCGGCCGAGCCGGACCAGGTCAAGCGCCAGATCGAGGACGTGATCGGCATCGACGCCTCGGACGCCGTGATGATCTCGGCGAAAACCGGCATCGGCATCGACCTCGTGCTGGAAGCCATCGTGCACCGGCTGCCGCCGCCGAAGGGCGATCGCAATGCGTCGCTGAAGGCGCTCTTGGTCGACAGCTGGTACGACGTCTATCTCGGTGTCGTGGTGCTGGTTCGCATCGTCGACGGCGTGATGAAAAAAGGCCAGCGCATCCGCATGATGGGCACCAACGCCGCCTATGACGTCGAGCGCGTCGGCTTCTTCACGCCGAAGATGACGCAGATCGACGAACTCGGCCCCGGCGAGATCGGTTTCATCACCGCCGCGATCAAGGAGGTGGCGGACACCCGCGTCGGCGACACCATCACCGACGACAGGAAGCCGATCACCGACATGCTGCCGGGCTTCAAGCCGGCGATCCCCGTGGTGTTCTGCGGCCTGTTCCCGGTCGACGCCGACGATTTCGAAACGCTTCGCGCGGCGATGGGCAAGCTCAGGCTCAACGACGCCAGCTTCTCGTTCGAGATGGAAACTTCAGCCGCCCTCGGCTTCGGCTTCCGCTGCGGCTTCCTCGGCCTGCTGCATCTGGAAATCATCCAGGAGCGGCTGCACCGCGAATTCGATCTCAATCTGATCGCGACCGCGCCGAGCGTGATCTACAAGATGCACCTCACCGACGGGCGGGAGATCGAGATCCACAATCCGATCGACATGCCCGACGTGGTGAAGATCGCCGAGATCCACGAGCCGTGGATCGAGGCCACCATCCTGACCCCCGACGAATATCTCGGCAGCGTGCTGAAACTGTGCCAGGACCGCCGCGGCAATCAGAAAGAGCTCACCTACGTCGGTAACCGCGCCATGGTGAAATATGAATTGCCGCTCAACGAAGTGGTGTTCGATTTCTACGACCGCCTGAAGTCCGTTTCAAAAGGCTATGCCTCGTTCGACTATCATCTCACCGACTACAAGCCGGCCGACCTCGTGAAGATGCAGATCCTCGTCAACCTCGAGCCGGTCGACGCGCTGTCGATGCTGGTGCATCGCACCCGCGCCGAAGGCCGCGGCCGCGCCATGGTCGAGAAGATGAAGGAGCTGATCCCGCCGCACATGTTCGTGATCCCGATCCAGGCCGCGATCGGCGGCAAGGTGATCGCCCGCGAAACCGTCCGCGCACTGCGCAAGGACGTCACCGCAAAATGCTACGGCGGCGACATCACGCGCAAACGGAAACTTCTGGAGAAGCAGAAGGAAGGCAAGAAGAAGATGCGGCAGTTCGGCAAGGTCGACATCCCGCAGGAAGCCTTCATTGCCGCGCTGAAGGTGGATAGCTGAGGCGAATGCTCGACCGCTGGAGCATGGCGAGATAGGTCCGGGCTGGAGCTTACCTGACCGGACGACAAAAATATCGAAAACAACCCCATGCACAGATAGGGCGACGGTGGCGTGATACCTGACGCTTCCTGCGATACGATTGGACACGTCGGGCAAATCACCGGCACGATTCCACCATCGCAGCCCGTGTGATCGGTTGATGCCGCCGCAGCCCTTACGGCAGTCTCAGAACATAGAATTTCGAATCGACCGCCATGACCGGGAACGCCCTGGGCAGACCGGCTTTTGGAAGCTCCTCAAAACCCTTCTTTTCGTAGAACCGGTGCGCCGCCAGAAATTTGTCCGTGGTGCCGAGAAAAATCTCGACCACGCCCCGCGTACGCGCATGCGCCAGCAAGGCATCGAGAAGCTTCTCTGCCACTCCATGCTCACGGCCGCGAAACGGACTGGCGACGAACATCTTCCGCAACGCCGCCTGCCGTGAACCGATATCCTTCAATCCGACCGTACCGACAACTTCGTCTTCTGCTCGGGCCACCCAGAAGCCGCCAGTCCCCGACTGGTAGAAAGCGGGAATGTCCGCGAGGTCCGGCTGATCCGCTTCGGTGACGGGAATGCCAAATTCTCCCTGCTGAATCGGCAGGATGACGTTCAGGACCCCTCGCTGATCGGGATCAGAGAACGTGGAGATGGAAACTTTCTGCATGGATGCTCCGGTCCAACCAACTGACGCTTATGCGCAGAGACGGATTTGGGCAAGGCAAGCCAGACACGCAATCCTTGAATGGTTCTCCGTAACATGTTACGTTAATTCCATGGCCACGACCCCGAAAAAGTCAAAACCCCGCACTCCGCAGCAGCGCATGGCTTCGCGCCGCGAGCGGCTGCGCGCGCAGGGTTTGCGGCCGGTGCAGCATTGGGTGCCGGATTTGCGCGATCCCAAGGTGCTCGCGGATATCCGCCGCGAGGCCGCGATGTTATCCAGGCATCCCGAGGACGCGGTGATCGATGAATGGCTGGACACCGTCCGCGATCCGGCAGACTGGTCGTGAAGCGCGGCGACGTGGTGTTGCTTGTCGCGCAGGGCGACATGGGCAAACCGCGTCCGGGGGTGATTGTGCAGGCGGATGAACTCGGTGACACGACGAATTCCGTTCTGGTTTGCCCGATGTCGTCCGACGTCAGCGATTACCATCACCTTCGGCCGGTGGTTGAGCCCTCGGCTGCGAACGGCCTGCGGCTTCGCTCGCAGATCATGACGGACAAGATCAACGCGTTGCGGCGAGACCGCGTCCGGCAGGTGCTGGGATCGCTCGATGGCGAGACATCCGAGCGGCTCAACAGCGCACTCCTTCTGGTGCTCGGGTTGGCGCGCTGAAGGTGGACAGCTGAGCGCTGGCAACTCCCCTACTGCGTCGAGGCGATTTTCGGGTCGGCGGTCTTTTCCCGGCGCTCCTGGGTTTCATCGAGATTGGCGGCCGCCCATGCCGCCAGCTTGTTGGCATAGACGGTCATGCTGTGGTCGGCGATGTTTTGAAACTTTCCACTCCTGATCAACGCCGCCAGTCCCCAGATCGTCCGCCAGGTTTTTTGAAGGATGGTTGGCGAGCGCCGGCCGGGCGACATGCCAAGCTTGCCGAAATAGCGGGTATCTCCGACGTGACGATAACCCAGAATCGCCGGGGGAATGGCCGGTACCATATCGACGCCATTGGTGATCCGATACAGCGGCGCCTTGACGTAGATATCGAACGAGCTGTCACCGGCTCGCGGGCAGCCGAATGTATAACAAGCCGCGATGCAATCGCGGATCATGGCGTCGTCGTCGTTGGCCAGTTCCGCCGTCGCCATTAGCGCGAGCGCGCCACCGAGCGAATGGCCAGTGATGTAGATCGCACGCGGCTTGGCCTGAACGGCAAGCTTGACGAAATCAAACATGGCATCGCGGATCGGCCAATATGCCTGGAAGAACCCGGTATGGACACGCGTTCCACCCTGCAGCGCGACCAGTCGCGCGTTGACGTTGGTCTTCCAGTCGAGTTCGTCTTCGGTTCCGCGAAACACGATGACAATGATGTCGCTGCCTTCGACGACGTAACCCGCCGTACCGGCATCATTGTCGACCAGCTTTGTGCAACTCAGGAATCCTTGCGCGCACAGCTCGTCGCTGAATGTCTTGAATGCAAACTCGTCGACGTGAAACGAGGTGTAGGCCCGAAAGGCCAGCTTTGCCATGAGCAACGCGGTACGGTCGGAATAGGCCGCGCGAAAGGTCGGAATGCTCTTGAGATCATCCGGCTCGAAAATGCCGATATCTGCCATCAATACCTCCCAACTCTCAAAAGAGCAGCCTAGCACTTAACCCACGTCATGTGTACCTCTGGTTGTGTCTGGACAAGCGGGGGAAAGCTCGACAGGGAGAAGACATGAACGCGTTCTCGCCCGCACGCCTCGACGCCGCGTTCCCAGCCATCTTGATCGCCAGCGACGGATGGGCCAACATCGCGCCTTGGGCCAGTCAGAAGCTAAAAAATGCGAGGAAACGCATGAGCAAATCAGCCGGTTTCAATTTTGGCTGGGTCGTCGTCGGCGCCGGCGCGCTGATGACCTGCGTCGGCTTCGGCGCGATGATGTCGCTGGCGGTATTCCTGAAGCCGATGTCGGATGCGACGGGCTGGTCGCTCGCCGGCGTTTCGGCGGCGTCGACGCTGAACTTTCTCTGCATGGGCGTCGCGGCGTTCTTCTGGGGCGCGCTGTCGGACCGCTACGGCACCCGCATCGTCGTGCTCGCCGGCAGCGTGCTGCTCGGTCTCGGCCTGGTGACGGCGAGCATGGCCACCAGCCTGTGGCAGTTTCAATTGCTGTTCGGCATCCTGGTCGGGGTCGCCGTCGGCGCCTTCTATGCGCCGATGATGGCGATCGCCAGCGCCTGGATCGAAAACCAGCGCAGCCTCGCGGTCTCGCTGGTGTCGGCCGGCATGGGCGTGGCGCCGCTGACGGTGGCGCCGTTCGCGAGCTGGCTGATCACGACCTATGACTGGCGCACCGCGATGCTGGTGATCGGAATCTTCGCCTCGGCGCTGCTCGTTCCGGCCGCGTTCCTGGTGCGCCCGGCGCCGCAGGCAGCCGCGCCTGCGGCCACGGGCGGCGCGCATGCGCCTGAGGCCGAGTGGACCGTGGCGCAGGCGTTGCGCACGCCGCAATTCATCACGCTGGCGCTGGCGCATTTCTGCTGCTGCGCGGCGCATTCGGGCCCGATCTTCCACATGGTGAGCTACGCCATGGTGTGCGGCATCGCGCCGCTGACCGCGGTCACCGTCTATAGCCTGGCCGGCTTCTCCGGATTGGGCGGCCGGCTTGCGCTCGGCGTGATGGCGGACCGCATCGGGGCCAAGCCGGTGCTGGTCGGCGGGCTCATGGTGCAGGCGCTGTGCGTGGCGACCTATCTCGCGGTCGGCCAGCTCGGCGAATTCTACGCGCTCTCCGTCATTTTCGGCCTCGCCTATGGCGGAGTGATGCCACTCTACGCCGTGCTGGTGCGGGAATTTTTCGGCGCGCGCATCATGGGCACGGTGTTCGGCGCGGTTTCGGCGTTTGCGAGCCTGGGCATGGCGCTCGGACCATGGGCCGGCGGCTGGGTGTTCGACACCTTCCACGGCTATACTTGGCTCTATGTCGGCTCGTTCGGCATCGGGATAGCGGCGGTCGCGGTGGCGTTGAGTTTTCCCTCGGTACGCCGGCCGACACAGCCCACGCTCCACCTCGGGCGCGCGGCGGCGTAGATCGGCTCTCTTGATCGACAGCGGCAGATGGACCACCATTGCGTCGCCACCGAACAAGAAGCCCGACAAGCGGCGGAACAAGGGGCGAGGAAATACATGAACAAGGTTCCCGGTTTCGACCTGGTCGAGCGAGCGCGGGCGCTGCAGCCGCTGATCGTGCGCGAAGCCAACGAGATCGAGCGGACGCGGCGGCTCACGCAGCCGGTGGTTTCCGCGCTGCTCGAGAACGGGCTTTATCGCGCGTTGCTGCCGAAAAGCCTCGGCGGCACCGAGGCGCCACTCGAGATCTTCATGCAGATGCAGGAGGAGATCGCCAAGGCCGATGCCTCGACCGCGTGGTGCCTCGGCCAGTGCGGCGTCTGCGCCATGGTCTCGGCCTATATCGACCCCGAACCGGCCAACGAGATCTTCAACGTCGCGCCCGGCATTCTCGCCTGGGGTGCGATCAATCATACCGTGCAGGCCGTTCCCGGCGGCTACAAGGCCAGCGCGCGCTGGGATTTCGCCAGCGGCTCGCGGCAGGCGAGCTGGCTCGGCGCCCATGTCCGGATCGTCGAGGCGGACGGCTCACCGCGCCGCAGGCCCGATGGCTCGCCGGAGATCCGCACCATCCTGTTCCCGGTGACCAGCGCCACGATGTACGACGTCTGGGACGTGATCGGCCTCAACGGCACCGGCACCGATTCCTATTCGGTCGAGGATCTCTTCATTCCCGAGAAATTCACCGCGCTGCGCGACGAACCCACCGCGTTGCGCGAGCACGGCCCGCTCTACCGGATCCCCACTCAAATGGTTTACAGCATGGGCTTTGGCGCCACCTCGCTCGGCGTCGCCCGCGCCACGCTGGATGCCGCCATCGAGCTCGCGCGCGCCAAGCAGCCGCAGGGGCTTTCCGCGATGCGCGAGAACAGCGCGGTGCAGGGCCTGATCGGACGCACCGAAGCCCAGTTGCGCTCCACGCGCGCCTATCTCTATGCCACCGCCGCCGAGGTATGGCGCGATCTGGCGCGCGGCGATGCCTTCACCGAAGCCCATCGCACCGCGCTCCGGCTGGCCTCGACCTGGACCATCCATCAGTCCACCGCGGTGGTCGATACCGCCTATCACATGACGGGGGCCACCGCCGTGTTCAGCGCCAACCCGTTCGAGCGCCGCTTCCGCGACATGCATACCATCGCGCAGCAGCTGCAGGGTCGCGACAGCCATTATGAAGACGTCGGCAAGGTGATCCTGTCGGGCAAGCTCGATTCTGCGCCGACGGCGCGATGAAGGACTTCAGCTGGAAGTAGCGCCCGGCAACCTCACGCCTCCAAGCTGCGCGGCTATCGATCCGGAGCCGTCGGCATGGCTGTGAGCCCGTAAAAATACTGCAATTCGTTGACCGGGGTTATTAAACAATTTCTGGGAACCTTCGAATCTTCCTCTCCTGGAGCTTCGGCAGCCCCCATGTTCAAACTTCGATCGATTGCAGTCCGCCTGATCCTCGCCATTTCGCTGACGGTGGCCGCGGCCTGCGCCATCCTCGGCACCTTTTCGATTCTGCAGCAGCGCGCCCTGACGCGGCTCGCGCTCGACCAGCAACTCAAGCTGCAATATGACAGCGTGATCGCCGCGATCGACTATGAGGGACGCGCCGCCATGGCGGTCAGCTCGGTCGTCGCCGCACTGCCCCCGGTCGGCGCCGCGATCGCCAAGGGCGACCGCGATTCCATGACCGCGCTGCTCGGCGGCGCCCAGGCGGCCCTGAAGGCGCAGGGCATGTCGCTCCTGAACCTCACCCTGCCGCCGGCAACGATCTTCCTGCGCCTGCACGATCCCAAGTCGTTTGGCGACGACATCTCGGCGCGGCGTATCACTGTGGTGGAGTCGAACAGGACCGGCAAGCCGATCGTCGGCGTCGAAATGGGCCGCAATGAACTCAGCATCTTCGCCATGACGCCGATCATGCGTGACGGCAAGAGCATCGGCATCGCCGAAAACGGCGTCCCGTTCGGCAAGGAGTTCGTCGACCGCGCCAAGCAACGCTTCGGCGTCGATCTCGCCGTGCATTCCTTCGACGGCAAGGAACTGAAGAAACTCTCCTCGACCTTCGGCGATGCCGTGGTCGCCACGCCGGAAGAGTTGAAGAGCGTATTCAGCGGCGCATCGCTGCGTCGCGATGCGACGCTCGGCGGCAAACACTCCGCTCTCTATCTCGGGCAAATCAAGAATTATGCCGGTCAGCCGGTCGCTGTGCTGGAAGTCATCAAGGACACCACCGAATACGAGGCGGCGGCGGCAAGCTCGCAGCGCAACCTGATCCTCGGCACCATGGCCATCCTGGCCGGCGCCGTGCTGCTGGCCTTCCTGCTCGGCCGCGGCCTGTCGCGTCCGCTGACGGCGATCACCGCGGTCATGAACCGTCTTTCCGGCGGCGATACCGAGGTGACCATCCCCGGCGGCGAGCGCAAGGACGAACTCGGCACCATGGCGGTGGCCGTCGACGTGTTCCGCCGCAGCATGCTGGAAGCAGGCGCCATGCGCGCCGCGCAGGAAGCCGCGAAACAGCAGGCGGAAGAGGAAAAGAAGGCATTGCAGCGGCAGATGGCCGACCGTTTCGAGGCCGACGTCAAGAGCGTCGTCAGCGCGGTCGCGCGCGCGACCAAGGACATGCAGCGGGTAGCCGGCGAGATCACGGCCAGCGTCAACGGCACGTCGGAACGGGCCACCGCCGCGGCTGCCGCATCCGAGGAAGCCTCGGCCAGCGTCAGCACCGTCGCCGCCGCCACCGAGGAGCTGGCCTCCTCCGTGGCCGAGATCGGCCGCCAGGTCACGCATTCCAGCAGCGTCGCCGACGACGCTGTGGTCAAGGCCGGTCAAACCACCGAAATGGTCGGAAGCCTCACGGCAGCCGGCGAAAAGATCGGCGACGTGCTTCGCCTGATCGGCGCCATCGCCAGCCAGACCAACCTGCTGGCCTTGAATGCGACGATCGAAGCGGCGCGCGCGGGCGACGCCGGCCGCGGCTTTGCCGTGGTCGCGTCCGAAGTCAAGGAACTGGCGAGCCAGACCGCGAAGGCCACCGAGGAGATCGCCGGTCAGGTGACCGCGATCCAGTCCGCCACCGGCGATTGCGTCGTCGCGATCGGCGGCATCAGCGACACCATCCGGGAAATCAGCGGCATCGCCACCACCATCGCCGCCGCCGTCGAAGAGCAGGATTCGGCGACGCGCGAAATTGCCCGCAGCGTGCAACAGGCCGCCGCCGGCACCAGCGAGGTCTCGCACAACGTCGCGGGCGCCAGCCAGGCCGCCGACCAGTCGCGCATCCTCGCCAACAACGTGCTGGTCGCCTCCGGCGAACTCAACCAGCATGCCACCGCTTTGTTCGAAAGCGTCGACAGCTTCCTCGCCGGCCTGCGCAACGCCGCCTAGAACGCTTCCGGCCTGTTTGAATCAGAATCGGGCTCACACGGCGTCCCCTCCACGATGGAGCGGGCGCCGTTGTTCGATTGACTCGGCGCCATTTGCGACCGACGATCGACTCCGCGATCTTGATTCACCCAGGGGGAGCGGTCATGGCTTACAAATTCGAAGTCTATAAGGACGCGAAAGGCGAGTTTCGTTTCCGATTCAAGGCGCCGAACGGCGAGAATATGTTTGCTTCGGAAGGTTACGCGCAGAAGGCCTCCGCCATGAGCGCGATCGAGACGATCAAGAAGAACGCGCCGGGCGCCACCATCGACGATCAGACCAAATAGAGCCGTCGCAATTTCGCAGGGCGCGATGCCACGCAATCCGAAAAGGACCGGCGGGAAAAAGCCCCGGGCCGGCGAACCCCGCGCCGGATTCGCCGATCCCGCGGTGGCCGCGGTCTTCAGCGCCTATCCAAAGCCGCTGCAGACAAAACTGCTGGCGTTGCGCCGGCTGATCCTCGACACCGCCAGGACGACAAAAGGCGTCGGCGCCCTCGAAGAAACCCTGAAATGGGGACAGCCGAGTTATCTCACGACAGCCACGAAAAGCGGCAGCACCGTTCGAATCGACCGGATCAAATCCTCCGTCGACCGCTACGCGGTGTTTTTTCATTGCCAGACCGACCTGGTCGCAACGTTTCGCGAGCTGTACCCCGAGCTGAATTACGGCGGCAACCGCAGCATCCTGCTGGACGCCAAGGACAAGCTCCCCGAAGCCGAGTTGCGCCACTGCGTGGGACTGGCGCTGACGTATCATTTGAAGAAGAGCAAGGCGGGGGCGGTCGCTCAGCTGATCTCTCGAAATAATGGCTCGATGTCGCAGCAACGGCGGTGAGCCCCCTCTCCCCTTGTGGGAGAGGGTTGGGGTGAGGGGTTACGGTGCTCGCGTCAGGCACCCCCTCATCCGGCGCGCTCCGCGCGCCACCTTCTCCCACAAGGGGAGAAGGGAAGAAGAGCAGCCCTCACGCCACCAGCACGGCGTCCTCGGGCGGATCTTGCGGCGCGACGAATTCCGGGCCGCGCTGCGCGTTCAGGAGCGCGACGATCTCGGCGTTGGGCCGCGCGCGGCTGAACAGGAAGCCCTGCCCCTCGTGACAGCCCTCGGCGCGCAGGCAGCTCAGTTCGGCTTCGGTCTCGACGCCCTCGGCGGTGATGGTCACGCCGAGGCCCATGCCGAGGCTGATGATCGAGCGCACGATCGCCTGGGCGTCGCGATTGGAGCCGAGGTCGCGCACGAACGACTGGTCGATCTTGATCTTGTCGAACGGAAAGCTTCGGAGATAGCTCAGGCTGGAATAGCCGGTGCCGAAATCATCCATCGAGATGCGGACGCCCAGCGCGCGCAGCGCGTGCAGCGTGGCCAGCACCTGGCTGCTCTTTTCCAAGAGCAGCGTTTCGGTGATTTCCAGCTCCAGCCTTCTCGCCGGCAGCCCGGTCTGCTTCAGCACGTCCATCACCAGCGACAGCAGATTGCCGACCCGGAATTGCAGCGGCGACAGGTTGACCGCGATCCGGACGTCGTCGGGCCAGAGGGCGGCGTCGGCGCAGGCGCGGCGCAGCATCAGCGCGCCGAGCAGATTGATCAGGCCGGTCTCCTCGGCGACGGGAATGAATTCGGCCGGCGATACCATGCCGCGGTCGGGATGCGGCCAGCGCACCAGCGCCTCGAAGCCGGTGATGCGCCCGGTCGCGAGGTCGACCAGCGGCTGGTAGTACGGCAGCAGCACGTCGTTCTGGATCGCGTCGCGCAGGTCGATCTCGATCCTGCGGCGGCTCTGGGCGCGGGCATCCATGCCGGCTTCGAAGAAGGAGAACGTGCCGCGCTGCTCGTTCTTGGCGCGCGACAGCGCCATGTCGGCGTTCTTGAGCAGCTTCTCGGACTCGTCGCCGTCGCCGGGCGCCATGGCGATGCCGATGCTGGCGCCGATCACGACGGAATGGCCGTCGAGCAGATAGGGATCGCCGATCGCCTCCAGCAGCCGCCTGGACAGCAGCACCGCATCCTCGGGGCGCGTCAGCCCGCTCTGGATGATCGCGAATTCGTCGGAGTTGAGGCGGGCGAGCGTATCCTCCTCGCGCAGGGTGGATCGCAGCCGCTTGGCGACGCCGCGCAACAGCTTGTCGCCGATGCCGTGGCCGAGCGTATCGTTGACCGCCTTGAAATTGTCGAGGCCGAGCACCAGCACCGCGACCTTTTCCGCGCTGCGCCGGGTGTGCAGCAGGATATCGTCCATCTGCTGGCGCAGCAGGTTGCGGTTCGGCAGCCCGGTCAAGCCGTCATGCTGGGCCATGAAGGCGAGCCGCGCCTCGGCGCGCTTGCGCTCGGTGATGTCCATCAGCGCCAGCAGCACCGCGGGCTGGTCGTTGTAGACCAGCTGGCGCGAATAGATCGCAAGGTCGATCAGCGCGCCGTCGGCCCTGACATGCTTCCAGGTCCGCGCGGTCTGTTCGTCGCTGGAGCGGTCGCCTCCCCATGGCAGTTCAGTCTCAAAAGCCTGCACGCTGCGGATGGTCAGCTTCTCGAATTCGGCGCGGCTGTAGCCGTAATGCTCGATCGCGGCATCGTTGACGCCGAGGATGCGTTCGTCGTCCAGCGCGCACACGATCATGGGAACGGGATTGCTGTCGAACAGCAGCCGGAACGAGGCTTCCCGCTGCTTCAGCTCGGTGATGTCGACGCGCAGGCCGACGACCCCACCGTCCTCGGTCAACCGCTCCTCGATCAGGATGCAGCGGCCGTCGGCCAGCGTCTGCTCGTGGCGTGCGCCTGGCTGATACATCCTGGCGAGCCGCTCGGCGATCCATTCTTCCTCGCGGCCGACCGCTTCCGGATAGTCGCCGCGCGCGACGCCGACGCGGATGGTGTCCTGCAGCCGGGCGCCCGGCTTGAACAGGTCGGAACTGCGGCTGTAGATCTCGGAATACTTCTTGTTCCAGAGGATGTAGCGGCCATCGGCGTCGAGAAAGACGATGCCCTGCGGCAGGATGTCGATCGCCTCGCGCAGCCGCTCGTGGGATTTTCGCGCTTCCGCGATCGCGGCTTCCGCCTCGGCGCGCTTGCGCACGATTTCGCCGATCTCGGGCGAAACGCGGCGGCGCTTGCCTGAAAGCTTCGGACTGGGCTTCGCCGGTCGGCCGGGAATGCGGGTCATCGCCGCATGTTTGCGTTTTTTGGCTGGCTTCGGCCGGATACTCTGCATTCGCGTACGCCCACTCGCCTTCTGCGTCCCATGTTCTCCGATAAGTGTCTGAAAAAATGGTAACACTTGCCGGCTTGCGCGGGCGCCGGCGAGGCTGGAGGGCCATGGAAGAATGCTCCGAATGCACGTTTAAGTAGCAGATGCGCGCGCATCCGCGCGGCGAAAGGCATCCCAGGCGCAACAACGACGGCAGATACCGGATAATGATCGATACTGCCCAACGAATGCGCGAATTTCCCCGCGCGCGCACGAAATTTCGCCAATGCGCAACAGGGTTATCGAGCGGTTAAGCGAGCGGTTAAGCGAGCGGTTAAGAGTGTGTCAGTTCGAGATCACGATCCGGGTATTGCCCCGTTGGCGCGCGACCAGGGCAAACAGCGTTGCCGCATTCGACGGATGCAGCCGAACGCAGCCATGCGAGGCGGGGCCGCCGAGCCGCGCCAGGTCATACGTCCCGTGAATCGCAAAACCGTGATAGAAGAAGATCGCATGCGGCATCGGCGAATTGTAGTACTTCCGCGAGAACCAGCGCCGCGCCATCATGGTCGGCTGGAACACGCCGCTCGGCGTGCCATAGCCGCTGCGACCGGTCGACACCGGCCAGGAGTATCGCATCGTACCGTCGACGCTAACGGCCATGCGCTGCGACGACTTGTCGATCCGGACCTCGACACCGGCGCGCGCCGGCGTCAGCGCCAATCCCGCCAAGACCGCCGCGACGGCAAGTACCCGCCGTGCGAGCCGTCGCTTCGACAGCCGTTTCATCATCGCGCCCTGCCACCACTTTTTTTATGGCGGCCATGATGTCGTTCCCGAATGCGGGTTGTAAAGACCAGGGCGACATCCGGACGCGACCCATCTCGGGTTAATCTTAACCCGCCGCCCGCGGCTTCGCTCAAACCGCGGCGAAAAGCTGTGACGAAAACAGCGGCAAAAACTGTGGCGAAAACTGTGGCAAAAACTGTGTCTTGGCGCTCGGCGCGGCTTTTCGCCGGTTGCCGGTTTCGTGCTAGGCTTTGGCCACCAGAGTGAATCGATGAACCCTCGCCTGATCCTCACCCTCCTGCTGATATCCGCAACCTTGGCCGGCGTCTCCGTGGCGCTGGCGCAGGACAAGGGCAGCGTCAATCCAAAGCCGTTGCCGCCGCTGGCCAATCCCAACGATCCCAAGCTCGGCGCCAAGGAGCTGTTCGGCCGCAAGCTGCTGCCGGCGGCGATGCCGACGCGCGTGGTCGGCTTCTATGCCAGGGGCTGCATCGCGGGCGCGGAAGCGCTGCCGATCAATGGCGAGAGCTGGCAGGTGATGCGGCTGTCGCGCAATCGCTACTGGGGCCATCCCGACCTGGTGGCGCTGGTGACGCGGCTGGCGGCCAAGGCGCGCAAGGACGCCGGCTGGCCGGGAATCCTGGTCGGTGACATGTCGCAGCCGCGCGGCGGCCCGATGTTGACCGGACACGCCAGCCATCAAGCCGGGCTGGATGCCGATATCTGGCTGACGCCGATGCCGAACCGGCGATTGTCGCGCGAGGAGCGCGAGGAAACCTCCGCGGTCATGATGGTGCGCTCCGACCGGCTCGACATCGATCCCGCAGTCTGGAAACCGACCCATCTCGGCGTGATCCGCGCCGCGGCCCAGGAGCCGAGCGTGCAGCGCATCTTCGTCAACGCCGCGATCAAGAAGGCGCTGTGCCGCGAAGCCAGGGGCGACCGCAGCTGGCTGCATAAGGTGCGGCCGATGTACGGCCACGACTATCACTTCCACATCCGCATCAAATGCCCGCCGGGCAGCGGCGAATGCGAGAGCCAGCCGGAGCCGACCGAAAGCGAGGGCTGCAGCGCCGGCGACCTCGCCTTCTGGTTCAAGGATTCCGTGCTTCATCCGAAGCCGCCGAAAGAGCCGCCGAAGCCGCGGCCGCCGATGACGCTGGCGCAATTGCCGGCCGCCTGCAAAGCGGTGCTGGCCGCGCCGGACGCCAGGCAATAGCCGTTGATATCGCGGGCCCTTTGCGCGGCCCCGGCAATGCTGTAAGCTTTCGCCCAGCGATGTCCGGACGGATCGTAAATCCACCGGATTGCCGGAACGGCGCTTCCGCCTGTCGCACTTCACCGAAACCTACGCCTGAGCTGCGCGCGCAAAAGCGCGCCGCAACCACGCATGGAGCGCCATGATGCATCGTCTTGCCGGCTATTTCGTCGCCCTTTCGATCCTGCTCGGATCAAGCCACACCCCCGCTCTTGCGCAGGACAAGAGCCTGACGGTGTTCGCCGCGGCCTCGATGAAGAACGCGCTCGACGACATCGGCGCCGCCTATGCCGCGAAATCAGGCGTCAGGATCGTCGCCAGCTATGCCGCGAGCTCGGCACTGGCGAAACAGATCGAACAGGGCGCGCCCGCCGATATTTTTGCATCCGCCGACACCGACTGGATGGATTATGCCGCGGGCAAGAAGACCATCAGCGAGCCCAGCCGGGTCAACCTGCTCGGCAACAGCCTCGTGCTGATCGCACCGAAGGACTCCAAACTCGACAAGGTCGCGATCGGACCGGGATTCGATCTTTCAAAGCTCGCCGGCGACGGCAGGATCGCCACCGGCGACGTGAAGGCGGTGCCATCAGGCAAATACGCCAAGGCGGCGCTGGAAAAGCTCGGCGCCTGGCAGGCAGCGGAGCCCAAATTCGCCATGGCGGAGAGCGTGCGCGCAGCACTGGCGCTGGTAGCGCGCGGCGAGGCGCCGCTCGGGATCGTCTACGCGACCGACGCAAAGGTAGAACCCGGCGTCAGGATCGTCGGCAGCTTCCCGGCCGACTCCCACCCCGCCATCATCTATCCCGTGGCGGCGACCGCGACCGCCAAGCCGGAAGCCGCGGCCTATCTGACTTTTCTGCGTTCGTCGGCGGCCAAGACCATCTTCGAGAAATATGGTTTTGTCTTTCTCTTCAGCCCGACGACCTGAGCGTGTTCGAGATCTCGCCAACGGAATGGACCGCCATCCTGCTTTCGCTGCGGGTCGCCGCGGTGGCGACGCTGGTGGCGACGCCGCTCGGCATCGCGCTGGCGTGGCTGCTGGCGCGGCGTGAGTTCTGGGGCAAATCGGTGCTCGACGCGCTGGTGCATCTGCCGCTGGTGCTGCCACCGGTGGTGACCGGCTATCTGCTGCTGCTGACGTTCGGCCGGCGCGGCCTGGTCGGCGGCTGGCTCGCGGATCATTTCGGCATCGTGTTCGCGTTTCGCTGGACCGGGGCGGCGCTCGCCTGCGGCATCATGTCGTTTCCGCTGCTGGTGCGGCCGATCCGGCTGTCGATCGAAGCGGTCGACCGCAGGCTGGAGCAGGCGGCGGGCACCCTGGGCGCGCCGCCGTGGCGGGTGTTCCTCACCATCACACTGCCGCTGGCGTTGCCGGGCGTGCTGGCCGGCATGGTGCTCGGCTTTGCCAAGGCGATCGGCGAATTCGGCGCCACCATCACCTTCGTGTCGAATATCCCGGGCGAAACCCAGACCATTTCCTCGGCGATCTATTCGCTGATCCAGACGCCCGACGGCGACACCGCGGCGCTGCGGCTGGTGGTGGTATCGATCGTCATCGCGCTTGCCGCATTGGTCGGCTCCGAATGGTTCGCCCGGCGCGCCACCAAACGCCTGCACGGGAATTGATCATGCTGCGCGTTGAGGTTTCGAGACAACTCGGCGAATTTTCCATCGAGGCTTCCTTCGCCAGCGAGGGGCGCGTGACCGGGCTGTTCGGCGCCTCCGGCGCCGGCAAGACCTCGCTGATCAACATGATCGCCGGCTTGCTGCGGCCGGACCGCGGCATCATCGCCGTCGATGGCGAGGTGCTCGACGATACCGCGGCAGGACTTCACATTCCGCCGCATCGCCGCCGCATCGGCTATGTGTTCCAGGACGCGCGGCTGTTTCCGCATCTCGATATCCGAGAGAATCTCGACTACGGGCGGCGCATGAACCGGCTGGCCGAGGATTCCGCCCAGAACAAGCGCGTCACCGATCTGCTGGATATCGGCGGCCTGCTCGACCGCCGTCCCGGCCGGCTGTCCGGCGGCGAGCGCCAGCGCGTGGCGCTGGGACGCGCGCTCCTGGCGCAGCCGCGGCTGCTGCTGCTCGACGAGCCCATGGGATCGCTGGACGAGGAGCGCAAGGTGGAGATCCTGCCCTACCTTGTGCGGCTGCGCGACGAAGCCAATGTGCCGATGGTCTATGTCAGCCACGACGCCGGCGAAATGCGCCAGCTGGCGACGCAGGTGGTGATGCTCCGGCGCGGGCGCGTGGTTGCGTTCGGGGGACCCGAAGTGCTGCCGGGGACGACATTGCCAGCCTGATACCGCCGCCGACCCGGGCGCGCCGGGACGGCGCCATTGATCTGGGTCAAGACAAAGCGGCTCCGGGAGCAGGAAAAGTGCCGAGGCGGGTGAACCAACACGGGAGCGCCGCTCGGACATGGCCGCTGATCATGAATACGCATTCCTTCGATCAGCCTTATCCCCTGCTGCGCCTGTTCCTCCGCTACATCGTTCCGGGACTCCTGATCCTTCTGGTGTTGTCCGCGGTCCTGACCGGCGTCGGGGCGCGTCAACTGGCTGAAGGGGTCTATCTCGGGCAGGCGACACGGCGTGCGCAGATCATCGACCGCGCGATGACCGAAGCGGCCCCGGACCATTGGCAGCGTTTGAAGCGCGGTGAAGCGCCCGCATCGGTCTATGGCGACGCCCATGGCCAGACGCTGCTCGCCGAATTGACCCGCGAAGCGCGCGAACTCGACCTCACGCATCTGAAGATCTATTCCGCCGCCGGAGTCATCCAGTATTCGACGGATCGCAGCCAGATTGGAATGGAGGACCGCAGCCCGGCATTTGTAGCAGCCGCGGAGCGCGGCACCAGCACGGTGGTGCTGAAGACCGCGGCTGACGGAACGGCACTCTATGAGCTCTACGTCCTGGTCGCGGTGCCCGGCGGTTCACCTGTCATCATCGAGCTGTATGAGCCCGTCAGCCACCTGAATGCGCTGCTCTGGCGCGCAGGTATCGCGGCCGCCGGCGTGCCCAGCGTCATGCTGATAGCGTTGATGCTGGGGATGACACGCCTGGTCATGCTGGCGCAGAGAAACATCAACAGCCGGGCTGCGCTGGTCGCCGAATTGCGTGCGCGGCTCGAACGGCTGCTCTCGGGCGCGGCATCCCAGGCGGTTCACGACGCCGTCAGCATGGGCGGCGGCATCCCTTCGAGTCGGACACGCTGCACCATTCTATACTCCGATATTCGCGACTTCACGTCATTCGCAGAGGCGAATGGACCGGAGGAAGTCGTCCGGTTTCTCAACCAATCGATGACGATCGTGGTCGGCGCGATCACGAGCGCGGGCGGCGACGTGGACAAGCTGATCGGTGACGCGGTTCTCGCACGCTTCCAGGGCGCAGGGGCGGAAGCCCGCGCGATCGGCGCGGCGCGCGAGGCGCTCCGCCTTCTCGACAACGCCGACCTGCCTCGCGGCGTCGGCATCGGCATCTATACGGGCGAGGTGATTTCAGGCACCGTGGGGCCTGCCGACCGCATGGACTTCACGGTCATTGGCGATAGCGTGAACCTCGCCGCGCGTTTGTGTTCCGCCGCTTCGCGCGGTGAAATCGTTGCAGACGCGGAGACCGTAAGGATTTCCGGCGATGCGGAATTCGGCCCCGCCGAAGTGATTTCCGTGAAAGGTCGGCGCAGCCGGCTGGAAGTCCGGCGCTGGCAGTCGGTCGATCCGGCTTCCGCTTAGGGTCACGAACGCGAACCCGGCCGGCTAGTCCGGCAAGGCCTCGCCGGAGCCGCCGAGCTCGGCGGGCAGATCGCGAAACTTCGGCAGCCCGTCCTTCACCGAAACCATCTTGCTCCCGTAATTGGCGTGCAGCGTCGGTCGATGCGTGAAATCCCGCAGCAGATTGGCATAGACGTCGATCAGCCGCATCCGCGGATGCTCGGTCATGAGATGCCCGCCGCAGATCTTGCAGAACTTGCGGTAGGAATTTTCGGTCTTGTGGAAGGTGCCGATGTCGGCTTCGCCCCTGGTGATCCGCACGCTGCGCGAAGGCCACAGGCTGAAGGCGTTGATCGGCGCCGCCGACCAGGCCTGGCAGTCACTGCAGTGACAATACCCTTCGAAGGTCGGCTTGCCCGTCACCTCGACCTCCACGGCACCGCAAAAGCAGCCGGCCTTGTGGACGGCGGCAGCCTGCTCTTCCGTTTCACCGGGCGCCAGCAGGTCGCTGTATTCCGGATGCTTGCCGATGTAGGACCGGATGAAATCGCATTCGACGGACAGCCGCCGCCCCTGCGCCCGCACCGCGTCGAGCGTGGCGCGCCCGAGCTTCGAGCCTACGCCCCGCCCGCCCAGCTCCGGCGGCACCTCGGTATGGACCAGCGTGATTGCGCCCGGCGATTTGCGATAGGTGACGAAGGCGATGTGGCCCTCGACATCGAGCTCGAAGCGCTCGCGAACCTCGTTGTCGTGAAAATTCTCGGCCATGCGCACTCCCTGTTTCGGCACCGGGTGTTGACGATCTTTTGCTATTATACCATTGCAGATGCCCTGTTGCATCAGAACCGCGCCGGGGATCACCGCCCGGCCATTGATCTGCGTCAAGACGGGGCGGCTCCCCGGAGCACAAGAACTGCTGCGATGGTTGATCCGACTTCCACGCAAGGCATGGGCTGAAGGATTCACGGGAATGTCGGATCAGATCACCTACCGCATGGCTCGTTCCGACGAGAGCGGCGAGCTGGCACGCTACATGTGCATCGCCGGTGGCGGCGTCTACGAATTCCTGTTCGACGACTTGATCCCGTTCGTGACCGCCGTCGATCTGTTGTCGGCCGGCATCAGCGGCGAACGCTATCCCGTTTCCTACCGCAATTGTTGCGTTGCCGCCCTCGGCAGCGAGATCGTCGCCGTCGCGAACGCCTTTCCCGCCGATATGCTGAAGGAAGACAATTACGTGCTGCTTGGTTCGGAGCGTCACAACCACGTCCGGCCGATGCTGGAGCTACAGGATTGGGGCAGCATGTTCCTGAACAGCCTCGCCGTTGGCGACGCGCACCGTGGTTCCGGCATCGGTGCAAGACTGCTCGCCTGGGCCGAAGCCCGGACGATGGAAGCCGGTTACGACCGCTTGAGCCTGCACGTATGGGCCGACAACATTACCGCCGTGAATTTCTACAAAGCCCGGCGCTTCGTCCAGGTTAGCGTCGCCGAGATTCCGCCGCACCCGAGGCTGCCGCACAATGGCGGCAGCATCCTGATGAGCAAGGCGATGCAGCCCGCGGCATAATCGCTTGCAGCGATGATGCAGGATTGATTGGGGATCAAACCCCCGCCACCTGCGACCACAGCTCCGACAGCTTGCGCTTGAACCGCGCCAGTCCCGTCAACGGCGCGGCGGCCTCTTCCTCCTCTTCCGGCAGCCGCAGGCCGACGACATTGACCCGGCCGCCGCCGATGCTGCGCGCCACCAGGACGATGGGGTCGAGAACGAGCTCGGCGCCTTCCTTCGGCGCGTGGTCGAGATGAATGTCGAAATAATCCGCCAGCGTCAGTTTGCCCTGCTCTTCATCCACCACGACGCCGTAGATCCCGGCGAGTTCGCCGAGCGTGTGCTCCCCCGACACCATGAAGTCGCCGAGCAGATGCGGATCGGGCGCCGAGCCCGGCGCCATGTCGACGAAGAACCGGTCCAGCGCCTCGGCCTTTTCCGGCGGCGCCAGCAGATAGATGTAGTCGCCGGGCGCGACCGGATCGGCCTCGGCGGGCGACAGGATTTTCTGGTCTCGGATCACCAGCGTCGGCTTCGACCAGGATGGAATCAGGCCGCGCCGGAAATACAGGCTTTTCGGGCGGACGGAATAGCCGACCAGTTGCTGCTCGAGCTGGCCGGGCAGATCGAGCTCGACGCGGCGCGGGCCGCGATCGGCGCGTGGCAGCGCGACATGGAGCTTTCGTGCAGCAGGTCCCAGCGTCCAGCCCTGCAGCAGCAGCGAGATGAGGACGACGACGAAGGCGACGTCGAAATAGAGATAGGCTTTCGACAGACCGACCAGCATCGGGATCGAGGCCAGGAAGATCGCTACCGCGCCGCGCAGGCCGGTCCAGGCGATGAATATCTTTTCCCGCCAGTTGAAGCGGAACGGCGCCAGGCAGAGAAACACCGCGACCGGGCGCGCCAGCAGCATCAGGGCCAGCGCCACGACGACAGCCGGGCCGATGCTGCTCACCAGCCGCTGCGGCGAGACCAGGAGGCCGAGCAGCACGAACATCACGATCTGCGCCAGCCAGGTCGCGGCATCGAGGAAGGTTACGACCGAGTTGTGGGCACGGGTCGGCCGGTTGCCGATGATGATGCCGGCGAGATAGACCGCGAGAAATCCCGACGCGTGCGAGATTTGCGCGGTACCGAAGATCACCAGCGCGGCGGTGGCGACAAAGGGCGCGTGCAGGCCCTGCGGCAGCGCCACCTTGTTCAGCGCCAGCACCACGAGGCGGCCGCCGACCACGCCGACGATGGCGCCGAGCACCGCCTCGCGGGTAAATTGCAGCGCGATCTGCCAGGCCGAGCCTTCGCCGATCGTAATGAATTCGACCAGTACCAGCGTCAGAAACACCGCGAACGGATCGTTGGTGCCGGATTCGACCTCCAGCGTCGCGCCGACGCGGGGACGCAGGCGCAAGCCCTGCGCATGCACCAGCAGAAACACCGCGGCGGCGTCGGTCGAGGCCACCACGGCGCCCACCAGCAGCGCCTCGGACCAGTTCAGGTCGAGCGCATATCGGGCGACCGGCGCTGATATCAGCGCGGTCACCAGCACGCCGACCGTCGCCAGCACCATCGATGGCGCCAGCACCGCGCGGATGCTCTGAAACCGGGTCCTCAAGCCGCCATCGAACAGGATCAGGGCCAGCGCCACCGACCCAACCAGATAGGTGGTGCGGACGTCGTCGAACCGCAGCTGACCGGGGCCGGAGTCGCCGGCCAGCATGCCGATGAACAGGAACACCAGCAATAACGGGGCGCCGAAGCGCAGCGCGAGCAGGCTCGACAGAATGCCGGCCATGACCAGAACAGCGCCGAGAAGAATTGCTATGCTGACCGCGTCGAGAGAAGCCATGAACCTCCGGAAATCATTGCAAATACTCTTGAGAGTGCTTTCGACAATACTTTCTAGAATACTTGCACTTGCATCCTTATCGTCGCCACACTTCGACGCCAACCCATTTCTCGGACCGGCGGCAAAGTGGCCAATTTAACGGCCCAACTCACGGCAGCCCGGGTGTCGTATCGATGGCGCCAATGCTGCCATTGTGTGAATCTGCCGGTTATTCGAATCAAGTTTGCCCGATGCCCCCCCGATGATCCTGGCTGCGATGAGACCTTGACGATGGACCTGAATGACATCACCGAATTCCTGCTCGCCGCGGCGCGTTCGGTCGGCGCGGAGGTGGCCTCGCCCTGGTTCTATCTGCAGCTGGGGCTGATCCTGGCCGCCGCCGGCATTGCCTTCGCCGCCGGTGCGGCGGTCCGTTCCAGGGTCGATGTCACCTCGCTTGCGATGGGCTGGCCGGCGCCATTCCGGCTATTCCTGCGCGTGCTGGTCGGCAGCGCGTCGACGGCCGTGTTCGCGGTGCTGATGACGCTGGCACGCGTGATCATGCTGACCTCGACCTGGCCGAGCCGCTCCTATCTGCTGGCCGTCGCCGCCAATCTGGCCTTTGCGTGGCTGATCATCCGGCTCGTCACCTCGGTGATCCGCAACGCCTTCATCGTCCGGCTGGTTTCGCTGTCGGCGTGGCTGGTGGCGGCCCTGAGCATCCTCGGCCAGCTGCAACCGACCATCGAGGTGCTGGATTCGGTTTCGATCGTGCTCGGCGACCTCAGGCTGACACCGCTTTTGCTGATCAAACTCGGCGCGCTGCTGATGCTGGCGCTGTGGCTGACCAGCATCGCCAGCAACTTCGTCGAAGGCCGCATCAACCGCTCCGCGGATCTCACGCCGTCGATCCAGGTGCTGCTGGTCAAGATGATCCGGATGGGGCTGATGGTGGTCGCGGTCGCGATTGCCCTCAGCGCGGTCGGCATCAACCTCTCGGCGCTGGCGGTGTTTTCCGGCGCGGTCGGCGTCGGTATCGGTATCGGCCTGCAGAAGATCGTCGCCAACTTCATCTCGGGCATCATCCTGTTGGCCGACAAATCGGTGAAGCCGGGCGATCTCGTCACCATCGGCGACAGCTCGGGCCGCATCAGCGCGATGAAGACCCGCTATATCTCGGTCGCCGCCGGCGACGGCCGCGAATTCCTGATCCCGAACGAAGACCTGGTGACGCAGAAGGTCACCAACTGGACCTACACCGACAAGAACACGCTGGTGAAGGTCGGTTTCGGCACCAATTACGACGCCGATCCGAGGCTGGTCTGCAAGCTGGCGATCGAGATCGCCTCAGCCGCCCCGCGCGCCATCAAGAGCAAGCCGCCCAACTGCATCCTGACCGAATTCGCCGAACACGGCATGAAGTTCTCCCTGACCTTCTGGATCGCCGAACCCGACGGCATGGACAACGTCAAGAGCGAGGTGATGCTGGCGCTGTGGGACGCGTTCAAGCGCGAGGGCATCCGCGTGCCCTATCCGGTGCGCGAAATCCGCATCCGCGGCGGCGCCCTGCCGGTCGAGACCACGGTGGAGGTGCCGAGCTGACGCTCGTCTTGCCGTCGAACTCGTTCCGGCAACATCACATCGCCGCATGAGCTATTTTTACTGATCTGCGCGCGACAGCTCCGCCTCCATTCAAAATTCGCAATCCGTGAACCGTCGCATATCGCGGTGGCGATTTGTGCCTTCCGATCCCGTGCCTTCGTGTGTATCGAATGATCCATTCACGCCGAAGCGCGCCACACTTATCGTCATGAAGCTGAGCGATCCATTCGCTCGTCGCCCGGAGGATCACCAATCCAGGCGTAATTCATTGCGACCGAGGAGGATTATGATGGACGCGCAAATGATGAACGGATCACTGCAGATGTCGCCACCGCTCGGTCTCATGGCAGGGCAACAGTTTGCGCCGCAGGGCTTCTTCGGCAACCTGCTCGGACAGGTC
>NZ_JAUSLT010000040.1 GCF_030646015.1 Bradyrhizobium sp.
AACGGTGACGCGTGCCACAGACGTCTCCAAAACTTATGGAATGAAGGCTTCCCATACACGAGTGACTCGGTGGGCACAAGGATTGCCTGCCCCTCGGCACGCGCATGTGACATGCAGATGTCTTGTCCCGTGTCGGAAAACATGCGAATAGCGAAATTAACATAATGTTCTCAGCGGAATTTAAATTGTCGTTTAGGCCGCGTGGCGCGGCACAGGCGTTTAGGCGGGCAGACCGCCAATATGGAGATATGCCATGCCCATCGATCCGCGGGAAAAGATCGTGCTGTTCATCGATGGCGCCAATCTCTACGCCACGTCCAAGGCCATAGGGGTCGATATCGACTACCGGCGGCTGCTGGCCGATTTCAACGCCAGGGCCTATCTGCTGCGGGCCAACTACTACACGGCGCTCGTCGAGGATCAGGAATATTCCTCGATCCGCCCGCTGATCGACTGGCTCGATTACAACGGCTACACCGTCGTCACCAAGGCGACCAAGGAATTCATCGACGCCAGCGGCCGCCGCAAGGTCAAGGGCAACATGGATATCGAGCTCGCGGTCGATGCGATGGAACTCGCCGAGCATGTCGACCAGATCGTGCTGTTTTCCGGCGACGGCGATTTCCGCTCGCTGGTCGAGGCGGTGCAACGCCGCGGCGTCCGCGTCACCGTGGTCTCGACGATTTCCAGCCAGCCGCCGATGATCGCCGACGAACTGCGCCGCCAGGCCGACGTCTTCACCGATCTGGTGGAGCTGCAATCCAAGCTCGGCCGCGATCCGTCCGAGCGTCCGGCTCCGCGCGAGCCGCGCCATCATGCGCCGCAATTCCTGCAGCGCGCGACCACGATGGCGCCGAGGGCCGATGACGACGATTTCGAGGACTGAGACTGATCCGCGGCGCGGCCGCAAGCCGCCCGCCTCTCTCCCCACCGCACCGGACCGCAATTGCCCGCTGTGTCCGAGGCTCGCGAGCTATCGCGACTCGGTGCGCGCGCGCGAGCCGACCTGGTTCAATTCTCCGGTGCCGTCGTTCGGCGATGCCAATGCCGCGCTGTTGATCGTCGGCCTCGCGCCCGGCGTGCAGGGCGCCAATCGCACCGGGCGTCCCTTCACCGGCGATTTCGCCGGCGACCTGCTCTACGCCACGCTGCTGGAATATGGTTTTGCCAAAGGCGTCTATCAGGCGAGGCCCGACGACGGGCTGAAACTGGTCGATTGCCGGATCAGCAACGCGGTGCGCTGCGTGCCGCCGCAGAACAAGCCGTTGCCCGTCGAGATCAACACCTGCCGCCAGTTCCTGTCGGCCACCATAGCGGCGATGCCCAAACTGCGCGCGATCGTGGCGCTCGGCCGCGTCGCGCATGACTCGATGCTGAAAGTCCTGACGCTTCGCGCCGCCGAGGCGCCCTTCGGGCACGGCGCGATCCATCAGGCCGGCGCGCTAAAGCTTTACGACAGCTATCATTGCTCGCGCTACAACACCAACACGCGGGTGCTGACGCCGGAGATGTTTCGCAGCGTGTTTGCGAAAGTGCGAGCGGATCTGGATTCGTAGGGTGGGCAAAGGCGCGCTTGCGCCGTGCCCACCATTTGCATCCGCGGACCTGGTGGTGGGCACGCTTCGCTTTGCCCACCCTACAATTCACACCCTATTCTGCTTCAGCCAAGCCACCACATCGCCGGCATTCCGATCGGGCGGAAACACCGGATAGAACACGTGGGTGATCCGCGCATTGTCGATCACCATCGCCAGCCGCTTGATCAGGGTCTCTCCCGCCACTTCCATGGTGGGCAGGTTCAGCGCCCGTGTCAGCGCCAGCTTGGCGTCCGACAGCACCGCAAACGGCAGATGCAGCCGTGACGCCATCTCGGTCTGGTAGAGGTTGCTCTGCGTCGACAGGCCGAACACATGTTTGGCGCCGGCCGCCTTCAACTCCGCGAACAGGTCGCGAAAGGAGCAGGCTTGCGGCGTGCAGCCGCGGGCGCCCGGGATCATGTCCCAGTCATCGACCAGGCTGATCTTGCCGGGCTCGCCGGTCCGGGGATAGGCGAACACCACGATGCGCCCCGGCAGCGCCGAGAGCGTCACCGAGGTATCGTCGGTCGCCATCAGGCTCAGCGGCGGGATCGTCATGCCCACCAGATGCGCCGCCGCGCCATCGTCGGACGGCGCCGGAATCTTGCTCCAGTCGACTTCGAGCAGGTTCTTCTGGTTCATTGAGCAATTCTCCATCGACCGTCATTGCGGGCCAACGGGTCGGCGCGAGGCGCCGCCCGATGACAGGCTCCGCGAAGCAATCCATGCATCAAAAGCAAGAAAGAATGGATTGCTTCGTCGCAAGCGCTCCTCGCAATGACGGATGGCATGACGGTGATCCCTATCCCCGCGCCCGCAGCAGGCGGCCCTTCTCCCTGCCCCAGTCGCGCTTCTTCTCGCTCTCGCGCTTGTCGTGCAGTTTCTTGCCTTTGGCCACCGCCAGCAACAGCTTGGCGCGGCCACGTTCGTTGAAATAGAGTTTGAGCGGGATCAGCGTCATGCCATCGCGGTCGACCGCGCCCATCAGCTTGTTGATCTGCTTGCGGTGCAGCAGCAATTTGCGCGGCCGCTTCGGCTCGTGGTTGAAGCGGTTGGCCTGCAGATATTCCGGGATGTTGGCGTTGATCAGCCAGATCTCGCCATCCTTGGTATCGGCGTAGGATTCCGCGATGGTGGCCTTGCCGGTGCGGATCGACTTGACCTCGGTGCCGGTCAGCGCGATCCCCGTTTCCATCGTATCCTCGATGGCATAGTTGAACCTGGCCTTGCGATTCTCGGCGACGACCTTGATCGCGCGCTCGTTCTTTTCGGCCATGATTCAAAACCTCTGGGCGTTGTCTCTGGAAAAGCAGCGACAACGCCCACGTCGTCGGTATCGCGCTTCAAGTCTTCTTAAGCAGATCGCGGATCTCGGTCAGCAATTCTTCCTGCCGGGTTGGCTTCGGCGGAGCCGCCGGAGCCGCCTCATCCTTGCGCTTCATCTTGTTCATGGCTCTGATGATCATGAACAGCACGAAAGCGATGATGACAAAATTCAGCGTCAGCGTCAGGAAATTGCCCCACGCCAACACGGCGCCCTGCTTTTTTGCGTCAGCAAGATTGCCCGCCGTGACCGCCTTCGAAAGGCCGGTGAAATAGTTGGAGAAATCGAGGCCGCCGGTGATGGCACCGATAATAGGCATAATAATGTCGCCGACCATCGAGGTGACGATCGCCCCGAAGGCGGCGCCGATAATGACACCGACCGCGAGGTCGACGACATTGCCCTTCATGGCGAATTCGCGAAATTCCTTGAGCATCTGCAGCCCCTTCTCCTCGACTTGACGGACCGGAAGACTCATGACGGGAACGTCGACGGCTCAGTTGATCAGGCCCGCATGCACCATGGCGTCACGGATGACCTTGCCGGTCGGCGGCGTCACCGTCATCAGCGGCAGGCGCACTTCCTCCTCCAGCCGCCCCAGCAGCTTGAGGCCATGCTTGGCTCCGGCGAGGCCCGGTTCCTTGAAGATGGCATCATGCAACGGCGTCAACCGGTCCTGAATCTTCAGTCCGGTGGCGTAATCGCCCTTCAAGACCGCAGTCATCAGGTCCGCGCACAGCTTCGGCGCCACATTGGCGACAACCGAGATGCAACCATGTCCACCCGCCGCCATATAGGCCAGCGCGGTCATGTCCTCGCCGGAAAGCTGGATGAAATCCGGTCCCATCGCGTGGCGCTGCTGCGATACGCGGGCAAGATTGGCGGTGGCGTCCTTGACGCCGGCGATGTTCTTCAACTCGAACAACCGGGTCATGGTCTCCACGGACATATCGACGACGGAGCGCGGCGGGATGTTGTAGATGATGATCGGGATGCCGACGGCGTCATTCACCGCCTTGAAGTGCTGATACATCCCTTCCTGGGTGGGCTTGTTGTAATACGGCGTCACCACCAGCACGGCATCGGCGCCGGCCTTCTCGGCATGGACGGCCAGATCGACGGCCTCGCGCGTGGAGTTCGAGCCCGCGCCGGCGATGACCGGCACGCGCCCCTTCGCTTCATCGAGACACAACTCGACGACCCGGTGATGTTCGGCATGGCTGAGGGTCGGACTTTCGCCTGTGGTGCCGACCGGCACCAGGCCGTGTGAGCCCTGCTCGATCTGCCAGCTCACGAGGCCACGGAAGGCAGCTTCATCGATCGAGCCGTTTTTGAATGGCGTAACCAAGGCGGTGTAGGAGCCCCGAAAATTCGTCTTGGCTGCCATGGACTTCCTCCGAACGCTCGCTGCTGGCCGTTTACTGGCGGTAAGGTCAATTCATACCGGGTCTGGCGATCTCGCGAAAGGCCGCTCTGGAGCCTTTTCCGTTTCGATATAATCGAAACGGGGCTCTAGATTCTTGATTTGACGCGTTTTCTTGACGCGAACCGGTCCCCACTTCGCTTGAAAACGCTCTGGCCGCGATTTTGCCGCGGTCATGGCGCAGACATCGGAAACATCAGTGATTTTAGTATTTTGTCCACATATTCAATCAAATAGAGCTATCAAATAGAGCTAGAGCCTCAGCGATTGAATGATTCGCCGTTAGGGAAAGCAGTGACCCGATCCGCCCGCGCAGCCGCATTGCGATCGACGGCATTGGCGACAAGCCTGGCGCTGGCCATGGGATTGTCGCCCTTTACGGTCGAAGCGGTCGCCAAGACCAAGGTTCCATTGCCGAAGCCGCGGCCGATCGCGCGCAATCTGGTTCCCACACCAGCTGCCAAGAATACCGCAGCGGCAGCGAGCCCTGCGCCCGCCGCGCCAGCACTGGCGCCCGCGACCCGCCAGCCCGCCGCCCTGCCGCCGCCACCGCGCAAACCCTCGGTGCCGGCCGCCATCGCCGCGACGTCGTCGACCTCGCAAGCCGATACCGAGGCGCTGGAAAACGTCATCGAGCTGGTACGCAAGCGCAAGCCGGCGGATGCGACGCAGGCGCAAGCCGCGATATCGGATCCGGTCGCGAAGAAACTCGCGGAATGGATCATCCTGCGCAGCGACGACAACGGCGCATCGGTCGAGCGCTACCGCGCGTTCCTGTCGGCCAATCCCAGCTGGCCATCGCAGACCTTCCTGCGCCGGCGCATCGAGGCGGCGCTGTGGGACGACCGTCGCGACGACGCCACGATCTGGGCGTGGTTCGAAAACGAATCGCCGCGCTCGGCCAAGGGCAAATTCTCGCTGGCGCGCGCGATGATCGCGCGCGGCGACCGCGCCAATGCCGAGCGTCTGGTGCACAGCGCTTGGCGAACCGATTCGATTTCCGAGGATACCGAGAGCGCGGCACTCGACCTGTTCGGCGCGCTGATCACGCCGGGCGATCACAAGGCGCGGATGGATTTCCTGCTCTATGGCAGCGAGAATACGGCGGCGCTGCGCGCCGCCAAGCGGCTCGGCGCCAGCCAGGTTGCGTTGGCGAAGGCCCGCATCGCCGCGCACAAGAAGGCCTCGAACGCCAGGGCGCTGCTGGCCGCGGTGCCCAGCGAATTGCATGGCGACCCCGGCTACATCTTCAGCAAGATTCAGCTGCTGCGCCGCGAAGACAAATTCGCCGAGGCAGCCCAGCTGATGCTGAGCGCGCCGAAGGATCCCGGCCGCCTGCACAATCTGGACGAATGGTGGATCGAACGGCGGCTGCTGTCGCGAAAATTGCTCGACACCGGCGAAAACCGCAACGCCTACCTGATCGCCCGCGATGCGGCGCTGCCCGCCCGCGACATCTACCAGACCGAGCAGCAATTCACCGCCGGCTGGATCGCGCTGCGTTTCCTCAACGACCCGGCGACGGCCGCGCAGCATTTTGCGCGCATCGGCGTCGGCAGCGTCAACCCGACCGCGCTGGCGCGCGCCGGCTACTGGCAGGGCCGCGCCGCCGAGGCGGCCGGCCGCGCCCAGGAAGCGCGCGCGGCCTACACCCGGGCGGCCGAGCAATCGACCAGCTATTATGGCCAGCTGGCGCGCGCCAAGCTTGGACTGCCGCAGATCGAATTGAACGGCGTCCCCGGCGGGCGCTCGCGGGGAATCGAAAGGCTGGAAATCGTCCGCGCGGTGCAGCTGCTTTATCAGCTGGACGAACGCGAAATGGCGATCCCGATCTTCGGCGACCTTGGCGAAAATGGCGATCCGGATGCGCTGGCTGGACTGGGCGAACTGGCGTCGCGCAATGGCGACGCGCGCGGCATGCTGCTGCTCGGCAAGGCTGCCCTCAACCGCGGGCTGCCGTTCGATCATTATGCCTATCCGGTGGTTGGAATCCCGCCGTTCAAGTCGATCGGACCCGAGGTCGAACAGAGCATCGTCTACGCCATCGCCCGGCAGGAGAGCGCCTTCAATCCGGCGGTGGTGTCGCCGGCGCAAGCCTATGGACTGATGCAGGTGACGCCGGATGCCGCGCGTTATGTCTGCAAGCGACACGGCGCGACCTACGACCTCGCCCGGCTGAAGAACGATTCGGTCTACAACGCCACCCTCGGCGCCGCCGAGCTCGGCGGGCTGATCGAGGATTATCGCGGCTCCTACATCCTGACCTTCGCCGGCTATAATGCCGGCCGCGGCAGCGTCAGGAAATGGATCGAGCGCTACGGCGATCCGCGCGACCCCAAGGTCGACGCGGTCGACTGGGTCGAAAAGATCCCGTTCTCGGAGACCCGCAACTACGTGCAGCGGATCATGGAGAATCTGCAGGTCTATCGCGCCCGCTTCGGCGGCGGGACACGGCTGCAGATCGAGGCCGACCTGCGCCGCGGCGCCAGCGTCGAATAACCGGGGCCGGTCTCAAACCGTCGCCCCCCGTCCAGGCCGAGTGTTTACCCACATTCACAGGCTGCACCGTCACGTCCGGGCAACAGCAGGACAGCAGCGGTCCTGTCGTATTCAACAGGCGTGGCCGGATCACAACGCGTGACGTGACCGGCACGCGCGCCGCCTGGACAAAGAAAAACCCCCGGCAGTTTCCTGCCGGGGGTTCTCCGCGTGTTTCAAGTCTTTCGGGATCAGAAGTTGCGCTGAGCACGAACGTTCAGGAACACAGTGCTCTGGTCCTTGAACTCGTAGAGAGCGTTCGGCTTCGGAGCAGTCGCGGTGAACACCGAGCTACCCGACATCTTCTGGTCGAGGAGGAACGCGCCGACTTCAGCCGAGAACGTCAGGTTCTTGACGGGAGTCCAGCGGGTCACAACACCGATCTGCGCGATGTTGAAGTCCGGGTTGCAGCTATAGGTACCGGCTGCGCCGGCAACTGCGACCTGACCCGGATGGGTTGCCGCGAAGCCCAAGCAGTAGGCTCCCTTGGCAGAGGTGAAGTTGCCGTTGACTGCGTCGGTGCCGTTGCCGTCGTACTTAACCTGGGCGTAAGCACCCCAGAGGCTGGACGACCAGTAGGGATCCCAGTTGTGGTTGAACGCACCGCGAACACCCCAAGCCTTGGTCAGGATGATGCCGTTGGTACCGCCCACGCCGGGGAGATAGACGCCATCGCTGGTGTTACCGAAGCCAACGCTCTGGTAGCCAAGGCCGCTGCCGCCGAACATGGCGAAGCTCGGCGAACCGCCGGAGGTCGAGATGACGTCCTTGGTGTTGCCCTGGGAGTACACTGCGCTGACCTTGATGTCATCGCCGGCACCGGTCGGGATGTTCTTGATCTGCAAGGCACCCTGAACCGAGAAGCCCCACTTGCTGTCGGGATGGCCGCTGATTTCCGACAGGTTGGTCGGAACGCCACCGGCGCCCAGCGTGTTGTAGGAAGCGTTCACGAGGTGAGCGCCGGCCGACAACTGGAGGAGACCCCAAGCCTGATCGACACGGATGTTGCCGACGATGTCGGGAGCAACGATGCCGCCGTAAGCGTTGGTGCCGCCGCCGTTGACGTTGACGCCGAGACCGAGGTTCTGAACCGAGGTCTTGTGGAACACGGTCGGATCGTCGAGGCCGATGGTGCCCGACACGCCGTTACCGAACTGAGCGGTGTACTGGATGTTGTTGACACCGGTGACGGTGTCATGGCCGCCCATCAGGAACGAGTTGTTGTTGCCCGGATAGCCATGCCACGGCGCAGCGAAGGCCGAGGCCGACTTACCGAAGGTGAAACCAGCGAACTGGATGAACACCATTTCAACCGCGACATAACCGCCGCCTGCAGCCGAAAGCAGACCGCTGTTCAGGCCAGCCTGGGAGCCAACCGGGAGTGCCGGGTTGGAGCTGCCGAAGTTCTGGAACTGGAAGTCGCCCTGGCCGAAGGTACGGACGACGCCGTATTCGGTGGCAGTGCGGGTATCAACCGTCAGCGCCATACGCGAACGGGAGTTGAACTGATCGCGGAAGCGATTGCCCTGGCCCGCATCACCATTATAGAACGGCTGGCCGTAGACGCCACCGTTGAACGTGGTGTCGACGCGCAGATAACCACCCAGCTTGATGCAGGTGTCGGTGCCCGGAATGTAGAAGAAACCGGCACCATACAGGGAGCAGATCCTCACGTACTCGACCGCTTTGGCCTTGACGGGAAGATCAGCTGCCTGTGCCCCACTCATGGCGATGAGACCCGCCGCTGAGCCGAGGATAAGGCTCTTAACCATCTTCATGTTAACCTCCAAGTTGCTCTGTAGGGAAGGTTCCGGATCCGCTGGGTGAAACACCCTAAGGTTGGTTCCCTTGTCCCTTAAAACCCGCTTAGTCGCTTCGCGCCTTCGGACACTCCCGCTCAACGCGAGGGACTTAAGCGAACCACCTAACGGGACGACCTCGGGATGCCCCCCTCCGTCGCAAGATGACAATTACCGAACACTCCTGCACACGCAACAAAGGAACGCTTCAGAACGGCACGAGTCAGGCTGTTTCTGGACGGGTGTTGCACAAATAACACGCAACCGTGATCAAACTTCTACCGCAAGCCTTTGTTTTAAAACACCATTTTAGATTAGTTCCATTTTACCCGCCGACCGCCGCGAAAGCAGCCCCGACCCCGGCCTACCCCTTCCCGCGCTTCGACTTCCGCCGAATCGAGCGCCCGGAGCGGCTGATTCCGCTCGAAAGCGATCGGCGACACGGCAAAGAATGGCGTTCTTTCATCCCACTGACGGAATCGCCGCGTACATCGTCATGGAAATCCGGGATGCGAGGCGCGAAGCACTGCCGCACATTGGTCGGTTTGCGTACTTGGGCGAAGCATGTGGTTTTGCGACTTGCCTTCGCGACATCGCAGAAACCCTTATTTTTCGGCATCGAAATGCATTCTGCATTTTGTGCCCGAATTCATCGAGGCGATGCGGCTGCTTCGCTCGCGCATCGATTCTCAACGACGTTTCGGATGTCGCCTGACACTCCGCCTAGCGAAGACGGGCTGAAATTGCCGGGAACCCGGGCATCCGCAACAATTGGCCGCGGACGAACCTGCGACGCCGTGGCGACCTGCGCCAAGCTGCGGCCGAGACACCTTATGAGCATCAGTTTCAGGGACCGGATGGAGCCTTGTACAAGCGCACCAGATATACGGATACGAGCGCTCCGAACGGGCTGGAATTCGCGAAAACCGCCAGCATTAGGGTTTCAGGCGTGGCGGATAGGAAGTCCGCCGAACTCATGGTTTCTGACGTTCATTGCCGTCCGCGCCCGATTAACAATGCGCAGCAGATATAGGCCTTTCTTTCGCTCCTGTTCGCCACTGTCTATTTCAGTCCGTCCAAAGCCGTGCTATTTTTGGGGACTGCCTTGGGGACCAGATTGGGGACGGGACATGGCCAGCAAGCTCACCGCGCGCAAAGTCGAAACTGCCAAGTCGGGCAAATACAGCGACGGCGGCAACCTCTATTTGATCGTCTCGGAAACCGGAGCCCGCAAATGGGTTCTGCGGTTCACCTGGCGCGGCCGGGCGAAAGAAATGGGGTTGGGGAGCGCCACGTGTGTTCCCCTCACAGATGCCCGTGAGAATGCCGCCAGTGCACGCCGAAAGATTGCCCAAGGGCTCAACCCGATTGACGAGCGGAAACGGGACGGCGGCATTCCTACTTTTGGCGAGATGGCCGATGACGTGCGGGAAACTCTCTCCGCCGGCTTCCGAAACGAGAAGCACAAGGCACAATGGAAATCGACTCTGGAGACCTACGCGGCTCCCCTGCGCGCCAAGCCGGTGGATACCATAGCTACCGACGACGTGCTGGCGGTCCTGAAGCCGATCTGGACGAAAAAGGCCGAAACCGCCTCGCGCGTGCGCGGGCGAATTGAAAAGGTTCTGGACGCGGCCAAGGCCAAGGGCTTCCGAGGAGGCGAGAACCCTGCCCGGTGGCGCGGCCATCTGGATCACCTGTTACCGAGGCCGTCAAAACTGGCGCGGGGCCATCATGCCGCAATGCCCTATGAGGAAGTTGCCGGCTTTGTTGCCGAGTTGAGGAACCGGGAAGCCAGTGCCGCGCTGGCTCTGGAGATTTGCATCCTAACCGCCGCCCGCTCTGGTGAAATTCTTGGGATGCGGTGGCAGGAAATCAACTTTGACAAGAAAGTCTGGACCGTGCCGGCCGACCGTATGAAGGCAGGCCGTGAACATCGTGTGCCCTTGTCACCGCGCGCGGTGGCAATCTTGCGAAAGCTCGAAAGGGTCAAGGACGGGGAGTTCGTCTTTGCCGGGCAGGCACGTAACAAGCCGCTTTCCAACATGGCAATGGAAATGGTCCTGCGTCGAATGAAGGTCGACAATGCCACCGTTCACGGATTTCGCTCTAGCTTCCGGGATTGGGCAGGCAACGTCTCGAACTTCCCGCGCGAAATTACCGAAACCGCGCTGGCGCATGTCATCGGCGACAAGGCGGAGCAGGCTTACCGGCGCGGCGACGCCTTGGAAAAACGCCGCAAGCTAATGGAGGCATGGGCCGGATATTGTGAGCCGACTTCCTCCAATAATGTTGTGCAAATAGCCAAGCGCAAAAGATTCTAAGACTACCCGCCGTGGCATTTATAACACAGGAATGGGATGGTGTCGGCAGCGGATTCCCTGCCGCCCGGTGAACCTCAATGGCTAATAAGCGCACCAAGCGAGTTTCAGGCGCACGTCTCATAGTGCACGAGATGAAGCCGGGGGATTTCGACTGGGGACGATTAGAGCAAGCTTATGGATACGAGTTTTCCGCGAATGCTCGAAAGCAGATTGTCGAAGTTACAAACTCCTTTTTCTTACTAGCCGGTATTGAAATTCATTCCGAACCTGCGAACGTCGCAATCAAAGGCGTTCGTGATTTGCATAGGTCAGCTAGAAATTTCCACCGAGATATCGTCGCCCATCAAGAAAATCCGCAGTCCCTTTTCTCTGGACTAGAGCAGGCCTTCAAACATTTGTGTCTTCCTGCGAAACACTCGCTAGAAAGCCTTGGTGAGATTCTAACCGCATTTCAAGGCGCCTGCGAGCAGGCGATCAAGGAGCTGCAATCACCAAGCGTTACTCCTCCACCCGATGGCACAGGTTGGAATATTTGGGTCTTCCGGCTGACAAAAGTGGTCCGAGACTTTGGCCTGCCCGAAGGAGTTCGAAACGATTCCGACAAACAAAAAACTGACAACACTTCGAAGTTTGTGAATTTAGTTATCGAATTACAGTCTCAGATACCGGAACAGTTTCGGCGACCGTTTGCTTCTACTCATGCGCTCGCAAAAGCGATCCATCGTGCTCGACAGGAGTGTCAGCGGGACAGGAATGCAGCTTCGCCCGCTTCGAAGAAGTCCCGCAAATATCGATCTGAATCGACTTAATCGCCTTGTTCGCGCTTGTGCGGACGCACTTGCCGGAGTGAATCCGGCATATTTGGCGAGGTCGAATGAACTCCCCACTTGCTTACAGCATTGCCGAGGCCTGCTCGGTTGCCCGCGCGGGCCGCACCGCAATCTATGAGGCAATCCGAAACGGCGCGCTTACAGCGCGCAAGCGCGGTCGCAAAACCTTGATTTTGCCAGACGACTTGCGTCGTTGGGTTGAAGGTCACCCTGCCGTCGAACCAAAGACCTTCTCAAAATAAAGAACCCCGGTCGCGGTCTTCACACCGCGCCGGAGCTATTCGTCCATCCCCATTCCCATGGATTTGAACATCATGAGACTACACCATAAACCTAAGCCTTGCCAGTTTCCCGATCTGTTTGATTGGGTCGCCGAACAAGACCGCCGAGTTGCCGACCATCGCGTCCGGTGGGTGTCTCGCCGGTGCCGCGTCCCGCTCGCCACCGCAGAAACCATCATAGCAAATGCGGGCTTCTCTGACGGGGAGCGTCGCTGATGATTCTGATTGTGAAAGCTCAAATCGGGGAAGCCGGACCAGTGGTGACCGTACGCGGACGCGACGCATGGGCATTGCTGGAGCTCAAGGCCGCGAATGACAACGGATGCACTCCGATCGACCATCCGGGGCCGCGCTGGAGCGGCTATGTCCACAAGCTCCGCAAAGCCGGGATTGTCATTGAGACAATTCACGAAAGACACGGTGGCCCCTTCGCAGGGCAGCACGCGCGCTACGTGCTCATCAGCATAATCACCATTCTCGAAACGAAGGGCGGTAAGTCGTGATGGCGATTGCTGGTCCAGAAATCGTCGCTGGTGGGGGTTCGGCCTCGCCCGCACTCCAACCCCATCCGACGCGGCGAACAATCACGGACGGGGTTCTGGCCCATGTGGAGGGCGGTCATGCCGAAACGCCCTAGAATGAACAAGCGGATCGATGCACCGCACGTCCGCCTCTATGACTGGCTTCTAACCTCGCCTGCTTATCTTTCGCTGAGTTGCCCGGCGCGAGCCGTGCTGACTGAAGTTACAAGGCTCTACAAGGGCAACAACAACGGACAGCTTGGCTTATCCGTTCGCCGAGCTTCCGAGCGATGCAACGTTGCGCGCGGAACGGCTCAACGCGCCTTTGCCGAGCTACAGGAGCGGGGCTTTATCGAACTGGTAACGAAGGGCGCATTCAGCCGTAAATCACCTCACGCGAGCGAATGGCGGCTGACGTTCCACACTTGCGACAAGACCGGCCAGTTGCCGAGCAAGGCGTTTATGCGGTGGGGGCGCGAAAAACAAAACGCGGTATCAAAATATCCCGTCGCGGTATCAAATCAGAGCCAGCGCGCGGCATGAAACGACGCCGAAACAGCCTCACGGTGCCTTCAATTGACACCGTGAGGCCTATTCCACCGACCATCGCGGTATCAATCTAGGGCACACATATAGTTTACCATAGGGCATAGCCCGCTTGAGAGGACTTCAATGCCAAGACCACGCGAACGGGTTTGTTTGCAGGACGGGCTTAAGCTGGACCTAAACAGTCTGGCTCGTCGTGGCTTCGTCAAATTCGGCTCGAACATTGGCGTGCGAGGAATCCGTTGGACGCATTCATATTGGGGTGAAATCGCGAGCGGCCTAATCAGCGCGGACATGAGCGGACAGCACGAAGGCTGGTTTAAAATCCAGCTCGGCGGTCGTGACCTTCGGATCGTGCTTGTGCCACGTCCGCGCCATTTCGGGGGGCGGCAATGGTATTTTATGTGCCCAGTTCTAAATCGACCCGCATCAGTGCTCTGGAAACCACCGGGAGCTACCCGATTTTGCAGCCGGCAGACCTGGGGCCGACAAGTTGCATACCAAAGCCAATTTAACGATCCGACAAGCCGAGCCCACGCAGGAAAGGCAAAGATCAATTCACGACTTTGCTCCATCACTGGCCTAGATCCCGACGAATGGGATTTGCCGCCTAAGCCGAAATGGATGCGGTGGACGACATACAACCGCCACGTCGCCCGACATGACCACTATGAGGATATTCTCGACTACGGATGCGTCGCACTTGCCGCGAAACTCGGAAAAGATTTCTTCATATAGATCAATGGGCAGGTTCAAGTTAGCCAAGAGTTTTCGATACAGAACCCGCACGGCAATTTCGAGACCAGTACGCGCGCGAGAGAGCGGCAAGTCCGCCGTGCGCCGCCCACATTAGAAAAATAGCCTGTGGCAGGCGGTCTGATTCAAATCTCACCGGGCGCCCCGAAAGGAAATCAGCACGCTTACAAGCATGGGCGCTACACCGCTGAGGCGATTGAAAACCGGCGGGAATTATCTGCAATGCTGTTAGCGATGAAGACCATGGCCCGTATGGTCATCATCGAATGAATGCCTATTTAGTACAGCTTCTGTCTGCAGCGAGCACAAAAAAGCCCCGGACGACGCCGGGGCTTTCGAATAGTTCGACCGTTAGGCGGGAATCAGTACCGCGCGACAACCGGCCCGCCGAAGCGGTAGTTGAATCCTACTTTCGCCGTATGCATGTCGTTTCGCACGGTCAACGTCGTTGTCCCAGGGCCGTTAAAAACGTTGTCGAATGTGACCGTATAACTGCCGAAGTCGTAATAATTGTATTCGGCGAACAAACTCCAGTTCGGCGTTAATCCATATTCAAGCCCAGTGCCGACTGTCCAGCCTGCATTAGTCCTCGTGCCTCTAAAAAATGGAATGCCTGCAGAAAGGCCATTCGCGCGATCGAAGCCATACGTCTCGCGCATCCACGCGCCGCCGCCCTTGACGTAAATTAGCGAGTTGTTCCACGCGTATCCCACGCGGCCCGTTACTGAACCCAGCCAATCTGCGTTAGACAAACAACGCGTCAGCGGAGTGAATACAACAGCGGGATCGACTGGATTGCAAATAACGCTACCGCGAGCGCCGTTCCAAGCCAAGTCTCCTTGCAGGCCGAATACCCACGAACTGACTTGGTAGTTGTATCCGACTTGACCGCCCGCAAGCCCGCCACTTGGTTTTGCAGTTGCGCCGAAGAACGCGGGATTTCCTCCGAAACCCAATGATCCAAATATCCCAGGGTAATCCGAGAATGCGCGGTCACCCCAGGTGCCTCCTGCGTGCAGACCGGCATACACCCCGGACCAGTTATATCCTGCGGCTGCAACTGGTGGGGCCTTAGTGTAAGGGAGGGCTACGTCAGCCGCGTAAACTGTGGTCACGCTTAATGAAAGCGCCGCCGTTGCAATCATAGCGATCTGTTTCATGCCATTCCCAATCAATTGACCAATGCCATGAACTGATATCCTACAGGTCTCGCGCGCGATGTAGCTTTTTTGCAACTCTTCCGAACAATCTTAGGGATGAAGGCGCGGCCCATGGCCAAGCGCTCACGCAGCGAGAGCGGTCGAAGCCCAGCGCGAGATAGTCGTTGGCCCTTTTTTGGATCGATGGCGGCCGATTTGACGGCAAGCATCAGTCATCCGCATTTGGGCGCAATCAATCGAAGTCCAGTGATGGCCGACTAGCGACAGCACGCAATACGCTGTGCCTCTCGGCACCAGACCCGACGTGTTTGGGGGCCAATTTGGGGATCGTACAATACGGCGCGAAGAATCATTTAATGAATTCAATAAATTAGTGCCATTTAGTGGCGGAGAGGAAGGGATTCGAACCCTTGATACAAGTTTCCCCGTATGGCGCTTTAGCAAAGCGCTGCCTTCAGCCACTCGGCCACCTCTCCGGAGCCGGTCTTATGCCTTGAATCGACCGGCAGGGTCAAACCGGAAGGTGTGTGCCCCGCGTGCCACGGGTTGCTCCACCCTTATAAGGAAAAGCCGCAAAGCCCTATCAAGGGTTCGGATCCCTTTTTCCTTCCCTCTGCGCCAGCATCAAATATAGATCACTGACCCTGTTGGCGGCCATGGAGCAGGACGTGACGTCCAGTAAAGACAATCCAATGACGCTGACGTTCCGCTGTCCGGCGGAACTCGAAGGCGTGCTGCCACCGCCGGTGCCAGCCGCGCTCGGCCTTCCCGCCTGGCTCAAAGCGATGCCGTCGCAGGCGTTCAACGCGTTGAATGGCCGCGATGAGAACACCGTCAAGCGTTGTCCGCCGTTTGTCGACGCCATGACCTGCGGCTTCCTGATTCCACTGATGTGCGACCTCAGGGTCGAGAACGGCGAATTCACCTGGGACAATGAAATTCCACCGGGCGGAGCGGTCAGCTTCTCGCGCTCGCCGATCGGATTCCACGACGGCAGCCAGGTCGCCGGCTCGCCGCTGTTCGAAGACGACCGCTTCCTGATCAAGTTTCATAATCTGTGGACGATCGAGGCGCCGGAAGGCTACGCGCTGCTGTTCACGCATCCCGCGAACCGCTTCGATCTGCCGTTCACCACGCTGACCGGACTGGTCGATTGCGACCGCTACCACGACAACTGGATTCATTTTCCGGCGCACTGGCACGACGCTGACTTCAGCGGCGTGCTGCCGAAGGGCACGCCGGTCGCGCAATGCGTGCCGGTGAAGCGGGAAAGCTGGGTGGCGCGCACCATGCCGTTCACCGCGGAAGAGAGCCAGCGGGCGCACGACCTCACCACGGCGATCGATCGTGAACCAGGCCTCTATCGCCGCCAATTTCGCGCCTGAGCCTTTAACCGCGCAGGAATTTCGCGGCTGCGCTCGGCCGCAGGAAAAACCGTCCGCGCGAGGAAATCGCCAGCGACATGACGGCGCGGCCGAACAGCTGCGGACTTTCCCGCGTCGCCATCCGGATACTCGCCTCGCCGGCGTCGCGCTCCCCCATTTCCAGCAGACACCTTCCCAGATCCGCCCGCGCGAGGGCATCGTCGGGCCGCAACGCCACGACGTGTCGAAGAGTTTCTGCCGCGGAAGCGTATTCGCCATTCAGCAGCATGACCTGAGCGAGCCCGGTCAGAAGATCGGGCCGGTCCGGCGCCACCTTGAGGGCTCGCAGCAACAGCTCGCGTGCCTTGACGCGGTCATTGCGCTTGAGATGAAGAGCGGCGAGTTCCCTCAGCATATCGACGGCGTCGGGCGCGAACCCAAGGCCGCTTTCGAGCGCCGCGACGGCCTCTTCGAATCGTCCCGCTCTTGCCAGCTGAATGCCATGTTCGAGAAACGCCGGAGGATATGGCGGCCGCCTTGCGGTGGCCCGGCGCAACTGCTCGAGCGCCTCGTCGCGGCGCCCGGTGAGCGCAAACGCCGCGCCCAGCAAGGTCTCGACTGCCGGATCCTCGCCGCGCCGTGCGGCCTTTTCCAGCGGCGCGATCGCCTCGGCGCCGCGGTTCTGCATCAGCAGCGCCTGGCCGAGGACCTGCGCGGCGCGGACGTTGCCGCGATTGGCCTTCAACACCTCGGCGGCAATGCGTTCGGCTTCGCCGGGACGCTGCATCTGCAACGCAAAGCTGGCGCGTTCGAGCGCCTGGTCATTGGCGTTCGGCCGTCCGGGACCGGCAGGAAATGGCGGGCGCTTCGACATCGGCCCGACGATAAACAAAAACCCGGATTACGCCAGCGGCGCAAGCATCTCGCGCTGCCGCTGCGCGGTTGTCCGTGTCCACGTGTAGAGCGCCGTAAAATTGCGGAGGCGCTTTCGCGGGGCCTCCGCTTCAGCAGGGTCCTGCGTCGGAAGCCGGCACGGTCCTAATGCGCGGTGATCCAGGCGCGGGCCTCGCGCTGCGCCGTGGCGATCTCGACCTCGGACATCAGCTCGGCGACCTCGCGACGCAACTCAATGGCCTCGGCGCGACCCTTCAGGGCGGCGAGATTGAACCACTTGTGCGCGGCGACGAGATTGACCACGCCGGAACGTCCGCTCGCCCAGTACAGGCCGCGCTCGAACAACACGTCCGGGATCGCGGTTGCCTGCACCGGTATCGCCGTATCCAGATCGATTTGCCCCTGAAACATCTGACATCCCCTTTTTTGATTGTTGGCCGCCCTCCCCCGAGCGCGGCTCCCGTCCACTATTAAAACGCCCCGTTAGTCCCTCGCCGTTTGCCGGCTTGTTGGGATGATCATGACCGATCAAATTTGAAGGGCAGTTTAAATATCGCGATGAATGCAGCGTAAACGCCGATCCGGCGCCAGCGCCGCCGAAAACGCAGAAGTGCCTATGTCATGCGGGTTTCCGCGTGTTCACGGAATTTGGTTTACCGTGGCATTTCGCCAAACGATAACCATTGCAGCGATCGGAACGACCGGACGCCGCTTAACCTCGCCATTGGCGCATCCAAAGCAATGGGCCCGGGCTCTGCGGAGCAGCACAGGCGTGCCGCCCCCTGTCCGGGACACGAATAATTGCCCGCCGCGCGATGCGCCGCAGGTGGTCAGACCGACAATGTGGGGAATTTGGGCAGGCGCGCCACGCATCATCGGCGGCGGCGGTAAAGAACGAGGGCGTCGGCGAACACGTCAGGACCAGATTTCACATGAAGCTCAAAACCAATGAAGGCTTCGACACCGCCGGTGAAATTGCGAACCATTGAGATCCGCACCGAACGAAGAAAACTTGTTTCTTCTGCCGGACCGGTTTTCGAAAGAGCGAACTCTCTTGAAAGAACGATCCAGCCGTTTGACCTGATGTCTCGCCGACACCCTCTTTCGTCGACCAGAGCCCCCGGTTGAAATCCGCTCTTTAAGAAGCAGCTCGTTCTGAGGGCTCGTGTGACGTGCCGGCATCAAGCCGCCGGCAATTTTTTAGAAGTGAAAATTCACTTCTTCTTCTTGGCGACCTTGCGGGTCTTCTTGGCAGTCTTCTTCACTGCGCTCTTCGCCTTCTTCGCCTTCTTAGCTTTCTTGGCCATGTTGCCCTCCGATGTAGAGATGACTTTATCGCTGCGTGCACTCGGGAATCGAAATGCACGCATTCCGAATACACCAACACATGCAAAAAAACAGTGTCTCGCTTAAGGAAGTGTTGACGCGCGGGATAGAGCGCGCGCACGCGTGTTCATCGACGACACGCCACCGCATTCTCGCGACGATGCGGAAAGTGCGCGAAAACGCTGCATCGGCGAATGTCAATATCGCTGCAAATACTATAACTGAAGGTGTTTTCGTCGTTCACGCAGGGCGTTGACGATGCGCGATGGAGCTCGTCGCGACTCACCCTGGCCGGTCGAAAGCGCGTTGCGCGGACTCTGAGTCGCGGTTTTTGGCAATAAATAAATTTTCGTGGCTACGGGCTTGGCGTCTCATCGGCGCTCGCCAAAACCGGATTTTTGGGCGAATCGCCAACACTGATTCGCAGGACGATTTTCTCACCGCGCGCGATGCATCGACATTCATGGTGAAAAATCGGTGCACGCTTCGATGCGCGAAGCGCGACGGCGGCGATGCCGCCGGCGCCACGTCGCGCGCTCGTTCAGATGCCGAGCTTGGACTTCAGCAGATCGTTGACCGCTTGCGGGTTGGCCTTGCCGCCGGATGACTTCATCACCTGGCCGACGAACCAGCCGGCGAGCTGCGGTTTGGCGCGGGCCTGCGCCACCTTTTCGGGATTGGCCGCAATGATCTCGTCGACCACCTTCTCGATCGCGCCGAGATCGGTGACCTGCTTCATGCCGCGGCTCTCGACCAGCGCGCGGGGATCGCCGCCCTCGGTCCAGACGATCTCGAACAGGTCTTTTGCAATTTTGCCGGAGATGGTGCCCTCGCCGATCAGGCCGACGATGGCGGAAAGCTGTTCGGCCGACACCGGCGAGCCCGTAATATCCCGGCCTTCCTTGTTGAGCCGGCCGAACAGCTCGTTGATCACCCAGTTGGCGGCGAGCTTGCCGTCGCGGGACTTGTCGGCGAGACCGGTCAGCACGGTTTCATAGAAGTCCGCGCTCTCGCGTTCGGCCACCAGCACGCTGGCGTCGTAGGGCGACAGGCCGAAATCGGCGATGAAGCGCGCCTTCTTCTGGTCCGGCAATTCCGGCAGGCCGGCCTTGATCCCGGCGACATAGGCTTCGCTGAATTGCAGCGGCAGCAGATCGGGATCCGGGAAGTAACGGTAATCGTGTGCCTCCTCCTTGGAGCGCATCGATCGGGTCTCGCCCTTGCCGGGGTCGTAGAGCCGGGTCTCCTGATCGATGCTGCCGCCGTCCTCGATGATTTCGATCTGGCGCCGCGCCTCGTATTCGATGGCGTCGCCGATGAAACTGATCGAGTTCATGTTCTTGATCTCGCAGCGGGTGCCGAGTTCGGTGGCACCGGCCCTGCGCACGGAGACATTGACGTCGGCGCGCAGGCTTCCCTTCTCCATGTCGCCGTCGCAGGTGCCGAGATAGCGCAGGATCGAGCGCAGTTTTGTCACATAGGCCTGGGCCTGCTCGGCATCGCGGATGTCCGGTTTCGAGACAATCTCCATCAGCGCGACGCCGCAGCGGTTGAGATCGACACAGGTCTGGTCCGGGCTGCGATCGTGCAGCAGCTTGCCGGCGTCCTGTTCCAGATGCAGCCGTTCAATGCCCACGGTGGCAGTCCGGCCGCCGTCCAGTTCGAGCACCACCTCGCCCTCGCCGACGATCGGCGACTTGTATTGGCTGATCTGGTAGCCCTGCGGCGAGTCCGGATAAAAATAGTTCTTGCGGTCGAACACCGAGCGGCGATTGATCTGCGCGTTGAGGCCGAGCCCGGTCCGGACAGCCTGCCTGACACATTCCTCGTTGATCACGGGCAGCATGCCCGGCATCGCCGCGTCGACCAGCGAGACGTGGCTGTTCGGCTCGCCGCCGAATTCGGTCGAGGCTCCGGAGAACAGCTTTGAGTTCGAGGTGACCTGGGCATGGACTTCCAGCCCGATCACCGTTTCCCAGTCGCCGGTGGCGCCCTTGATCAGTTTACCGCTTGCTGCGCTCATGCTCTTCCAGCTCCGAGCAATGATAAGACCATCCGCTCCCATTCGGTCCCGATCGCATCGGTCGCGACCGGCTTGCCGGCCTGGCGGTACCAATAGCCTGCGTTGCCGAGGTCGCCCTCGACGCGATGCAGATAGGCATGCACCCAGGATCCCTCAGCGCTCGCCTCGTCCTGCGCGATGCTGTGCGCCCGATCCCAATTGCCCTTGGCGGCCCACCACAGCGCTGCCAGCGGCGCGGCGAGATCCGGCGCGGGGGCCGCGCCCGACAGGCTGGCTTTGAATTCGGCCATGGTCACCACCACCTCGCCGGCGTGAAGCGTCCCGCCGCCTGCTCGATCACCTCGCCGAGCGAAAACAGCGTCTCCTCATCGAACGGCCGGCCGATCAGCTGCAGGCCGAGCGGCAGGCCCTGCGTATCCTTGCCGGCGGGAACCGCGATCCCCGGCAGGCCCGCCATGTTCACCGTCACCGTAAAGATGTCGTTGAGGTACATCTCGACGGGATCGGCGCCCTTCTCCCCGATGCCGAACGCCGCCGATGGCGTCGCCGGCGTCAGGATGGCGTGGACGCCCTTGGCAAAACAGTCCTCGAAGTCCCGTTTGATCAGGGTGCGGACCTTCTGCGCGCGCAAATAATAGGCGTCGTAATAGCCGGCCGAGAGCACATAGGTGCCGATCATGACGCGGCGCCGAACTTCTGGGCCAAAACCCTCGGCGCGGGTGTTTTCGTAGAGCTCGCCGATCGAGCGGCCGGGCACCCGCAGGCCATAGCGCACGCCGTCATAGCGCGCGAGGTTGGACGAGGCCTCCGCCGGCGCCACGATATAATAGGCCGGCAGCGCGTATTTCGTGTGCGGCAGCGACACGTCGATCAGTTCGGCGCCGGCCGCCTTCAGCCAGGCCGCGCCCTCGCTCCAGAGCCTTTCGATTTCCGCGGGCATGCCGTCGAGGCGGTACTCTTTCGGTATGCCGATCTTCATGCCCTTGACGGACTTGCCGATCGCCGCCTCGTAATCCGGCACCGCGCGGTCGACCGATGTGGTGTCCTTGGGATCGTGCCCGGCCATCGAGCGCATCAGGATCGCGCTGTCGCGCACCGTGCGCGCGATCGGGCCGGCCTGGTCCAGCGAGGACGCGAATGCGACGATGCCCCAGCGCGAACAGCGCCCGTAGGTCGGCTTGATGCCGACGGTGCCGGTGAACGCGGCTGGCTGGCGGATCGATCCGCCGGTATCGGTCGCGGTCGCGCCCATGCACAACAGCGCCGCCACCGCCGACGCCGACCCGCCGGACGAGCCGCCGGGCACCAGCGTCGTATTGGAGCCCTCGCGCCGCCACGGATTGACCACCGGGCCGAAGCACGAGGTCTCGTTCGACGAGCCCATCGCGAACTCGTCATTGTTGAGTTTTCCCAACATGACGGCGCCGTCGCGCCAGAGCTGCGAGGTTATCGTGGATTCGTAAGGCGGCACGAAATTGCCGAGAATTTTCGAGCACGCGGTGGTGCGCACGTCTTTTGTCGCGAACAGGTCCTTGATCCCGAGCGGAATGCCGGCCAGCGGACCGCCCTCGCCCCTGGCGATCTTCGCATCAACAGCGCGTGCCATGGCGCGGGCCTGATCCGGCGTCTCCATCACGAAGGCATTGAGCGCGCGCGCGGCCTCGATCGCACCGAGATGGGCGTCGGTCAGTTCGAGCGAGGTAAAGGATTTGTTCGCGAGCCCCTCACGGGCCTCGGCGAGCGTCAGCGATGTCAAATCGGTCATTTATCAACCGGGCTGCAGAAGAACGGTGACAGTGTCTTGTCGTTGGCCGGGTCGTCCTGCTTGCGGGTCTTGTCGGAGGCTTCGAGCGCGTCGAGCACGGCATCCATCGCCTTGTCGGGATCGGCGGCCTTGCCCTGCCGCTCCATCGCGTCGAGGTAGTTCATATAGGCCTGATAGGCCTTTTCATCGTCGCAGAGGAGACACATCGGATTTCCAGACTCGATACAAGAATTTACTCGACGACTTTCGGCACCAGAAAGAAGTGATCGTCGGTGGCCGGCGCGTTCCCAACGATTTCGTCCGCGATCTCACCGTCATTGACCACGTCGGCGCGTTTCTTCATTTCCATCGGCGTCACCGAAGTCATCGGCTCGACGCCATCGACATTGACTTCGCTGAGCTGCTCGACAAAGGCCAGCATCGCGTTCAGTTCGCCCTGCAGATGGGGAACTTCGTCGTCGGTAACCGCGATCCGCGCGAGATGCGCGATACGGCGGACGGTGGCGGCATCGACGGACATTATATAGGGCCTCTGGCGGCGAATTCAGCCCGCCGTATAGCAGAGGCTCCTTTTGCGCCGCAACCGTGGCGGCCTCCGCTCGAGGCAATACGTAGCTAGATCGGCATGGACGGTGAGCCCCCTCTCCCGTCGGGAGAGGGTTGGGGTGAGGGGTTCAGGTCTATCGATGGGGTAAAACCCCTCACCCGGCTCTATGCGCCGACCTCTCCCGATGTGAGAGGTGAAGAAAGTGCCTCAGCCCGGCATCTGGCTCAGGCGCGCCAGGGCGGCGCCGGCCAGCGCCCGGGTCAGCTCCGCGGCGGGCATGTCGCGGCCGAGCCGTACCGCCTGCCCAGCCCACAGATTGGTGAAATCGACCTTGCCCAGCTTTTCGGCAGCCGCCTTCAGCGGCCCGAGCGCGGTGGCGGAATGCGGGAATGCCGGGGCATCCGGTGAAATCGGGCCGACTTCGCGCATCACCCGGTTGGCCACCCCGCGCGCCGGACGCCCGGTCATGACATTGGTGATGACGGTGGAATCGTCGCGGGCCTGCGCCAGCGCCGCGCGCGCAGGCGCTATCACTTTGGATTCCGGGCAGCGCAGATAGGCGGTGCCGATCTGCACGCCCGCCGCGCCGAGCGCGAACGCCGCAGCGATGCCGCGCCCGTCGGCGATGCCGCCGGCGGCGATCACCGGCACCTTCACGGCATCCACCACCTGCGGCACCAGCGCAAACGTGCCGGGCTGTTCGGCGATGTTGTCGGTCAGGAACATGCCGCGATGGCCGCCGGCTTCCGCGCCTTGCGCGATGATGACGTCGGCGCCGTTTTCCTCGAGCCAGATCGCCTCCCGCACGATGGTGGCCGACGACATTACGATGCAGCCGGCCGCCTTGACGCGCTTCAACAATGCGGAGTCCGGCAGGCCGAAGTGAAAACTGACGATCTCCGGCTTCAGCTCCTCGACCAAAGCGCACATCGCCTCATCGAACGGCGCGCGGTTGGCGGCATTGACCGGCGCCGCCGGATCGACGCCCAGCTCAGTGTAATAGGAAGACAGCCGCGCCTTCCATCCGGCCTCGCGGCTCGCATCGGCCTCGACCGCCTGGTGACAGAAAAAATTCAGGTTGACCGGCGCCGAGACGCGCTGGCGGATGATGTTGATCTGCTCGCGCGCCTTCTCCGCCGAGATCATCGCGCATGGCAGCGAGCCCAGCGCGCCGCCCTGCGCCGCCGCGATCACGAGGTCGGCGTCCATGATCCCCGCCATCGGCGCCAGCACGATGGGAAATTCGGTCTTGAAGAGGTCGAGGATTCGGCGGTCCGGCCACATGGTGCTGCTCTCTCTTGTTGACTTTCTTCCCCTCTCCCCTTGTGGGAGAGGGTGGATCGAATGCGCGATTAGCGCATTCGAGACGGGTGAGGGGTTGGCTCAACAGATATTTTGCCCGCGGATAGAGACCCCTCATCCGGCGCGCTTCGCGCGCCACCTTCTCCCACAAGGGGAGAAGGGAAGAAAACGCCCCTCGTGGAGTTACGCCGCCCAGACATTATCTGGTCGGCTTCGGCGACGATACGATCGATGATTTCGGCGGCCGGCGGGATGTCGTGGATCAATCCAACGGCTTCGCCGGCAATCACCGCCGCGATATCGAAATTGCCGGCGGCCCTGGCCGCGGCATAGTCGGCGGCGACCGCCTTCACATTCTGCAGCAGTTCGATTTCCCGACCCATCCAGCGGCGCGCATGATCGTTGATCAGGCAGCGCCCGTTGAACGGCGCCGGCCAGACGTTGTTCCGTGACAGGTCGAAGATGATGCCGCGCGTGGTCGTGCCGGCCTTGGCGGCGCAGATGCGCTGCTTGGCTTGCTCCGGCCCGTCGCATTCCTGGCTGGCATAAAATCGAGTCCCCAGGAGAACGCCCGACGCACCGAGCATCATCATCGCCGCCAGCCCGCGGCCGTCGCCGATGCCGCCGGCCGCCACCACCGGCACGCGGCCAGCCGCGAGGTCGACAATCGAGGGCACGATGTCGATGGTGGTGCGGGACGCGCCATGGCCGCCGGCCTCGGAGCCTTGCGCTATCAGAATGTCGGCGCCGGCATCCAGCGCTTGTCGCGCCATGGCTTCATCCTGAACCTGACAGATCAGCAAGGCTCCCGCCTGCTTGATGCGGGGCGCAAATGGTTTGGGGTCGCCGAACGACAGCATGATCGCGCGCGGCCGTGCGGCCAGTGCGACATCCAGCAGGTCAGGCTGTTTTGCGAGACTCCAGGTGATGAAACCAATACCGAAGGGCGCCGCTTGCTGCTTGAGTTTGTCCGTCTCCTGTTCGAGCCAGGTTCGTTCGCCATAGCCGCCGCCGAGAATGCCAAAACCCCCGGCCCGGCTCACCGCCGCCGTCAGCCGCGCGCCGGCAATCACATCCATCGGCGCCGACAGCACCGGATGGCGGATGCCCAGCAGGCCGTTCAGCGGTGTCTCGATCGACATTTCCGTTCCTCGGTTCTGGACAGCCACCGTACGCCCGGCTAGCATTCTGGATAAATGATTTCTAGAGAACGCTGCCATCTCTAAAACAAAACGGAGACGACGCCGTGGAATTGTCCGATCTGGTGACGTTTTCGACCGTGGCCCGCCTCGGCGGCGTCACCCGCGCGGCCGACGAACTCAACACCGTGCAATCCAACATCACGCAACGGATAAAGTCGCTCGAGGCCGAAATCGGAACGGCGTTGTTCGAGCGGCACAGCCGCGGCATGACCCTGACCGGCGCCGGCCGCCGCCTGCTGCCCTATGCGCAGCGACTGGCCGCGCTGGCGCGCGAAGCGGTGCTGGCCGCGCGCGAGGATGGCGAGCCGAAAGGTCCGCTGTCGATCGGCTCGATGGAAACCACCGCCGCCGTGCGCCTGCCGTCCCTGCTCGCTGAATTTCACCGGCGTTTTCCCGCGGTACAATTGAGCCTGCGGACTGCGCCGACCGCCGACCTGGTCGCCGCCGTGCTCGATGGTTCGCTCGACGGCGCCTTCGTCGCCGGTCCGATCGCGCATGCCGAGCTCACGCATGTGACGGCATTTCAGGAAGAGCTGGTGCTGGTGACGGCACGCCGATGGGCCAGCCTCGCCGCGCTTCGCGCCGGTACACCGGAATCCGGGCCGACCGCGCTGGTGTTCCGCACCGGCTGCAGCTATCGCCAGCGGCTCGAGCAACTGCTGACGGAGTTTGGCTGGCCGTCCGCCGCGCGGTTCGAATTGGGCACGCTCGACGGCATGATCGGCTGCGTCGCCGCCGGCATGGGCATCACGCTGCTGCCGCGCGCGGTGGTCGAACGCAACGACCAGAGCGGCAACATCCGCATCCACCCGCTCAGCCCGTCACAGTCGCGGGTCGACACCCTCTTCATCCAGCGCCGAAGCGCGCATCAGTACAGCGCCCTGCAAGGTTTTGTCTCCTGCCTGGAGAGCAATAGCCAGGTCATTGCCGCCTGAGATCGGCCGGGTATTCCGCGCGGCGAAAAGCGTTGTCATGAATTTGCAGCAAATTGACCGGGCATTTCGCGCTTGCGAATGCGCGCGTTGCATCGCGGTCGACACTCGCGCCGAAAACTTTGGACGCGCCGCCGCACTACGTTAGTATGCGGCGCTAGCTACCAACAACCATAACGTAAACGCCTGGGAGGAACTGCGATGCTAAGGGCAATCGTACTGTGCTGTTCTGTCGCCGTGTTGGGTACGGTCGGGACTGCGAGCGCACAGGACTGGACCAAATCGAAATGGGGACCGAACGACGAAATCGGCGCCGCCAATTACATGAAGCCGGAGCTCGTCGTGAAGGCAGCGTCGCTGGTCAAGACCGGCAAGACCTACGCGCTCGGCATCCCCGTCGATACCAAGACGCCGGCCTATCCGCCGCGCGCCTTCAAGATCACCGTCGTTCAG
>NZ_JAUSLT010000047.1 GCF_030646015.1 Bradyrhizobium sp.
AATTAAGATTGCTTTGCCGGAATGACAGGAAGGGAAAAAGTCTACGCCTTTGCTTCTTCCAGCGCCTTGACCACGATCTGCTCGATCTTGTCGATGGGATGATTGGTCAGGTCCTTGTCGATCTCCATGATGGTCGCCTCCGTCAGGGCGCTCGTGGAGGCCTTGCGGAATTCTCCCAGGGCCACGGCGGGCGCGGCTAGAATGAAGCTGGTGAATGCGCCTGCCTTCAAATCCTTTGCCATATCGTCGGCAATCCGCTGCACAAAGCGGTCCTCGGCAACCTTGTGCCAGTCGGTGGTCTCCATGGCCGAGCGCCGGCCCAGGCTGTCATTGGTGCGGCCGGGTTTATCGGTTCCTTGGTCGCGGGTGGCGGGATTGTCCTGTTCATAGGCGCGCTCCAGCCGGAGATTCGGAAACATGCCGTCGCCATCATTGCGCAAAACAAGGGCATAGGCGCCGTCTGCCACAAGCACACGGGTATCTTCCAGCAAATGTTTCATGGGGAACTCCAGGGCGTTGATTCATCCGCCGCACATCCGCGCGGCATGACATTAACGCTTTCGCCGTCCGAAGGTTCCCCTATTCGCCTAGGCTTTCCTGTTCTGCCGGTTCGCAATCAAATCATCCACCACCGTTGGATCATTGAGGGTGGAGGTATCGCCAAGCGAGCCGAAGTCATCCTCGGCAATCTTGCGCAGGATGCGCCGCATGATTTTGCCCGAGCGCGTCTTAGGCAATCCTGGCGCAAACTGGATCATGTCCGGCGTGGCGAACGGCCCGATTTCCTTGCGCACATGGGCTACCAGGTCCTTCCGCAGGTCATCGCCGCCATTTTGCCCCACCATCAGGGTGACATAACAATAAATGCCCTGTCCCTTGATGTCGTGCGGATAGCCGACAACGGCCGCCTCCGAAACCTTTTCATGGGAGACAAGCGCCGATTCAACTTCCGCCGTGCCAAGCCGGTGGCCCGAAATATTGAGCACGTCATCAACCCGGCCGGTGATCCAGTAGTAGCCGTCCTCATCGCGCCGGCAGCCGTCCCCGGTGAAATACATGCCCTTGTAGGTCGAGAAATAAGTTTGCACGAAACGGTCATGGTCGCCGTAAACCGTCCGCATCTGGCCCGGCCAGGATCGGGCGATGCACAGATTGCCGCTGCATTCGCCCTCCAGCACCTTGCCGTCGGCATCGACGATCTCGGGCACCACGCCGAAGAACGGCTGCGTCGCCGAGCCCGGCTTGAGTTTGGTGGCGCCCGGCAGCGGCGTGATCAGGATGCCGCCGGTCTCGGTCTGCCACCAGGTGTCGACGATCGGGCAGCGTTCGTCGCCGACGACGCGGTGATACCATTCCCAGGCTTCCGGATTGATCGGCTCGCCGACCGAGCCCAGCAGCCGAAGGCTCTTGCGCGAGGTCTTCTTGACGGGGTCGTCGCCGGCCTGCATCAGCGCGCGGATCGCGGTCGGCGCGGTGTAGAAGATGTTGACCTTGTGCTTGTCGATCACGTTCCAGAACCTGGACATGTCGGGGTAATTCGGCACGCCCTCGAACATCAGCGTTGTCGCGCCGTTGGCCAGCGGCCCGTACAGAATGTAGCTGTGGCCGGTGACCCAGCCGACGTCGGCGGTGCACCAGTAGATGTCGCCGTCGTGATAGTCGAACACGTATTGATGCGTCATCGACGCGAACACCAGGTAGCCGCCCGAGGTGTGCAGCACGCCCTTGGGCTGGCCGGTCGAGCCCGAGGTGTAGAGGATGAACAGCGGATCCTCGGCATGCATCGGCTCGCACGGGCATTCCGTCGTCACCATCTCGGCGGCTTCGTGGTACCAGAAGTCGCGCGACGGGTTCATGTCGACCGCGGCGCCGGTGCGCTTGACCACGACGACCCAGTCGACGCCGCCGCATTTGGCGATCGCGGCATCGACATTGGCCTTCAGCGGCACCTTCCTGCCGCCGCGCAGGCCCTCATCGGCGGTGATGATGATCTTGGACTGGCAGTCGGTGATGCGCTGGGCAAGGCTGTCGGGCGAGAAGCCGGCGAACACCACCGAATGGATGGCTCCGATCCGCGCGCAGGCCAGCATGGCGTAGGCGGCTTCCGGAATCATCGGAAGATAGATGGTGACACGGTCGCCCTTCATGACGTTACGGGTGCGCAGGATGTTGGCCATCTTGCAGACTTCGTCGTGCAGCTGCCGGTAGGTGATGTGCTTCGACTGCGAGGGGTCGTCGCCCTCCCAGATGATGGCGGTCTGGTCGCCGCGGGTTTCGAGATGCCGGTCGATGCAGTTCCAGGCGACATTGAGGACGCCGTCCTCGAACCATTTGATCGAGATGTTGCCGGGCGCAAACGACGTGTTCTCGACCTTGTGGAACGGTTTGATCCAGTCGACCCGCTTGCCCTGTTCGGCCCAGAAGCCGTTGGGATCGTTGACCGAGCGGGCATACATCTCGCGGTACTTGGCCTGATCGACATAGGCGCGCTTGGACCATTCCGCGGATACGTCGTAAATTTTCTCGGACATTCGTTACCCTCCCACCCATGCGGCCAGTGACGCGAGCACTGCAAGCCGTCTCATTTGTTGCGCCAATTATGCGTCGGGCCTACCGGCACCGACAAGCGGAAGAAATAGGACCTTAGGCGGGGTTCTCCCGCCATGCGCAGGATCAAGCCGCAGCCGATCGGCCCCGCGGCAGGCACCGGGCGCCATCACGATCGCGTTGGCCGTTAGCCAAAAAACCTCTGCATGGCGTCCATTCCGTCTCTAGAGGTATTTAGAGACCGGTTTGGCCAATGGATGGACTAGCGCTCCCGGTGATTACCCCCTAAATGGCCTCCCCGGGGGTCAGGCCCCCGCCGGAACCAAAGACCGATAATCGGCATTACCGGAAGAACAGTTGGAGCAAGGCGTCTAAAGCCATGATGGATCAGCAGAATTTCGAGGCTGCGCGGCCCGTTTCCGCCGATCCTGCCGTTGAACTGGCGAAAGCGCTGGGCCAACTGCCGAAACTGGCACCCGCCGCCAAGCCGGCCTCCTCGGCCAAGACTGCCCTCAAGACCACTGCCAAGACCTCGGTCGAAGACCTCGCCGAGGTGCATGGCCTCAAGCTCGGCGACCAGAACGAACTCACCATCCGCCGCATCAAGCGCGGCAAGAACTATTCATTCGTTCGCGCCAACGGCACCGCGGTCCGCCATGCCGGCACCATCAAGCGCCTGCATTCGATGGCGGTGCCGCCGGCCTATGCCGAGGTGCGCTATTCGCCCGATCCCTCCTCGCATCTGCAGGCGGTCGGCCGCGATGCCGCGGGCCGGCTGCAATACCGCTATCATTCCGACTGGGAGAAGGTTCGCGAGCAGCGCAAGGCCCACCGGCTGGCGCGGCTGGTCGGCGCCTTGCCGAAAATTCGCCGTAACGTCTCGATGCACCTCTCCGGCGATACGCCGACCCGCGAATTCGCGCTCTCGGCGGTGATCGAGCTGATCGCGCGCACCGCGATCCGGCCCGGCAATGAATCCTACGCGAAGCTCAACGGCACCCGCGGCGCGACCACGCTGTTGAAGTCCAACGTCGTGGTCGAGGATGACAATCTGGTGCTGACCTTCAAGGCCAAGGGCGGCAAGGCCGTGCGCAAGGAATGCGACGCCGCCAAGCTGGTGCGCGCCATCGGCATCCTGCGCACCGTGCCGGGCAAGCGCATGTTCCAGTATCGCGATGGCTCCGGCACGGTTCGCGCCGTCTCCACCACCACGGTGAATGCGTTCCTGCGCGAGATCGCCGGCATCAAGATTTCGCTGAAGGATTTCCGCACCCTGATGGCTTCGGCCGTGGTGCTGGAATCGTTGTCGCGGATTTCGCCGGCTGCCAGCGCCCACGGCCGCAAGAGGCAGGTGCTGGACGCGGTGCGCGCCGCCGCCGACGAATTGTCAAACACGCCGGCGATCTGCCGCAAGAGCTACGTCCACGACACCATCGTCACCGCCTTCGAGGACGGCATCCTCGAACGCTTCGCCGCGACCATGAAGGGCTATCGCTCGCAGTCGAAGCGCGAGCAGCTGCTGGCGCAAGTGGTCGCGACCGCGGCGGCATAGGTGCCTGAATTTGGCCGACGCGCTCGTAACGCGATCGACTGCCTTTCATAAAACCAGCATCCGCCTCTGATGCAGACCCTCTCCCACGGGACATTTAACGCGCAAGCCGTTCTCGAGCAGCCTCAAGCAGCCGCGAACAGGCGTCACCGGAAGGCTTGAAGTCAACATCGTGGAAACATCTCGCCGCATCGCCGCGCTGCCCTTCTGGTGGTTTGGCCATGAGATCGACGTTGCTTGCCGGCTGCGCTGGCTTAGCCCAACTGGCGGACGAAGAGGTCGCCGTTACCACGGGCCTCTCGACATAGATCCAACCGCACACCAGCAAGGCGATCGATACGGGCCAGATGTACCACCCCAGCCTGTACCTCCGGTCGGTTTCCCACAATGCGCGGTGCATTGCGGCGATGCGCGATACGAAGGGAATGCCCAACTGTCCGTTCTGCATCGGTGATCTCAGCGATTGCCGTTCCGGCGCAACCGGTCGCGTGCGGTCATCGCCTGGGTGTTCGCCGGCGCCGCCTTCAGGACGTTCTCATAGGCGAGCAACGCCTCCGCAGGACGGCCGGCTGCTTCCAATGTTAACGCGCGTCCGGTCAACGCGGCGACAATGTGGGCCGGGGAGCGCTTGCCGAACTCATCGTAAGCCTGCAGGGCCGCGTCATAACGTTGCCGGCGGGCCTCGATCACAGCTCGCGCCATGTATCCTTCCGAATCGGCTGGATCCAGCCTTTGAGATTCGTCGACGTCCGAAATGGCCTTGTCGTAATCCTTCAGCGCCGTCAGAGCAGTTGCCCTGTACAATCGGGTGCGAGCCGCCAGCGCGGGCCCGGAGAGTTCGACGGCTTTGTTCAAATCCGATAGCGCGGCGTCGTTCTTGCCGTGCTCCATATAAATCAAACTGCGATTTGCGAGTACGACCGGAGTATCAGGCTGGATCTTCAAAGCGGCGTCGTAATCCGCCGTTGCGAGATCACGTTGTGCAAGCGAATAATAATGCCGTCCGCGCTGATTATACGCGGCCACCAGTTGCTCGTCACTGAGCAGTCCGCTCCCGATCATCCACGAGCAGGCCTCGATCGGCCGAGTCTTGTCGTGCGAATTGCTGTAGCAGATCTGAGCATCGGCGCGCAGTTTCTCGGGAAAAACAGCGATCAGCCGTGTCGCCGGTCGCTTGGCGTTACCAGCCGCGCTGCTTCCCGCCAGCACATCCGAGGAGGGCGCAGGCTTTCCCCATCGGGCGGACGTTGACGCCATCGGGCTTCCGGGCTTCTCGACGTAGATCCAGCCGCAGACCAGCAACGCAATCGATGCCGGCCAGATATGCCACCAAAACCTGTATCCCCCGTCGATGCTCCACAATGCACTGTGCTTGGCTGCGACGCGCGATGCGAACGTCATGGTCAGCTATCCCTGATGGCGTCTTCGATATCGCGTGCATCGAATTCCGCGACGTTGGCCTCAGGATCGCCCGATGTGCGGACCGCATGGGCCTCCCGGACCTTCTCGAGCAGCGTCCGCATCGCACGCGCGTTGCCCCATTGCGGGTCACGCCGTTGCGCTTCGATCCAGGGGACCAGGGTTTGCTCGAAGCCAAACGGCAGCAGATACTGCTGTTCCGTGGCCATGAAGCGGAAGATCTCGCAGAGTTCGACCGCTTGATAGGGCGGAAAGTCGATCGTCTTGGTGAACCGGCTCGCCAGCCCCGGATTGCTGGCGATGAAGCGATGCATTTCGCCGGGATAGCCGGCGACGATGACGATCAGCCGATCGCGATGATCTTCCATGTATTTCAGCAGCGCCTCGATGGCTTCCCGGCCGAAATCGCCCTTCCATTCGCCGGCGGACAGGCTGTAGGCTTCATCGATGAACAGAACGCCATCGAGCGCGGATCGACAGATGTCGAGCGTCTTCATGGCGGTCTGGCCGACATAGCCGCCGACCAGCTGGCTGCGGTCGGCCTCGATCAGATGGCCTTTTCGAAGCACGCCCAGGGAGCGGTAGATGTCGCCGATCGCTCGCGCCACGACGGTCTTTCCGACGCCGGGAGGTCCGGTGAAAACCATGTGCCGGCTGGTCGTGGAGACCGAAAGTTTTTGCTCCCGCCGTCTGCGCTCTATTTCAAGGCTGGCGAGCAGCTTGTTGATTTCGGATTTGACGGGGCCGAGCCCGACCATGGACTCCAGATCATTCAGCGCGTCGTCGGCTGTCCTCAACTGGAGTTTCGTTTCACCCGTGGCCGGATCGGTTGAAAGCCGGCGGCCATAGGTATAGCCGCTACCGACCGGCACCAATCCCAAAGCGGTCGGATCGGTACCGATCCGCGCGGCCGTATAGCTGACACCCGCGGCCGCAAGTATCGCGACCGTGATGCCGAAAAATCGGAGCGGCGTCATTGCGGAAAACAAGCCGCCGATCCAGTCCAGGAAACCGAGTTGCGAGCTGAACAATAGGCCGCTGATCGCCGTCGAGATCACTCCGATAAAAATGAAAATGAGAATAAATCGGAGATTGAAATAATCCTGCATCAGGGCCTCACGATTTGCATGGCGGGCTCACTGGAAAAATCACCATGGTCGTGGCTGCGCCGTTCACCGGCTCCATATTCGCGGGTGGCGTCAGCGCCACAACGAGGCCTTTGGCGTCGCCTTCGACCGAGAGCAGGCCAACGCCGACTTCGGGCATCGGGTTTGGAATCGCAATGCGCTGGGGCTTGTCCGTGATCACGAACGGCGGCGATTCATATCGGCTGGTCCGAAAGCGGACGGTGCCGCCGGCTGGATTCCCCGGCGTAGCGGCCAGGATAAATCCCATCGGAAGCCGGCATTCCCTGGGATCGGCCTTTGCCTCCTGGAGAGCCTGGGGGCTCAGCGTCGTCATGGCCTTGTCAAAATCTGCCGAGTTTACCCTGTCGATCGCCGGCGGCGCGGCTCCGGATTGCCGTGCAAGATACCAGCCCGCCGAAAGCCCGAGCGTGATCGTGCAGAAAAGCAGCATGACCTTCAACGGCGGCAGCTTCCGGCTTTGGCCGGCCGAGGACGGACCTGCGCCGCGACCTCGCGGAGATTCGTTCTCATACCGATTTTGCATACCGGCTCCGAACCAAGTTCACGCTTTGTTCGATTGATACCACCAGTTGCAACGGGCTGTCCAGTCGTCTGCGGTCGACAGAAACGCCTTCCTTGCGGATGCTGCGCTCGACATGAACGGAACGTCTACATCCCGCCCATCTTGCAGACGATCTTCCATTCCTCCGACGTCACCGGCTGCACCGACAGCCGCGAATATTTCACCAGCGCCATTTCCTTCAATCGCTCGTCGGCCTTGATCGCGGCCATCGTCACCGGCGTCTTCAGGGGCTTGCCGGCCTTGATGTCGACGCAGACGAACTTTTCGCTTTTGTCGGTGGGATCCGGATAGGCTTCCTTGATGATCTCGGCGATGCCGACGATCTCCTTGCCCTCGTTGGAGTGATAGAAAAAGGCGAGGTCGCCTTTCTTCATCTTCACGAGATTCTGCCGCGCGGTGAAATTGCGCACGCCGGTCCAGGCCTCACCCTTGGCGCCCTTTGCCACTTGCTGATCCCACGACCAGGTCGATGGTTCCGATTTCACCAGCCAGTACGCCATTGTCATCCCTCTGCCTTGAACGGCCGCGTCTGCAGGCTTTCGATCGCTTCGTCGATCGTCGCCGTGCCGCTCAATATCGCCGCGACCGCTGACGATACCGGCATATCGACATTCCGCGAAGCCGCCAGCTCGATCAGAACAGGCGCGGTGAACTCGCCTTCGGCGAGCTGGCCTGAGGGCCGCGGCTCGCCGCGTCCCAGCGCGACGCCGAGGGCAAAATTGCGCGACTGCGCACTGGAGCAGCTCAGGATCAGGTCGCCGAGGCCGGAGAGGCCCGCCATGGTTTCGCTGCGCGCGCCGCAGGCGCGGCCGAGCCGCACCAGTTCGCTGAAGCCGCGCGTGGTCAGGGCAGCCTGCGCCGAGGCGCCGAGTTGGCGGCCGACCACGATGCCGGCGGCGATCGCGAGCACATTCTTGGCCGCGCCGCCGATCTCGACGCCGCGGACATCCGAGGTGTGATAGGGCCGGAAGGTCGAAGACCCCAGCGCCTGCGCGAGCTCAGCCGCGAGCGTCTCTTCCTTCGCCGCCAGCGTCACCGCGGTGGGAAGGCCGCGCGCCACGTCGTCGGCAAAGCTCGGCCCCGACAGGATCGCCGGAACGGAAGCAGGTGCTGCTTCTGATATCACCTCGGTCATGAATTTATGGGTGCCGCGCTCGATGCCTTTTGCACTCGCGACGACAGGCACACCGCTGGCAAGATGAGGCGCCAGCGCCATGACGGCTTCACGCAAATGCTGTGCGGGAGTCGCGATCACGATGATATCGGCACGCGCGCCATGCGCGATGTCGCTGGTGATGATGACGCGGCTGTCCAGCCGCACGCCGGACAGTTTCGGATTGGTGCGGCTGGCGGCGATTCCGGCCGCGATCTCCGGGTTGCGGGCGTAAAGAATCACCTCGCGCCCGGCCCGCGCCGCGACGGCGGCGAGCGCCGTTCCCCAGGCGCCGGCGCCGATCACGCTTACGGATTTGAAGGACGGCATGGCTAATCCTCAGCTGCGCTCCCTCGCCCCGCGCTTGCGGGGAGAGGGTTGGGGTGAGGGGCTGCTTCCGCAAGTTCTGAAATCGATGAAGGTGCGGTACCCCCTCACCCGGATCACATCTGCGATGTGATCCGACATCTCCCCGCAAGCGGGGAGAGGTGAGCAATCCGGCCGGACGCTGCACGGTGCTGGGATAGGGCAATTCTTACTGTGCATGGGGTTGTTTTCGCGCTTTCTTAAAAGGCCGCGCGGGTTTTGCCATATCCGGCCGGCGCGGTGGCGTTGGCATCGAGCAGCCAGCGGGCGCGGGGGGCGGCGTCCATGGTGTCGACCATGCCGAGGGCCAGCCGCTCCGCGCCGGCCCAGGCGATCATCGCGCCATTGTCGGTGCAAAGTGCGGGCGGCGGAATGATCAGCGTGGTCTGCGCTTTGGCCGCGACATCCTGCAGCGCGCCGCGGATGGCCTGATTGGCGGCGACGCCGCCGGCGGCGACCAGCGCGCGCGGCGGGCCGAACTGTTCATGAAACAGCCGCAGGCCGACGCTCAGCCGGTCCGCCGTCGATTCCAGCACCGCCGCCTGAAAGCCGGCGCAGAGATCGCTGATGTCCTGCGGCTCCAGCGGGACCAGCCGGCTGGCCTCGTTACGCACCGCGGTCTTCAATCCCGACAGCGAAAAATTGGCATCGGCGCGGCCAAGCATCGGTCGCGGCAATGCAAACCGTTTGGCGTCGCCACCGACCGCGGCGCGCTCGACCTCCGGTCCGCCGGGATAAGGCAGCCCGAGCATCTTTGCCACCTTGTCGAAGGCTTCGCCCATGGCGTCGTCGACGGTGGTGCCGAGCCGGACATAGTTGCCGACGCCGATCACGGCGACGATCTGGGTGTGGCCGCCGGAGGCCAGAAACAGGCAATAGGGAAACGCCAGCGCGCAGGTCAGCCGCGGCGTCAGCGCGTGGGCCTCGAGATGGTTGACCGCGATCAGCGGCGTATCGTGCACCATCGCGATCGCCTTCGCGGTGGTGAGGCCGACGATCACGCCACCGATCAGGCCGGGACCCGCGGCGGCCGCGACCGCGGAAAGCCGCTCATAGCCGACCCCTGCCTGTTTCATCGCGCTGTCGACGATGCCGTCGAGCACATCGACATGGGCGCGCGCCGCGATCTCCGGCACCACGCCGCCGAACCGGGCGTGTTCCTCGGTCTGCGAGCGCACGATATTGGATAGAATGCGGCCCGACCCGTCGCTCAGGCGCTCGACCACGGCGGCTGCGGTTTCATCGCAGGTGGTTTCGATTCCCAGCACCAGCATTGACGTGTCGTTACCCAATTTGAGCCCTTGCGCTGGTCGCCAAAGCGGCGTTTCGGTATCTCCCCGGTAGCACTGCGAGGTCTCAAAGTGCAATCGTCCGTTGCTCCCGAAATCCAGCTCCAGAAGAACACGACGCATGGCTGTTCTCGTTACCCGCCCGCATCCTGACGACGAAGCCACGGCCACGGCGCTTCGCGGCCGAGGCTTTGAGGTTTTGCAGGCGCCGATGCTGCGGTTCGAGCCGGTCGCGTTCCATGACGATCTGGACGCGCGCTGCGGCGCGGTGGTCGTCACCAGTGCCAACGCGCTGCGCGGCATCGAACTCAAGGGCCACCGGCTGCTCGAGTTGCCGCTGTTCGCGGTCGGCGAGCATACCGCCAGCGCCGCCCGCCGCGCCGGGTTTACCCATGTGATGCCGGCCAGCGGCGACGCTGCCGGCTTGCGCGACCTGGTGCTGGCAAGGGTGAAGGCAAAGGAACTGAAGAAAGCCTCGACGCTGCTGTATCTGGCCGGCGCCGATCTCGCCCGGGATCTGGCCGGCGAACTCGGCGAAAGCGGCCTCCGGGTCGTCACCCACACCACCTACCGGATGGTTCCGGTGGCGACCCTGCCGCGCGAGGTATGCGACGCGTTCGCCGCCAGCCGGATCGAGGCGGTGCTGCATTACTCACGCCGCAGCGCGCGCGCCTTTCTCGATGCGGCGCGGGCCGGGGGCGTCGAAATATCGGCGTTGTCGATTCCGCAATGCTGTATCTCCGCCGGCGTCGCGGCCGTGCTCCGGGAAGCCGGGGCCACGCAGGTCACGGTGGCGGCGACGCCGGATGAAAATGCCCTGTTCGAGGCGCTTGAGCGTGCGTTGCGGGCCTGATCGGGTTAAGAGGATCAGGTCGAATCCCGTAACGTTCGCCACAATTGATGAGGAACCGTCATAATGGTCGATGACAGGCCCGAAGCTACCGGACCAGCGCCCGAACCCGGCCGCGCCAGGCGCGAGCCGCCGACCATCGACCTCGAGGCGACGGAGGTCTCCGGCGAGACCCAGAAGGCGGCCCCCGCCGCCGAAGCGGAGCCTGAACCGGAACCGGAATCATCGGCGCCACGGGCTGCACCGGCGCGGGGTTCGGCTGCGATCATCGGAGCCCTTTCGGGCGCCAGCGCTGCCGCGCTGGTGCTCGGTGCCGCCTGGTTCGCGGGATGGCCGGCGCCACCGCCGGCTGCCCCCGCGCCGCAGGTCAATTCCCTGATCAGTTCCGCCGCCGTCGATAATCTTGCCGCGCGTGTTGCGAGCGTGGAGTCCCAGGTCGGCAAGCCCGCTGTCGCCACGCCCGATCCCGCGGCCGCCGCCCGCACGGAAGCCCTGGAAAAATCGCTGGCCGCGTTGCGCGGCGAACTTGCGGCGCAGCGGGCGCAATCGGACAAACTCGCTTCAGCCATCAACGACGCGAAATCGGCGCCGCAAGCCGCACCGCCGCCGGACCTATCCGCGATCAACGAACGCATCGCCCAGATCGAACGCGCCGCCCGCGCGCAGAACGCGGAGCTCAGCAAGGAAATCGCCAAGCCGGCCGACGATGTGCCGCTGCGCCGCATCGTGGCGGCGGCCCTGCTCGACGTTCTCGTTCGCACCGGCGATCCCTATCCCGCGGCGATTGCTGCTGCGAAAGCGCTGGCGCCGAATCCGGATGCGCTGAAGCCGCTCGAAGGTTTTGCGGCTTCCGGCGTGCCGAACGCCGCCAGCCTGAGCCGCGAATTGCTGACGCTGGTGCCAAAATTGTCGCCCCCGGCGCCTGAAACCTCGACGACAGGTACCGGCATTGTCGACCGGCTGCAGGCGGGCGCCGCCAAACTCGTCCGCATCGAGCGCAGCGACGCCGTCGGCAGCGATCGCGGCGCGGTGGTGGCGCGGGTCACGGCGGCGGCGTTGCGCAACGATTTCGCCGAAGCGCGGCGCGAATTGAAGACGCTGGCGCCGGCCGATCGCGCCGCCGCGCAAGCCTGGCTCGACAGGGCCGATGCCCGCGATGCGGCGCTCGCGGCCTCCCGCCAATTCGCCGCCGATGCGATGGCGACGCTCGCCAAGCCCGTTCAATAACAAGCCTGCTCAGTAAGCCTGTTCAATAAGCCTGCACGATAGGACCTTCATGTATCGGATCATTCTGTACCTGGTGTTGATCGCGCTCGCAGCGGCTGGTGCTGCATGGGTTGCCGATCAGGGCGGCGATGTCGCGCTGACCTGGGGCGGCTGGCGTGTCCAGGCCTCGCTGCCGGTGTTCGCGCTGGCGCTCGGCGTCACCATCGTCGCTGTCATGCTGGCATGGGCGATCCTGCGCGGGCTGTGGCGCGCGCCGGAGCGTCTCCGGCGCCGGCGGCGCGATCGCCGCCAGGCCCGCGGCCGCCATGCCATCACGCAAGGATTGCTGGCGATCGGCCACGGCGATTCCGCCGCGGCCCGCCGCCATGCCGATGTCGCGCGCCGCGATGCCGGGCACGATCCGCTGGCGCTGCTGCTGCACGCGCAATCCGCCCAGATGGATGGCGACCGCGAAGGCGCGCAACGCGCCTTCCGCGCCATGGCGGAGCGCGAGGACACCAGGCTGCTCGGCCTGCGCGGGCTGTTCATCGAAGCACAGCGTGCCGACGATCCGGTCGGCGCGGTCATGATCGCCGAGGAGGCGCTGAAGCTGGCGCCGGCCTCGACCTGGGCCTCGCATGCCTTGCTCGGATTCCGCTGCGCCAAGGGCGACTGGAGCGGTGCGCTCAGCATTCTCGACAACAATCTCGCCTCGGGGCTGATCGACAAGGCTACCTTCCGGCGCCAGCGCGGCGTGCTGCTGACGGCGCGCGCGCTGGAGCTGGAGAAGGTCGACCGCGACAAGTCGCGCGAAAGCGCGATGGAAGCGATCAAGCTGGCGCCGACGCTGGTGCCGGCCGCGGTGCTGGCGAGCAAGTATCAGACCGAGGCGCATCAGATCCGGCGTTCGATGCGGATCGTGGAGACGGCATGGCTGGCCCAGCCGCATCCCGATCTCGCCGATGCCTATGCGCATGTGAAGCTCGGTGATTCCGCGCGGCAGCGGCTGGTGCGGATCGAGACGCTGGCGGCGAAGGCGCCCGGCCATATCGAGAGCGCGCTGGCGATCGCGCGCGCCGCAATCGATGCCGCGGAATTCGAGCGCGCGCGGGCGGCGCTGGCGCGGTTCATCGCGGTGCCGACGCAACGGGTGGCGCTGCTGATGGCGGAAATCGAGCGCACCGAGCACGGCGACAGCGGCCGGGCGCGGGCCTGGACCCTGCGCGCGGTGCGCGCGCAGCACGATCCGGTGTGGACCGCGGATGGCTATGTCAGCGATCGCTGGCGGCCGGTGTCGCCGGTATCCGGGCGGCTCGATGCGTTTCAATGGCAGACGCCGCTGGCGGCCCTGCCGTCCGACAGCAGCGCCGCCATCGAAGCCTTCGCCCTCGAAGAGGAAATGCTGGCGCCGCCGCGCCGCGTCGAGCCGCCGAAACAGCCCGAAGCCGAGGTGACCGCCGAGGAGGCCACGCCGCCGGCCGCGGCGCAGGACAATTCCCCGACGCTGGCTCCGGCCGCCGAACCGGCCGCTGCTGTCGAATCCGAACCGGCGCCCGCGCCGTCCCCGCCGCCGCCAGCCGAACCCGTGCCCCCGGCGCCCGCGCCGCTGTTCCGCGCCCGCCAGGATATTCCCAAGACCATTCCCCAGGTGATTCCCATCGTGCGGGCGCCCGACGACCCCGGGATCGACGACGACCCCGCCAGCGAGGAGTTCAGGGAGCAATTAAGTCCCAGCCAGAGCCAAGCCGGCGGCTGGCGCGGGTTTCTGTCCCGCTGGGGCAGCTGAAATAGCCGATTTCGGGGAGCGTTTTTCTTGCAAAAACGCCTCCTGCCCGATATCAGGGGCCAGCGTTTTCAGGCCCTTGCCCGAACGCACCGTTTGGTCCGCCGCAATAGCTCAGTTGGTAGAGCACGTCATTCGTAATGACGGGGTCACAGGTTCGAGTCCTGTTTGCGGCACCATCTAAACTATTTAAATACTTGGTTTTTTTATGATCGACTTCATTAGCCCGAATCAACTTCGGACCAAAGGGACCACCCCGTAACCACGGCGGCCCGCTTTGACGGCAGTGCCTAGAACAGGGACGGGCTTGGTGGATGGAGTTTTCGCCAGTCAGATAAAAGATTAGCTATTGGCTTTGGCGCGCGCTCCAGAGTGGCAGCCAGTCTCAGGCTTCGGCGTTCAGGCAGTCCGATGCTGCCAAACTCAATCAAATCCCAACGCGCTACATGCAAGGCAGCAAGCTCTGTGGCGCGATAGGTTCGTAGCGCGCGGAATGTCCGAGGTTACCGCGCTCTGGTCGGTTCTGTTTGTTCTTCTTGCCAAGGAGAAAGAAAGAGCGCAGAGTTCCATTATACTTTAGCTAGAGGATACTTGAGGCACAACTGCGCCGTTCCGCTTAAGCGACGAGCAGCTTGAGAAACAGGAAGACAATGTCCCAGACAATTAGCTTTTCGGAGCAAGCCTTCGGAACAGTCAATCCGACTTATCTGTGCAAAGTCGTAAAGGTAGCTTTCACAGGAACAATCGTTGGCGACGGTGCGCAGCCGAACACGCCGGTACTCGCAGCGAATGCATCCTACGACGGTCCAGTTTCCTGGACGTTCAGCAAGCCAGTTTCCAACGTTCAGTTCGACGCCGGCTACTTCAACTCGATCGGGAGCACCGTGTTTAAGTTCTACGACGCGGGTGGCCACCTCTTGCAGTCCTTCACAAACTCCCAGCTCGGGATCCAACACGTCTCGTATTCAAATTACACAAAAATTGCCAAGGTGGTCGTAGCGCCAGTTGGCGCCGACGACGCCGGCTTTTCGGTCGATTCCATCCAATTCACATATCAGCCGCCGCGAATCGAGCTGTCTAAGAGCCCGAACATCGATGGTCTTCTCTGGGGCTATAAGTGGGATCACACGTCGCTGACCTATTCGTTTCCCACCGCCGCTACCGAATACACGCAGAACGGCTACAAGACGGTGAATGGCTTCGAAGCATTAAACACCCCGCAGCAGGCAGCCTATATTAAGATACTTGAGAACTTTGCTGGAGTCTGCGGTCTGGCCTTCACGAAGACGACCAACCAAAACGCCGACCTTCGGTTCGCCGAGGCCGACAGCATCGACTACTCCGACGGCAGCGGGCTGCATGTTCCTGGCAACGCGACCGCCGAGGGGAATCCTCCAGATCCCGCCCGCGCAGTAACGGCACAGGGCGATGTCTGGTTCACCCACACCACATATGACAATCCGTCGCTTGCTAGTTTCGCGTTCGCGGCGGGATTGATGCATGAGCTCGGTCATTCGCTCGGGCTAAAGCACGGGCACGTGACCCAGAATGGGTTCCCAAAACTGCCGGCCGGTCACGATTCCTACGAGTACTCGATCATGACCTACCACCAGTATGTCGGGGATGTGACGGACACCGACAACGCGCCCGACCATCCCTCGACAATCATGCAGGATGATATCGCCGCCCTGCAGTATCTTTACGGAGCTGACTATAATTATCATAAGACCGACACCGTGTATCAATGGGACGCCAATGCGCAATTTATTGTCAATGGCGCCCCCAAAGGAACTCCGGTCAACAACCATGCCCTGATGACCATCTGGGATGGCGGCGGCTACGACACTTATTACTTCGCTAAGAATACTACCGCTGTTAAGGTCGATCTTAACCCCGGAAACTGGACCACTTTCGGAGATCTCGCCGATCTCGGCGACGGTCATTTCGCCCGGGGCAATGTCGCCAACGCGCTCCTCTACAACGGAATCCTCGACTCCCTGGTCGAGCGAGCGATCGGTGGTTCTGGCAACGATACCCTATCTGGAAATGTCTTGGATAACACCCTTAAGGGCGGAGCTGGCGACGACGTCCTGAACGGCCGTTCGGGAAACGATTACTTGCTTGGGCAGGCGGGAGAAGACACGTTTGTGTTCAATACTCACCTAAACGCGAGCAAGAACGTGGATAATCTGGTCGACTTCTCGCACCAGGACGACACGATCCAGCTGGAGAACAAGGTTTTCGTCGGGCTTTCGCATGGCACCCTGGCGACCGATTATTTCTATGTGGGAGCGGAGGCACACGACAGCAACGATCGCATCATCTACAATAAGAGTACGGGCGAATTGTTCTTTGATTCTGACGGGACGGGACCGAAACCGCAGTTCGAGTTCGCCTACATGCCCAAAGGTACGAGTCTGAGCGCCAACGACTTCTTTATAATCTGACCACCGAACACCCCGCCACGGCGCTGGGCTTCGAGGCCCTACCGCGCAAATGAGTCGTCGAACGAGCTTGAGGCAACAGTCCAATTGGACTTAATCTAAACAACCCGCGAACGAGTCGAATCAGTTCCCACCCACATGTAGCTCGATGCCTCGGTGGCTTCCCTCGTGCGGCGACCATGCCGAATCCTCCGGTGCACCCCGCCGGAGCCGATATTTGTTGAATGGCTCATCGGCCAACCGGAGTGCAATCGAAAGCCGCACCTTTGATGGCTTTCGAACAATCGTTTCTGATGAGTATCAAAAGCACCAAGCCTATCTACACAGGCCGATCCTAAAGAAAAGGACCGTGGCACGCAGGAACTGGTGGGCGGCCCTGTCGCTTTAGCTTACGTGGCTTTCTGCCTGTCGATAGAAAACGCCCTTGCCCTCTGCGAAATCATTCCCGCCCGGCGGGCATCTAGTGCCAAGACGATCTATGCCGCAAAGGTCGAAAGCAAATTGGCTAAGATGGAATTTCGGGTTTCCCGGACCTTGATAGGCAATGGCAATTACAGGGCATTCTATGGAGGAGAGCGGAGCGCTAAGTTCTTTGCTGATCTTTATGATGCCGATCGGTTCCAAGTACTCAAGACTTCGGTTTTGCCCAATTGTATAGGCCCCTCTCCCACTAGCTCGGGACAGCCAACGTTCTGTGTAGGTCTCAAAAAACCTACGGACTCCCATCTCGTACAGCATTCGCCCACCCTCCTGCACCCATTGGACGGTGATCTTCTGCATCTCTTCATCGTCTTGTTCAATGTATCGTTTTTCCAAAAAAGTCAGGATTCTAACATTCGTGGCGGGAACAGGACCGGTGTTTATGATCTCAAACGTGATTTTGGCCTTGAAGCAGTAGTGCTCATCGGTCATGTCCACTCCATCGGAGTTCAGAGTGATCGGTGTCAAGTCTTCGATCTTGGGCGGGAGCACGATCAGCCAGGGCCGTTGCTCGTCTCGCATGATCCGGTTAGAAATCCGCGCTTGGACGGTAGCGCGGAGAGCGGCGCGAGTGGTCTTGCGGGCTTCACGCAAATTTCCAACGACCAGTATGACGGCGGCTATGCTCAACAGTAGCTACACCGCTGATGAACGCGATGATCCATTGGGTAAGCGTATCCTCCATCTTAACCAAACGGCGGGCCCACTTCCACCCTTGTGGTTCATTGGCCTGTTTATCCTTGGTGGCAGCGCCGCCGCCTTGGGCAAACTCGGAGCCTTGCGCAGCGGCGGTTTGAATTACTGGGCCACGAAATTCTGGAACCGCCCATGCCAAGAAAAGGAGCGTTAGTAGCAGAGCCGCTACAAATCCTGGTGCAACGTATGTGAACCGATTGCGGCTAGGCATTGAAACAAAAACGCGGCACTTGAATCCCCCCGGCTGATCTCGTTGTTGAGATTACGTTCGTTTTCGTGGATGTCTATAGCCTGATACCGTTAGTGAAATGAAAAGCGGGGCATCGAAATCAAAATCGTGGAGAGAGCGATTTTCAGAATGTTTTTCTTGGGCTTGTCACAAACAGGGATGATTAGGTTTAACCGATTGGGGTCTAGACTAGCTCAATTCGGAGTGTTTATTGTAAGCATCCCGGCAGACGCGACCTGTCCAAGGGGCCATCTTCCATTACGTTTATGGCGTGCTGCACGATTCGGTTTATCGCGAGACCTATGCTCAGAATCTGAAGCGTGATTTCCCGCGCGTTCCCCTATACTCTGGGCAATGGGCCGATTGGGGCGAAAGGCTTATGACCTTACATGTCGGCTATGACACCATCGAGCCTTGGCCCCTGCAACGCACCGACACGCCGGACCTCAAATCGCGCGAGGGGGGCGTGCCGCCGCGCGTCATTCTAAAGGCTGACTCGGTCAATGGTGTGATGGTCCTCGACTCCGAAACGAAACTTTCAGACGTGCCCCCAGCGGCATGGCACTATCATTTGGCGCTCGACTGGATACTCGATCAGTACAAGGGAAAAGGCGTCGAAGGACCCGACTATTCGCGACAGATTTAGGACATATCGTTTCATCGATTACATGGAAAAGGTCATCGATTTGTTGATGCGCGTCACGCGCTTATCGATTGAAGCTGTTGCGATAACCGATGCCATGCGGTCATTGAGCAATGACTCGCGATGACCTGATTGACAAGGTGCAGTACGGGGTCATGACGCCTGACGAGGCGGAGGCCGAAGCGGAGCTATTAGGTCTTCGGCGTCTAGCATCTCATGGCGACAAGACTTTAGACCCTTTGCGAGAGCCGGATTGGACACTGCCGATGGCGGCGGCTTGGATCGCCTACCGCACCTCTGACGCGGTCCGCGGGCAATGGGATGACTATCGTCTTGATTGTTGGGAATGGCGCTTCAGGAAATGGAGAGTGGGATTTGATGGCCCAGTCCATGAAGGTCATTTCTTGGAGCAGTGCTCTCGCGCAACGCTTGCGAAGCTAAGCATATCAGATTCTGTCGATCAGCGCGCGGCCCGTGATCCTTTATTTTCAATGACGGTGCAGGAGGCAATTGACGCTCTCTGGATTGCATTGCGGGGTGGAGCCACCAATCGCGTCGTCCTGAAGCGACGACGCGGCTCGCATCGCTGGCTGGCGCCACGCCGACCAGCCATCACTCGCGCGTGAGCAGTCCGCACGATTTTTGAACTAATCGTTACCTGTGAAGCAGTTCACATCCAGATTCTGCAGCCGCGTTAATACCCAGCCGAAATCGAACGAGGGAGGCGTCCGTGCCTTCAATGGATGATCAGAGCAGAATGAGACGCACCATTGACCGGTTGGGGATTGTTCGAATCCTGCTGGTCCAGGTGATGGTTTTGCTCGCGCTGGCCGGCGCCGTTGTCCGATGGGTCAACTGGTCGTCCGAGGTCGCCTGGCAAGAATTTCTCAGCGCGAGCCGGCCGGCGCTGGCCGGCGCGAGCAGTCGACCGCAGCCGCCACCGCAGCAGCAGCCTCAGCCTCCGGTGCAGACCGTCAAGAGCAAGGCGGCCTGTCCCAAGAAAGCCTGAACCAGGAAAGCTTGAACCAGGAAGGCTTGAATCAGGAAGGCTTGAATCAGGAGAGCCTGAGCGAGTGGTTATTCCGTCACCGTCTGGATCACGCTGCTGACCGGGCGGCTGGCGACGGCCGGCAGCTTCATGTCCTTGACCAGCAGAGCGTCGTATTCGGCCAGCGTCTCCAGCTGCACCTTGGCCTTCATGTGCACGACCTTGTAGCCGCCGGCCTTGAGGCGGCGCAGCAGCGTGGGCAGCGCTTCCGCCGTGCGCTTCTGCAGGTCGTGCATCAGGATGATGCCTTTGCCCGTCTTGTCGAGCTTGGTCATCACATTGGTGACGATCTGTGCGGCGTCCTTGGACTTGAAGTCGAAGGAATCGACGTCGGTGGAGAACATCGCGATGTTGCGCGTGCCGAGATAGTCCACCGAAGCCGGGGTATGCTGCAGGCCGGGAAAGCGGAAGAACGGCGCCGGTGCAGTGCCTATCGCCATCTTGATCGCGCTAAATCCCTTTTCGATCTCTTCCTTGACCTGCGCTTCGGTCAGCTTCTTGCTGTCGAGATGCGCATGCGACCAGGTGTGCGAGCCGACGGTGTGGCCGGCATTGTAGACCTGCTTCAGGATTTCCGGATGATAGGTGGAGTGCTTGCCGACCGGGAAGAACGTGGCCTTGGTGCATTCCTCGGCCAGCGACTTCAGCACCGAGGGGGTGGTCGGCCACGGACCGTCGTCGAAGGTCAGCACCACTTCCTTCTCGGTGAGGAAGTCGAGCTGCTTGAATTGCTGGAAGCCGAAGCCCGGTCCGCCCGTGGTGTCGGCGACGACGACGCGGCTGACGCCGAGCGCATCGGGGTTGGCGCATTTTGCCTGCACGGGTGCTGCGGGCTTGGCGGGAACAGGTGCGGGCGCCGGTGCGGAAAGAGCCGCGGTGACCTGCACGTCGTCGCGCGGCGCGGGTGCCTTGGCGGCGACGGCCGGAAGCGGTTCGGCCTTCCGTGCATTGACGGTTTGGGGAGGAACTGACGCATCCGCACGCGGCGAAGAGGTCCAGTACCACACGGCGGCGATCACGACGGCCGAAACGACAGTCGCGCACATCAGGCCAAACGCATTACGCATCGTTACACTTTCCACAAAATTCACCACAACCCGTACAGGCGCCATTAATGCAAACGAGGTCTTAACGCCCCACCAACGACGGCCGGTCCGACGAAATTATTTTTTCCCAGGCGTCCGCGACGAAGCGTCGCCAGCAGACGATCCCGTCCCTGAAACCGGCAGATGGGGGCGCCGTATCCTCGTCGAGACCGATGCTCGAAGGGCCGGAAACAGGGCCAGTTTATTGTGTGATGGACGTCACAGCGGCAGCGCCACCGTTCAGGCACGCTCTGGTCATCAACAACGGGCCCGCCGAGCCGGGCCAAAGGGAGCCAGATATGACCGCCTATTTGACCAGGACCATCCGCCAAGCCGGCATTGCGCTGGTCGTCGCGGTTTCTTTCGCCGCCCTGTCGGCGACTCCGAGCCTCGCCTTCAGCGCCGAAGCGCAGCAGATGTGCACCGGCGACGCGTTCAAGCTGTGCAGCGACGAGATCCCGAATATCCCGAAGATCACCGCCTGCATGATGAAGAAGCGCGCCAGCCTGAGCACCGGCTGCCGGGCCGTGATGGACCGCGATCTCGCGCAGAAATCGAGCAAGGTCGCCGAGCAGTAATTTCGGGCCTGACGCCTGCCCAATCGCCGCAACGTTATCCAAAAGACGTTGCGGCGCCGGTTTGAGCGCATTAGAACGCGCTTGGATCATGACCGGGTAGGCGTAATCATATGACCAGATTTCTTTGCATCATTCCGCTTGTTCTGATCACCTCAGCCGCTTCGGCGCAGCAGCAGGGGCAGGACGTCTGCGCGCGCGACGCCTCACGCTTTTGCCGCGCGCATCTCGATGGGGGCGATCAGGTCGTGCTGATATGCTTGAAGCAAAACCGCGCCAGGCTCAGCAAGGCATGCCAGGCCTTGCTGACGAGGCACGGGCAGTAATTTTTTTTAGTCATTCCGGGGCGAGGCAAAGCCTCGAGCCCGGAATGACGATCAGGTACTGCTGCCCGCGGCGGTCGCCACCGGCAACACTTCGCTCGCGGCGCGGTCCGGCGTGTCTTCCTTCCAGCGCACCGATCCGAACGGCCGCTCCAGCATGCGGCGGACGCGCACCGGATCGGGTCCGAGGTGAAAATCCATCGCGCGCTGATGCAATGCGCGTTCGGATTGCGTCGAGCGATTGCGCTGGCGCAGATAGTCCAGCCAGGTCGGGCAGTGATAGCGTTCGGTCCACAGTTCGGGATCGGCGATGTCGCGCGCGATCGACCAGCCATAGGCGCCGTTGCGCTGCCGGCTGAGCTGCACTTCCTGCATCACATTGTGGAAGGCGCGGGCGCTTTCCTGATCGACGCGGTATTCGATCTCGACCACCAGCGGCCCGCTGCGGCCGGTCAGCGACAGCCGCACCTCGGGGTCGGCCAGAACCTCCGCATCTTCGTTACGCGCGCCGACCGGCGGCATCCGCAGCCACAGGCCGAGCAGGGGCGACACCAGCATCATGGCGGCGGAAACCAGCAGCGCGGTTTGCACGCCGGCCAGGTCGGTCAAATAGCCCCAGCCCCAGCTGCCGATCGCGATGCCGCCCGCGATCGAGGCCTGGAACGCAGCCAGCGAGCGGCCCGCGACCCAGCGCGGCGCGGAGAGCTGGACGCCGATGTTGAACAGCGCCACCGCCGCCATCCAGACCGCGCCGGCCACCACCAGCGCAGCGGCAGTCAGTACCGGCTGCCGGCTCAACGCCACCGCCGTGATCGCTCCCGCCATCGATATCGTACAGGCGCGGATCGCGGCCTCGCCGCTCATTTGCCTGCGCAACGTGCCGATGTTGAGCGCGCCGATCACCGCGCCCATGCCGAAGGCGCCGAGCATGATGCCGTAGGTCTGCGCGCCGCCATTCAGCAGGTCGCGGGCGATCAGCGGCATCAGCGCCATCACCGAACCGCCGATGATGCCCGTTACCAGCGTGCGCGTCAGCACGATGCGGATCGACGGCGAGTTGGCGATGTAGCGCACGCCGGAAACGATGGCGCGGTTGAGACGTTCGCGCGGCAGCCGTGACGGCTCGCTGTTGCGGCGCCAGAGAAACAGCACGATCAGAAGCGGAATATAGAGCAGCGCGTTGGCGGCGAAGGCCGCGACCGCGCCGGCGGTGGCGACGATGACGCCGCCGATCGCCGGGCCAAAACTTCGCGCGATGTTGTAGCTGATGCCGTTCAGCGCCACCGCCGCCGGCAAATGCTCCGCCGGCACCTGCTCGCTGACCGAGGATTGCCACGCCGGTCCGAACAGCGCCATGCCGCAGCCGACGACGAAACAGAACGCCAGGAGGATATTCGGCGTCACCAGATTGAGCCATGCCATCACGGCCAGCGCCGTCGCACCGGTCAGCGCGAAACACAGCGAGCCCAGCGCCACCACGCGCCGGTCATACATGTCGGCGATGGCGCCGGCCGGCATCGAGATCAGCATGATCGGCAGCATCAACGCGGTCTGCACCAGCGCGACCTTGTCGGCCGACGACGTCATCTGCGTCATCGCCCAGGCCGCGCCGACCCCCTGGATCAGGAGGCCGAGATTGGAGAGCAGGCTGGCGAGCCAGATCCGCCGGAACACCGCATGCCGCAGCGGGGCGGCCACGCCGTCCCCTGATAACATCGAGCGTTTCGGCGGTTCCTTCATTGCCCCTTCCGACGGGCCGGTCGCGGCCCTGATTCCCTGCGTTTTGCAGTGATGCCTGCGAAAGTCCTTGGCTGTCCAGTGTTTAGGCCGCTATCAGCGGTCACACAGGGCGGCTAAAAGACTGAAATGACGGGAAGCTCCTCATGAACATGTCGCGGCGGACGCTATTGAAGGGCGCCAGCGCCCTTACCCTGGCGGCCAGCACCTTCGGTCCGTCGGCCTTCGCGCAGACGGCGCCCGCCGCCCCGGCGGCGCAAGTTCCGCCGATTCTGTTCGTCCATGGCAATGGCGATCACGCCGGGCTGTGGATCACTACGCTGTGGCGGATGGAATCGAACGGGGTTGCGCGCGACCGGATGCTGGCGATCAATTTCACCGATCCGCTGGCGCGATCCGACGATGCGGTGGCGCAGCCCAACCGGTCCTCGGCCGAGGACCAGCGCCGCGAACTCGGCGAAGCCATCAAGGAACTGAAACGCCGCACCGGGGCTGCACGCGTCGCGCTGATCGGCAATTCCCGCGGCGGCAATTCAATTCGCAGCTATATCAAGAACGGCGGCGGCGCCGATGTCAGCCACGCCGTGCTGTGCGGCGTTCCTAACCATGGCATCTTCGACTGGGATGATCTGCCGGGCAGTGAGTTCAACGGCCGCGGTCCGTTCCTTCGCGGGTTGAACGAGGGCGACAGCGAGGTGACGCCAGGCACCGCGTTCCTGACATTGCGCAGCGACGGCATCGACAAATACGCCCAAGCCGATGGCCGCTTCGTCGGCAAGCCGGGCACGCCGACCGGCATCACACCGGATGGTCCGGCGCTCAAGGGCGCCACCAACCTCGTGCTCGGCACCATCGACCACCGCGAGACGGCGTTTCATCCGCGCGCGTTCCGCGAGATCTACAAATTCATCGCCGGCCGCGAACCGGCGCAAATCGCCATTGCGCCGGAAACGGAAGTCAAACTGAGCGGCCTTGTGACGGGCACGCCGGGCGGCGTTCAAACCAACCGCCCGGTGGCGGGCGCATCGGTCGACGTGCATCGCGTATCGCCGGATACCGGCGAACGGCTGGGCGGCCCGATCCATTCCTCGCAAACCGGCGCGGACGGGCGCTGGGGGCCGGCGTCGGTCGATCCCACCTGGTACCTGGAGATCGTGCTCACCTCGCCCGGCTCGACCACCACGCATCTCTACCGCTCGCCGTTTCCGCGCTCCTCCGACATCGTGCATCTGCGCGCCGCGCGACCGCTGGGACCCGCCGACGCCGGAGCCGGCGCGGTCGTCATCCTGTCGCGGCCGTGCGGCTATTTCGGCCTTCCCCGCGACGTGGTGCTGCTCGACGGCAAGGAGCCGGCGGATGTCAAAGCCGGCGTCCCGACCGATTCGATCACCACCTTGCGGCTGCCGGCCGCGGAGGCCGGGCGCGCGGTCGTCGCGCAGTTCAATCAGGAGCGGATCGTCGCCCGGGCCTGGCCGGCATCGGAGAACAGGATTGCGATCGCCGAGCTGACTTACTAGCTGTTGGGCGGTGTCCCCGTTCGTCCGCCTTCATGGCGCCCGGATTTCCGGACCTGATGGGGCGGCGCCCGACGGACAGATCTGTCCCCGAGAACTGCGAGGCCGTAAGTGAGCATAGCCGAAGCCTGGGACCCGCCGGTCACGCCTGCGCCGCTGGTGCCGCCGGCGCCGCCGCGCGCGCCCGACAGCATGGGTCTTTTCCGCCGGATAATGGCGATGCGCACCAGCGCGATCAGCGTCTGGGGCGACCGTTCTTACGAAGAAGATATCATCCGCAGCCGCTTCTTCGGGCGCAGCAGCTTTATCCTGAACGACCCCGACGCGATCCGGCATGTGCTGGTCGACAACTACGAGAATTACGTGCGGACGCCGGCGGCCATCCGGGTGTTGCGTCCGGTGCTCGGCGAAGGCCTGCTGATCGCGGAAGGCCGTACGTGGAAACATCAGCGCCGGACGCTGGCACCAGCCTTTACGCCGCGCGCGGTGATGCCTCTGATTCCGCACATGTTGGCTGCGACGGACCAGACGATTGCAAAGCTTCAGGCCGCCAGCAACGCGCCGGTCGATCTGCGCGAGGCGATGCAGCGCATGACGCTCGAGATCGCCGGGCGCACGATGTTTTCGTTCGGCATGGACCGCCACGGCGCGGCGCTGCGCGACTTCGTGATGGAGTATGGCGAGAATCTTGCGCGGCCGCATTTTTTCGATCTGGTGTTGCCGCTGAGCTGGCCGAGCCCGCAGGATTTCGCCCGCTCCCGCTTCCGCAAGCGATGGACGCAATTCGTGGCCATGCTGATGGCGGAGCGCCGCGCCGCCGGCAAGGAGGAGGGCGCGCCGCCGAGCGATCTGTTCGATCTGATGGGCGCCGCGCGCGATCCCGAGACCGGCGACGCCTTTACCGACGAGCAACTCGGCGACCAGGTGGCGACGATGATTCTCGCCGGCCACGAGACCACCGCCACGGCCTTGTTCTGGGCGCTGTATCTGCTGGCTCTCGATCCCGGCACGCAGGACCAGTTGGCCGCCGAAGTGAAGGCCGCGACCGCTGGCGGCACGCTCGATCTCGAGCGGCTGAAGTTTACCCGCGCCGTGATCGATGAGACCATGCGGCTTTATCCGCCGGCGTTCCTGATCGCTCGCGCGGCCGGCGCGGCCGATACGATCGGCGGCATGCCGGTGAAGAAAAACGACATCGTGCTGATCGCGCCGTGGCTGCTGCACCGGCATGAAAAGCTCTGGCGCGATCCCAACGCCTTCATTCCATCCCGCTTCATGCCGCCTTCGCCGCCGCCCGATCGCTTTGCCTATTTGCCGTTCGGTGTCGGTGCCCGGGTCTGCATCGGCGCGCATTTCGCGCTGGTCGAGGCCACCCTGGCGCTGGCCAAGTTGATCGGCGCGTTCAAGGTCGAACTTGTTGATAAGACGCCGGTGATGCCGGTCGGCGTGGTGACGACGCAACCCGATCGCTCGCCGATGTTTGCGATCACGCCGCGGTGACGAATGCATTGCTTGGATAGACACGCGATCTGCCCTAGAATTGCGCCATGAACGACCTCAAGGCCCAGTTTGCCCTGCTGAAGCAGACCGCCGATCCCGTGGTGGCCGCTGCGATCGAGCTTGCGGTCGAACAGGGCGAGGACCACGAGCTCAACCGTATCAACGCGCTGGACTTTTCGAAGCGGACCGGGCTCGACGAGGAACGGGTGATTTCGGGCTTTCTCCATGCTTCCCGGCTCGGGTTGTTCGACCTTTCCTGGAACGTGCTGTGCCCGGGATGCGGCGGTGTGCTCGGCGCCCACGGCACACTGAAATCGTTGAGTCCGGATGACTATCATTGCGGCCTTTGCGCGTGCGGCTACGAAGCCTCTGTCGACGAGCAGGTCGAGGTAGCCTTCACGGTCAATCCCCGGATCAGGCGCATCGCCGCGCATGATCCGAACTCGCTGCCGGTCTGGGAATACTACAAACAGGTGTTCTGGAGTTCGGGAATCGATTTCGATCGGGAATCCGTCGCGACGCTGGCCGATGAGGTGACGCTTGATACGCTCGAATTGCCGGCAGGCGAGAAGGCAGTGCTGTCGCTGCAACTGCCGAAAGAATTCATCATCGTGTTCGAGCCGGTGACGCATTCGGCGCAATTCATCGATGTTCAGGGTGAGCCGACCAGGGAGCGTCAGCAGCTGTCGCTGGTTTACAGCAAGACGCCAACGCCTACCGGCGGAACCAGAACGATGCGGCCGGGACCGCTGCGGCTGTCGCTCGACAATCAGGCCGATGTGCGAGTGCTGCCGTCTGTCTTCATCGCGGGCGATGTGATGCATCACCTGATCGGCAAGCGCAAGCCGTTCCTTACCGCCAAGCGGATGCTCTCAAACCAGACCTTCCGCGACGTATTCAAGGCGGACAATCTCAATGTAGATCAGCGGCTCAAGATCACCTCGCTGACATTCCTGTTCACCGACCTCAAGGGCTCTACCGCGCTGTATGAGAGGGTCGGCGATCTCGCCGCCTTCGATCTGGTGCGCGCGCATTTCCACGCGCTGCTGGAAATCATTTCCTCGGAGAAGGGCGCCGTCGTGAAGACGATCGGCGATGCCGTGATGGCGACCTTCATCCGGCCGGAGCACGCGATCGTCGCGGGCCTGCGGATGCGCGCCGCGATGGACGGGCTCAATGCCGAGCGCGGCACCCAGGACCTGGTGGTCAAGATCGGCATTCACGAAGGGCCCTGCCTCGCCGTCATGCTGAACGAGCGGCAGGATTATTTCGGCCAGACCGTCAACATCGCAGCCCGGGTTCAGAGCCTGTCGACCTCGCAGGAAATGCATATCACCGGGCCGGTCAACGATGCGCCCGCGGTGGCCGCCATTCTGCGGCGGGAAGCAATCACGCCGATTCAAAAACAGGCGGCGTTGCGCGGCATTGCCGACAAGATCGTGGTGTACGAAATACCTTGACGTAGCCCCGGCTCCCTCCACGTCATTGCGAGAGCAGCGAAGCAATCCAGCTTTCGTGCAACCGGCAAGAAAGATGGATTGCTTCGTCGCAAGGGCTCCTCGCAATGACGTGGAAAGAGCAGTGCTGGCGGCATGCAAAACTGGATAGAGATTGCCTAATCGTGATGCAGCCGGGAACCGGCATGGATTGCGCGTGTTGATTTTCCGACCCATATATCGGCGACCGCCGCTTGCGGCGAACGAGCCCCGAATAACCCCCCGGATTTCGGCAGGAAAACCAATGCTGGACGGACTACGCCAATTTATTGCCGACGTTGTTTCTCCCACCGCGCTGGCGGATCGGGCGTTTGACGATACCGGGTATCGTCTGGCGGCGACGGCATTGTTGATTCACGTCATTTCGATCGACGGCGAGCCGACGGAGACCGAAAAGCGCAAGCTGCACAGCCTGATCGAAAGCCGCTTCGGGCTCGATCGCGGCACGGCGGATCACCTGATCGCGTCGGCGACACTGGTCGAGGGCGAGGCGGTCGATCTCTATCATTTCACCAGTGTCATCATGCGTTCGGTGGATGAGGAAGGCCGGCTCCGCATCGTCGAAATGATGTGGGAGCTGGTCTATGCCGACGGACAGGTCAGCGAGTTCGAGGACAACGTGGTCTGGCGCGCCGCGGATCTGCTGGGCGTGGCCTCGCGGGACCGGATCGATCTCAAGCACCGTGTGGCCGCACGGCGACCCGAGGCGGCCAGCGGCGGCCCAGGCCGTCTGGACGCCATAGACGGTGCGGTATCCGACATGACGAAAATTTAACGTGTCCGACGTTCGGTCGTCGCCGGGAGCGACAAGCCCGCAAAATGCGGCACTTCCATTGGCAGCATTGTGCGTTTGCGCGTGCCGATATGCTTGCAGGTGACTTGCATCTCCCCTCGACCCTATGCTCTCGTCCCGGCTGTTAGCCGCATCTCCTGCAATTTATTTATGAGTATTGAATCGTGACCGAGCGTGTGACGCTGATTACGGGTGCCTCGGCGGGCATAGGCACCGAGCTGGCGCGCGTTTTCGCATCGAACGGCCATCGCGTGGCCCTGGTGGCGCGACGCGGGGATCGCCTGGCGGCACTGGCTGACGAAATCGTGGCCGGCGGCGGCGCTGTGCCGATTGTGATTGCCTGCGATCTCGAGCAACCCGACGCCGGTGACAGGATTGCCGCGATCCTGACCGCCGAAGGCGTCGAGGTCGATTACGTCGTCAACAATGCGGGCTTCGGAATGTTCGGCAGGGCCGTTGACCGCGACCGCGCCGAGCAGCTCGGCATGATCGACCTCAACGTCCGGACCCTGACCGAACTGTCGTTGCGGTTTTCCGAGAGCCTGATCCGGCACCGCGGCGGTATCCTCAATCTGGCTTCCATTGCCGGCTTTCTGCCGGGGCCCGGCATGGCCGTCTACTACGCGTCCAAGGCCTATGTGCTGTCCTTCACCGAGGCGTTGCGGGCCGAACTGGCGCCGCACGGCGTGCGGGTCACCGCGCTGTGCCCGGGGCCGGTACCGTCCGAGTTTCAGTCGCGGGCGGGGTTTCTGCCCGGAGTCGATTCCGTGATCCTGAATGTCACCCCGGCGAATGTCGCACAGCAGGGGTATCGCGGGTTGATGGCCAACAAGCGGACGGTGATCCCGGGCCTTGGCGTCAAGATCGTGCCGTTCCTGCTCCGGCTGTTTCCGCGCGGGTTCATCCTGGCGGCGGTCGCCCGCCTGCAGCTGCGCCGGCGCTGACCCAAGCAGCTGTCTCAAGCAGCTGTCTCAAGCGGCTGTCCTGGCCATCGCGCGCCGTTCTGGCCCGCGATTTGCTTATATTTCTCGTGAACGCACCCGAAGTTAACGGCGACTTAAGTATGATTCTGGCTTGATGATCGCCGGACAGAAAAATTCGATGTCTCAGTCGGACGAAATTATTGGCGAAAATGTCCTGCGCTTCCCCGGTGGAGCCGCAGCGGCCGCCTTAGCGCCTGCCAACGCCGCATCCCTGCTGCCGGTGCTGGTCGTGCTGCACCAGGAGTGCTCGACGCCGGGCCGGGTCGGCAATGCGCTGCGGGCGCTCGGCCACCGGCTGGATGTCAGGCGTCCGCGTTTTGGCGATGCCCTGCCGGAAACCCTGGATGACCATGCCGGTGCAGTGATTTTCGGCGGGCCGATGAGCGCCAATGACCCCGATGAATTCGTCCGCCGGGAAATCGACTGGATCTCGGTTCCGCTACGGGAGCAGCGGCCGTTTCTGGGCATTTGCCTGGGCGCACAGATGCTCGCCATGCAACTCGGCGCGCGGGTCGCGCCGCATCCGGAAGGCCGGGCGGAGGTCGGGTATTACCCGATCCGCCCGACGCAAGCGGGGCTGGCGCTGTGCCCGCACTGGCCGGATCACGTCTACCACTGGCACCGCGAGGGGTTCGAACTTCCCCACGGCGCCGAATTACTGGCCGAGGGCGGCGACTTCCCGGTCCAGGCATTTCAGATGGGTCACGCGTTCGGCTTGCAGTTTCATCCCGATGTGACCTACGCGATGATGCATCGCTGGACCACGCGCGGCTACGACCGCCTGGACGCGCCGGGCGCGCGGGCACGCCACCATCACTTCGCCGATCGCGCCATCCATGACGTGACCGAGCGCGCCTGGCTGAAGGCGTTTCTCGACGACTGGCTGACGCGCATGCCGCGTTCGGTGATGTCGGAAGCCGCGGAATAGCGCGGCAAAAACAACGCCGCGATATTCCGTGCGGCGGTTCTCCAAATCCTTTCTCCAAGCCTTTCCAAATCTGCAAATGTGCTAGTGTCGGTCGCACAAGCTTGCGGTCAATCAGCAGGCATCGGGAGGCGGTATGACCGGCGACGAATTCGCTGCGCTCTTGAGCGACTTCACGCTGTCGGCGGAATCCGGCGACGGCGCGCGCTTCGCAAGGCACTTCACCGAGGACGGCATCTATTACGACTATATCTACGGCCCTCATCAGGGCCGCGCCGACATCGCCCATATGATGCAGGATCTGTTTCACCGCGATGCCGCCGATTACCGCTGGGAAATGTTCGATCCCGTGTTCGACGGCCGGCAAGGCTATGCATGGTCGCTGTCGAGCTTCACCTCGACACTTCAGCAGTTCAAGGGCCAGCGCGTCGTCATCGACGGCATGAGCCGTTTTGTCATCCGCGACGGCCTGATTGCCGAGTACCGTGAATCCGTCAATGGCGGCGTGGCGATGGCGCAGCTCGGCGTCGAGCCGGAGCGCATGATCAAAGTGTTCAAGCGCTGGACCGGCTGGCTCAAAGAGCGACCGGAAACAACAGACTATCTGGCGCGGCCCAAAGGCTCGCGTGCGACAAGGGAGACTCACGACACATGACCCAGCAGCAACGCGCAGTGACGCAAGATCCGGTGGCCTATCAGCACATCCTCTACGACGTCAGCGACAAGATCGCGACCATCACGCTGAACCGGCCCGACCGCATGAATGCGTGGACGCCGATCATGGAGCGCGATGTGCGCCACGCCATGGAATCTGCTGCGGCCGACGACAATGTGCGCGTCATCGTGCTGACCGGAGCAGGCCGCGGCTTCTGCGCCGGCGCCGATATGGATGCGCTGAAAGGACTCGACCCCGACGACATCAAGCGCGCCCAAAGCCTGCCGCCGTTCGACATGAACCGGCGGCCGGACTGGCAGAGCCGCTACGGCTATTATCCGTCGATCTCAAAGCCCATCATCGGCATGCTGAACGGCGCCACCGCGGGCATTGGCCTGGTGCACGCGCTGTATTGCGATCTGCGTTTCGCCGCCGACAACACCGTGTTCACGACCGCGTTTTCGCGCCGCGGGCTGATCGCCGAACATGGCATCAGCTGGATGCTGCCGCGCATCGTCGGCCATGCCAATGCGCTGGACCTGTTGATGTCGGCGCGCCGGGTGCCGAGCGAGGAGGCGCTGCGCATCGGTCTGGTCAACCGGCTGTACCCGCCCGACCAGTTGCGCGAACAGACCTACGCCTATGCCCGCGATCTCGCCGATTTCGTCTCGCCGAGCGCGATCGCCGTCATCAAGCGGCAGCTCTACGACGTGCCGTTCCAGACCCTGGCGGAAGCCACCATCGACGCCAACCGCGAGATGGTGGTGGCGCTGCGCGGCAGCGATTTCCGCGAGGGTGTTGCGAGCTTCATGGAGAAGCGTCCGCCAAGGTTTACGGGGAAGTAGGGGAGGGGACAGGCGGAGCCCCTAACAGCCCGCCGTCGCCTATCCGCCTTCGCTCTGCGAGCTTCGGCGGGACAAGTCGGGCTATGGCGGGGCAGCCTTCGCTACGTGAGGGCTTGCCCAGCCGAAGCAGGCGCAGCCTGCGAAGGCTGGTGGAGCCAGGCGGGATCGAACCGCCGACCTCGTCATTGCGAACGACGCGCTCTCCCAGCTGAGCTATGGCCCCATCGCGACCGCCTGGAAGGGAAAGACGGCGGCCGGTAATTGGCGCCATTTACAATCCGCGCCAAGGTCAAGTCAAGAACGGTGAAATCGCTGTTTTTCGGGAGGTTTTGCCGGGAACTTCCCTTGTTTGCGGGGGGAGGAACCGATATCTACCGGGCAGCCGAAATTTGCGATCGAACCGCGAGCAGTCAAGCCCATGCGAGCCATTCTCGACATCATCATTATTATTCTCGATCTCTACGTCTGGCTGCTGATCGCGTCCGCCATCCTGTCCTGGCTGATCGCCTTCAACGTCGTGAACACCCGCAACCAGTTCGTGGCGGCGGTGGCCGAGTTCCTGTTCCGGATCACCGAACCGGTGCTGGCGCCGATCCGGCGGTTCATGCCCAGTTTCGGCGGTCTCGATATCTCGCCGATCATCCTGATCCTGATCATCATGTTCATCCAGCGGGTGATTGCCTACTACATCTATCCCAACGTGATCTGATCGCGGCTGGGTGGATGGATCCCTGGCGCTATTCCACCGAGGGCATCAGTGTCGCGCTGCGCGTCACCCCGCGCGGCGGCCGCGACGACATCGACGGCATTGAGACGCTCGCCAACGGCCGCAGCGTGGTCAAGGTGCGGGTCCGCGCCATCGCCGAGGGCGGCGAGGCCAATCGTGCGGTGACGGAGTTGCTTGCAAAAGCGCTCGGGGTGCCCAAGCGGTGTGTGCGGGTGCTGTCGGGAACGACGTCCCGACACAAACAGATTGCCGTCGACGGCGATCCCACGAAACTCGGCGAAGCACTGCGGAAGCTGACTGCGGCGAAGCCCGATTGATTCATGGAGGACAGAGATGGCGGCCCGCATCATCGACGGAAAGGTCATTGCATCGGAGCTTCGCGCCCGTGTCGCCGATGAGGTGGCGCGGGTGCAGCGTGCGCACGGGGTGACGCCCGGGCTCGCGGTGGTGCTGGTCGGCAGCGACCCCGCCAGCCAGGTCTATGTCCGCAGCAAGCACAAGCAGACGCAGGCCGCCGGCATGGCGTCGTTCGAGCATGTGCTGCCGGCCGACGTCGCACAGATCGAGTTGCTGGCGCTGATCGGCAAGCTCAATCGCGATTCCAGCGTGCACGGCATCCTGGTGCAGCTGCCGCTGCCGAAATCGCTCGATACCGAAACCATCATCAACGCCATCGATCCCGCCAAGGATGTCGACGGGCTGCATCCCAACAACGCCGGACGCCTCGCCGCCGGGTTGGCGGCGCTGTCGCCCTGCACGCCGCTCGGTTGCATCATTCTCAGCAAGAGCGTGCACGCCTCGCTCGAGGGCATGAACGCCATCGTGATCGGCCGCTCCAATCTGGTCGGCCGTCCGCTGGTGCAGTTGCTGCTCAACGAAAACGCCACGGTGACGATCGCGCATTCGCGCTCGCGCGATCTGGCGCAACTCTGCGCCCGCGCCGATCTGGTCTATGCCGCCGTCGGCAAGCCGGAGATGGTGCGCGGCGACTGGATCAAGCCGGGCGCCACCGTGATCGATGTCGGCATCAACCGGCTGCCCGGGCCTGACGGCAAGGACCGGTTGGTCGGCGATGTCGCGTTTGCCGAAGCGCTTGAAGTCGCCGGCGCGATCACGCCGGTGCCCGGCGGCGTCGGGCAGATGACGGTGGCGTGTCTGCTGGTCAACACACTGCGCGCCGCCTGCGCGATTCACGGGCTGGCGAAGCCCGGGGTGTGACTCGCTTCACCCTCTCCCGCTTGCGGGGGAGGGTGCCGAGCGCAGCGAGGCGGGTGGGGGCTCTCTCAACAGCGCGACTGCCCACTTGCGAATCTCCAATCTTGCGCACTGTACCGGTTGATAGACCCCCACCCCGGCCCTCCCCCGCAAGCGAGAGCTTTGCACAATCGGGTCTGCGGGAATGGGGCCCGAAATCTGGCTTTTTTTGCGAACTCAGGTGGCGCGCGAGACGTGAAGAGTCCGGTTTTCGCGGCCGATCGGTGGC
>NZ_JAUSLT010000056.1 GCF_030646015.1 Bradyrhizobium sp.
GCCGGAACCGCGAGCGCACAGGACTGGACCAAATCGAAATGGGGACCGAACGACGAGATCGGCGCCGCCAACTACATGACGCCGGAGCTGGTCGTGAAGGCGGCGTCGCTGGTGAAGACCGGCAAGACTTATGCGCTCGGCATTCCCGTCGATACCAAGACGCCGGCCTATCCGCCGCGCGCCTTCAAGATCACCATCGTTCAGCCCGGCCAGGCCGGCATTCCCGGCCTCGGACCCAGCAAGACCACCTATAATGACGACATCATCGAGGGCTGGGTCGGTGTCGGCAGCCAGCTCGACGGTCTCGGCCATATCGGCGTCGAGCACGTCTATTACAACGGCAACAAGCTGGCCGATTTCGCCGATCCCACCGGCCTGAAGAAACTTGGCGTCGAAAAAGTCCCGCCGATGGTGACCCGCGGCGTGCTGCTCGACATGGCGGCCCACTTTGGCACCGACGTGGTCAAGGAAGGCACCGCCTTCAACGTCAAGGAAATCGAGGAGGTCGCCAAGAAGCAAGGCGTCGAAATCCGCCAGGGCGATGTCGTGCTGTTCCACACCGGCTGGCTCAGCCTGGTCGGCAAGGACGACAAGCGCTTCGGTGCCGGTGAACCCGGCGTCGGCGTCGAAGGCGCCAAGTATCTCGTTGGCAAGGGCGTGGTCGCGGTCGGCGCCGATACCTGGGGAGTCGAGGCGGTCCCGTTCGAAACCAAGAATATCTTCGAGGTCCATCAAATCCTGCTGCCGATGAACGGCACCTACATCCTCGAAAACATGAATACCGCCGACCTTGCCAAGGACAAGGCCTACGAGTTCCTGTTCGTGCTCGGCCAGCCGCGCTTCAAGGGCGGCGTGCAGAGCATGATCAACCCGGTGGCGATCCGCTGAGATGCGCTTACCCTCCCCTGGAGGGGGAGGGTCGACGCGAATGAAATTCGCGGCGGGGTGGGGTGAAAGTCTATCGACTCGGACAGCGCGCGAGTTGATGGACCGTCACCCCACCCCGTCTCGCATTTCGCTGCGCTCAGTGCGAGCCGACCCTCCCCCTCCAGGGGAGGGTAAAGAAAGCAAGCGCTTTGCGTCGGCACTCCGACGCGTGTTATGCGAGCCCCATGCCCGCTCTCATCCTGCCCTTGATCGAAGCTGTCGCGCACTGGCCCGAACGTGGCGCGCTTGTTGGACTAGACCTTGGAACCAAGACCATCGGCGTCGCGGTTTCCGATCCCGACCGCCGGCTCGCGACCGGGGTCGGCACCATCCAGCGCAAGGCGTTCACGTCGGACGCGGCGCGGCTGGTCGCCATTGCCGCCGAGCGCAGCGCGGTCGGCTTCGTGCTCGGCCTGCCCGTCAACATGGATGCCAGCGAGGGTCCGCGCGCGCAGTCGACCCGCGCCTTCGCCCGCAATTTTTCCAAACTGACTGATCTCACGATCGCCCTGTGGGACGAGCGGCTTTCCACCGCCGCCGTGGAGCGGGAGTTGATCGGAACCGACATGAGCCGCGCCCGGCGCGCCGAGGTGATCGACGAGCACGCCGCGATCTACATCCTGCAGGGCGCGCTCGACCGGCTGATGACGCTCCACGACAGCCGCAAGGGCCGCTGAGGATGGCGCTGGTCATTACGGCGTTGCTGCCGGTTTTCCTGCTGATCGTGCTCGGATTCATATTGAAGCGAAGCCTGCTGCGGCTGGAGACGCAATGGCACGGGCTGGAGCAACTGACCTATTACGTGCTGTTCCCGGTGCTGTTGGTCCAGACCCTCGTCAAGGCCGATCTCAGCACCGTGCCGGTCGCCGGCGTCGGCGGCGCGCTGCTGCTCTCGCTGCTGCTGATGTCACTGTTGTGCCTCGGCTTGCGGCCGCTGCTGGCGCGATGCGCGGTCGACGGGCCCGCCTTCACCTCGATTTTCCAGGGCGCCACCCGCTGGCAGACCTATGTGGCGCTCGCAGTCTCCGTCAATCTCTACGGCGACACCGGGCTGGCGCTGGCTTCGGTGGCGATGGTTGCGATCATCCCGCTGGTCAACGTGTTCAGCGTTTCCGTGCTGGCGCATTACGCCTCCCCGGAAAAGCAGTCGGTCCGCGCCATCCTGATGACCGTAGTGCGCAATCCCCTGATCTGGGCCTGCGTCATCGGGCTGGCGCTCAATGTCCTGCATCTGCCGCTGCCGCGGATCTGGCACGAGGTCGCCGACGCGCTTGGCCGCTCTTCGCTGGCGATCGGCCTGCTGGTCACCGGCGCCGGCCTGCATCTGGCTGGGATGTTTCGGCCGAGCCTCGCCGCCAGCGTCGCCGTGTTCCTCAAGCTGGTGCTGATGCCGGTCCTCGCCATCGCGCTGGCGCACTGGTTCGGCCTGTCCGGCTCCAACCTGGCCATCGTGGCGGTGTGCTCGGCGGTGCCGGCGTCGTCGAGCGCCTACGTACTGGCCCGCCAGATGGGCGGCGACGCGCCCCTGCTGGCGCAGATCATCACGCTGCAGACCATTCTGGCGGCGATTACGATGCCGATCGTGATCGCGCTGGTCGCCTGAACCGTCACTATCCCGCCAGCCAGATGCTCTGCAGCGTCGCCGCGAAATTGTTGAGGCCGTGCAGGACCACCGTCAGCCAGGTCGAGTTGGTGCGATAGCGCATCCAGCCGAACAGCAGGCCGATGGAAAACACCTGGCCGAAAAAGAACAAGTCGTATTGCAGATGCAGCCCGGTCCACACCAGCGACGACAGCAGGATGGCGCCGGGCGCCTTCAGGAACGATTCCGACCAGCCGCGATAGAGAAAGCCGCGGGCGAAAAACTCCTCCGAGATCGGGGCCGCGACGCAGAATGCGATGATCAGGAGCCACACCGCGCCATCGGCGCGCGCCGATTTCAGCACGTCGACCATGAAGCCGGGCGCGACCTCCCGCCCCAGCGCGCGCGACAACAAGTCCCAACTTGCGACCAGCAGGACCAGCGCGACGATGCCGATCGCCAGATGACGCCACGACGGCCGGCGCAGCGCCAGATATTCGGCAAACGGCGTGCGCGACAGCCGTGTGGCGATCCAGATGGCGCCGAGCGCGGCCGGCATGCCCATGATCACCGAGAGCGAAATCGTCAGGCCGCCACCGACGACATGGATCGCGGCGGCAAGATCGAACGGCCCCTCCTGCCGGAACACCATCCACGCCACCACCAGGATCTGACCGACAAACAACGCGACGAAGATGAACAGGCCCCACAGCGTGGTGCCCCAGAATTTCCAGATGCGCGGCGGGTGTTGGGCCGGCCTCACCAGGATCGGTGGCGCGGCGGGATCGAGGGAATCCATCGGTGAGCTTTCAAGTTGCCGCAGGCTTTGCGGGCGTCAGGGTAATGCCCGCTCCAGCAAACCCCTGACATCGTCGGTGGCGAGATCCACCGCGCCATACATGCTGGCATGATTCTCGGCCATCCGGGTCGCCGCGAACAATTCGGCATGGCGCGGCGACACCTGATTGAGCGCTGCCGCGGCCGCCAGCAGCGCCAGCTTCTCCACCGCCAGCCTTGCGACGCGCTCGCCGTCCGGCCGGCGGAACGCCTTGGCGATGAAGGCCACCGCATCACCAGCGCCCGGCAAGCCGCTGGTTTCCCCGGCGAGGCCCTGCAACACCGCAGCCGCCGCCTCGGCCTCGCGCGACAGCGCCCGCAGCACGTCCAGGCACATCACATTCCCTGAGCCTTCCCAGATCGCATTGACCGGCGACTCCCGAAAATGCCGCGCCAGAATGCCCTCCTCGACATAGCCGTTGCCGCCGAGGCACTCCATCGCCTCGTACAAGAATCCCGGCGCGCTCTTGCAGACCCAGTACTTTATGGCCGGCGTCAGCAGCCGCATATAGGCCGCCTCATTGGCGTCAGCGGGCGCGCGGTCGAACGAACGGCAGAGCCGCATCACCAGCGCGATCGACGCCTCGACATGGAGCGCCATGTCCGACAGCACCGCCTGCATCAGCGGCTGATCGGCCAGATGCTTTTGAAACACGCTGCGATGCCGGGCGTGATGCAGCGCATGCGCCAGCCCCGAGCGCATCAGGCCGGCGGAGGCAATCGCGCAATCCTGCCGTGTCAGCTGCACCATCTGGATGATGGTGCGGATGCCCTTGCCCTCGTCGCCGACCCGCATCGCATGGGCGCCGAGAAATTCCACTTCCGAAGAGGCATTGGAACGGTTGCCGAGCTTATCCTTCAACCGCTGAAACTGGATCGCGTTGATCGAGCCGTCAGGCTTGAAGCGGGGCATGAAGAAACAGGTCAGGCCTTCCTCGGCCTGCGCCAGCACCAGGAAGGCGTCGCACATCGGCGCCGACATGAACCATTTGTGGCCCGATATGCGATAGCCATCGCCATCGCGCTCCGCCCGCGTCATGTTGGAGCGCACATCGGTGCCGCCCTGCTTTTCCGTCATGCCCATGCCGAGCGTCATGCCGCGTTTTGTCCACCACGGCGCGAAGCTCGGATCGTACGCGCGCGTCCCGATGACCGACATGGTCTTCGCCAGCAGGTCCGGCTGAACCGCCAGTGCCGCCACCGACGCCCGCGTCATGGTGATCGGGCACAGGTGCCCGGTCTCGACCTGCGCCGCCATGTAGAACTTTGCCGCGCGCACCACCTCCGACGCCCCGCCGGCCGGCTTGCCCTGCGCGTCCCAGGTCGAATTATGAACGCCGGCATGGGCGCTGCGCGCCATCAGTTCGTGATAGGCCGGATGAAACTCGACCTCGTCGCGCCGGTTGCCGCGCGAGTCGAAAGTCCGCAGTTTTGGCGTGTTCTCGTTGGCGATGCGCCCCCGCGCCGCCATCTCGGCCGAACCCCAGTGCTGGCCGAACTCGGAGAGTTCCTTCTCCGCCGACGATCCGCCATTGGCCGCGACGGCGTCGACCAGCGGACGGTCGAGCGTGAACAGATCAACACCCTCGAATGGCGGCGACTGGTTGAAGACCTCGTGGGTTGCGAACGAAGGCTGGGTCATGAGTCGTCCCTTGATATCGAGAATCATTCTACGCCGGAGCGAGCCCGACTGGGGAGGCCGTCATTGCGAGCGCAGCGAAGCAATCCATCGTGCAGCACAAAGAAAGAAAGAGTGGATTGCTTCGCTGCGCTCGCAATGACGAACTCTGCCATATGAGCAATCTACTTGGACCCCCGCCTGATCGGAAAATCATACGCCTGCCCGCCCGCGCCCGGCATCGAAAAATGCCACCACTCCTTCGAATAGTTGACAAAACCCTGCTTCGCCATCGCGGCCACCAGCAGGTTGCGCCAGCGCCGCTGATCCGCCGTGATGCTCCGCGCCGCGGTATGCGATTTCACATCGGAACAGTCATAGCCGGTGCCCATGTCGACGCTGGCTTCCGGCGCGCGGGTGGCTTCGGGCGCGGTACAGTCGGCATAGGTTTTGGCGGGATCGAACGTGGCGGAATTGTCGGCGGCAAGGTCAACCAAAGTGAGATCGAGCGCTGCCCCGGTGGAATGCTGCGAACGCTCGGCGATATAGCCCAGCCGGAACAGGTCCTTCTTGGGCAACGCGGGGTTATAGCGCCGCTCGGCCGGCGTCTCCCTGCCGTTCTGCGCCCACACCACCATGTCGTGCGACGCCCGCGCCGGCCGGTAGCAATCGAACATCTTCAGCGACAGGTTTTGCCTGGCCAGTTCCGCCTGGACGGCTTTCAGCGCCAGGCCTACGCGCCGCTTCACCACGCATTCGGCAGCGTCGTAACCCGAAAGCCTGCGGCCGACGAAATTGTTCGGCCCGGCATAGCGGATGTCCTGGCGGATGGTCGGATCGATGTCGCGCAGAAAGACAAAATCGCCGGGCAGGTTCTGCGCTTGCACGGCGGCGGTTGCCAAAAAGCTGGCAGCAAGAATGGCGGCGCCGGCTGCGCGCCCGAGATTCACCATGCGCCAACGCGCTCCGCTCACTGCACCCGCTCCGAATTGACCACCAGTTTGGTGATCGCGGTGTCGGTATATTTGTTGCCGGCCCAGACCTCGTCGATGATGAATTTGACCCAATAGGCCCGTACCGGCTTGGGCAGCGTCAGCAGTTCCGAGCCGAACCGGTCCGGTACCACAAGCGTTTGGGTTTCGCCTTGCGAGAACACCGCCCGCAAAAGGCGCACGCGGTTGTTCTTGTGGAAGATATCGTTGCTCTTCTGGTAGCCGTTGCGCACGGTGATCGAACGCACGGTGCGCATGCCGTCGAACTCGATCGCGATCCACTCGCCGATGCCCTGCCCGGCCCGACCTTCCACCCAGGCGCTGCTCTGCGGCCCCTCGAACAGGTTTTCCGGACCATAGGAATTGCCGAACTGCGGCTTCAGCACCGAGCTGACGCAGTAGGTCTCGCTACCCTTGCGCGCGCAACTTTCCCCCGGCGAACCCGGCCGCGGCGGGCGTTCGGTCTCCGGCGGCTTCGCCGCAAGAACCACCGGTGCGGTGACCGGCTCCCGCACACTCGTCGCCGGCGCGCGCCCCGCCAGATAGATACGGCCGCCCAGGGTCTGGTCGTAATAGGCCGGGGACTGCTCGTGCGGCGCCGGCTGGCCGCCGCCGTCGGTGGCCTTCAGGGCGAGTTCCGCCACCCGCTCGCGCACCTCGACGGCGAGATCGCCGAGATGCAGCTCCGGCCGCTTCATCTGCTCGGCGAATACCCGGGTGAACACCGAATTGTGCGCGGGATCGTTGCCGCTCAGCCGATCCAGCGCGGTCTGGCCGATCCCCGCGGAATAGAGCGTAAAAATCCCGCGCGCCGGTTTGGCGTCGGCGAGACCTCTGGTGTTGCCGATCGAGCGGCCGGCCGCGCGTGGAAACGGATTGTCGCGGCAGGCGTCGATCACCAGCAGCGCGACGCGGACGGACCTGGCCTGCAGCTCCGCGATCAAATCGGGCTCGGCGATCGAAGCACCCCGCACCCGCGCTTCGGCGCCCTCGGTGACCGCAGGCACGTCGCTCGGGATCAGGTAGTTGACGCCCGAGATCGCCACACCGTGCCCGGCGAAGAAAAGGGCGGCGGTATCGCCCGGCTCCAGCCGCGCGGTGAACTCGGCGAGCTTGTCGATCATGGCCTGGCGCCCGAGATTGGTCCCGACGATGACCTCGAATCCGAGCGACTTCAGCGAATCCGCGATGGTGCCGGCGTCGTTGACCGCCTTCTTCAACTGCCGGTCGGGGCCAAGATTGGGATAGAGGTCGTTACCGATCGAAAGTGCGATCCGCTTCTCGGCCATAGCCGGCGTCGCCGCAATTACGCCACAGCCCGCCAAGCATCCAATCCCCAGCACGACGTTCAGGACAATGCGGACAGATCGAATGAAATGCCGGGTAAAATGCTGAGTATTTTCCATGGCCTGCATGCGTCGCGTGCCGATTTCGCGAGCTTACCGGAAACCGCGCCACGGGAACACCACCGAATGCAGTTTACCGTGTTGGCGAACCGCTAGTGGATAAGTCAGCGTGCGGGAATTGACGCTTGCCCCGCCTCCCATCTCTGCCTATAGCTCTCGTTTTAATGACCCCTGTATCGAAATCGACCTTCGTCCTCGGTCACCGGCATCTGCTGGGAATCGAGGGCCTTTCCGTTGCCGACATCACCGGCCTGCTCGACCTCTCCGAGGAGTATGTCGAGCTCAACCGGCAAGTCGACAAGAAGCGCACCTCGTTGCGCGGCCGCACCCAGATCAACCTGTTCTTCGAGGCCTCGACCCGGACCCAGTCCTCGTTCGAACTGGCCGGCAAGCGGCTCGGCGCCGACGTCATGAACATGTCGGTATCGTCGTCGTCGATCCGCAAGGGCGAAACCCTGGTCGATACCGCGGTGACGCTGAATGCCATGCACCCGGATATCCTGGTGGTGCGGCACCACGCGTCCGGCGCGGTGGAACTGCTGGCCCGCAAGGTCGACGGTTCCGTCATCAATGCCGGCGACGGCGCCCATGAGCATCCCACGCAAGCGCTGCTCGACGCCCTGACCATCCGCCGCAACAAGGGCCGGCTCGAAGGCCTGGTGGTCGCGATCTGCGGCGACGTCATGCATTCGCGGGTGGCGCGCTCCAATATCCTGCTTCTCAACATCATGGGCGCCCGGGTGCGCGTCGTCGCGCCCTCCACGCTGCTGCCGCGCGGCATCGAGCGGATGGGCGTCGAGGTGGCCCGCGACATGCGCGAGGGGCTGAACGGCGCCGACATCGTCATGATGCTGCGGCTGCAGCGCGAGCGCATGAACGGCTCGTTCGTGCCGTCATCCGGCGAGTATTTCCACTATTTCGGGTTGGACCAGAAGAAGCTGGCCTACGCCAAGCCCGACGCGCTGGTGATGCATCCCGGACCGATGAACCGCGGCGTCGAAATCGACTCGATCGTGGCGGATGGCGCGCAATCGCTGATCCGCGAACAGGTGGAAATGGGAGTGGCGGTGCGGATGGCGGTGCTCGAAGCGCTGGCCCGCAACCTGCCGAACGCGTGACATCATGCTGACCGACCGCCGCCCGATCCTGCTGGCCAACGCCCGCGTCGTCGATCCCTCCCGGGATTTCGACGGCCCCGGCGACGTCCTGATCGCCGATGGCTTCATCCGTGACTCACGGCGCGGCATTGGCGCCGCCGGCGTGCCTGAAGGCACCGACATCATCAACTGCGCCGGCATGATCGTGGCCCCCGGGCTGATCGACATGCGCGCCTTTGTCGGCGAGCCCGGCGCCAGCCACCGCGAGACCTTTGCTTCCGCCAGCCAGGCCGCGGCCTCCGGCGGCATCACCACCATCATCTGCCAGCCGGATACCTCCCCCGTCATCGATAATTCGGCGACGGTGGATTTCGTGCTGCGCCGCGCCCGCGACACCGCGATCGTCAACATCCACCCGATGGCGGCTTTGACAAAAGGCATGCGCGGCGAGGAGATGACCGAGATCGGCCTGTTGAAGGCGGCCGGCGCCGTCGCCTTCACCGACGGCGACCGCAGCGTCACCAATGCGCAGGTGATGCGACGCACCCTCACCTACGCCCGCGACTTCGACGCGCTGATCGTGCACCACACCGAGGATCCCAACCTGGTCGGCGAAGGCGTCATGAACGAGGGCGAGTTTGCCGCGCGGCTGGGCCTGGTCGGCATTCCCAATGCCGCCGAGGCCGTCATGCTGGAGCGCGACATGCGCCTGGTCGCGCTGACCGGCGGGCGCTACCACGCGGCCTCGCTGACCTGCATCGAGTCGCTGGAAATCCTGCAGCGCGCCCGCGATGCCGGTCTTGCGGTCTCCGCCTCGGTGTCGATCAATCATCTGACCCTGAACGAAAACGACATCGGTCCGTACCGCAGCTTTCTAAAATTGTCGCCGCCGCTGCGCACCGAGGACGACCGCCTCGCGCTGGTCGCCGCCGTCGCCTCCGGGCTGATCGACGTCGTGATGTCCGACCACAATCCGCAGGACGTCGAGGTCAAGCGGCTGCCGTTCGCCGAAGCCGCCTATGGCGCGATCGGCCTGCAGACCATTTTGCCGGCGGCACTGCGCCTGATCCACAATGGCGAGACCGATTTCAAGACCCTGATCCGCGCGATGTCGACGCGCCCGGCCGAACTGCTCGGGCTACCCGGCGGATCGCTGCGCGCGGGCTCGCCCGCCGACGTCATCGTGATCGATCCCGACACCCCCTGGGTGCTCGATCCCGCCGATCTCAAATCGCAATGCAAGAACACGCCGTTCGACGATTCCCGCTTCTCCGGCCGCGTGGTGCGCACCATCGTCGGCGGCCGGACGGTATATGAGCATGTCTAAAAGGAGCCTCAGCGATGTCGCCTGAAGCATGGCTGCCGGTGGGGCTCATCATCGGTTATTTCCTGGGCTCGATCCCGTTCGGGTTGATCCTGACAAGACTCGCCGGCACCCAGGACCTGCGCTCGATCGGCTCCGGCAGTATTGGCGCCACCAATGTGCTGCGCACGGGAAACAAGGGGCTTGCCGCCGCGACGCTGCTCGGCGATGCGCTGAAGGGCACGGTCGCGGTAGTCATCGCGGGTTATTTCGGCGGCCCCAATGCCGCGATGCTGGCGGCGCTCGGCGCCTTTCTCGGCCATCTGTTCCCGGTCTGGCTCAAATTCAAGGGCGGCAAAGGCGTCGCCGTCTATATCGGCGCGCTGATCGGATTGTTCTGGCCGGCCGTCGTGGTGTTTGGCCTGCTGTGGCTCGCCACCGCCGCGACCACGCGCTACTCGTCACTGTCGGCGCTGGTTGCCAGTTTCGTCACGCCGATTTTTTTCTGGTGGTTCGGCCACCCCGCGCTGGCCTCCTTGTTCGCGGTGATGACGATGCTGCTGTTCTGGGCGCACCGCGAAAACATCAAGCGTCTGCAGGCTGGCACCGAAGGGCGGATCGGGGAGAAATAGTCGTCGCTTCGTAGGGTGGGCAAAGCGTCCGCCGTCGCTCAACGAGCGAAGGCGGAAGCGTGCCCACCACTTCAATCGAGAGCCGAATTTGCCGAGCGGATGGTGGGCACGGCGCGAAGAGTGCGCCTTTGCCCACCCTACGATTCTACGACCGCCGCAGCGCCTCTTCCACAAACCGCGCCGCCGCCAGCGCCCCGGCATCGTTGCCGAATCGCGCGATCACCTGCACGCCGACGGGCAGTCCACCCTCGGCCACATAGCCGGGAACATTGACGCAGGGCACCCCCATCAGGGTCCAGAGCCGGTTGAAGCGGGGTTCGCCGGTCGAAGCCAATCCCTTCGGGGCCGCGCCCGGCGCCGAAAACGTCAGCAACACGTCGACGTCGTCGAAGATTTTCGCCAGCGCCTTGCGGGCGCGGTTGGCGACGCTGCGCGCCGCGTCGTAGTCGGCGGGCGCAATTCCCACACTTTCGTCGAGCCGTCCGCGCAGCAGCGGCGGCATGTCGGCGTGACGCGTCCGGTATTCCCAGGCCAGCGCCCGATGCGCCTCGAAATCCTGCAGGGTGGGATGAATCCGCCACGCCTCACCGACAATGTCGTGCAAGGCCAGTTCGCGCACGGTCCCGCCTGCCCGCTCCGCCGCTTTCGCTGCGAGCCGCAGCGCCTCGGCGCCCGCCGCTTCCGGCGCGCCGGCAAAATCCTGCGTCACGACGCCGATGCGCAGCGTCTCGATCGCGGTACCGAGCTTGAGCTCCGCCCTGCCGGTCATGGCCGACAATCCCTGCGCCAGGTCTTCGACCCCGGCCGCGAACAGCCCGACGGTATCCAGCGTCCAGGAAAAGCACTTCACGCCGACCGTCGGCAGCATCCGGAACGACGGCTTGATCGCGGCCACGCCGCAGAACGAGGCCGGCCGGATCACCGAGCCGCCGGTCTGCGTTCCCAGCGCAAGCGGAATCATGCCGGCCGCGACCGCCGCCGCCGAGCCCGAGGACGATCCGCCCGGCGTATGATCGGTGTTGCGCGGATTGAGCGTAGCCGTCGGATCAACCGAAGCAAACGCCGTCGTCGTGGTCTTGCCGGCGATGGTCGCGCCCGCCTGCTTCAACATCATGACGACAGGCGCATCCGCGCGCGGCCGAAACCCGCGATAGATCGGCGAACCCATTTCGGTCGGCAGATCCGCGGTCTCGATGATGTCCTTGATCCCGACGGCGATGCCGCGCAACGGCCCGGCGCTTTGCGCGCGAGGATTTTCGGCACGGCAGACGAAGGCGCCGATGCTCTTGTCATGGGCCTCGATGGCTTCGACCGACCGCGCGATCGCGGCCTCAGCCGAAAGCCCGCCGGATTCGATACGGCGCTGGAGGTCGGCGAGCGAGATCATGGGCGTTATGTTCCTAGCGAAGATGGAGATGCTTTTACGGAGCGCGCGGGGATGGAGCAAGATGCAGAGGCACGCTAGTAGCCCGGATGGAGCGCAGCGCAATCCGGGGCCAGCATCACTCGCTCCCCCGGATTTCGCTACGCTCCATCCGGGCTACAAGGCAAATTCCATTGATCCCACCCTCTGGTTGCGCGAAGCTATATCCGCATGGACAAGCGCACACCGAGCACCACCCACCTCACCGACACCGAGCGGATCGACCGGCTGCGGTTGATCCGTTCCGACAATGTCGGGCCGCGCACCTTTCGTTCCCTGCTCAATCATTTCGGCAGCGCCCGCGTCGCGCTGCAGCGGTTGCCCGACCTGGCGCGGCGCGGCGGCGCCGATCGTCCGGGGCGGATCTGCAGCGAGGAGGATGCGCCGCCGCTGCTCGGCGTGCGCGGCGCGCTGGACGCGCTGATGCGGCCGATGCTCGCGATCGTCGGCTCGCGCAACGCCTCCGGCGCCGGGCTGAAATTCGCCGGCACCCTGGCGCGCGACCTCTCGGACGCCGGGTTCGTCATCGTCTCGGGGCTGGCGCGCGGCATCGATCAGGCGGCGCAT
>NZ_JAUSLT010000077.1 GCF_030646015.1 Bradyrhizobium sp.
GCGTGGTCTCATGGGGGCCGGATCGGCTCGACGTGTTCGTGATCGGCACCGACCGGGCGCTGTATCACAAATGGTGGAACGGCTCGGCCTGGGGTCCGTCGCTCACCGGCTATGAGCGTATGGGCGGTATCTGCCTGGGGCAGCCGGAAGTGGTGGCCTGGGGCCCGAACCGGCTCGACGTGTTCGTGATCGGCACCGACCGGGCGCTGTATCACAAATGGTGGAACGGTTCGGCGTGGGGTCCTTCGCTCACCGGCTATGAACGCCTGGGCGGTGTGTGCATGTCCGCGCCGCGGGTGGTGTCCTGGGGTCCGGACCGGCTCGACGTATTCGTGACCGGCACCGACGGCGCGCTCTATCACAAATGGTGGGACGGCTCGGCCTGGGGTCCGTCGCTCACCGGCTTTGAACGCATGGGCGGCATCTGCGTGGGAGAGCCCGAGGCGGTTGCCTGGGGTCCGAACCGGCTCGATGTGTTCGTGGTCGGCACCGACAGCGCGCTGTACCACAAATGGTGGAACGGCTCGGCTTGGGGTCCGTCGCTCACCGGCTACGAGAATATGGGCGGCGTCTGCACGTCCAGGCCCCGTGTCACGGCGTGGGGCCCGAACCGGCTCGATGTGTTCGTGACGGGCACCGACAGCGCGCTGTATCACAAATGGTGGAACGGCTCGGCCTGGGGTCCGTCGCTCACCGGCTATGAGAACATGGGCGGCGTCGTCTCCGCCTTCCGCACCGATGAAGCCGAACTCCGGCGGCACGCCGCATAACGATACGCGGCGCGCCGTCGACTTTCCGAACAGGGTTCAGCGCTGTAGCCGCGCCAGCAGGCTCGACGTGTCCCAGCGCTTGCCGCCCATCTTCTCGACTTCCGAATAGAACTGATCGACCAGCGCGGTCACCGGCAGGCTGGCGCCGTTGCGGCGCGATTCAGCGAGACAGATCGACAGATCCTTGCGCATCCATTCCACCGCGAAACCGAAATCGAACTTCCCGTCATTCATGGTCTTGTAGCGGTTCTCCATCTGCCAGGATTGCGCGGCGCCCTTCGAGATGGTGTCGATCACGGCCTGGACATCGAGCCCGGCCTTCTTGGCAAAATGAATGCCTTCCGAAAGGCCCTGGACCAGCCCGGCGATGCAGATCTGGTTGACCATCTTGGTCAGTTGTCCCGAGCCGGCGGGCCCGAGCAGCTTGCACATCCGCGCATAGGCCGCGATCACGGGCTCGGCGCCGGCATAGGCGTCGGCGGTACCGCCGCACATCACCGTCAACACGCCGTTTTCCGCGCCGGCCTGGCCGCCGGACACCGGGGCGTCGATGAACTTGAAGCCCGCCTTGGTGGCGGCGGCATCGAGTTCGCGCGCGACTTCAGCTGAAGCGGTGGTGTGATCGACGAAGGTGGCGCCCTTTTTCACGCCCGCGAACGCGCCATCCGCGCCGATCGTGACGGCGCGCAGGTCGTTGTCATTGCCGACGCAGCACATCACGAAATCCTGGCCCTCGGCGGCGGCCTTGGGCGTTGCAGCCGTCTTGCCGCCGAATTTCTCGGCCCATGCCTTGGCCTTGGCCGGCGTCCGGTTGAAGACCGTCACCTCATGGCCGCCCTTGGCCACCAGATGTCCTGCCATGGGGAAACCCATGACGCCGAGACCGAGAAAAGCGACTTTAGCCATGTGAGCAACCTTGGGGTTTTGCCGGCATTGGATGCGCCGGACGGTGTTCTGGAAAGCGGGGGGAGGCCGGTTCGTCCTGGAACAGACCCCCCGGGGATGAGGAAGGCGCACAATAAACCCTGCTGCATGGAGGGCAACTGCCTCCGTTTGGCGCGTCGGCCGGGATTTGTGCTAGGAATGGTGTTCCAAACAATGGCCTTCGAACCAGGGCCGCAAAAAAAGGGAGTGTATCGCATGGGCATGAGCGTGGGCCTGCTTGATCATTTCAACATCCGGACCCGGAAGCTCGACGACACGGTCCGGTTCTACGAGGATATTCTGGGCCTCGAAAAGGGTCCCCGGCCGGACTTTGCCTTCCCCGGAGCCTGGATGTACAGCGAGGGCAAGGCAGTGGTGCATCTGGTCGATATTTCCAGGACCGACGAGGCCCAAAAGCCCGATTCCGGTGTGGTCCATCACGTCGCCTTCGTCAGCCGCGGCTTTTCCGACATGCAGCAGCGGCTGGAAACCAAGGGGTTCAAATACGACTCCCGGCAGGTTCCGGGCGGCGAACTCTGGCAGATCTTCGTCGATGACCCCAACGGCGTCATGATCGAATTGAACTATGAGGCCGCCAAGGAGGAGGGCGTCGCAGCAGCCCCCGCCGAGACCCGGGAAGATATCGGGGCGAGGTAGCCTTTTGAGCCGGACCGCTCTATGGGTCGCATCCAAAGCAAATTAGGAGATGCGCCGTGAGTGTCACGCAGCAAGAGGTTCTCGATGTGCTGGGCAAGGTGAAGTCGCCTGATGGCGTCGCCTTGACCCACGCCAATGTGCTGTCGGCAGTCACCGTGAACGACGGCAAGGTGTTCTTCTCGATCAATGTCGATGCCGCGCAAGCCCGCGCCTGGGAAAGCGTCCGGGCTGCGGCCGAGGCCGCGGTACGCGCCATTCCCGGCGTCACCACCGCCATGATCGCGCTGACCGCCGAACGCAAACCCGGCTCCCCGGCGGCAGCGCCTCCGCCGGCTCCGCATCGCCATTCGCACGGCGTGCAGCCGGTCTCGGCGCATCGCCCGCCGCAGAGCCCCGCCTCGCCGATGTCGAAGCAGTCGGAGATACCGGGCATTGCCGCCGTGATCGCGGTGGCCTCCGGCAAGGGTGGCGTCGGAAAATCCACCACGGCGCTTAATCTGGCTCTGGGCCTGCGCGATCTCGGTTTGCGGGTCGGTCTGCTCGATGCCGATATCTATGGGCCATCGGTGCCGCGGCTGACCGGCATTCACGAGAAGCCGCAGCTGGACGACAACAGGAAGATGATTCCGATTCAGCGTTTCGGCCTCGCCATCATGTCGATCGGTTTTCTGGTCGAGGAGGAAACCGCGATGATCTGGCGCGGGCCGATGGTGATGTCGGCGATCACCCAGATGCTGCGCGACGTCGCCTGGGGAACCCTCGATATTCTCGTGGTCGACATGCCGCCCGGCACCGGCGACGCGCAGCTCACGCTGGCGCAGAATGTGCCGCTGCGCGGCGCGGTCATCATCTCGACGCCGCAGGATCTTTCGCTGATCGATGCGCGGCGGGGGCTGGCGATGTTCAAGAAGGTCAACGTGCCGGTGCTCGGCATCGTCGAGAACATGAGCTATTTCCAGTGTCCGGAATGCGGCACGCGATCCGACATTTTCGGGCACGGCGGCGCACGGCTCGAGGCGGAACGGCTCGGCGTGCCGTTCCTGGGCGAAATCCCGCTGCACATGTCGATTCGCGCCACCTCGGATTCGGGAACTCCTGTCGTGGACAGCGAGCCGGACGGGCCGCATGCGGCGATCTATCGGGCGATCGGGGCCAAGGTCCGCGACCAGCTCCAGGGCGTTATCGCCGCCGCCTGAGCCTGATTTTCACGAAATATGCGACTTTCGTTTATTCAGTGCTGTCATGACGTTGTCGTGTTTTCCGAACGCAATTTTCCGTGTTAAAGCGCCCCCGCCGGAGCGCCTTCGGCGTACGCAGATACCGCGTCGCCGAACATGCCGCTCCAGGAAATCCGGGAAGAAATTGCCCCAACAAGGAGATGCCCTAATGAAGCGTCGTGATTTTTTGAAAGTTTCCGCGGCCGGTGCCGCCGCTGCCGCCGTGGCTTCACCGGCGATCGCGCAATCCTCGCCCGAGATCAAGTGGCGTATGACCTCGAGCTTCCCGAAATCGCTCGATACGATTTACGGCGGCGCGGATCATTTTGTGAAACAGGTTGCGGAAATGACCGACAACAAGTTTCAGATTCAGCTGTTCGCGGCAGGCGAGGTCGTTCCGGGCCTGCAGGCGCTGGACGCGACCTCCAACGGCACCGTCGAGATGAGCCATACGGTCTCGTATTATTACGTCGGCAAGGATCCGACCTTTTCGATCTTCGCCTCCGTGCCGTTCGGCCTCAATGCGCGCCAGCAGAACTCCTGGCTCTCCCAGGGCGGCGGCAACGAGCTCGCCAACGAACTTTTCAAGAAGCATAACGTGATCGGTTTTCCCTGCGGCAATACCGGCACCCAGATGGGTGGCTGGTTCCGCAAAGAGATCAAGACCGTCGCGGATCTCTCCGGCCTGAAGATGCGGATCGGCGGCATCGCCGGTCAAGTGCTGCAGAAGGTCGGCGTGGTGCCGCAGCAGATTGCGGGCGGCGATATCTATCCCGCGCTCGAAAAGGGCACCATCGACGCCGCCGAATGGGTCGGGCCGTATGACGACGAGAAGCTCGGATTTCAGAAGGTCGCGAAGTATTACTACTATCCCGGCTTCTGGGAAGGCGGTCCGACCGTTCACGCCTTCTGCAATCTGGAGAAGTGGAATTCGCTGCCGAAGAGCTATCAGGCCGTGATCGCCAATGCGACCGCGAACGCCAACAGCTGGATGGCGGCGCGTTATGACATGCAGAACCCCGCGGCATTGAAGCGGCTGGTGGCCAGCGGCACCCAGCTTCGACCGTTCACCAACGAGGTGCTGGAAGCCTGCCTGAAGGCCACCAACGAATTGTGGGCCGAACTGTCCGGAAAGAATGCCGATTTCAAGAAGTCGATCGATGCGATGCAGGCTTACCGGTCCGATCAGTATCTGTGGTGGCAGGTCGCCGAGTATACCTATGACAGCTTCATGATCCGCTCGCGCACCCGCGGCTGAGGTCCAGAGGACCAGGAACAAGCCTTAAGTCGTAGAAACCAGCCCGGCCTTCGCAAGAAGGCCGGGCTTTTTTTCATCTGCAAGCCAGTTCGGCATGGAAATCCGGAACCGGATGTTCCATGCTGGTTCCAGCCTCGACAAGAAGGCAACGGACACACAATCAGAGAGGAATTAATCAATGAAGCGACGAGACTTTATCAAGGTCACCGGGGCTGGCGTCGTGGGTGCCGCCGCCATGGCCGCGCCGGCTATTGCGCAATCGACGCCGGAAATCAAATGGCGGATGGCGGCGAGCTGGCCGAAATCGCTCGACACGCTGTTCGGCGGCGCGGAGATGATGTGCAAGATGGTGGCTGAGGCCACCGACAACAAATTCCAGATCCAGCTTTTTGCTGCCGGCGAAATCGTTCCCGGACTGCAAGTGCTCGACGCCGTGCAGAACGGTACCGTCGAATGCGGTCACACCGCGTCGTATTATTACTTCGGCAAGGATCCGACCTTCACCTTCGGCTCGGCGGTGCCTTTCGGTCCCAACCAGCGCATCAATCAGGCCTGGTACATGCAGGGCGGCGGCAAGGAGCTGTTGAACGATTTCTACAAGGGCTTCAACGTCCACTCGCTGCTCGCCGGCAATACCGGCTGCCAGATGGGCGGCTGGTTTCGCAAGGAAATCAAGACCGTCGACGATCTCAAGGGCCTCAAATTCCGCATCGGCGGTTTTGCCGGACGTGTGCTGCAGAAACTGGGCGCAGTGCCGCAGCAGATCGCCGGCGGCGACATCTATCCCGCGCTGGAAAAGGGCACCATCGACGGTGCCGAATGGGTCGGGCCCTATGACGACGAGAAGCTCGGCTTCTACAAGGTCGCGCCGAACTACTACTTCCCCGGCTGGTGGGAAGGTGGTCCGATGCTGCTGGCCTACGTCAATCTCGACAAGTGGAATGCGCTGCCGAAGCATTATCAGAGCGTTCTCGAGCAGGCCGGCCACTATGCCAACAGCTGGATGATGGCGAAGTACGATCAGGGCAATCCGGCGGCGCTGCGCCGCTTGCTCGCGGGCGGTACCAAGCTGCAGCCATTCCCGCCGGCCGTCATGGAAGCCTGCCTCAAGGCTGCGAGGGAATTGCACGCTGAAACGGCCGCGGCCAATCCGAACTTCAAGAAGGTGCTGGAATCGCTGACCGCCTTCACGAGCAACGGCTATCAGTGGTTCCAGGTCGCGGAAATCGGTTACGACAACTTCATGGCGCGTCACTCCAGGGGCTGATCTGCGAGCAGATCGGCCGCTGACCATCAGACGACGAAAAACCCCGGAGCTTTCGCTCCGGGGTTTTTGCTTGCACCGTGGCTACTGCTTCGAGGGTGGGCCGAAGTCCAGCGGAGGGGGTTCGAATTGCGGAACCTCGATCTGGATGGTGTTTGGATCGATCGTCGATGCGACCCCCTTGTAGTGCATCACCATCTGGGGGAACAGAATCACCAGCCCGACCATGATGCACTGAATCACCACGAACGGCACCGCGCCCCAGTAGATCTGGCCCGTGGTGACGGGATCCATGCGCTTGCCGGTGACCCGGTCGATATAGGATTCCTTCGGCGCAACCGAGCGCAGGTAGAACAGCGCAAACCCGAACGGCGGATGCATGAACGAGGTCTGCATGTTGACGCCGAGGATCACGCCGAACCAGATCAGGTCGATTCCGAGTTTTTCGGCGGCCGGCCCCAGCAGCGGGATGATGATGAAAGCCAGTTCGAAGAAATCCAGGAAGAACGCCAGAACGAACACCAGCGCATTGACGAAGACGAGAAAGCCGACCTGCCCGCCGGGCAGCGAGGTCAGCAGGTGCTCTACCCAGACATGGCCGCTCACGCCGTAGAAAGTCAGCGAGAAAACGCGGGCCCCGATCAGGATGAAGATGACGAAAGCCGACAGTTTGGCGGTCGATTCGGTCGCCTGCCGGATCAGGTCCCAGCTCAGCCGGCGCTTGGCGGCGCCGAGCAGCAGTGCGCCGGCGGCGCCCATGGCGCCGCCCTCGGTCGGCGTCGCGATGCCGATGAAGATAGTGCCGAGCACCAGGAAGATCAGGAACAGCGGCGGCACCATCACGAAAGTGGTCTGCTGTGCCATGGCCGACAGGAAACGGTATCCCGTCAACTTGTCGAGGGTCCAGTTCACGATCGCCACAAAAAACGCGAACAGGATGCCGAAGAACATGCTGAGCACGACGAAGTCCGCGCCGGTCGTCTTCGAGCCCTGCATCGCCAGCCAGGCGAAGGCGACGCTGGCGACGGTGAGCATCCCCAGCGAGACCAGCCCGCGGCTGCCGTCCTTCTCGCGAAAGCCGATCGCTTCCGCCGGTAAGCCCGGCGCCGCCTTGGGAAAGATCATCGAGACGAGAAACGCGTAAAGCGCGTAGAGGCCGGCCAGCACCAGCCCCGGAATGAACGCGCCCTCGTACATGTCGCCGACCGACTTGCCGAGTTGGTCGGCCATCACGATCAGCACCAGCGAGGGCGGAATGATCTGCGCCAGCGTGCCTGACGCCGCAATCACGCCGGATGCCACGCGCCGGTCATAGCCGTACCGCAGCATGATCGGCAGCGAGATCAGGCCCATCGAGATCACGGAAGCCGCGACGACGCCGGTGGTCGCCGCGAGCAGGGCGCCCACGAAGATGACTGCATAGGCGAGGCCGCCGCGGATGGTGCCGAACAACTGTCCGATGGTGTCGAGCAGGTCCTCGGCCATGCCGGATCGCTCGAGTATCAGTCCCATGAAGGTAAAGAAGGGAATCGCCAGCAGCGTGTCGTTGCTCATCACGCCATATACGCGTTCGGGCAGCGCCTGCAGGAAGTCCGGCCGGAACTCGCCGAGTTCGATGCCGACGAAAGCGAAGATCAGGCCCACCGCGCCGAGAGAGAAAGCCGCCGGATAACCCAGCAGCAGGAACACGACCAATGACACGAACATGATCGGCGCCATATTGGCGATAACAAAAGCTGACATCTAGATTCCCCTGCGACCCTGTTCTGCGGTCAGCGTTTTTCGATCGCTTCGATGAGATGCTCGACCTCGGCCTCGAGGGCGTGCACCTGGGTTGCATGCGGATCCGGGATCAAACCGCGCATCACGGCTATTCGCTTGATCAGTTCGGATATGCCCTGCACCAGCAGCAGGGTGAATCCGACGATGATCAGCGACTTGGCGGGCCATTGCGGCAATCCGCCTGCGTTGCTCGATTGCTCGTTGACCTCGACCGAGCGCATGAAGAACGGGCCGCCCGTAATGATCATGACGATGCACAGCGGAATCAGAAAGAAAGCATGACCGACGACGTCGACCCAGTCCCGCAGCTTTTTCTTCATCATGTTGCTGATGATGTCGATCCGGATGTGCTCGTTATCGAGCAGTGTCCACGGCGCGCAGAACAGGAACACGATGCTGAACAGCAGCCACTGAAGCTCGAGCCAGGAATTCGACGAGACGTCGAAGGTTTTTCGGATGATCGCGTTGACGGTGGCGACGACCACCGCCACCAGGATCAGCCATGCCAGGCGCTTGCCCACCCATTTGGTGAACGCATCGATTCCCCGGCTAAATTTCAAGAGCGATTGCAACGAAATCCCCTCCCAGTTGCGCCTCTGCCCGTCTTTCCCGCGCCCGTCAGACGCGGCGGCTTATCCTGCCCGGCCAGCATGAAGCGATCATACCATTCCAGCGCGCGGAGCCGCCGTCAATTGAAGTTTGTTGATATTGAAGGGGAATATTCGCCCGCGGTACCACCGTGCCCAGGCCGCAGGCAGCGCCGCCGGTAGTTTTCGTTTTGCCCTCCGGGGGACCGCTACTGGGGCTTTCCAAACGTTTTGAAATCCGGTGGTGGCAATTCATCCATTTCCGGAATTACGATCCTGACCTTGCTGATGTCCTCGGCGCTGATCGGCTTGTCGAGGAGTGCCGTCACGGTCCACGGGAATGCGATCACCAGCACAACCATGATGATCTGTAATCCGATCCAGGGCACGGCGCCCCAGTAGATATCCGAGCTCTTGACCGACCTGGGCGCCACCCCGCGCAGGTAGAACAGCGCGAAGCCGAACGGCGGATGCAGGAACGAGGTCTGCATGTTGACGCAGAGCATGACGCCGAACCAGATCAGCGCCGCGTCCGCCCCGACCACCGGCGTCAGAACCTTCTGCGCGATCGGCGCCACCATCGGCAGGATGATGAAGGCGATCTCGAAGAAATCGAGGAAGAACGCCAGGAAAAAGATGAAGAGGTTGATGAAGCTCAGGAAGCCCCAGACACCGCCGGGCAGCGAGGTCAGCATGTGTTCGAGCCACACCCCGCCCGAAACACCGAGGAATACGATCGAGAAACAGGTCGAGCCGATCAGGATGAACACCACCATGGTGGTCAGGCGCATGGTGCTTTCGTAGCCCTGCTTGATCAGGCTGCGCAGTTCCGGGATGCGCACGGCCTCGAGGCAAACCCAGACCACGGCGAAATAGGCGAAGACGAAGGTGAGCTTGAACAGCAGGCCCTGCGTCAGGAAAACTCCGATGATGGCGCCGATGCCCAATGCGATGACGCCGGCAATCAGGATTTTCTGGCCGGTGCTGCTGAACTCCTTGCTGTGGATTGCCGCGAGCACGATGGCGCCGATCGCACCCATGGCGCCGGCTTCGGTCGGGGTGGCGAGGCCGAGCATCATGGTGCCGAGCACCACGAAGATCAGCACGGCCGACGGGATGATGCCCATCAGGCATTTGCGCCATAGCGGCCAGCCCCGCAACGTCAGTTGGTCGCGCGGCACCGGCGGCACGTGGTCGGGCTTGATGAGGCCGAGGAAGAAGGTGTAGCCGGCGAACAGCGCGATCTGCAGAATCGACGGGCCCCATGCACCGAGATACATGTCGCCGACCGACTTGCCGAGCTGGTCGGCGAGCACGATCAGCACCAGCGACGGCGGCACCAGCTGGGTGATGGTGCCGGAAGCGGCGAGCACGCCGGTAATGTAGCGGATGTTGTACTTGTAACGGATCATCACCGGCATCGAGATCAGCGCCATCGCGATCACCTGCGCCGCCACCGTTCCGGTAATGGCGCCGAGGATGAAACCGACGATGATGACGGAATAGCCGAGGCCGCCACGGATCGGACCGAACAGCTGGCCCATCGAATCCAGCATGTCTTCGGCGAGGCCGCAGCGCTCCAGGATCGCGCCCATGAAGGTAAAGAACGGGATCGCGAGCAACAGTTCGTTGGACAGCACGCTACCGAAGATCCGGCCCGGAATGGCCTGCAGGAAAACGAAATCGAAGAAGCCGAGATAGATCGAGAGGAAGCCGAACAGGAATCCGACCGCGGCCAGCGTGAATGCCACCGGGAAGCCGATCAGCATCGCCAGAATCAGGCCGCCGAACATCAGCGGCGGCATCATTTCCAGCGTGATCATTGCATCGGTCTCTCGTATTTGGCGTCGATGGTCACGAGGTTCTGCAGCGCGGCGATGCGCTTGATGACCTCGGATACGCCCTGCAGCGCCAGCATCACGAAGCCCGCCGGAACGACGATTTTAATCGGCCAGCGCAAGAGGCCACCGGCATTGCTCGACGCCTCGCTGACGGAGTAAGCCTGCATGAAGAACGGCCAGGACAGCCAGGACAGCAACAGGCAGGCCGGGATCAGGAACACCAGCGTGCCGATCAGATCGAGCCAGAGCTGGCCGCGCTCGGAGAGCATCAGATAGAGGATTTCGACCCGCACATGTTCATTGCGCTTGAAGGTGTAGGAAGCGCCGAACATCACCAGGATCGCGAACATGTACCATTGCAGTTCGAGCCAGCCATTGGAGCTGTAGCCGAAGGCGTAGCGGATCATCGCATTGCCGGCGCTGACCACGCAGGCCGCCAGGACCAGCAGGTTGCAGACGTTGCCGATTTTTTCGTTGAGCAGGTCGATCCCGCGGCTCAGCGCCAGTAGCGGACGCATCATGTTCGTCCGGGCTTTCGCCGGTCGAGCGGATCCGGCGCTTCAGCGCTCTTCTTTTCGCCGCCGTGTGTCGCGCGCAGGGCGCCACGGCTTGTTGTTTGCTGCGACCGCAATGTCATCCCCCAACCAGCGCTCTTGCCGTCTTGACTGCGCCCTTGAGAGCGCAGCGGCCCTTTCGGCCATGCAAGCATAAAGCCGCCGCACCATTTCAGCGCGGCGCGGCAGCGTCAATTGGAAAATGGAAACCTTGCGACGGGCACGTGATCGCATGAGCCCATAATGTAACAGCGCGGTAACAGGCTGCTCTTCAGCCGCCGGTGACGCTCATATGCCGGCTGACGCTCGGGCGGTTGTGCCGGCGATCGATAATGAAGTCGTGGCCCTTGGGTTTCAGGCCGATGGCGCGGTCGATCGCGGCGGAGAGCAGGTCGTTGTCGGCGGAAGCCCGCAGCGGTTTGCGCAAATCGGAGGCATCCTCGTGGCCGAGGCAGGTATGCAGCGTTCCGGTACAGGTGATGCGCACCCGGTTGCATGCTTCGCAGAAGTTGTGGGTCATCGGCGTGATGAAGCCGAGCTTGCCGCCGGTTTCGGCGACACTGACGTAACGGGCAGGGCCGCCGGTGTCATCAGGCAGATCGGTCAGCGTGAATTGCTGGGCCAGGCGCGTGCGCAACAGCGACAGCGGTACATACTGATCGATGCGGCCTTCGCCGATGTCGCCCATCGGCATCACCTCGATCAGCGTCAGCGCCATGCCCTTGCCGTGCGCCCATTGCATCAGGTCAGGGATTTCCTCCTCGTTCAGGTTCTTCAGCGCCACCGCGTTGATCTTGACGGCGAGGCCCGCCGCGCGCGCGGCCTCGATGCCGGCCAGCACCTTGTCGAGATCGCCCCAGCGGGTGATCGCCTTGAATTTCGCGGGATCAAGGGTGTCCAGCGAGACGTTGATGCGGCGTACCCCGCAGTCGCGCAATTCGTTAGCAAAGCGCGCCAGCTGCGAGCCATTGGTGGTCAGCGTCAACTCGCCGAGCGCGCCAGAGTCGAGGTGGCGCGACAGCGACCGCACCAGCGACATCACGTTGCGCCGGACCAGCGGCTCGCCGCCGGTCAGCCGCAGTTTCTTCACGCCCTTGGCGATGAAGGCCGTGCACAGCCGGTCGAGCTCTTCCAGCGAGAGCAGATCGGCCTTGGGCAGGAATGTCATGTCTTCCGACATGCAATAAAAGCAGCGCAGATCGCAGCGATCGGTAACCGATACCCGCAAATAGCTGATGGTCCGGCCGAACGGGTCGGTCATCGCACGCGATAGTGATGCGGAAGAGCTCGGTGACGACATTCAGATGCGCCTTTTCGGTAGCAGCCGCGGAGAGGGCGCTACCCTCGCAATCTAGGCAGGTTGCGGCAGCAGTACAATCCGCACCTGTTCAGGTGCAGCCCACGCGCTTCAGCGGGGGGCTGGCGGGGGCGGGGGCGGGAACGGCGATGCCGCGGGCGCGGCCGCTGCCGGCTTCGGCTGTTTCGGCTTGGGCGGCCGCTTGCGAACCGGCTTGGGCGGCGGCCCCGCGGGCTGCAGTTCCGCGACGACCGGATTCGGATCGATCGTGGTCGAGGCCGGTGTCGAGAAATCGCCGGGGAGATTGATGACCTGCACCGGGACGGTGGCCGGCAGGAACTTGTTCAGCGTGTAGGTGACGGTGAAACCGCCATCGACCGCGGGAACCGCGACGGAGCAGGGCGTTTTGCAGCCCGGTCCCACCGACGTCTTGGCGTCGGCGCCTGACGGAATCGAATCGAGCTGGACCTGCACGGTGGGCGGCGCCGACTTGAAGGCGTCCATGGAAAACGAGGAGGGCAACGAGGAACACCCGGCCAGGCTGGCCCCGGCAACCGCAATTACGACAACACGACGCATATCGGCCACTCTATTGCGGCTGACCGCCACAATCCCCGCGCCGACCTTAGGAGCGTCAGGATATCGGCGCAACCATGCCGGGCGGAATCGTTAAGAAATGGTTAATTCTTATATTTAACAATACTATCAGTATCTTATGGTAAGTTCCGGGGCGCCGCCAGGCGTTCGACGGCGTCCGGCAAATGGCGCATGTGGCTGATCAACAGGTCCGGTTTGAGATCGGCGATCGGCACCTCGGTGAAGCCGAATTCAACGCCGATCACCGGAATCCCGGCGCGGCGGGCAACCCCGATATCCGGACCGGCATCCCCCACCATGATCGCCCCGGCGATGAGCCCGCCGGCGCGCGCCACTGTCTCGCGCAGGATCACGGGATCGGGTTTTGCAACCCCGAACGTGTCGGCGCCGCAGATCGCGGCAAACCGCGAACTCAGGCCGAGCTGGTCGAGCAGCAGCTTCGACAGCCCCTCCAGCTTGTTGGTGCAGACCGCGAAATGAAATCCGCGCGCGGACAATTCGTCGAGCGCGCTCTCGAGGCCCTCGAACGGCCGCGAGGCGTCGGCGATATGGGCGGCGTAGTAATCGATGAAATCCCGAAACATGCGGTCGATGTCCTGAACGGACATGATGCGGCCGTCCACCTCCAGGCCGCGTTCGATCATCCTGCGGGCACCCGCGCCGATCAGGTTGCGCGCGGCATGCAGCGGCACCGGCGGAACGCCCTCGCGGTCGAGCACGAAATTGAGCGCGTTGATCAGGTCGGGCGCGGTATCCACCAGCGTGCCGTCGAGATCGAATACAACAATGCGGGGAGCGGTCATGCGAAAATCGCTATCGGTCCGGGGGCGATCGTGCAAGCCCCTCGGCGGTAAAGGCGCCGGAGCCCCCATATCGCCCTGTTCCTTGCGGAAAAACGACGCTAAAGATGCCCCGCAACACCGGTTCCCGAGGGCATTGCGCGTGAATATGGACGATTTGAAGCGGCAGGCGGCGGCGCGTGCGCTCGAGCATGTGCGGGACGGCATGAAGCTCGGCCTCGGCACCGGTTCGACCGCCCGGCATTTTGTCGACCTGCTCGGCGAAAAGGTCCGCGCCGGATTGAAGGTGGTGGGCGTGCCGACCTCGGAGGCGACCCGCGTCCAGGCCGAGCAATGCGGCGTGCCCCTGACCACGCTCGACGACGTCGACCGGCTCGACCTCACCGTCGACGGCGCCGACGAGATCGATGCCGCGCTCAACCTGATCAAGGGCGGCGGCGGCGCGCTGCTGCGCGAAAAGATCGTGGCCACCGCGTCCGATCGCATGATCGTGATCGCCGACGACACCAAATGGGTCGATGTTCTCGGCCGTTTTCCGCTCCCCGTCGAGGTCATTCCGTTCGGCCTGGCCGCGACGCAGCGCGCCATGGCCGGGGCATTTGCGCAAACGGGCAATTCCGGGCACATGGTGCTGCGAAAGGGCAAGGACGGCCACGTTTTTGTCACCGATGGCGGCCACTGCATTGTCGATGCCCATCTGGGGCAAATCACCGATGCGCCGCTTCTGGCGGGGTTGCTGACCGCCATACCCGGTGTTGTCGAGCACGGGCTGTTCATCGGCCTTGCCAACCTTGCCGTTCTGGCGGGCGCCCAGGGAATTCGCGTAATTGAACGGCGCTGACGCCGCAATCTCAGGAGAGTTGGAATGAAACTTGTTTCGAAGATTTTGTCGGGCGCGAGCCTGGCCTTGAGCCTCGCTCTCGGACTGGCGGTATCAAGCGTTCCGGCCGTAGCGCAGCAGAAGCAGCCGGCGCCGGCTGCGTCGGCCGTGCCGCTCAAGCAGGGCTCGCCGGCCGCGTTGGCCGCCGCCAAGGAAATCCTGGCGCTGAAGAACGCCGGCGCGATGTACGCCAGCGCCGTTCCCAATCTCGTCGAGCAGACCAAGAACGTGCTGCTGCAAAACAACCTGAACTACCAGAAAGACCTCAACGAGGTCGCCGTGATCGTCGCCCAGAAGCTCGCCGGCCGCGAGAAGGAAATCGGCGACGGCATGGCCAACATCTACACCAACGAGTTTTCCGAGCAGGAATTGAAGGATCTCGTCACCTTCTACAAGTCGCCGCTCGGCCAGAAGCTGTTGGCGGCCGAGCCCCGCGCCATTCAGTTCAGCATGTCCTACATGAACGGCTGGGCGCAGAATTTCTCGGAAGTCGTCAACGGCGAATTCCGCACCGAGATGCGCAAGCGCGGCAAGCAGATCTGAATCTTCCCTTCTCCCCTTGTGGGAGAAGGTGGCGGCCGCAGGCCGCCGGATGAGGGGTTCTCTCCGCGGACAATCGGTTCGCTGAAGCAACCCCTCACCCAAGTGAGTTTGTTGCTGACGCCGGCGATGCCCTCTCCCACAAGGGGAGAGGGCGATGCGACTGGCGCCGAAATCGAGGTTGCCATGGCTGAGTTCGACGTCGATCTGTTCGTGATCGGAGGAGGGTCCGGCGGGGTGCGCGCCGCCCGGATCGCCGCCGGCCATGGCGCCAAAGTGATGATCGCCGAAGAATACCGCATGGGCGGCACCTGCGTGATTCGCGGCTGCGTGCCGAAAAAACTTCTGGTCTACGCCTCGCACATCCAGCACGAGATCGAGGACGCCGCCGGCTTCGGCTGGACCATCCCCTCCGCGACCTTCGACTGGCCGACCTTGATCGCCAACAAGGACCGCGAGATCGCCCGGCTGGAAGCGGCCTACACCACCAACGTCGAAAAATCCGGCGCCCGCGTGGTCAAGGCCCGGGCGGTATTCGAGGGCCCGAATACGCTGCGGCTCTCGACCGGCGAGACCGTCACGGCGAAATACGTGCTGATCGCCACCGGCGGCGCGCCCAATCACGGCGCCGGGATTCCCGGCATCGAGCACGTGATCTCGTCCAACGAAGTGTTTCATCTGCCGCAATTGCCGAAGCGCATCGTGATCCAGGGCGGCGGCTACATCGCGCTGGAATTCGCCTGCATCTTCGCCGGTTTTGGTTCCGACGTGACGCTGATCTATCGCGGCGACAACATCTTGCGCGGTTTCGATGAGGATGTCCGTACCCATGTCCGCGCCGAGATGGAGAAAAACGGCATCGCCATTCTCACCGGCTGCACCGTTGCCAGGGTCGACAAGCACGGCAGCGAATTCACCACCCATCTGTCCAACGGTTCCAGCATCGCCTCCGACCAGGTGATGTTCGCGATCGGCCGGCATCCCGCCGTCGCCAATCTCGGGCTGGAAACCACCGGCGTCGCCATCAATCCCAAAAACGGCGGCATCGCCGTCGACAGTTTTTCCAAAACCTCGGTGCCGTCGATCTACGCCATCGGCGACGTCACCCATCGCACCAACCTCACGCCGGTTGCGATCCGCGAGGGCCACGCCTTCGCCGACGCGGTGTTCGGCCAGCGCACCGTCGAGGTCGATCACAGCAATATTCCGACCGCGGTGTTTTCCCAGCCCGAGGTCGGCACCGTCGGCCTCACCGAAACCGAGGCCCGCGCCAAATTCAGCCATGTCGATATCTACAAGACCAGTTTCCGCCCGATGAAGGCGACGATGTCCGGCCGCGACACCCGCGTACTGATGAAGCTGGTGGTCGACGGCACGACGGATCGCGTCGTCGGCTGCCACATCGTCGGCGACGGCGCCGCCGAAATGGTCCAGGTGCTCGGCATCGCCGTGAGGATGAAGGCCACCAAGGCCGATTTCGACGCCACCATGGCGCTGCATCCGACCGCAGCGGAAGAACTGGTGACGATGCGGACGGTGAGCGCGAGGTATGTGCGGGAAGCGGCGGAGTAGGGGAGGGAAGAGAATTAATCCGTCACACCGCGGTACATCTGCAATGAACCGATCCCGTCGCTAACAACCTCCGCCCTACGCCACTTCACCCTTTCTCCCGCCGCCAATGCCATGCGGCTTGTTCAGAAAATAATCCCGGTTACCCAGCGCCGCTTCCGCGTACTGGTCGATCGAGACGATGATCGCCTGCACATGGTGGTAGCACCAGCCCTCGCGGCAGGCCCGGTGCCGGACCTCCGCCAGAGCCTTGATCCAGGGCGGGTTATCCGTGTTGTGGTCGTACCACTTGAGTGGTTCTGGCATCGGCGCGGCCTCTCTTGATCAGGTCTTCCAACTCCGCCCGCTTGCGCGAGAGCAGGAGCTGCGCGGTCGCGCTGTCCAGGCCGGACTGATTGAGCTTGGCGGATCGCCGAGCCCAGCTCGACGAGCTGCCCGCGCAGGGTCTGGATCTTCCACTGCAGGGGATCATCGCGCACGGCGGCCGAGCGCGCCTTTCAGGGGCTTTCGGCTGACGGCGCGGGTGTCCAACCTCAGCCGCTCATCGACGTCCATCAGCCGCTCCTCGCCGCCGAGCCGGTTCCGCTCGGCGATCAGGCCGAGCATGACCACGCGCATCGCCATCAGCTGCATCGAGGCCTCGGAACAGTCCTCGTCCGCGTTGACCTGTTGGCGGATGGTGGCCTCGGCGCTCAGCATTTCCTGGCGTAAGAACCTGATTTTTCTGCGGATTTCGTTAAGCTTGTTGTTCATTGGGGGGGCCTCGTGGGGTTGACCTCCATAGAGAACAAAATAAGAACAAACTTCAAGTTAAGATTTGCAGCCGGCCCAAAAATCTTTTGAGCATCTTTGGAGTTCCCGATGACCCGTCTACCCGACCAGATCGACGCCCCGATGACGCCCCGTCAGCTGGCGACCCTGCGCACCCTCAGCGCGGAGGCTTACCAGCCGAAACTGTTCGAGAAGAACCTGACCGCGCAGGAAGCCGAGCGGCGGATCCTGGCGCTGAAGGCGGAAATCGAGCTGGCGAATTCGTTCTAACATTGGCAGCCTTTGAACAGGGCCAATAACGCAACAGCGCCACCAGGCCCAATATTGCCTGGTGACGCTGCGCCAAATCCGGATAGTGCAATCCCCCGGTACATATCGGTCTGTGCAGGAGAGAAAAGGTTCAACGGGTGACGGACGGGCAGGACGAGGTCATGCCTGGATCCATTCCGCCGCACCGCGCCACAGCGTGTCGCGGTGTTCGGGGCGGAAGAAACCGAAATGACCGATTTTGCCGACGCCGGCATCGGCGGGCGTGACGGTGAGAATTTCCGGCTCGATCGCGGAAAACCCCGAACACAGCAGTCCGACCGCCGGCCGCGTTGCCCAGGGATCGTCGGCAAGGCACAGCGCGCGCAGCGCGCCCTTGTAGTTCTCGAAATTCGACAGGCCCGGCAGCTTGGGATCGGTGAACAGATAGCGCTCGCTCATGACCCAGCCGACCCATTGCTCGAACACGCCCTTCGGCAGGTCCTGGCCGAGGCCGCTCCAGCCCGGCGCATAACCGAGCAGTTTTGTCAGCGGCAGGCCGACGAAATTCAGCATGGCGTAGACGCGATAGCGCTCGGGCGAGGCCATCAGTTTCCAGTAGCCGGCCTGTGCCGCGATGAAGAGGGCGCGGGATATCTCGCTGTTGTTGGGGAGCAGTCCCAGCGCCTGGCCGCCGAAGGAATGGCCGACATAATTCAGCGGCAGGGTCTTGTAGCGCTCGCGCATCCAGGCCACCGCGGCGGCGGCGTCGAGCGCGGCCCAGTCCGACATCGTGGCCTTGAAGCCGACCAGCGGCTTCAGCTGGTTGTAGCCGACCATCGCCTTCTGCCTGGAATCGCCGGTGCCGCGATAGTCATAGGTCAGCACCGCGCAGCCGCGCCGCGCCAGATAGCCGGCGAACCCCTTGTAGATCCGGCGCGGCGTCGCCGTGGCCGAATTGATCAGGACGGCATGGCGCTTCGCCCCCCGCGGCAGGAACAGCGTGGCCCCCAGCTGATACCCGTCGGTCGCCGGGAAGGTGATGTCGTCGATGAAAACGTCGTCCAGCGCAGCCTCGGCCAACCCGTGTTTCCTCTTCCGCTTTCGCAAGTTCCGACACCAAATGCGAATTCAGCTTTTGCCGCAAGGGGTTGTATCGACAGGTTGAATTCCAGCCGCATGATCCGGAAAAGTGGTCCCGGTTTTCCGAAAAGATCATGCGCAAACAAAAGGATAGAGCTCGATGACTTTCCGTGAAAGTCACCGAGCTCTAGCGGTTCTTCATCAGCCTGTGTATAACCCGGCCCTTCGCTGCCTGCCATAAGTAGCGGTTTTTGTTCAGGAGTTAACGCCATGTCCGAGCGGTGGACACCCGATAGCTGGCGCGCCAAGCCAAGCCTGCAGATCCCCGAATATCCCGATGCCAAGGCATTGGCCGATGTCGAGGCGCAGCTGGCGACGTTTCCGCCGCTGGTGTTTGCCGGCGAGGCCCGCAACCTGAAAAAGCAGCTGGCGCGCGTCGCCAAAGGCGAGGCCTTCCTGCTGCAGGGCGGCGACTGTGCCGAAAGTTTTGCCGAGCACGGCGCCAACAACATCCGCGATTTCTTCCGCGTGCTGCTGCAGATGGCCGTGGTCCTGACCTATGCCGGCGCGGTGCCGGTGGTGAAGGTCGGCCGCATCGCCGGACAGTTCGCCAAACCGCGCTCCTCGCCGATGGAGAAAATCGGCGACGTCTCGCTGCCGAGCTACCGCGGCGACATCGTCAACGACATCGCGTTCACGCCGGAGGCGCGCGTCCCCGATCCGCAGCGCCAGCTGATGGCGTACCGGCAATCGGCGGCGACGCTGAACCTGCTGCGCGCCTTCGCCACCGGCGGCTTTGCCAATCTCGGTAGCGTGCATCAGTGGATGCTCGGCTTCCTGAAGGATTCGCCGCAGTCGCGCCGTTACAAGGAGCTGGCCGACCGCATCTCCGACGCGCTGAATTTCATGCGCGCCTGCGGGCTCGATTTGGAAAGCCACCCGGAGCTGCGCGCCACCGATTTCTACACCAGCCACGAGGCGCTGCTGCTCGGCTACGAGCAGGCGTTCACGCGGGTCGATTCCATGACCGGCGACTGGTACGCCACCTCGGGCCACATGATCTGGATCGGCGACCGCACCCGCCAGCTCGATCACGGCCATGTCGAATATTTCCGCGGCATCAAGAATCCGATCGGCCTGAAGTGCGGCCCGTCGCTGAAGCCGGATGAACTGCTGAAGCTGATCGACGTCCTCAATCCGGACAACGAGCCCGGGCGCCTGACCCTGATCAACCGCTTCGGCTCCGACAAGATCGCCGATCACCTGCCGGCGCTGATCCGCGCGGTGCAGCGCGAGGGCCGCTCCGTGGTGTGGTCGTGCGATCCGATGCATGGCAACACCATCGCCTCCAACTCCGGTTACAAGACCCGTCCGTTCGACCGCATCCTGTCCGAGGTAAAATCGTTCTTCACGATCCACGCGGCGGAGGGCACCCACGCCGGCGGCGTGCATCTGGAAATGACCGGGCAGGACGTCACCGAATGCGTCGGCGGCGCGCGCGCCATCAGCCATGAGGATCTCTCGGACCGCTATCACACGGTGTGCGATCCCCGGCTCAATGCCGAGCAGTCGATCGACATGGCGTTCCTGATCGCCGAACTGCTCAAGCAGGAGCGCGCCAGCAAGGCGCAGCCGATGCCGGCCGCAGCGGGGCTGTAGCATTGCTGCGGTTCTGGCGGGCCACCATCAATACGCGCAACGGCCTCGCCTTTGCCATCCGCTCCGAAGCGGCGATCCGCGAGGAACTGGTGGCGCTGGCGCTGGCGTTGCCGCTGGCGTGGCTGATCGGCGTCACCACCATGCGCAGCGTCGAGATGGTCGCCGCCGTCGTCATGGTGCTGGTGGTGGAACTGCTCAACACCGCGATCGAAAAACTCGCCGACCGGCTCACCACCGACCACGATCCGCAGATCGGCCGGGTCAAGGACATGGGCTCCGCGGCGGTCGGCGTCGCACTGGTCATGGCCGGGCTGTTCTGGCTGTTCGCCATCGCTGAGCGCATAGGCGTGATTTGAATTGAGACAGCCGGTCGCCAGTCCCGGCTTGTTTGGCTGCCTTGTCGATGCGAAACTGTGGCATTGAAGGCAAATTTGAAGGCAGCCATTTGGACTTCGTGGACGCGATCCTGTTTCAGTGCCGCAGCAATCCCGCATTGCCCGCGCTGTGTGCTCCCGGCACATCATTGAACGTCGTCAGCTATGGAAGGCTGGAGCGTTTCATCTACAACGTCGCGGCGAACGCCAAGCAACGTGGACTGAGCCGCGGCGCGACCGTAGCGCTGTATTGCGACGATCCGATTCTGCATTCCGCTTTGATCCTTGGTTTAACTTTCGCCGGCATGGCGACTTTGTCGGTTCGCAGCGCGCAGATTCCCGCCGGAGTAAGCGTGACGGCTGCCATTTCCGACCGCGCTATCGCGTTTCCGGGCGTAGCTACAGTGCTGGTAGCGGATCAAAGCTGGCTCGCGGGTGACGCGGTATCGACAATACGCCCTGAGGTCGCCTCCGACACGCCCCGACGGCTCATTCTCACTTCCGGTACGACAGGGAATGCGAAGTGCGTCGCCCTGACGAATCGCATGATCCTGGACCGCGTGGCGCTCCACAATTTTGCCTTCGGCAACGCGATGCCGATTTGCGAGCGCATCTTCTGCGATCTCGGCGTCAGCACCTCGCTCGGCTTTCTTTTTTTGATCCATTCGTTGCTGCGAGGCGGAACGCTCGTCTGGAGAGGAGCGGACGCTTCGCAGACCATGCAGGCTTTTGGTCTGTATGGTGTCCAGGCGATGATCGCTTCGCCGTCAGGACTCGCGGAATTTTTGCATTACTACGAGCAATCCCCGAAATTCGGCTCCACTTTCCGAATCGTCGTGAGTGCGGGGAGTCTGCTCTCGCCTCATCTGGCCAAGTCCGTGAGGGCGAGGCTATGTCCCAACCTCATGTCGCTTTATGGTTCGACCGAAACCAGCATGGTTGCGATAGCGCCTGCGCACATGCTGCAAAATCAGTCCAAGGCCGTCGGATACGTTTTGCCTGGGGCCACCGTTCAGATAGTCACCGCGTCGGAAGCCGTGCTGCCCGCTGGGCAGGAAGGTCGCATCCGCATTCGAACCGATTGCATGGCGTCGAACTACGTCGGGATGAACGATGGACAATCCTTCAGGGACGGCTGGTTTTACCCTGGCGACACCGGGGTTTTGACCTCCGAGGGCCTGCTGCTGATCGGCGGCCGGGAGACATCGGTGATCAATCTCGGTGGCGACAAAATCAATCCGGAAACCCTGGAAGCGGCACTGCAAGCCTGCCCCGGGGTTGCCGAAGCGGGGGTCTTCAGCGAACTGGATGAAATGGGCATCGAGCAACTGCGCATCGCGGTCGTTGCCGATGCATCGGTGAGCGATCAAGCCCTGCGCGAGTGCTGTGGGCGCTGGATACCCCCGGAGCAGGTCCCCGCGCGAATTCTGCGGGCGCCAAAACTGCCTCGCAACGCCATGGGAAAGCTCGATCGGCAGACACTGGCAAACGGTAGTTTTTGGGAGCAACACACTTCGTGAGTGTAGCATTTTTGGTACAGCAGTACCGGGCGTCTGACGCTATACTGCGCACACCTTTTTTGGGGAATGAAAATGCGCAAGATCGCCACGGGCTTGTTGTCGTCGGTGTCGTGGCTGTCGTTGGCTCTGACTGCCGGCGCGGCCGATCTTGTGACCAAGGCACCCGCCTTGGCCCCTCAGCCGATCTCGATCTGGTCCGGTCCCTATATCGGCCTCGACGTCGGCGGGTACTTTCACAAGGCTTCGTCGAGAGAGGAAGTGCCCGGCTTCGTGGGCTTCGACGGATCTCTGTCCGACACCTCCGCTTTCGTGAGCGCTCACGCGGGCTATAATTGGCAAGCCGGCCAGGCGGTCTTTGGCGTGGAAGCTGACATCAGCTCGCCGAGCCGTCGTGCGTCGGCCATTTACGGTCCTGCTTTCGCTCCCACCGCGGAAACGTTCACCACCGAAATTCGCTGGCTTTCGACGTTCCGGGGCCGCGTGGGCGTCACCTTTTCCAACCTCCTTCTGTATGTGACCGGAGGACTGGCGGTCGCCGACATTTCCAATACGCGCAGCGACCCGGTGATCCTGGGCGTGCTGGCCAAGGACCAGGGCGTTCGAACCGCGGGAGTGGTCGGCGGCGGCGTTGAGTACAAGTTCAACCGCCAGTGGTCCGCCCGCGTCGAGGGCCTGTGGATGAAGTTCCCGGACGGCACGGTGAATACCAATGATGCCTTCGGGATCCCGGGTCTCAACTATCGCACGCGCTTCACCAATGAAGTGGCGATGGTTCGCGGCGGCGTCAGCCTGAGCTGGTAAGTCATTTAGCTGACTAGCCCATTCAGAAGTGGCTCGGCGAGACGCTTCAGTATGCCCGCAGCGCCCACTTTCGGCTTCGAAAGCTCCGATAGCCGGCTGCCTGACGCCTCAAAGTCGCCGGCGTCGTTGTTTTTCCAGACGAAACCATGCAATTGCAGTTTGACCGTACGCAGTGCACCATCGCTCCATGACTGAACCTGCTATTCAATTCAAGATCACCCTGGCGCAGCTGAATCCAACGGTAGGCGACGTCGCCGGCAACGCCGTCAAGGCGCGCGCCGCCCGCGCGCAGGCCAGGGCCGACGGCGGCGATCTGCTGGTGCTGCCGGAATTGTTCATCACCGGCTATCCGCCGGAAGATCTGGTGCTGAAGCCGGCGTTCCAGGCGGCCTGCCGCGCGGCGGTCGAGGAACTGGCGCGCGAGACCGCCGACGGCGGTCCGGCGGTGCTGATCGGCACGCCCTGGGTCGAGGACGGCAAGCTCTACAATGCCTGCGCATTGCTGGATGGCGGGCGCATCGCTGCTCTCAGGTTCAAGGCCAATCTGCCGAATTACGGCGTGTTCGACGAGAAGCGCCTGTTCGCGCGCGGCCCAGCCGCGGGCCCGGTGACGATCCGCGGCATCCGGGTCGGCGTTCCCATTTGCGAGGACATCTGGCTCGAGGAGTCCGAGGACTACGAGAACGTGGTCGAATGCCTCGCCGAGACCGGCGCGGAAATCCTGGTGGTGCCGAACGGCTCGCCCTATGCCCGCGACAAGAATGATTTGCGGCTGTCGATCGCGGTCGCCCGCGTCACCGAAAGCGGGCTGCCGCTGGTCTATCTCAACCAGATCGGCGGCCAGGACGAGCTGGTATTCGACGGCGCCTCGTTCGCGCTGAATGCCGATCTCTCGGTCGCGGCGCAATTGCCGGCGTTCGTGGAGAACATCACGACCTTGCTTTGGCGCAAGACCGACGCCGGCTGGCGCTGCACAGGGCCTGTGGCGCCGATCGTCGACGGCGACAAGGGCGACTATGCCGCCTGCGTGCTCGGCCTGCGCGACTATGTCGGCAAGAACGGATTTCCCGGCGTGCTGCTCGGCGTTTCCGGCGGCATCGATTCGGCGCTGTGCGCCGCGATCGCGGTCGATGCGCTCGGTGCCGGGCGCGTGCGCGGCATCATGCTGCCGTTTCGTTTCACCGCACAGGTCTCGCTCGACGACGCGGCGAAACTCGCCGATGCCCTCGGCTTCCGTTACGAGGTGCTGCCGATCGCCGACGCCGTGAACGGCTTTGAAAAGATCCTGTCCGGCACGTTTGCCGGCCTGCCGCGCGATATCACCGAAGAGAATTTGCAGGCGCGCACCCGCGGCACGCTGCTGATGGCGATCTCCAACAAGACCGGCGCCATGGTGGTCACCACCGGCAACAAGTCGGAAATGTCGGTCGGCTACGCCACGCTCTACGGCGACATGAATGGCGGCTTCAATCCGATCAAGGACATCTACAAGACCGAGGTGTTCCGGCTCTCGTCTCTGCGCAATGTATGGAAGCCGGATGGCGCGCTCGGGCCGTCAGGCGAAGTGATACCGGTCAACATCATCACGCGGCCGCCGACGGCGGAGCTGCGCGACAACCAGACCGACCAGGATTCGCTGCCGCCCTACGACATGCTCGACGGCATTCTGGAACGGCTGGTCGAGCGCGAGCAGCCGCTGGTCGACATCATCGCCGCCGGGTTTGATCCCGCTGTCGTGACGCGGATCGACCGGCTGCTCAACATCGCCGAATACAAACGGCGGCAGGCCGCGCCGGGCGTCAAGGTGACGCAGAAGAACTTTGGCCGCGATCGCCGCTACCCCATCACCAACAAATTCCGCGACACCGGAAAGTCGCTGCCGGCACCCGACGAGACCCTGGTGTCGCGCGCAACCCGCGGATCGGCCGAAGCGTTCGAGGGGTAGCGCACAACTCCCTCATGGTGAGGAGCGCGTTCGGCAGCGCCCTTGCGCTGCCGGGCGCGCGTCTCGAACCATCTGGCACATCGCCTGCTGCCATCCTTCGAGACGCCGCGCGAAGCGCGCGCGGCTCCTCAGGATGAGGTCGGAATTCGTGAGGAGCATCGCCAACGGGTCGCGCGAATGCGCGCCCGACGGCGAGGATAAGCCGTTCAAATGCAAGTCGCCTCAGCGTGCCGGCGGTGGATTGGTCGGGATGAAGGTCGGACCGACCGAGCGGATCGGCTTGTCCTTGGCAGCACCCGCTGCATCTGCTGGCGGCGGCGCCGGTTCGGGAGCCGGGGCTGCCGGCGCAGTGGCCGTCGTCGCGCCCTTCTTGGCAGGGACTGCCTTCGGTGCGGGTGGCCGCGCCATCTTCTTCGCGCTCTCTTCGGTGACGATGATGTCACCCTGTTCGGCGGTGGCCTTGTCGTCGATGGTTTTCAGCGCGTCGGACCAGGTCTGTCCGACCGCCTTGCAGCCGCAGGCCGCATTGAATTCGGTGCGGAACTTGAACGCATTGGGCAGGGTGGAATAGGGCTGGCCGGTGATCGAGACCGCCTGGTTGATGTCCTCGCCGGGGTTGCGGTAGGCGAACAGGGTGGCTTCCGTCGCCGGGCAAAGCGCCTTGCAGCTCCGCTCGTCGTCCGGAAACCGGGCCGGGACGGTGGCGAACGAAACCGGGAAATAGGCGCCGTCGCAGGTACGGACGCAGACCGTCCGGTAGGTTCCGGATTGCGGACCGAGGTCGCCGCCGGGCGCGTTGTTGTTGTTTCCGAACAGATTGTCCAGAAAACCGCCGGGCCCGCCGCCGCGCGCGGCATTGGCGTATTGCGGTCCGCAATTGTTCTGGGCCAGCGCTGCCAGCACCGAGCGGCGCTGGTTTTCGCGTTCGGCGCCACCGAAGCCGCCGCCGCGCAACCGCTCGAGGCTGGTGGTGATCTGATCGAGATTGCCGCGCATCTGCTGGATCTGGTTGTTGACCGGACCGCATTGCGCCGACTGGCCCGAGAACAGCGAGAAGAAACCGGAGCTGTCGCAGCCCATCCGCTTGGCCTGCGAGGTGACGCGATCGAGTTCGCCCTGCTGCTTGGAAGCGGCTTCCTGATAGCGGCGGATTTGCTCTTCCTTGGCCGGATCCCCACCGCCGCCACCGCGGTCGATGGTCGCCAGTTGCGATTCCAGCCTGGGGCATACCGGGTTGACCGCCACGCCGCCCTGCGGGGGCGGCGGCCCCGGATTCATCTGTGCAAAGGCGCCAGTGCTCAGGACCACCGCGCCAAGCAGCGCGGCGCAGGCCAAGGTCCAGCGCAAGATCCAGCGGGAGGAGGGGGTATTCAACGTGTCAGCCATATCCAGCCATGATAGCAGGCCAAAAAACCTGGCCGATGCGGCCCCACATACCTGCTTCTCGGGGCAGCGTCACGTCGTTTCCGGGGCGCCGGTGTGGCGGAGGTGCCTGCAAGCCTCGACAGAACGGCGTCAGCGCTGGCAGGTGATAGCGACGTATTCGTTGCAGCCGGCATGGTTGCAATTGTCGCCGGCGGCTTTCGGAATCGAGCCTGTCACTTCATCGGGATCAACCCGCCGGTACGACACCGCCTGGGCGAAATCCCGCGACTGGCAGTAGGAGCGGGCGGCGTGGGCGCCGCATTTTTCGCCCCTGGCGAGGCACTGGTCGACGCCGTAGCCGTCGGCCTGGTTGGCGATGATGAAAACCCGGCTGTCGGCCCATGCGGCGGTCGCGGCGAGCAGGGACATACAGGTCAAAATAGCTGTCGGAAATCGCATGCTGCACCAGGGAAATGAGAGGGAGCGCCCGTAATTGTCCGGACTGGAATAAACCCAAAAGGTTAAGAATGATTAACCATGGCGGTCGGGCCGTTTGGCGGCCGAATCGGACCTTTGCAAGGCCCTTGGCAAGTGCTTGGTAAGCCCTTGACGCCGTCCCCCGGGCTGCCCCATGGTAGTTTCATGAACGGCCACCTCGCCATCTGCAGCATTTGCCGCGAGATTATGAGCTAGCGATTCGCTGGCTGAGGCCGTCTTTTCTCACACGAGATCACTGGACGCCCGGCCGCAACGGACGGGATATCCATGCAATTGCGACTCTACGATACCTTGACCAAGGAGAAGCGGCCGTTCACGCCGCTCGATCCCTCCAACGTGCGCATGTATGTCTGCGGGCCGACGGTCTACGACTTCGCCCATATCGGCAATGCGCGCCCGGTCATCGTGTTCGATGTGCTGTTCCGGCTGCTGCGGCATCTCTACGGCGAGGCGCACGTCACCTATGTTCGCAACATCACCGACGTCGACGACAAGATCAACGACCGCGCGGCGCGGGATTTTCCCGGCCTGCCGCTGAACGAGGCGATCCGAAAGGTCACGGAGCTGACCGAAAAGCAGTTTCACGACGACGTCGATGCGCTGGGTGCGCTGCGCCCGACGGTGGAGCCGCGCGCCACCGAGCACATCGCCGAGATGCGCACCATCATCGAGAAACTGGTGCAGGGCGGTTTTGCCTACGTCGCTGAAGACCATGTGCTGTTCTCGCCGCAGGCGATGAATGCCGCGAACTCGGTATTGCCGCGCTACGGCGCGCTCGCCAACCGCTCGCTGGACGAGATGATCGCCGGCGCCCGCGTCGATGTCGCGCCCTACAAGCGCGACTCTACCGACTTCGTGCTGTGGAAACCCGCCAAGCCCGGCGAGCCGTCATGGCCGTCGCCGTCTGGCATTTCCGTGCCGGGCCGGCCGGGCTGGCACATCGAGTGCTCGGCGATGGCGTGGAAGCATCTCGGCGAGCAGTTCGACATCCATGGCGGCGGCATCGATCTGGTGTTCCCGCATCACGAGAACGAACTGGCGCAAAGCGCCTGCGCGTTTCACAGCGATCGCATGGCCAATGTCTGGATGCACAACGGCTTCCTGCAGGTCGAGAGCGAGAAGATGTCGAAGAGTCTCGGCAACTTCATCACCATCCGGGAATCCCTGGCGGATTGGCCGGGCGAGGTGCTGCGCCTCAACATGCTGAAGACGCATTACCGTTCGCCGATCGACTGGACCTCGAAGGCCCTCGAAGAGAGCGCGAAGACGCTGGATGACTGGTACGAGATTGCCGCCGATGCCAGGGCCGACCGGCCGTCCGATGCCGTGATCGATGCGCTTTCCGATGACCTGAACACGCCGCAGATGATCGCGGCACTGCACGGCCTGCGCAATGTCGCGGCCTCCGGAAGCGAACGCGATCGCGGCGAGTTCGCCGCCACGCTGCGGCTGCTCGGCTTCCTGTCCGAGAGTGCTGCGGAATGGAAGGGCCGGAAGCAGCAGGCGAGCGGCGTCGACGCCAGGCAAATTGATGATCTGATTTCGAACCGCACCGCCGCCCGCGCCCGCAAGGACTTCAAGGAGTCCGATCGGATCCGCGACGAACTGGCGGCCATGGGCGTCGTGATCAAGGATTCCAGGGAAGGCACCACATGGGAGATCGCCCGATGAGCAAGCCCGACACGCCGTTTCCGAAGCACTGGCTCTATTATATCGCGCTGAAGATTTTGCTGATTGCCGGCGCGGTGGCGCTGGTCCTGAAGCTCTACGGGATGTGGTGAATATCACGATGGGACAGGCACTGCCCAAACCCGCGTTGCGGCCGTTTCTCAGCCAGGACACACCTGTGCTGGCGGCGATCTTCGTCGCCGCCATCGAGGAATTGACCGGCGACGATTACAGCGAGGCGCAGCAGCAGGCGTGGGCCAGCGCCGCCGACGACGAAGAGCAATTCGGCAAGCGGCTGGCCGGTGAACTCACGCTGATCGCCACGATCCAGAATTCGCCGGTCGGATTTGCCTCGCTGAAGGGCGCCGATCATATCGACATGCTGTTCGTTCATCCCGGTGCGGTCGGGCAGGGCGTCGCCAAAATGCTGTGCGAGGCGCTGGAAAAAATCGCCGGCGGCCGCGGCGCGAAAAGCCTGACGGTCGACGCCAGCGACAACGCGTCGGAATTTTTCCTCAAACGCGGTTACATCGGCAAGCAGCGCAACACCGTGACCGTCAACGGCGAGTGGCTGGCCAACACCACGATGCAGAAGACGCTTGGCGAGGGCGCTGCATCAGGAGTGCCCACATGAGCCGCGAACGCCTCTATCTGTTCGACACCACGCTGCGCGACGGCGCGCAGACCAACGGCGTCGATTTCACGCTGCATGACAAGCAGCTGATCGCCGGCATGCTCGACGAGCTCGGCATCGACTATGTCGAGGGCGGCTATCCCGGCGCCAATCCGACCGACACCGAATTCTTCGCCGAGAAGCCGAAGCTCGAACATGCGAGCTTCACCGCGTTCGGCATGACGCGGCGTCCCGGCCGCTCGGCCTCGAACGATCCAGGTTTGGCGGGGCTGCTGGAAGCCAAGGCGGATGCGATCTGCTTCGTCGCGAAAGCGTCGGCCTACCAGGTGCGGGTGGCGCTGGAGACCACCAACGAGGAAAATCTCGCCTCGATCCGCGACAGCGTGAAGGCGGCAAAATCCGCCGGCCGCGAGGTCATGCTCGACTGCGAGCATTTTTTCGACGGCTACAAGGAGAACGCCGAGTTCGCGCTGGCCTGCGCCAAGGCCGCTTACGATTCCGGCGCGCGCTGGGTGGTGCTGTGCGACACCAATGGCGGCACCATGCCGCATGAGGTCGAAACCATCGTGACCGAAGTGATAAAACAGATACCCGGCGATCACCTCGGCATTCACGCCCACAACGACACCGAGCAGGCGGTGGCGAATTCGCTGGCCGCGGTGCGCGCGGGCGTACGGCAGATCCAGGGCACGCTGAACGGCCTCGGCGAGCGCTGCGGCAACGCCAATCTGTGCTCGCTGATCCCGACGCTGCGGCTGAAATCCGAATTTGCCGACGCCTTCGAGATCGGCGTTTCCGCCGACAGGATGGCGACCCTGATGAAGGTGTCGCGGACGCTCGACGACATGCTCAACCGCGCGCCGAACCGCCACGCGCCGTATGTCGGCGAAAGCGCCTTCGTGACCAAGACCGGCATCCATGCTTCCGCAGTGCTGAAGGATCCGCACACCTACGAGCATGTGTTGCCTGAACTGGTCGGCAATCACCGCAAGGTGCTGGTGTCCGATCAGGCCGGCCGTTCCAACGTCATCGCCGAGCTCGATCGCGCCGGCATCGCCTACGAGAAGAGCGATCCGAAACTGGCGCGGCTGGTCGAGGAGTTGAAGGAGCGCGAAGCCGCCGGCTATGCCTACGAGTCCGCCAACGCCTCGTTCGACCTGCTGGCGCGGCGCACGCTCGGCAAGGTGGCGGAATATTTCCGGGTCGAGCAGTTCGACGTCAATGTCGAGCAGCGCTACAACGCCAACGGCCAGCGCGTCACGGTGGCGCTGGCGGTGGTCAAGGTCGACGTCGCCGGCGAACACCTGATCTCGGCCGCCGAAGGCAATGGCCCGGTCAACGCGCTCGACGTCGCGCTGCGCAAGGACCTCGGCAAATACCAGAAATACATCGAGGGCCTGAAGCTGATCGACTACCGCGTCCGTATCCTCAATGGCGGCACCGAAGCGGTGACGCGGGTGCTGATCGAGAGCGAGGACGAGGCGGGCGAGCGCTGGACCACGATCGGTGTATCGTCCAACATCATCGACGCCTCGTTCCAGGCGCTGATGGATTCGGTGGTCTACAAGCTGGTGAAATCAGGCGCGCCGGTGTGACCGTCATTGCGAGCCAACGGGTCGGCGCGAAGCGCCGCCCGATGTGCGAAGCAATCCATCTTACGGCTTGGGCGGTAAGAAAGAATGGATTGCTTCGTCGCAAGGGCTCCTCGCAATGACGGCTGAGAGATTGGAGGGGCGTCCATGATCGATCACATTTCCGTCGGCGTCAGCGACCTCGACCGATCCGCGCGATTCTATGAAGCCTTACTGAAGCCGCTCGGCCTGTCGCGGCTGGTGACACGGCCCGCGACCATCGGTTTCGGCAAGACCTATCCTGAGTTCTGGATCAATCTGCGCGCCGGGATGAAGCCGGTTGAGCCTGGCAGTGGGACCCATATCTGCTTGCGCGCGAAATCAATTCGTCAAGTCGATGTATTTCACGCCGTGGCCCTCAATGCCGGCGGCCGTTCCGACGGCGCGCCGGGGCTGCGGCCGCACGATCGCGTGAGATATTACGCGGCGTTCGTTATCGATCCCGACGGCAATCGAATCGAGGCGGTGACGTTTCCCAAAGACGATGCTGGATAGGCTCTAGAGTTTGGTTGCCAGTTCGGGCGTCATTCCCTCGGCGCCTTCAGGCGCGCGCGCGGCGGCGGCGCGCAGCCGCGGCAGGATGTCCTCGACCCGTTCGGCTTTCAGAATATCGACCTGCAAACTGGGCCGGATGAATTCGGTTTCGCGCATATGCGCGAGCAGGGCCAGCAGCGGTTCCCAGAAGCCGTCGATATTGGCGAGCAGCACTGGCTTGGTGTGGCGGCCGAGCTGTTGCCAGGTCAGTTGCTCCACCAGCTCCTCCAGCGTGCCGATGCCGCCGGGCAGCGCCACGAAGGCGTCGGAGTGCTCGAACATCAGCCGCTTGCGTTCGTGCATGTCGGGCGTGACGATCAGTTCCTGTACGCGCTTGAGCGCGTTTTCGCGGGCCGTCAGGAACTCGGGAATGATGCCGGTCACCGCGCCGCCGTGATCGAGCACGGACTTCGCCACAGCGCCCATCAGCCCGATCGAGCCACCGCCATAAACGAGGCGGATCCCGTCCTCGGCGAGGGTCTTTCCAAAGGCGATGGCGGCTTCGACGAAGCGGGGGTTTGTGCCGGGGCCGGAGCCGCAATAGACACAAACGGTTTTGATCGTGGTCATATTGGCCATGTGGCACTGCAACGTAGGGGCGTCAACCCTGGCGGATTCACAAAGGCGATTGAATCGTCCGGTAAATGGGGGAAATCGCCAAAGATTTGCTGCCCTTGAGGGTGCACGCGGCGCGCAAACTCTCTATATGACGCAGCATGTCAACGAACCGAAAATCAGGCCTGACAGCGGGTCGGCGCAGCATTTTGCCTCAGGTCTTGCTTGATGGCCCACGCTGATTCGCGCCACGGCGCCGCCGAAGCGCCGGCTTCTCCCGACAAGTCCGTCGAACAGGCTTCCCTGATGGGGACGCTGGCGCATCTGTGGCCGTATATCTGGCCCGGCGACCGCGCCGACCTGAAGACCCGCGTGGTCTGGTCGATGGTGCTGCTGCTTGCAGCGAAGCTCGCAACGCTGACGGTGCCGTTCACCTTCAAATGGGCGATCGATGCGCTGACCGGCGCCGATACCGCGCCGGTGCAGGCGTCGAACTGGACGCTGTGGCTGATCGCTTCGCCCCTGATCATGACGGCAAGCTATGGCGGCTTGCGCGTGCTGATGGCAGTGCTGACCCAGTGGCGCGACGGAATTTTCGCGCGGGTGGCGATGCATGCGGTGCGCAAGCTCGCCTATCTCACCTTCGTCCACATGCACGAACTGTCGCTGCGTTTTCACCTGGAGCGCAAGACGGGCGGGCTGACGCGGGTGCTGGAGCGCGGCCGCTCCGGCATCGAAGTCATCGTGCGGATGGTGATCCTGCAACTGGTGCCGACCATCGTCGAGGTTTCGCTGCTGATGGCGGTGCTGCTGTGGCAGTTCGACTGGCGTTACGTGCTGGTCACGCTGATCATGGTCGTGATCTACATGTATTACACCTACGTCGCGACCGAATGGCGGATCGAGATCCGCCGCAAGATGAACGAGTCCGACACCGAGGCCAACACCAAGGCGATCGACTCGCTCCTGAACTACGAGACGGTGAAGTATTTCAGCGCCGAGCAGCGCGAGGCCAGCCGCTACGACCGTTCGATGGAAGGCTACGAGCGCAACAGCGTGAAGACCTATACCTCGCTGGCGGTTCTCAATACCGGGCAGGCGATCATCTTCACCGCCGGCCTCACCGCGACCATGCTGATGTGCGCGATCGGGGTGCGCAACGGCACCAACACGGTCGGCGATTTCGTCATGGTCAACGCCATGATGATCCAGCTGTACCAGCCGCTGAATTTCATGGGCATGGTCTACCGCGAGATCAAGCAGGCGGTGATCGACATCGAGAAGATGTTCGGCGTGCTGTCGCGCAATCCCGAGATCAAGGATGTTCCCGGCGCAAAGCCGCTGATCGTGACGTCGGGCAATGTGCGTTTCGACGACGTGAGGTTTTCCTACGATCCCGACCGCCAGATTCTCAAGGGTCTCAGCTTCGAGGTGCCGGCCGGCAAGACGGTGGCGATCGTCGGCCCTTCCGGCGCCGGCAAATCGACCATCTCGCGGCTGTTGTTCCGGCTCTACGACGTCTCCGGCGGCAAGATCCTGATCGACGGTCAGGATATCAAGCAGGTTACGCAGTCGACGCTGCGGGCCTCGATCGGCATGGTGCCGCAGGACACCGTGCTGTTCAACGACACCATCCGCTACAACATTCGCTACGGCCGCTGGGACGCCAGCGATGCCGAGGTGGAGGAGGCGGCGCGGCTGGCGCAGATCGACGGTTTCATCAAGATGTCGCCGAAGGGGTATGAGACCCAGGTCGGCGAGCGCGGCCTGAAACTGTCGGGCGGCGAGAAGCAGCGCGTCGCGATCGCGCGCACGGTGCTGAAGGCGCCGCCGATCCTGGTGCTCGACGAGGCCACCTCGGCGCTCGACAGCCATACCGAGCAGGAAATCCAGGATGCGCTGGAGCGGGTGTCGCGCAACCGCACCTCGCTGGTGATCGCACACCGGCTGTCCACCATCGTGGGCGCCGACGAAATCATCGTGCTGGATCAGGGCCGCATCGCCGAACGCGGCACGCACACGCAGCTTTTGGCATCGGGCGGACTTTATGCCAGTATGTGGAACAGGCAGCGCGAAGCCCAGGAGGCGCGGGAACGCCTGGCCCAGATTGCCGACGAGAACGAAGCGCCGAACCGTACCCCGCCGCCGGTCGACGACGCGCTGGTAACGCCGGCGAAGCCTGAATTGACCGAAATCTGATCCCATCTTCCGCCAGAGAAGAGGGGCAACCGACAGTGAACCCATCGATGTCCATCGCCAACTCGATCCGCGCTCAAATTCCGCCCATCCATCCCGAGGGCTATCCCTTTATCGGCGGCTTTGCGCTGGCGAGCCTGTTCCTGTTCTGGCTGTGGACCCCGCTGGGCTGGATCGGCACGCTGCTGACGGTCTGGTGTGCGCTGTTCTTCCGCGATCCGGTGCGGGTGACGCCGGTGCGTGAGGGCATCGTGGTGTCGCCGGCGGACGGACGCGTCTCCCTGATCTCAATGGTGTTGCCGCCGGCCGAACTCGGGCTCGGCGACAAGCCGCTGCTGCGCATCTCGGTCTTCATGAGCGTGTTCAACTGCCACGTGAACCGCAGCCCGGTGACCGGGCGGATCGACCGGATCGCGTACCGGCCGGGCGCCTTCATCAACGCCGAGCTCGACAAGGCGAGCGAGGACAATGAGCGCAATTCGCTCGTGATCTCGATGCCGGACGGCGGCCGCATCGGCGTGGTCCAGATCGCGGGCCTGGTGGCGCGGCGAATTGTCTCGTTTGTCCGCGAAGGGCAGTCGCTCGGCGCCGGCGAGCGGTTCGGGTTGATCCGTTTCGGCTCGCGTCTCGACGTCTTCCTGCCGGAGGGCAGCAAAGCGCTGGTTTCCGTGGGCCAGACGGCGGTGGCGGGGGAAACCGTGCTGGCCGATCTCAGGCTCGGCGACGGTGGCCGGACCTGGCGCGCCGATTAACCATCTCGGCCCCGCGGCTGGCCTGGCTGGCCGCCACGGCGCCGCCACAATGGCGCGGCGGCCGGCGAGTTGCTATATCTCGACGATGCAGACACCCATCGATCCCAAATCCCCGGAAATGCGCCGCCGCCGGTTTCGCCCGATCCCGGTGCGGTTGCTGGTGCCTAACGTCATCACGCTGCTCGCGATCTGCGCGGGTCTGACCGCGATCCGCCTCTCCACCGAAGGGCGGATGGAGCTGGCCGTGGCGTTGATCGTGTTCGCCGCCGTGCTCGATGGCGTGGATGGCCGTGTCGCCCGCATGATCAAGGGCCAGTCGAAATTCGGCGCCGAGCTCGACAGTCTCGCCGACTTCGTCAATTTCGGCGTCGCTCCGGGCCTGATCCTGTATTCCTGGACGCTGCACGATCTGAACAATGCCGGCTGGATCGCCGCCATGGTATTCGCGATCTCCGGCGGCCTGCGGCTGGCGCGCTTCAACGCCACCATGGACGATCCGAACAAGCCGGCCTTTGCGGCGAATTTCTTCACCGGCGTTCCGGCACCCGCCGGCGCGATCCTGGTGCTGCTTCCGATCTATCTTTCATTCCTCGGCGTTCCGGTGCCGCCGGTGATGCTGACCACCGCCTACACGCTGCTGATCGCCTTCCTGATGGTGTCGCGGCTGCCGGTGTTTTCCGGCAAGACCGTGCGCCTGCGGGTGCCGCCGGCGATGGTGCTGCCGGTTTTCGTCTCGGTGATCTTCTTCGTGGCGCTGCTGATCGGTTACCCCTGGCACATTCTGTCGGTGGGGTCTGTGCTCTACCTCGCCAGCCTGCCCTGGGGCTGGAAGGCCTATCGCGGCCATGAGCGTGCCGCCGCGGCGTTGGCGGCAGCTCCGCCGGCCGATGCCGCCCCGTCCGATCCCGCCGCGCCGCCGTTCGTTCCGGTCGCCGAGCCGGCGACCGATGACCGTCCTGCCCGCTTGAACTGATCGGCCGGTCGGCCGACTTCTCCTCCAGATATCTGCCATGAGCCGCCGCCGAGTTGGGTTCGGTCCCAATCTCGGCTATAGGCAGATCAATGGGCGGCTTCACGAACGGCGGCCCTTCAAAATTGGGAGAGAAACGCCCGTGACGAAATCCGCATCCGCGCCGCTGCCCGCATCCGTCCTCGAAGCCCTGGCACGCTACGACACCCCGACCATCTGCAATGCGATGGAAATCGTCGCGCCCGAACGCCGCCTGATCGGTTACACCACCAAGCCGCTGGTCTGCCCGTTCCCCGATCTGCCGCCGATGGTCGGTTATGCGCGCACGGTGACGATCCGCTCGGTCGTGAAGTCCGGCCTGCCGGCCGATGAGGCGTCGAAACGGCGCATCGACTATTACGAATATGTCGGCACCGGCCATGGCCCGCGCATCACCGTGATCCAGGACATCGACGGCCCCGACGTCGGCTACGGCGCATTCTGGGGCGAGGTGCAGAGCAACGTGCACAAGGCGCTCGGCTGCCTCGGCGTCATCACCGACGGCTCGATCCGCGACATCCCGCAATGGGCGCCCGGCTTCCAGGCGCTGGCAGGCTCGATCGGCCCGTCGCACGCCTGGGTTCACGCCGAAAGCTTTGGCGGCGAAGTCCGCGTCGCCGGCATGACGGTGCGTTCCGACGATCTCATTCACGCCGACAGCCACGGCGCGATCGTGATCCCGCACGATATCGCAGCCTCGGTGCCGGATGCCTGCGAACTCTGCGCCCGCCGCGAAACCCCGATTCTCGAGATCGCGCGCAGCAAGGAATTTACGCTCGAAAAGCTCAAAGAGGCGCTGAAGCGCTCCGCTGAAATTCACTGACGGAGCGCGGCGTTGTCGGCATGAAGATGGACGGCAAGACGGTTCTGATCACCGGCTCGACCGACGGCGTCGGCCGCTATGTCGCCGCCAGACTCGCGGCATCCGGCGCCAAGGTCCTGATCCATGGCCGCGACAGTGCGCGGGCCGAAACCCTGATCGAGGAGATCAAGCGGGCAGGTGGCGTTGAGCCCATCTTCTATCAAGCCGATCTTTCCTCGCTTGCCGAGGTGCGGAGGCTTGCCCAAGCCGTGCTTGCCGACCACACGCGGCTGGATGTTTTCGTCAGCAATGCCGGGATCGGATCGCAGAATGAAGGCCCGGCGCGGCAAACCAGCCGGGATGGCCACGAACTGCGCTTCGCCGTCAATTATCTCTCCGGCTTTCTGCTCGCGCATCTGTTGCTGCCCCTGTTGCAGGCAAGCGCGCCGTCGCGGATCGTCAATGTCGCGTCGCTCGGCCAGCACCCGATCGATTTCGACGACGTGATGATCACCAGGGGTTACAGCGGCGGCCGCGCCTATGCCCAGAGCAAGCTCGCGCAGATCATGTTCACGATCGATCTGGCGAGGGAACTCGCGGGATCGGGCGTAACCGTGAATTCGCTGCATCCGGCGACCTACATGAACACCACCATGGTGCGCGCCGGCGGTGTGACGCCGATCTCCACCGTGGAGCAGGGTGGCGAAGCGATCCTGCATCTGGTGTCGGGCGATGATGTCGCTGACAAGAGCGGGTTGTTCTTCAACGGCATGAATGAGGCGCAACCCCATCCGCAAGCCTGTGACGAGGCCGCTCGCCAACGGTTGCGCGCGCTGAGCTTCGAACTGACGGACTTGGCCGCCGGCTGACGGCGTCGGAAGAGAGCGCAGGTGCTCCGGCCCGCCGGGTTTATGGTTAGCAAAACCTTTAGATGGCGCCGCACCGGTCTATTACGGCCTCGCGGGCGCTTAACCTTTACGCGTCTTTAATGGCCGCGCCTTAGGGTGCCTGTTGCGCGGCTCCGGATGAGCGGCGTCACCGCCCAGAACGGCCGGTCGAGTGCGTTTGCGTCGGAGTAAATGATGGATATCGCCACCCTGCTTGGCCTGATCGCCGGCGCGATCGTACTGTGTACGCTGATCCTGATGGGCGGCGACTTCCGGATGTTCTACGACATCCATGCCGTCATCATCATCTTCGGCGGCTCGTTCGCGGCGACGCTGATCCGCTTCCCGCTGTCGGCGATGCTCCATGGCTTGCCGCTCGGCGCCAAATTCGCTTTCACCCTGAGCAGCCTCTCGGCCCGCGACCTGGTCGACGAACTGGCCCGCATCGCGGAGATCGCGCGCAAGCAGGGTCCGGTCGGTCTTGAAAAGGTCGAAACCTCCGAGCCGTTCCTCGCCAAGGGAATTCGCTACGTCGCCGACGGCTACGATCTGGAATTCATCCGCGACAATCTGGAACGCGACCGCGACAATTTCCTGCTGCATTTGAACGAAGGTTCGAAGATCTATCGCGCCATCGGCGACTGCGCGCCGGCCTTCGGCATGATCGGCACGCTGCTCGGCATGGTGCAGATGTTCTCGAACATGTCGGATCCCTCGAAGCTCGGTCCCTTCATGGCGGTGGCCTTGCTGGCGACGCTTTACGGCGCGCTGGTGGCGAACCTGATCTGTCTTCCGATCGCCGACAAGCTGCACGGCAAGCTGATCGACGAGGAAACCAACCGCACGCTGATCATCGACGGCATCCTGATGATCCGCGATTCCAAGAGCCCGACGCTGGTGCGCGAAATGCTGTTGGCCTATCTGCCCGAAAAGCATCGTCACGAAGAAGGCGAACTGGTTCCCGCTTGATCAACGGCGACAAACAGGCGCGGACATAGAGCATGGCCAAGAAAAAACGTGAAGAAGCACATGGCGGTCACGGCTGGTTCGTGACCTTTGCCGATCTGATGGCCTTGCTGCTGGCATTTTTCGTCATGCTGGTCGCGTTCTCCAACCAGGACCAGAACAAGCTGAAGATCGTCGCCGGCTCGATGCGCGAGGCGTTCGGCGTGCAGACCGAGGCGCGCTATTCCGGAATCATCGAATCCGATGGGCTGCCGACCAGGGCAAAGCTGAAGAACGCCGCGCACATTCCCCCCGAGGAAGCCTCCAATACGCCGACGCCGGATGAGAAGGAAAACAGCCTCGCGCAGGGCGCCCGACTGAAAATCGACCGCGAATTCGCGCTGGCCTCGGCGTCGCTGCGCCAGGCGTTGCAGGACATGCCGGAGCTGACCGAGATTTCCAAACACATCATGTTTGAGGAAACCAAGGCGGGCCTCAACCTGGAAATCGTCGACCAGGACGGCCGCTCGATGTTCGCCGACGGTTCCAAGGCGCCATACGACCGCACCCGCCGGCTGATCCAGAAGCTTGCCGGTCCGCTCAAGGCGACGCCGCTTCGCATTCAGATTATCGGGCACACCGCGGCAGGCTTCGTGCCGTCGCGAAACGAGTATGGGGCGTTCGATTTGTCGGCGGACCGCGCCAACGCCGTGCGCCAGATCCTCGAATGGGAGGGCGTGCCGTCCTCCCACATCTTTGCCGTCTCGGGAAAGGCAGACAGCCAGCCGCTGTTCCCCGACGATCCGACGCTGTCGGCCAACCGCCGCGTGACCATCACGTTGATGCGTGAGGACCCGCCGCTGCCCCCCGGCCTGAAGCCGTAGCCGACCGCACTACTATAATACCTCATTTTGTCGTGGGGAACTCGCTTTTGCGGGCGAGTTTCGCATGCCAGCGATGCTAGGGTGGATCGGTTGACAAGCCTCCCAGGAAGGCGTCGATAGCCGGCCCGGGTCACATCAACCGACAAAGCGTTTTCAGGCATCATGACTCTCAGCGTACCAACAACCGAAGCCCATGAGGCGGCGCCGGCGACCGCCGGCTTTTGGGCCCTGACGCTGGGAAGTATCGGCGTGGTGTTCGGCGACATCGGCACTTCGCCGCTGTATGCGTTTCGCGAGGCTGTCCACGCGGCGGCGCATGGCGGGCCGGTCACGCGCGACATCGTGCTCGGCGTTCTCAGCATGATCCTGTGGTCGCTGTTTATCGTCGTCACCGTAAAATACGTGCTGCTGTTGCTGCGCGCCGACAATAATGGCGAAGGCGGCACGCTGTCGCTGATGGCGCTCGGTCAGCGAGCGATGGGCCGCCGAAGCTGGGTCTTGCTGGCGCTGGGCGTGATCGGCGCTTCGATGTTCATCGCCGATTCCATGATCACCCCGGCGATTTCGGTCTTGTCGGCGGTCGAAGGTCTCAAGCTGGCGGCGCCGGCGCTCGAACCCTACGTCGTGCCGCTGACGATTTTCATTCTCGTCGGGCTGTTCTCGGTGCAAAGCACCGGCACCGCCCGCGTAGCGGCGGCGTTCGGGCCGGTCATGATGCTCTGGTTCGTCACGCTGGCGATATTGGGCCTGCTGCATATCAGCGATGATCCCTCGGTGCTGGCGGCGATCAATCCCTACTACGCGATCCAGTTCCTGTTCAGCCACGGAACCATTGGCCTCGTGACGCTGGGGCTGGTTTTTCTCGCGGTGACCGGCGGCGAGGCGCTGTATGCGGATCTCGGGCACTTCGGACGCAAGCCGATTCAGGCCGGGTGGTTCTACTTCGTGCTGCCGGCGCTGCTGATCAACTATTTCGGTCAGGGCGCCCTGGTGCTCGCCCATCCCGCCGCGATCGAGAGCTCGTTCTACCGGATGGTACCGGAAATCATGTTGATACCGCTGGTCCTGCTGGCGACAGCGGCGACGGTGATTGCGAGCCAGGCGGTGATTACCGGAGCCTTTTCGCTGGTCCGCCAGGCGGTGCAGCTCGGCCTGCTGCCCCGCTTCGAGGTCCGATACACCTCGGAGAGCCATGCCGGGCAGATCTATCTGCCGCGCGTCAACCGGCTGTTGCTGATCGGCGTATTGATGCTGGTGCTGTTGTTCCGCAGCTCGAGTAACCTCGCCTCGGCCTATGGCATCGCCGTCTCCACCACCATGGTGGTGGATGGCATCATGGGTTTCGTCGTGATCTGGAAGTTGTGGAACTGGAAAGCGGCCACGGCGGCTGCGGTGATCGTGCCACTGATCGTCGTCGACATGACGTTCTTCACCGCCAACCTCCTGAAGCTGCTCGAAGGCGCCTGGGTGCCGCTGCTGTTCGGCCTCTTGATGGCCGGCATGGTCTGGACCTGGCGCCGCGGCGCCGCGATCCTGATCCTGAAGACGCGGCGCATCGAGGTGCCGCTCAATGATTTGATCAAGAGCCTGGAAAAGCGTCCACCCCACATCGTCAAGGGCACCGCGGTGTTTCTCACCAGCGACCCCAGTTTCGTGCCGACGGCGCTGTTGCACAATCTCAAGCACAACAAGGTGCTGCACGAGCACAATGTGATCCTGACCATCGAGACCGCGCAGACGCCGCGCGTCGACGTCGCCGAACGCGTCCGGATGGAAAAGATCAGCGACAAATTCTCCACCGTCCGGCTGCGCTTCGGTTTCATGGAATCTCCCAATGTCCCGAAGGCGCTGGTGATCGCGCGCAAGCTCGGCTGGCAGTTCGATATCATGGCGACGTCGTTCTTCGTGTCGCGGCGCTCGCTGAAGCCGTCCCCGAATTCCGGGATGCCGCAGTGGCAGGATCATTTGTTTATCGGGCTGAGCAAGTCGGCCAACGACGCCACCGATTATTTCCAGATCCCGACCGGGCGCGTGGTCGAGGTCGGAACGCAGGTGATTATCTAGAGCCATCATCCTGGTTCAGGCCACCTCAAATGGGGGCCTCAGGCGCTTGATTTTCCCGGCGCCAAAGGCGACTTTGGCGCCGAAGCGAATGCAATACGCGCAGTCAAGCTGCGCTGGGGTCGTTGGGAGGTTGTCAGTGGCGGGTCATCAGGTGCACGATTTGACGCCGGAGGAGGTATCGAGGGGCATGGCGGAGGGCCGCTATCTGCTGGTGGATGTCCGCGAGGCCAATGAGGTTGCCGTGGAAGCCTACCCCGGTGGCATCGTCGTCCCGCTTTCGACCTTCGATGCGAAGGATATTCCGGATCCCAAGGGCAAAGAGGTGGTTTTCGCCTGCCGCTCCGGCAAGCGATCGGTGACGTCCTCGCTGGCGGCGCAGGCCGCGGGCTTTGCCTATGACAAGCATCTTGCCGGAGGAATAATCGGCTGGAAGGCCGCGGGATTGCCGACCAAGAGCGGCGGCTGACATCAGCCATGATTTCGATGAACAAGGTTTTTGCGAATCTTCCCGTCACGGTGTTCGAGGCGATGTCGCAAGCCGCCCGCGACAACAACGCCATCAATCTCGGTCAGGGCTTTCCCGACCATCCCGGACCGGAGGATCTCAGGCGGGCCGCGGCGGACGCGGTCATGAACGGCTACAACCAGTATCCGTCGATGATGGGCCTGCCGGAGCTGCGGCAGGCGATCGCGGCCCATTACGGGCGCTGGCACGGCCTCGAGCTCGATCCGATGACCGAAGTGATGGTCACCTCGGGCGGTACCGAGGCGCTGACAGCGTCCATTCTGGCCGTGGTCGAGCCCGGCGACGAGGTGGTGTGCTTCCAGCCGGTCTACGACTCCTATTTGCCGATCATCCGCCAGGCCGGCGGCATCCCGCGGCTGGTGCGGCTGGAGCCGCCACATTGGCGGCTGACCGAGGAGGCGCTGCAGGGCGTCTTCAACCACAAGACCAAGGCGGTGCTGTTCAACAATCCGCTCAATCCCGCGGCGGTGGTCTATCCGCGCGAGGATCTCGAATTGCTGGCGCGGTACTGCCAGCAGTTCGACACGGTCGCGATCTGCGACGAGGTCTGGGAGCATGTGATCTTCGACGGCCGCGAACATATCCCGCTGATCACCATTCCGGGCATGCGCGAGCGCACCATCAAGGTCGGCTCCGCCGGCAAGATTTTTTCGCTGACCGGCTGGAAGATCGGTTTCGTCTGCGCCGCGCCGCCGTTGTTGCGTGTCGCCGCCAAGGTGCACCAGTTTCTCACCTTCACCACCGCGCCCAATCTGCAGGTCGCGGTCGCCTACGGCCTCGGCAAGCCGGCGGATTACTTTCTCGACATGCGCAAGGAACTGGCGCGCAGCCGCGACCGGCTGACGAAAGGCCTGGAGAGCATCGGCTTCCCGGTGCTGAAATCGCAGGGCACCTATTTTCTCACGGTCGATCTTTCACCGCTGGGGCTCAACGAGACCGACGAGGCGTTCTGCAAGCGTATCGTCACCGACTACAAGGTGGCCGCGATTCCGGTGTCGGCCTTCTATGAAGAGAATCCGGTGACGTCGGTGGTGCGGTTTTGCTTCTCCAAGAACGATGCCACGCTCGATACCGCGCTGGAACGGCTGTCGGACGCGGTGCATCGCCGTTAAGGGGAAGTTCCGGATGCGCCTCCGCAACCGTTTTCAGGTCCCGTTCGCCGCAGCGATCGCCGCGCTGGCGTTGTGCTCGCTGCCTGCGCAAGCGCAGCAGCGCACCGTCAATTTCTACAACTGGTCGAACTACATGGCGCCGGGGGTGCTGGAGGATTTTACAAGAGAAACCGGCATCAAGGTCGTCTACGATACGTTCGACGCCAACGAGACCCTGGAGACCCGGTTGCTCGCCGGAAAATCCGGTTACGACGTGGTCGTTCCCACCGGCTATTTCCTGCAGCGCCAGATCACCGCGAAGGTTTTCACCAGGCTCGACAAGTCGAAGCTGCCGAACCTCGCTTATGCCTGGCCTGTCGTGACCAACCGGCTCGCCACCTACGATCCCGACAACAGTTACGGCGCCAATTACATGTGGGGCACCACCGGCATCGGCTACAACGTCAAGATGGCGCAAAAGCTGCTCGGGCCCGATGCGAAGATCGACAGCTGGGACATCGTCTTCAAGCCGGAGAATCTTGCAAAATTCAAGGATTGCGGCATCCACATGCTGGATTCCGCCGACGATATCCTGCCGGCGGCGCTGGGCTATCTCGGGCTCGATCCCAACTCGACCAGGCAGGCCGATCTCGACAAGGCCGCGGATCTCGTCAGCAGGATCAGGCCCTATGTTCGAAAATTTCACTCATCGGAATATCTCGGCGCCATGGCCTCCGGCGAAATCTGCTTCGTGGTCGGCTGGTCCGGCGACATCATGCAGGCGCGCAGCCGCGCGGCCGAGGCCAAGAACGGTATCGAGATCGGCTATGCGATTCCGAAGGAGGGCGCGCAGATGTTCTTCGACAATCTGGCGATTCCGGCCGATGCGAAGAACGTCGCCGAGGCCTATGAGCTGATCAACTATCTCTACCGGCCCGAAGTCGCGGCCAGGAATTCCGATTTCCTGTCCTACGCCAACGGCAATCTGGCGAGCCAGAAGCTGATCGATCCGAAGATCCTGAATGACAAGAACATCTATCCGGATGAGGCGACCATCAAGAAACTGTTCGTGATCACCGCGCGCGATCCCGCGACCCAGCGCGTCATCAACCGGCTGTGGACCAGGGTGAAGACGGGGAGGTAGCGAATGATCATGATTGAACATCCGCGTATCTCGCGGTCATCAGACGTGCTCGCAGGCAAGCCGGTCATTCGCGGAACAAGACTCTCGGTCGAGTTCGTCATTGGGTTGCTGGCAGATGGTTGGACTGAAGCCGATATCCTGACCAATTATCCGGATGTTTCGCACGATGACGTCATCGCCTGTCTCGCTTATGCGCGTGACAAGCTGAGTGCTGAGTAAATTCCGTAGCCCGGATGGAGCCAACGGGCCGGCGCGAAGCGCTGGAGCGGTGGCGTAATCCGGGGCCGGTGTTGCGTTACGCTCAAGTCCCGGATTACGCCCAGCGGGCTGCGCTTCGCGCCGACCGCTGCGCTCCATGCGGGCTACGGCGACAGCGCTACCGCCACCTGCGATGCAGCCACAGCCACTGCTCGGGATGTTCGCGGATCCAGCCCTCGACTACCGAGGTGACCGCCTGCATCGTGCCCTGGATGTCGACTTTTCCGTCCGCGTCGCGCACCGGCTTTACTTCCTCGGACAGTTCGGCGCGGAAGCGGTTGCCGGGGAGGCGGATGATGCGGGTGCCGTGGATCGGGCAGTCGACCTGGCGCAGCAACCGCGCCAGCATCGGGTTGGCTTTTGTCTTGCGGCCGAAGAAAGTCACCTCGACGCCGTTGGTGAGATACTGGTCGACCAGCATGGCGACGTGCTGGCCCTTTTGCAGCGCTTCCGCGAGTTTTAGCGGCGCCTCGCGGCCCGCCGGGATCAGCGTGCCCATTTTTACCGCGCGGATTTTCTCGATGGCGCGGTCGGCGGACTGGCTGTTCGGGCGCCGGAACAGGATGGCGGCATCCAGCCCGTGCGCCACCGCGGCCAGTGCCGGCAATTCCCAATTGCCGAGATGGCTTGCGAAGATCAGCGCCGGCTTGCCGTCATTCTTGAGCTGGGCGAACAATTCGTGGGTTCGCTGCGGGATTTCGACGCGGCTTTTCTCCGGGCAATTGATGTCATAATCCCAGATGTGGTCGAGATGGGCGAATTCGGCGCCGATGCGGCCGAGATTGTCCCAGACGCCGGTCAGGATTTTCTCGATCTCGTCCGGGGATTTTTCGGGGAAGGCGGCCTTGAGATTTTCGCGGCCGATCCGGTCTTCGCGCAGCTTTGGGCCGATAAATCGCAACGCGCGGCCGAACCGGTTCGCGGTCTTGAACGGGTCGAAGAAGCGGGTGGTGCGCAACATCCCGATCGTCAACGCGCCGACGGCGGCGTCGCCGAGCGCCTTGGCCGCGTTACGGAGTCGAAGCTTGGTGCGAAGGACCAGATGGCTCATCGGAACTGGCTGGCCGGCCGCTAGATCGGTTCACGCGTCAGGATAAGCGAAGCATTCTGGCCGCCGAATCCGAACGAGTTCGACATCACGGCAGTGACGCGCGCGTCGCGGGCGACGTTCGGAACCACGTCGAAGGGAATCGCGGGATCCGGAATTTCATAGTTGATCGTCGGCGGAATCCGCTGATGTTCGAGCGTCAGCAGCGAAATGATCGCTTCGACGGCGCCAGCGGCCGAGATGGTATGGCCGATCATCGATTTGTTCGACGACACCGGAATCTGCTTGGCGCGTTCGCCGAACACGGCCGAGATCCCGACATATTCCATCTTGTCGTTTTCCGGCGTCGCGGTGCCATGCGCGTTGATGTGGTCGATCTGCTCGGTCGTCATGCCGGCATCCGCCAACGACTTTCGGACACAGCCGATGATCGGTTTGCCGTCCGGGCTGGAGCGAGTGCGGTGAAACGAGTCGGTCAATTCACCACAGCCGGCAACGACGCCGAGAATTGGCGCGCCGCGGGCGACGGCGGCCTCGTAGCTTTCGAGCACCAGCGTGCCGGCGCCTTCCGCTATGACGAAACCGTCGCGGTTCTTCGAAAACGGCTTGGAGGCGGCCTGTGGCGGATCGTTCTGGGTCGATAATGCCGACAACAGCGAAAACCTGATCAGGTTTTCCTGATTGACCGAGCCATCGGTCGCCACCACCAGTGCGGCGTCGGTTTCGCCGCGGCGAATGGCTTCGACGCCGAGCTGAATCGCGGTGGCGCCCGACGCGCAGGCGGTCGAAAGCGAAATCGGCGATCCCTTGGTGCCGAATTTCTCGGCCAGATGTCCCGCGACCGAGCCGAACATGAAGCGGTGATGATACGGCGCGAATTTCCCGCCGCCGCTGATCTTCAGGACATCGTTGACGTCGAAGTCCGGCTTGCCGACGGCGCGTCCGACTTCGATCCGTTGCGACCATTCAACCTCGACCGGTGCCACCGCGAGGAACAGCGGACCCGGAAAATCGCCCTTGCGGCCGATGCCGGACTGCGCGAGCGCTTCCTCGGTAGCGAGGTCGGCGAGCCGTTCGGTCAGGCCGGTCGACGAGGATGGCTCGACGGTGACAAAATCGACCGTTCCCGCCATCGTCGACTTCAGGCCGTCGATCGGAAAGCGCGTCACGGTCCGGATGCCGGATTCGCCCGCGGTCAGTTTCTTCCAGTTGTCGGTCTTGCCGGCGCCGAGCGACGTGACGATGCCCATGCCGGTAACGACGACGATCGGTCTGCCGAATTTGTCGCGTGGTGCTGTCATGATGTCCCCGTCGATCCCACGCCGTCTCTACTTGATGGCCTCGACCAGGGCCATGCCTTCGCCCTGCCAGTGACCGGCTCCCATGACCACAATCTGGGTCGGCGGCTTCGTCATTTCAACCTCGAGCCCGGTCGGATCGTTCGGCGGAAACAGCGCTCCGCGCGACAGCGACAACGCCGCCAGCGCGAGGCCCAGTGGAAACTGGGTCTCCATCGTGTGGCCGAACGAGGTTCCGGTGGCGCGAACCGCGCAGCCGGGGTGCCCGCCTAGAAATGCTTTTTCTTCTGACGTGACCGGTTCGACCCCGGTCGCGCCTGTGATCAAGGCGCCATTGTCTTTTGGCATCCCGAGTTTCGACCACAGCGTTTCCAGGGATTTCGTCACCGCGCCCGGCTGCTTGCGTTGCGCCAGGTCCGTGACCACGTTGCTCAGCCTGGCGTAAGGCTTGGCGCCGCGGGCCTCGGCGTGCTCCCTGGATTCGATGACCAGGAAAACGCCCGCCGAGCCCAGGGCAAAGCCGCTATGCTTGTTGCGCGCCCAAACCGGGTCGAACGTGTCCTTGAGATTGAAGTCGTCGAATTCGTAGAGGATCAGCAGATCCGTCCGCTCGCCATTATGGGCGGCACCGACCAGGGTGATGTCGCTTTGGCCGGACTGTATTCGCGCCAGCGCAATCCGCGCCGCGTCGATGCTCGCCGCTTCCTCGCCCATGAACGTGCGCGAGGTGCCGGAAACCCCGTGAACGATGGCGATGTTGCCGGCGAGCAGATTTGAGAGCTGCGTCAGGAAAAGCGTCGGGCGCAAATCATTCATCAGCCTTTCATTGAGAAAGGCGGGACTGGCATTGCTTTTTATGTAGGCATTCAGAATGGCGAGGTCGACCGGCACGTCGCGCTCGCCGCCGCCGGCCGCGACGATCATGTCCATCCGGCCGAGGATTTCCTGGTTGCCCTTGACGCCGGCGGAATCCAGCGCCAGCCCGGCGGCATAGGTGCCGATGCGCTGCCAGGCTTCCATCTGGCGCTGATCGCCCTTTTTCGGGATCTGCGCGTCGAAGCTGACCGGCGCCAGCGGGTGGACGACGTAGGGGGCGAAGCGCTTTTCATCGACGTTGATGCGGCGTGCATTGAGGGCATCCCAATGCGCGTCCAGCCCTTCGCCGAGCGACGAGATGATACCGATACCGGTGATCCAGGCTTCCTTCGGCTTGTTCATGGCGTCATGGCCTGCATCGGAAAGCCGATCTCGTTGGCCACCGCGTCCATATGGACGCGCAGGGACGGATCGGGGAAGGGGATCTGGCGGAAGGTGAGGGTGGCGCTGCACTTCAGTTCGGTGCCGACCCGCGCCTTGGCCGACGTGACGGCAAAGCCCGAGCCTTCGTGCTCGATCTTCGCTTCGATCGTCAACAGCTGGCCGGGACTGACGAAACCCCGCATCTTGGCTTCCTTCACCATCGCCAGGAACGGCATGCGCTCGAACTTCGTCACGCCGAGCAACAGCCAGCCGGAGCTCTGCGCCATCGCCTCCGTCAGCAACACGCCGGGCATGATCGGGAAGCCCGGGAAGTGTCCCTCGAAGATGGTGTGCGCTTGCGGAACCTGGGCCTCGACGATGATCGTCCTGGCCTCGAGGTCGAGTTCGACGATGCGGTCGATCAGCCTGAAATAATCAAGTTGCATGGCGGGCGATTAAGCGCCCGCGCTCTTGGCCGCGACCAGTTCGTCGATGCGGGCGGCGAGGTTCTTCAGGACGAAATACTGCTCGGTGGTCGCCTTGCCGTCGTTGACCTCCTGGGTCCATTTCTCCAGCGGCATCTTGATCCCGAACGCCTTGTCGATGGCAAACGCGATGTCGAGAAAATCGAGGCTGTCGATGCCCAGATCGTCGATGGCGTGGCTCTCCGGCGTGATCGTGTCGCGCGGGATGTCGCAGGTTTCAGCGATAATCGTGGCGATCTGATCGAATGTAGAAGACATCATTAAGCCTTTGATATATTGGAGATAAATCCGATAGCGGTACGGGATTGGGGCGCGGCGCTCCGGATTGCCTCATCCCCCAGCCGGAGTTGAGTGCCCGTATATCGGAGCGAGGCCCTGAGTTCAATGGAGGCGGGCCGGGAGGGGACCGGATTCGCGGGCCAAACGCCCGGATTTGCCTGAAAATCCATAGCGTTCTTCGGATCCGGAAAACGCGTCTGAAGCCCCGGCTCAGCTTCAACCGGAACCGACGTCGCTAGCTGCGCGGCGTCGAAATCTGGGCGCAGTCGCGCCGTCCCATCAGCACGCAATCCTGGGTCTTGCGCAGATCGGCAATGCTCACCGCCAGCCATATGCCGATCGCCGTCAGCGCGATGGTGAAGGCGAGGGCCGCGACGTTCGCCAGCATGCGATGCCGGAATTCGTCGGGTTCCTCGGGGGCTCGCTCGAAGCGCGAGAGATCCCGAGTCAGATGTTGAGTCAGATCCTGGGGCTGCTGCCGGGCCTGGTTGTCCGGCTCTCCCCGCTGGCCCGGCGGGTGCGCCAAAGTGCGCGGCCGGAATTTGAGCACGCGATGCTCGTCATCCGATGTCATGGGCTGCTGGGTTTTCACTGCTGCCAGCTCCGGGAAAGGCTGACCCCATTTAGCACGCCCGCGATGCGTCTCACAGAAAATGTTGGCGGAAGATTTCACATGGCACGGCTGCTGCAATCGACCGGCGGAACCCACAGCAGTCGTCGTGGAATGCCGGAGGACTGTCAGGGCGGCGGCACATCCTGCGGCGCACCAGAGGAAGATTTTTGCGCTGATACGTCCTTGCCGCCGAGCGTGCGATGCAGCCAGCGTTCGAGCGGGCGGCCCAGCAGGAGAAGCACCGATGCAATGGCGAGACCGGCGATGACGATCCGCCATTGCCCGACGCCGCAGGCGATGCCGGCACAGGCGGTGAGCCAGGTGCAGGCGGCACTGGTGAGCCCATGAACCCGGAAACGATGCTCGCCGCGCACGATGACGCCCGCGCCGAGAAAGCCGATACCGGTGAGAATGCCCTGGATCACCCGGCTGGTGGCGTCTGAAATTCCGGAGATGTCGCCGGCGGGCAGCGCCAGCATCACCACCATCGCCGTGGCAAGGCCGACCAGGCCAAGCGTCTTCAGGCCGATCGGTTTGCCGTGCAGATCGCGGTCAAGCCCGATCAGCCCGCCGGCCAGCGTGGCGACGCCCAAACGCAACATGATCTCGGGCCAGTCGAGCAAGGTGATGTTCTCCTCCGCATCATGCTCCAGTAAGAAGCATTATTTCGGCAGCCGTCCCATCAGATAGAACTCGTCGTTCGGGCGCATCGCGGTGACGTTCGCCATCCGGTTCGACAGCGCAAAGAACGCGGAGATCGCGGCGATATCCCAGATGTCGTCGTTGCTGAAGCCATGGCCCGCGACTGCGGCAAAATCCGCTTCCGAAACCTTGTGCGCCTCCGCACTCACCTTCATCGCGAAGTCCAGCATGGCGCGCTGGCGCGGTGTGATATCGGCCTTGCGGTAGTTGACCGCGATCTGGTCGGCGATTTGCGGGTTTTTGGCGCGGATCCGCAGGATCGCGCCATGCGCGATTACACAATACTGGCACTGGTTGGCGCTCGACGTCGCCACCACGATCATCTCGCGCTCGGCCTTGGAGAGGCCGCTGTCCTTCTCCATCAGGGCGTCGTGATAGGCAAAGAACGCCCGGAATTCATCGGGACGGTACGCCAGCGTCAGGAACACGTTCGGCACGAAGCCGGACTTCTCCTGCACGCCAAGCAGGCGCGTGCGGATATCGTCGGGCAGGGCGTCGATGGCGGGGGTCGGGAAGCGTTTTGGTGCGGGCTGGGTCATGGGAAAATTCCGGCTCACCGCGAGATGCGGGCGACGGGGACCATAATGCATGGTCGCGTCAGCGCAAGGTAGTTCGCACGAAGCTTGCCCGCCATCCGACGCGTACCAGTACGTTTGAGAATTGGATCAACACTCCATCAACGTCATTGCGAGCGAAGCGAAGCAATCCAGCTTTCTTCGTGCTCCCGGCATGGATTGCTTCGTCGCATCCGCCTTCGCCCGAAGGCGGGCTTCGGCGGACAAGAGCGCTCCTCGCAATGACGTTGATGGAATTGCGGTGACAGCGGAATTACGGTGACAGTGCACTTAATCCTGTTCTGCGATAGCGCTCGTCAGTGGCTTTCCCTACGACCGGCTTCGAGTATTGATTGAGTGCACTGTCACCGTAATACCGTAATACTCTGTCACCTTAATACTCATGGGTTTCGCAAGGGCTCAACCCATTCTGCAGGCTTCGCGCGCAAGCAAAATTTTCCGGGTCGGCCGCGGCAAAACAACCCGACGGGCAAATCACTTCTGGTTATCAGAATTCGTGTCAAGCCCCTCCGGGAAAAATATTTCTGTTTTACAGAAGTGAAAATCAGCTTATATCAATAACCATCCCGTCCCACTCAGAGGGGCGTTGCGCAACGTACCGGCGCGGGGCGGGGATGCGGTGGACGGGGATGGCGTGCTGACGAGGGCGCCTGAAGCGGACGGCGAAATCGTGGGGTCCTGACACCCTCATGCTGGTATCAAGTTCGCGCCGAGAAGCGCGGGCGACGGTGGCAAAAGTGCATAGCTCACCGGGGAGACCTCGTATAAGCCGTAAACTGCCGCGCAGGGAAAGTCGGATTGCCTCCGCTGGACCTGTATGCTCGTGTGCTCATCTACCCACTCCATTGCACACGAGACCGCGGGTGCAGCGTGCATCCGGCTTTCCCTGCGCCCTCGGATCGGAGAGGGCGTGAAGTTACCGGCAAACCTCGGGCGAACCGCGCCGCGAGATTACGAAGCTGCGTCTGGAGCAGGTCGCCGCAGCCGCGTCAGCGCAGCGGCTTCTTCAACAGCGAGAAGCGGTCGGGATCGAGTCCCATCGACGGCTGCAGCAGCGGCGCTTCCATCGTGCGCGGCTCCAGCGAGCGGGCGGCGGGACGTTCGTTGATGCCGGGGTCGTTGGGAACGTCGCGATGCGAGGTGGCGCCGCGCCAGCGTTCCAGCACCGCACCGACGAAGTGCATGTCGTGGCCGGCGGCGACCGAGGGCACCGTCGAGATGGTGGCTTCGCTGCGCGGCAATTGGTGGATCGGCACTTCCTTGAAGCGCAGACGCGTCGGCAAAGCGACGCCTTCGCCGAACGCCAGCACCTCGCGGGTGCCGAGCGAGGGCACGAACGACAACAGGTTGGCGGCGGCGTCCGAGACCGCCGAGCGCAGCAGCGCCTGGTCGCGGTCGTTGGCCAGCCGCATCGCGAACAGCGTGTTGCACTGGGAAATGATGGTGGCGTCGAGTTCGGCGGGACGTTGCGTCACGAGGCCGAGATAGACGCCGTATTTGCGGCCTTCCTTGGCGATGCGGCTGACCGCCTTGCGGGTCGGGCCGAAACCGATGTTGCGGTCGGCGGAGGCGTATCGGTGCGCCTCCTCGCACACGAACAGCAGCGGCGAGACGCCGTCGCTCCACAGCCCGAAATCGAACGCCATCCGGCACAGCACCGACACCACGCTATCGACCACTTCGGCCGGAAAACCGGCGAGCTGCATGATGGTCATCGGCCGGCCATTGGCCGGCAGCCGGAACAGGTGGCTGATCACTTCCGCCATGGTGTCGCCGCCGACATTGGCGTTGTCGAACATGAAGGCGTAGCGCGGATCGTTGCGCACGGTCTCGACCCGCGAAATCAGCTTGTGATAGATGATGCGCGACGAGCGGTTTTCCAGCTTGCCCATGCGCTCGTCGATCAGCGAGATCAGGTCGACCAGCCGGTAGGGCACCGGGGTATCGACGGTGTAGCCGATCGTCTTGGGATCGATCCGCTTCAGCCCGACCCGGTCGGCGTTCTGGTACTGGGTATAGATGCCCTTCGCCATCGGAATGACCTCGGCGAGGATGTCGAGTTCCTCGGGCACGCCGGGACGGCCGGCAAACAGCACGTCGACGATCTCTTCGAAGTTGAACAGCCAGAACGGCAGCTTCAGATTGCGCGGATTGAGCACCAGCGCGCGGTCGCCGAAGCAGCGGCCATATTCATTGTGAACGTCGAGCAGGAAGACCCGCAGGTTGGGCCGCGATTTCAGAATTTCGTTCAGCAGCAGCGATACGCCGCTGGATTTGCCGACGCCGGTGGAGCCGAGCACGGCGAAGTGCTTGGAGAGCATTTCCTCGACATCGACATAGGCGATGACGGAGGCATCCTGCTGCAGGGTGCCGACATTGATCTGATCCGACCCGGTCGGGGCATAGACCGTGCGGAGCTCCTGGTTGGTGATCAGGTCGACGGCATCCCCGATGGTCGGATAGTTGGTGACGCCGCGCTGGAACTTGGGCCGCTCCGGACCGCCGAGGATCTCGCCGAGCAGGTCGACCCCGGCGCTGGCGATGTAGGCGTCGGAGGAGGGCAGGTCCTCGCAGGTCACGTCCGTGATCATGGCGACGATGGTGGAATTGGCGCAGCGGATGCTGACGAAGCGGCCGACGGTCGCCCGCACCGCCGAGAGGCCGAGTTGGCTCGCCGCCAGCAGGCCGACCCGGGCGAGGGATCCGCGCACCGAAATCACACGTCCGAAGGATGTCACAGTGCTTGAACCTGGCATGTCATGAATTTGGACCAGGGTTCACTATGGAGGCCGGGGCTGGAGAAACGGTTAAACGCTGACAATTCGAGGTTCGCTAAATCCGCGGCATCTTGGTCAGAGTCCCGCCCTGTTGAGCCGCGCCGCGAGCCCGCAGCGGTGGATTTGGCGCGAAAATCGCGGTTTTTGCGGTGCGTCCATGGGTTCCGGCGGCGCTTGCCCGTTAACCTCTCCTTTACCAAGGCCGGAAGAGGCCACCCCGCCGACGGTCGCCACCGGCGCGGGCGGGTGGTCCTGGCGTGCCGCGACTGCAGGCCCGGTCGCCAAGGTCAGGCGTGATTGACACAGGCGACGGCAACGCTACCCTACATCCAACTTCCAGGAAGTGATTTCCGCCGCGGGGAAATCCGCTTTTCCGGACTAACAAGAAACAAGGCAGGGTGGAACGCGATGAACCGCGGCACCGGGATTTGAGCGAGTTCGCGCGGCCTTCCGCGCTGGCACCCTTCCGTATCCGAAATTACCGTTTCCAGTGGCCCGCCGACCTGCTCACCTCCTGGGCGTTCGAGATGGAGACGCTGATTCTCGGCTGGTATGTGCTGGTCGAGACCGGCTCGGTATTGCTGCTGACGGTGTTCGCGTCGCTCAGTTTTGTCGGCACCTTGATTGCCCCGGTGTTCGGCGTGGTTGGCGACCGCATCGGTCACCGCGACCTGCTCGCGATGATGCGGGCGTTTTATGCGGCGCAGGCCGCCATCCTGATGACGCTGGCGCTGACCGGCCATTTGAATCCGGTCTATGTCCTCATCATCGTGGCTGTCATGGGCCTGGTGCGGCCGTCGGACCTCGGCGTGCGCGGCGCGCTGGTCGCCACCATCATGCCGCACGATCAGCTGATCGGCGCGATCAGCATTTCCAGGACCACGATGGACACCGCGAAATTCGCCGGTGCGCTGAGCGGCGCCGGCCTGTTCGCAGCGCTCGGTATGGGGCCGGCCTATATCGCGATCGTCGGCCTTTATCTCGTCTCCACGCTGCTCGGCCTGCGCGTCGTGGCGCCCTCGAAGCCGCATCCGGCCGGCGAACCGATCGACGGCGCGCCGCTGCGTTCGACGCTGCGCGACCTGAAGGAGGGCGTCGCCTATGTCTGGACCACGCCGCGGATGCGGGCGGCGATCTGGGTCGCCTTCCTCGTCAACCTCACCGCCTATCCATTGTCCAACGGCTTGCTGCCCTATGTCGCGCGCGACATCTACGGCACCGACCAGACCGGGCTTGGCTATCTGGCGGCCAGCTTTGCGCTCGGCTCGCTGGTCGGCTCCATTGCGCTCAGCCTGATCGGCGGCATCCGGGTGGCGCGGCTGATGATCGGCTCCACCATGGCGTGGTTCGCGACCCTGCTGGTGTTTGCGCAAATGCAGAGCATGCCGGCCGCGATCGTTTGCCTGATGCTGGCGGGCTTCATGCAGAGTCTTGCGATGATTTCGGTCGCCGTCATCCTGATGCGCGCGGCGAGCGAGCATCTTCGCGGCCGCGTGATGGGCGTACGCATGCTCGCGATCTACAGCCTGCCGCTCGGCCTCCTGGCCGCCGGCAGCCTGATCGGCGAGATCGGATTTGCCGCGACCGCCTCGCTCTACGCCGCCGCGGGGCTGGCGTTGATGCTGGCGATCGTGCTGCACTGGCGCGCGGATCTGTGGAACGTGAATGCGCCGGCGAATGCAAGGTAGGCGGCGAACCGGAGGCTGACTGAGATGACCATGCGCCTGCGCATCTTGCTCGGCGACCATCCCGGCACGTTAGCGCTGAAGGATGGATCGCTCAAATCGGATCTCGTCAGCTTCGATTTCGCGCAATACTCGCCGACCAACAAGGGCTTCAAGCCGATGGTGCGCGAGCAGGCTTTCGACGTCGCGGAAATGGCGATCGTCACCTATCTGATGGCGAGGAGTTTCGGCAAGCCGATGGTGCTGCTGCCGCATGTGGTGGTGGCGCGGCATCAATACGCGCACGCGGTCTACCGCGCCGATCTCGGCAATCTGAAACCGCGCGATCTCGAGGGCAGGCGGGTCGGCATCCGCTCCTTCACCACCACGACCGGCGCGTGGCTACGCGGCATTCTCGCCAATGAGCACGGCGTCAATCTCGACGCGGTTCGCTGGGTGACGTTCGAAGACGCGCATGTCGCGGAGTATGTGGACAGGACGGAGCGCGCGCCCGCGGGCAAGCAGATTGTCCAGATGCTGCTCGACGGCGAACTCGATGCGGTGCTCGGCGAGAAGGTGGAGAGACCGGGTCTGAAGCCGTTGTTTCCGGACGTCGCGGCGGAAGAAGAATCCTGGTTCGCCAAATACGGCGTGCTGCCGATCAACCACATGGTGGTGGTCAGCCAGCAGCTTGCCGATCGTCATCCTGACGAGGTGCGGGAAGTGTTCCGCCTGCTGCGCGAGAGCGCTGCGCGTGCACCGGCAGCCGCGGTGCCGCAGTTCAGCGCTGACGAGATGCGCCGCTCGCTGGAGAAGATCATTGGCTATGCCGCGCAGCAGCAGCTAATCCCCCGAGCCTTCGCGGTAGAGGAGTTGTTCGACGATCTGACGGAGGGGCTTGGCACCGTCGGATGAATTGCCCGATCCGCGCCACAGATCGCGGCAGCGAGCGCCCGATCGTGCAAGAGCGGTTCGTGAAATAAGTCAAACTGCAGCGGGACTAGATCACGCGAGTCAAGGTTTCAGGAGGCGATCGGGAAAGTTGCCATCATTTCCGATGCCGAACGTGATGAGAGGGGCCGGACGCATCTATGCATGGGATTGCACGGCGCCGTCGGAACTCGCCGCAAAGCGCAGATTTCGCCTCAAAGCTCTGGTCCAGCGCGCGATGACGGCGGAGAGGCGCACATTTCACTCGGCGGCTTTCGACCTTCGCCAGCCTTCAGGTCGGACGACGAAGTAAAACGTGCAAAGGGCGTTCACGTTGGATCATGGAAGGTGCACCGGACGCCGACCGAGCCGTCCTCATCTCGCCGCCGCTCCGCGCGTGAGACATAGACGGTCCGGTAGGGATCTGCGAAAGCCTCGCGCATTCTGAGCATCCGCCCGTTGTCCGCGAGTGTCATCCAATGCCCGGGCCTAACAGGGCCGTCGGCAGCCAACGCAAGGCAATACCTGAAGTCCACGAAACGTCCTTCTATTCGTCGAGTGAAGTATTTTGTCTAAATTTACAACGACTTTGCAACGACACGGCGCCAGCCGAATCAACGACAGACTGGACGCGGCAAAAGCTTGAAGATCTCTCTTGCCAGAGATTTCGCGATGCAACATGAGTGATGCAATCGGCGGCTTCGCGTAACGATCGCGCAAAAGTTCATCCGCGCCTGGCGCGGACCGACGGTCGGGTTAGCCGTAACCTGCTGCCTTGGGTTCGCGGGAGAAATTAAGATCCGCGGGCGCCAAGGAAGTTCAGCATCGAGCGTCGCCGCCGTACGCTCCATATACATTCACAAAATTATATATTAGAATTCGATTGAAGCCGGGCTAAACCGACTCAACAAAAGGGAGAACCGCTGTGAGGGCATGGACCAAATTGACGTCTTACTGCGCAATTTTTGCGCTTAGCTTAACGATAAGCGTGCAGCCGCTTCGTGCCGCGGATTCGAAGGTGCACCACGTGGCCATTCAGGTAAGTGTCAACGATCCGGCCGTAATGAACCTGGCGCTTAACAATGCAGCGAACGTTGCTCATGACTACAGCGCAAAGGGTGAGGAAGTTGAAATCGAAATCGTCGTCTATGGGCCTGGCCTGCATATGCTGCGCGACGATACCTCGCCGGTGAAGGCGCGGGTTAAATCGATCGGCGAAAGCATGCCCAACGTTGCCTTCAGTGCTTGCGGCAATACGCAGGAAGCAATGCAAAAGGCCGAGGGCAAAGAAATCCCGCTCGTCTCGCGGGCGAAAGTGGTGCCGGCCGGCGTCGTCCGTCTGATGGAGTTGCAGGAACGGGGCTGGAGTTACGTCCGGCCCTGACGCCAGTTTGATATGGCGATGCCGCTGTTCGGTAAATCGTTCACCCGCGGTTTGGCTTTGCGCGGCGCGGGCATTGGGAACGAGACTATGCAGGACATGAAATCCAATTCGGTTGAATGCCTTGTCATCTGAACGGAAGCGGAGTGCCAATTGGGCAGCTAGACCAAGGTATCGACGGCCGCCGGGGACGGTCCGCAGCCGCCATGAAGCGAATGATCGCTGCCGGGAGGCAGGACATGTATCATTTTCCGGTCGGCATGGCGGGCGCGCAAGGGGCCGGTCGGGAAATGAGCGGCGCTCCTTATTTCGACGGGTAGTTTCTGCTGCGCAGGCTAGCCCAGCCGCGCCGAATTAGCTCTTGCGGCGTGCCATCGACAAGTGTGGCGATTCCCATCCTTGCTCCAAGGATCATGCCACCCACGGCAAATGGCCAGGATAGTGACAGCATCGATCCGGCGGTGATGCCTTGGCCGATGGTGCAGCCGCCGGCCAGAATTCCGCCGATGCCCATCAATGCAGCCCCTGTGAGGTGACGCCGCATCTCGTGGTCGTCGTCGAATGCCTCCCATCGCAATTCGTCCGCGCGCCACGCCGCGAGCCAGGAGCCTGCGACGACGCCGAACACGCTGCCGACCCCGAAGTCCGCGAAATTCGCGACGTTCAGAAGTCCCGCGTAGATCGCCTTTCCGACCGTAGATACGAATGTCAGGCTTTGCGGGCGAACCGGACTGGCGAAATCGTCGGCGAATGACGACGTCGCGACCCATCCTGCAACGGTCAGAAGGCCCAGTGCGATTCCGGCCGACAGCAGGCGTGGTGTGCGCCTGAGCCTCCGGTCGCCGAATGCAAGCCAGCAAAGGGCGCCGCCTACGGTCGCAGCGATCGCGCCACGCACATCCAAACCCAAGGCGTGCGTTGAAAGCGATGCCATGTCCGACCGCACGCCATCCGGCATGGCAATGGAAAGGCCTTCCAGAACCGTAATGCGAAAGCCGGCCAAAGCGCCGCGCAGCGTCGCATAGGCTGCGACACCAAGGATCAGGATCACAACAAGGCTGCGCAGGTCGCCGGTCCCCAGTCGCACGAGGGAACCGAAGCCACAGGTCCCCACCATCGCCATTCCGGTCCCAAACATCACGCTGCCGATCAGGATCGCGACCAAGGGAAGGGCCGCGGGTGTGTAGGTAGTTTGTTCGGGGTCTAGAAAGCCGCCAATGATCAGCCCCTGCGTTCCGAGGATTGCGATGCCGAGCGCAAGCCCGAAAATTCGAAGGCGACGGCTGTCGCCGCCCATCAGCGCGTCTTCGATAGCCCCAAATGAACAAAGTTTGGCGTGGCGTACGGCAAATCCTGCAGCCGCGCCTATGGCAAAGCCAGCGAGCGCTTGCATCCAGGCAGACAGATTCTGCATGGTGTCTCTCCCGGATCCGGCGCAGGTCTTGCTCGGCAGTATTGCCGAACTGCCATATCATCCGCCTGCCGCGCGGCGGTTTATTTCTTTGCGCCAGCACTCGCCGTTGCGCAAAAGATGTCATAAACGACAGAAATCATGCGGCGTACATCTTCGTTGGCAAGATTGTAGTAGATCGTCTTTCCGTCGCGCCTTGTGTCGACCATACCATCATAGCGCAAGCGCGCGAGTTGCTGGGAAACGGCCGATTGTCGCAGCGAAAGAATGTTCTCAAGTTCGGTGACGGACCGCTCGCGCTCGGCGAGCAGGCAAAGTAGCAGGAGGCGGTTCTCGTGCGAGAGAGCCTTGAGGAAATTGCTGGCCTTTCGCGCCTTGCGCATCAACTGATCGAGTTCGGGCGAATATTCCGCGCCGTCGCGAAGTTCTGTCTCGATGTCGGTTGAGAGGATCGATGTCATGGCTGTCAATTTGTCATTGGAATCGGAGAAGGGTACTTCGCATAGCTATGCGCGCTCGGCGGAGGCGACGGTTCCAGCTTGGCTACAAAAGTCCCGAGCAGCCCCCAAAAAGCATCGTCGTTGATGTAGCCGGTGATGCGTCCGATCTCCCGGCCGTTGTCCGCCACCACGAAAGTCGGCGTGTATACGACCGTCGAAGCGAGCTTAACGCCTGAGGAATTTTGTTTGTCGATGTTGAGGCGCCGAAGCGGAAGCCGTTCGGCCTCGCCGGTCTTGTCATAGGTCGGGCCAACCGCCTGATCCCACCTCTGACACCAGATGCAGCCGTCGCGCTCGAACATCAGGAGTTCGGCCGCATGCGACGTCATTGGCCAAAGCAGTGCCGCGAGCACGGACAAGCGAGGGAGAGGAAATTTCAGGCGCATCTTCTCAATCATGTGATACATATAGACGAATTCGCATGTATCTACCAGAGTCGGTAACGCCGTGATTTCAAATATTTCCCTGGTCGGCGCGTTGGGAGCGGGCCTGTTGTCGTTTCTTTCGCCGTGCATCCTGCCTCTGGTGCCGCCCTACCTTTGTTTTCTCGCAGGTGTCAGCCTCGATGATCTGACGCGACCCGGGCAGGGAGAAGCCAGCCGGCAAAACTGGCACGTTGTCGCCCTGTCCTTTGCCTTCGTGCTCGGGTTCGCCACGGTGTTCGTTGCGCTCGGTGCTTCCGCCTCGCTGATTGGAAAGGCCGTCACCGCTCATTTCAAAACGCTGGGAATGATCGCGGGGTTCATCATCGTGATCCTGGGCCTGCACTTTCTTGGCGTCTTGAGAATCGGGCTGCTGTTTCGCGAAGCCCGCTTTCAGACCGCGAGCAAGCCCGCCGGCTATGTGGGCGCCTATCTCGTCGGGCTTGCTTTCGCCTTCGGCTGGACGCCGTGCGTCGGACCCGTGCTTGCGACGATCCTCATTATCGCCGGGGTCGAGGGATCGGCAGGGCGCGGCGCGATGCTGCTCGGCGTCTATGCAATGGGAATCGGAATTCCGTTTCTGCTGGCGGCGTTTTTCGCCGGCCATTTCGTCCGGCTGATGGGGCGGATGCGCAATCATATGAACCTTATCGAGAAGGTGATCGGCTCCGGCCTTGTGCTGACTGGCGTTCTGTTTTTGACTGGCGCGATGCCGCGCATCGCCGGCTGGTTGTTGCAGACATTCCCCGCTTTGGGATCGATCGGCTGAACGGGACCCTGAAAGGATGCTCCGATGCTGAAACCTGAATATCGTCTGACCCGAAGGCACGTAGTCGGGGCGCTGGGCCTTGGCGCCATCGGATTCCGCGCTGCTCCCGCCGCGGCAGCAGCGAAGCTCGGCGACGACGGTCTGTATCAGATGGACTGGTATCTGGAGAGTTTCCTCGATCTTTCCGAGGATCTCGCCGGCGCCACAGCGAAGGGCAAGCGCTTCGCGATCATGTGGGGTCTCAAGGGGTGTCCTTCCTGCAAGAAGATGCACGAGGTCCATCTGATGGATCCGAAAATCGAAAGTTATATCCGTGACAATTTCGAGATCCTGCATCTCAACCACATCGGATCGCGCGCCGTAACGGACTTCGATGGACGCAAGCTGGGCGAAAAGGCGCTTGGCGAAGCGTACGGGATTCGATTCACGCCGACGATCCAGTTTTTTCCCGAGAAGACTGACGGCCTCGCTGTCGCGCGCGGACAGGCGCGCGAAGTCGCCCGGATGCCCGGACTGCTCGAGCCTCCGGAGTTTCTCGCGATGTTCCGTTACGTGCGGGAGAGGGGCTACGACAGCTTGTCGTTCCCCGACTGGCTCAAGAAGCAGGCCTGACCAAAGTCACCGGCGGCCAGGCGACTCTAGAAATCCAGCTTGTCGCGAATCGCGGCTATCCCTGCCTTGGCGCAGGCATCGTCGGCGTCGCCCCCTGGCGCGCCTGAAACGCCGATAGCGGCGACCATCGAACCTCCACCTTCGATGATCATGCCTCCGCCGAGGATGACGGCGCCCGGCAGATCACGCAGGCCAGCTTGCGGCATGCCCGGCTGGCTGATCGCCATCAGCGCGGTCGTGTCGGTGCGGAAGGACGCCGCGGTCCAGGCCTTGCCGGCGGCGGTCGCGGGAGTATGCGCGCCGGCAAAGCGATCGCGCAGCATGACCTGGGTCACGCCGAAGCGATCGACCACCGCCACCGCCACCTGAAATCCGCGCTTGCGGCATTCAGCGAGAGCGGCACGGGCGGAGTCCAGCGCAAGCTCCGGACTCAACAATTTGTAGGTGACGAGTGATTCCTGCGCGCGGCCGGGAAGCACTGTCAGTGCCACGATGGCCGATGCCAGCAACAACCTACGAAACGCCATGGTACCTTCTCCTTCATGCGCCGCCGCATGCCTGAACGGGTCATCGGTTCAGTTGCGGCTATTTGTTGACCGGTGACTCAGGATCGAACAGCAATGCGACGAGATCCTTGATCTGCTTTTCCGTCAGGAACTTGTTTGCGCCGAAGCGCGGCATGTTCGAACATGCCACTACAGCCTGCGAATTGTAGATCTTGGTGTAAGCCTGTTTGGCTTCGGCCGGATCGAACTTACGGTCCTTGCCGTACGCCGTGAGGCTCGGACCCAGCGTGCCGTAGCTGACTTCCTTGAGCTCCATCTGGTGACAGGCATAGCAGTTGCCGCCGTTCACCGTCTTTTCGTCGTCGGAGAACTGTCCGCCGCGGCCGTTGTTGGCGATCTTCTTGCCTTCCTTCCAGTCGCCGAGCAATTTCCCGTCCGCGGGAAACACGACCTTGGCCAGTTCGCGCTTGACGATCTTGTCGGCTTCCGCAGCCGGCACATCATTGTGATACAGATTGCAGGTCTTCAGCGTTTCATCGGGCTCAATTCGCGCCTGCCATTCGGGCGGGGCCTTCCCGAAGGTCGCCTTGAGATAGGCGTCGACGACCGCTGGATCGGTCTTTTCGGCGACGGTCTTGTCCTTTGTTTGCGCGTATGCTGTGGCGGGGAGGGCGATAACGCCCACCACCAGGAGCAGCGCAGTAGCTTTCAATATCGTTTTCATGGCGCGCTCCCTCAGCGTTTGATCGACGGGACGTTGATTTCACCGCCGAGCGCCTGCTTGTTCAGGAAAACGGTCAGCGCGGTGACGCTATCGGAAGCATATTCCGGAACCGGCCATCGTTGCTGGCGATAGCAGTCCCACAGACGATGCTGCATCGTCCGCAACGCGCCCTGCGACACCCGATAGGTTGGCCACGAACCCATGGTCTCCTGAGCCTGCTTGCCGGCCTTCGCCAGGTTCGGCAAACCCTGCAACCGGATTCGCTTGCCTTCTTCGCCATGGCAGGTGGCACAGGCAAAATCCATCACGCCACCACGCCTGAAGAACAATGCTTCGCCGACGGCTGCCATTTCCTTTTCCTTGGGGTGGCTCAGCTGCACGTCTATTTTCATGCCATTCGATTTATTGGCAATATAGGCGACCAGATCCTCCACGTCGGAGGCACGACCAGGGCCTGAAAACCGTCGGGCGATCACATCCTTGGTGTCGAGCCCCTGGATGTTCTGCATGCACCACAGCAACCGCTGTTCCAGGTCCATGACTTTGTCGGCATCCTTGAAAAACCGGGGAAGCTTCGCGAAGGCGCCTTCCAGCTTTCCCGCGCCAAGACCGAGATCGCATCCTTCAAGGGAGGCATTCTTGCTGCCGCGCTTTTCACGCCACAGGACTTCTCCCCGATCGACGGCGAGAAATCCCGGATTGGACATGGGATCGGAGATCATCGCGCGATAGCGCTCGATCTCCTTCTCACTGGCATCCTGCGCGCGAGCACTGAAAGAAATTGTGCATAGCAACATAGCGGTCAGCACGGAACCGATCGCGGCTCGTCTCATTCCTCACCCTCCCATCCGACGACCGTCTTTTGCGGTCCTTAAGGCCTTCAACCGGCCAGGCATCTTTACATTCAAAAAAAACAATATAATGATATTTGCAGATCATGATAGATCAAAGTTGGAATCGTCAAGAGATTTCATTGTCTAGGGATGCACCAAAGAGATCCCGCGGGAGGATACCCATATGGTTTGGAATTCGATTGAAACGACCCGTCGCGAGGCGCTCGGTCTCGCCTCGATCTTGGGATTTGCGGCGCTGCTCGCCCCCAGGATGTCCTTCGCCGACGAGCAGACCGTCGCCGCGGAAATCAAGAAACTGTACGGCGACAAGAAGCTGGAGAGCGGCAAGATCAAGCTCGATGTGCCCGAGATCGCCGAAAACGGCCTCGTCGTGCCGGTCAACGTCGAGGTCGAAAGCCCCATGACGGATGCGGATTACGTCAAGGCGGTGCATGTCTTCGCCGACGGCAATCCGCTGCCGGGTATCGTCAGCTACAAATTCACGCCTGCCTGCGGCAAGGCCGCCGCATCGACCCGCATGCGGCTCGCGCAAACCCAGAACATCATCTGCATCGCGGAAATGTCGAACGGAAATCTTCACATGGCAAAGGCCAATGTGAAGGTGACCATCGGTGGCTGCGGCGGCTGAACTGTCGCCGCAAGAATCATAAAATCAAGGTGAGGAGTTTTCCATGGCCACACAGCCAACCCCGCGTGTTCGCGTACCGGCCCAGGTCAAGCCCGGCGAAATCTTTGAAATCAAGACCCTGATCTCTCACGAGATGGAATCGGGTCAGCGCAAGGACTCTGCCGGCAAGATCGTGCCGCGCAAGATCATCAACAAGTTTGTCGCGGAATTCAACGGCAAGACGGTGTTCGAAGCCGAGTGGAATCCTGCGATTTCGGCCAATCCCTATCAGTCGTTTTTCTACAAGGCTGCCGAAAGCGGCGAATTCACCTTCACATGGAAGGACGATGACGGTTCGAATTACGTTTCCAAGAACAAGCTGACCGTCGCAGCTTGATCTGCAGGCGCGATGTGAAACGTGCCTGCATTCAAGGAGGCCATGAGAGCCTCCCGATAATTTCTTGAGTCGCATAGGCAAGTAAGGGTGGATTGATGATATCGAGGCGGGAATTCCTGCAGGCGACGTCGGCTGCGTCGGCGTTGCTGGTCGGCAGCGGGCTCGGCGATCTCGGAAGGGTAGCCGCCCAGCAACGGCTGTCGCAGGCCGACATCATGCGCTTCGACCCGTTGGGGACCGTCACGATTCTGCATGTGACGGATATCCACGCCCAATTGATGCCGCTGCATTTCCGCGAGCCATCCGTCAATCTCGGCGCGGGTGAGGCCAAGGGACTTCCGCCGCATATTTCCGACGCCGAATTCCGCAAGTACTTCAAGATCGCAACCGGCTCAGCCGACGCCTTTGCGCTGACGTCCGACGACTTTGTGGCCCTGGCGCGCAATTATGGCCGCATGGGCGGCATGGATCGCATCGCGGCATTGATCGGGGCCGTGCGTGCCGAACGCGGCGAAGACAAGGTGCTGTTGCTGGACGGCGGCGACACCTGGCAGGGCAGCTGGACGTCCCTGCAGACCAAGGCGCAGGACATGGTCGACATCATGTCGGCGCTGAAGGTCGATGCCATGGTCGGCCATTGGGAATTCACCTACGGCGCCGACCGCGTCAAGGAAATCGTCGACAAGGCGCCGTTCGCGTTCCTGGCCCAGAATGTTCGCGACAATGAATGGCAGGAGCCGGTCTTCGAGGCGCGCAGGATGTTCGAGCGGGGCGGCGCAAAGATCGCCGTGATCGGCCAGGCGTTGCCGCGCACGGCGGTGGCAAATCCGCGCTGGATGTTCCCGAAGTGGGAATTCGGCATTCGCGAAGAGGATATGCAAAAGCAGGTCAACGAGGCGCGCGCCGATGGCGCTTCGATCGTCGTGCTGCTTTCGCATAACGGCTTCGACGTCGATCGCAAGCTCGCCAGCCGGGTGAAAGGGCTCGACGTCATTTTGACCGCGCATACCCATGACGCGATGCCCGGCCTCATTCGCGTCGGCGACACCGTTCTGGTCGCCTCCGGTTCGCACGGCAAGTTTGTCTCGCGTCTCGACATC
>NZ_JAUSLT010000078.1 GCF_030646015.1 Bradyrhizobium sp.
CTCAAGCTCGCCGACGACGGCCGCGAGGAAAACCCCGTCAACCTCGACCCCCGCATGGCCAAGCTCGCCGGCGGCGTGCACCGCCTCGACGGCCAGCTCATGGTCGTGCTCGACGTCGACCGCGTGCTCGAAATCGTGCCCGACATGCTGGCGGCATAAAGACCGGCAAATCCAAGCGGCATTGGAAACGTCCCTTCGGGGATTGGGAAGAAGCAGAGGCCAACATGCGGACATGTCTCGTTGTCGATGACTCCAGCGTCATTCGAAAAGTCGCAAGGCGTATCCTGGAAGGCCTGGACTTCCAGATCATCGAAGCCGAGGACGGCGAGAAGGCGCTCGAAGCCTGCAAGCGCAGCCTGCCCGACGCCATCCTGCTCGACTGGAACATGCCGATCATGGACGGCTACGAGTTCCTCGGCAATCTGCGCCGCATGCCCGGCGGCGACGCGCCCAAGGTGGTGTTCTGCACCACCGAAAACGACGTTGCGCACATCGCGCGCGCGCTTCACGCCGGCGCCAACGAATACATCATGAAGCCGTTCGACAAGGATATCGTGACGGCCAAGTTCCAGGAAGTCGGCCTGATCTGATCTGCGTGTACCGATCCGGCGGCTGAACGGCCCTCGGCGTTAGTGTTTCTATAGTGCCGCGTTCGGCTGTACCTGGTGATGAATGAGTATTGCGTTGGCAAGTTCCTCGACTTCGAATTCGGCGCACCAGGAGCCGCTGCGGGTGATGGTGGTCGACGATTCCGTCGTGATCAGGGGATTGATCTCGCGCTGGATCGCCGCCGAACCGGACATGGTCGTCGCGGCGTCGCTGCGCACCGGCCTTGACGCCGTCAACCAGATCGAGCGCGTCAATCCCGACGTCGCCGTGCTCGATATCGAAATGCCGGAGCTCGACGGCATTTCCGCGCTGCCCCAGTTGCTGGCGAAGAAACGCAACCTGATCATCATCATGGCTTCGACGCTGACCCGCCGTAACGCGGAGATCAGCTTCAAGGCGCTGTCGCTTGGTGCGGCGGACTACATTCCGAAGCCGGAAAGCACCCGGGAAGCCGCCGCCGCCGACATCTTTCACCACGACCTGATCCAGAAGATTCGCTCGCTCGGCGCCAAGGTGCGCCGCACTGCTCCAGCTTCGCCCGCGACAGGCCATCCCCCGACAAGTCCGCCACTGGCGCCGGCGCTGGAGCGATCACGTGAGCCGTTGCCCCGGCCGCCGCAGGCCGCGGTGGCGCAGCCGCCGCTGACGCGCCGGCCGTTCAGCAGCCAGACGCCGCGCGCGCTCCTGATCGGTTCATCGACCGGCGGCCCGCAGGCGTTGATGACGCTGGTCGCCGAGATCGGCGCGGTGATCGACCGCTTTCCGGTGCTGATTACCCAGCACATGCCGCCCACCTTCACGACAATTCTGGCGGAGCATCTGGCGCGCGCAAGCCACCGGCCGGCCCACGAGGCCGTCGATGGAGAAATCGTCAAGGCCGGCACGATCTATCTCGCCCCGGGCGGCCGACATATGCGGGTCGTGCGCCGCGGCACGGATGTCGCGATCGCCCTCGACGATGGACCGCCGGTCAATTTCTGCAAGCCCGCCGTCGATCCCTTGTTCTCCTCCGCGATCGATATCTGGCAGGGCGGCATTCTGGCCGTCGTGCTCACCGGCATGGGTTCGGACGGCATGCGCGGCGGCAAGGAGATTGTCGCGGCCGGTGGCAGCGTGATCGCCCAGGACGAGGCTACGAGCGTGGTGTGGGGAATGCCGGGCGCCGCCGCCAATGCGGGAATTTGCTCGGCCATCCTGCCGCTCAATCAGATCGCGCCGAAACTGGTTCGGGTGTTTTCGGGAGATCGCTCGTGACGCCCCAGGATTACGAGTTCCTGCGCAAGATTCTGAAAGAGCGATCCGGCCTCGATTTGTCTTCCGACAAGCAATATCTGGTCGAGAGCAGATTGATCCCGCTGGCGCGAAGGGTCGGGCTGTCCGGCATCGGCGAACTGGTGCAGAAGCTGAAGGCCGGGACCGAGCCGCTGACATCCGAGGTGGTGGAGGCGATGACCACCAACGAGACATTCTTTTTCCGCGACAAGATTCCGTTCGATCATCTGAAAGAGGCGGTATTGCCGGCGCTGGTGCAGGCCCGCGCCAGCCGCCGCGCCTTGCGGATCTGGTGCGCGGCGTCCTCGACCGGACAGGAGCCGTATTCGATCGCGATGTGCGTGAAGGACGTCGCAGCACTGGCGGGATGGCGCGTCGAGATCGTTGCCACCGACCTGTCGCAGGACGTGCTGGAGAAGTCCAAGGCGGGAATCTACAGCCAGTTCGAGGTGCAGCGTGGCCTGCCTATTCAGATGCTGGTCAAGCACTTCAAGCAAATCGGCGAGCTCTGGCAACTCGATGCCGATATCCGCGGCATGGTGCAGCACCGGCAGCTCAATCTGCTGCAGGACTTCTCCCATCTCGGCACGTTCGACCTGATCTTCTGCCGCAACGTCCTGATCTATTTCGACCAGGACACCAAGGTCGGCATCTTCGAGCGGTTGTCGAGACTACTCGAATCCGATGGCGTGCTGGCGCTGGGGGCGGCCGAATCCGTGGTCGGATTATCCGACGCCTTCAAGCCCTATCCGGAACGCCGCGGGCTTTACCGCCCGAACACGGCCCGCGCGCCGCGCGCCGGTGCTGGTTCCGTGATGCCGCTCCGGGCGGTTGCGTCTGCGACGCGCTGATTGGCTCAACGGGGTCAAATGATCGCGTGCGGCAGGAAGCGCGAGCTGTTGCCGGTGATCGGATTCTCGTCCTCGCGGATCGACAGTCCGCACGAAATGTGGTCGACCAGCCAGCTGCCGAGCACCGGATACTGATCCGAGAAATTCGGCAGTGACGCGAATGCCTGACGGACAAAGCCCTCGGCGCCATACGGCCCTTGCTGCTGCGCCAGCGTCACGCCGCCACTGACCAGCGCGACATTGGCCCCCTCGCGGGAATACAGCGGTTTGCGCACGAAGGAAGCGCCGAGCGAAGCTGCGGCCGGATCGTCCTCGAAATAGGCCGGCAGCAAGTTCGGGTGATGCGGAAACATCTCCCACAGCAGGGGAAGAATGCCCTTGTTGGACAGGATGGCTTTCCATGGCGGCTCGATCCAGCGCGTCGACGTGCCGGCGAGCCGCGCGCCAAACGTATCGTCAAACATCCATTCCCAGGGATAGAGCTTGAAGGCGAGCGCAATCGCGCGATTGTCGAGATCGACGAAGTTGCCGTCGTCGTGCCATCCGATGTCGGCGATATCGATCAGGGTGGTGGCGAGGCCAGCCTGAACAGCGGTGTCCTGGAGATAGGCCAGCGTGCCGGCATCCTCAACATTTTCGACCAGGCCGGTGAGGTGCAAAGGACGTCCCTTGCCAAGCGCTTTCCACGCCTCGATCAGGCGCTCATGAATGGAATTGAACTGGTCGGCACGCGCAGGCGTGATGCGCCGCTCGATCGCCTGTTCCAGCCAGGTCCATTGAAACACCGCCGCCTCGAAGATCGAGGTCGGCGTATCCGCATTATATTCCAGCAGTTTCGCGGGCCCGCGCCCGTCGAAGGCGAGGTCGAGCCGGCCATAAAGGCTGCCCTCGTCATTGTGCCAGCTTGTCGAGATCAGCGGCCAGAACGCCTCAGGTATTTTCAGCCGGCGCAGCATGCGTTCATCGTCGACCGCGCGCCTGACCAGTTCCAGGCACATGGCGTCGATTTCGCCGGTGGGGCCTTCGATCTCGCGCTCGATCTCGTCGAGCGTGAAGGCATAATAAGCCCGCTCGTCCCAGTAACGCTCGCCGTCGATGGTGTGAAACTCGAACCCGGCCTGCTCGGCGGTCAGCCGCCAGTCGTCGCGCTCGGGGCAGGTGATGCGCTGCATGGACGCTAAACCGCGCCGGCGGCGGCAGTACCCATCATGGTCGGGAGCACACGGCGCGGATGTTTCATGTGGCGGACCTGAGCTGTTCGTGAACTGCCGTCAGTCTCCATCATCTGAAGCCAAAGAGGCAAGCAAAAGCCGGCGCTTTCACAGGATCCTGCTGCGATCGGATCGTTGTCTGGCGAGCGCCTTCGTCTCAATGCCAGTGAACCAGCAACGGCCGTTTGCCTCGGCCTCAGATCGTTTCCGAGCGGCAATGTGGCGGCGCCAGGTTTCTCCGGCGCCGACGATTCGTGAGCCGCTCGAGCGCTTTGCGGATGGTTGCGCGAACTCGTTGTCCCGCTGCCGGCCGTCATCGAACATCAAAGCGTCGCGCTTTTGACGCAATTTGTATCGTTGCGCTGGTTGATCTTGATCAATTCAATCTTCCCGCATGAGGATCAAACTAAATCCTCAGTTGCCTCCCGGAGAATTTATCGATGCGCGCGAATGCGATCTCCTCGGCGGTGCGGCAACGCAATCACTCGATCAAACGCCACATAGCGTCTGCGGCAATCGCAGCTGTCTTCGCGGTGCTGTGTTGTGGCGACTATCACGGTGCCGCTTTTGCGCAGGCATCGCCGCCAGCCGACATCGTCGCCAACGGCAATGCGGTGGTGACCGGCTTCTCCGGCGCGCAACCGCCGGTCACGATCGCGCCGGGTGTCGATCCCGCGGACAGGACTTTCATCGATCTGCAAGGGCCGGCCACGCGCGTCTTCGATCTGCAGGCGCCAGGCGCGCCGCCGCAGGCGCAATTGCTGGCGGCGCCAAAGCCTTTCACCGTGACCGCCGGTCAGGTCGGCCAGGTGTTCGGCGTTGCCCTGGATGGCGCCCCCCAGCCGAATGTGTTTGTCGCCGCGACCTCGGTCTATGGGTTGCCGATCGTCGTCCCCGCTGGCGGCGGCCAACCCGTCCGCGTCAAGCAAGGCGCGCCGAACGCTGCCTTCATGGCAGGACTGTTTGGACCGTCACAGCTCGGCGGTGGTCCCGGTTCGATCTGGCGGATTGACGGGACAACCGGCGCGGTCAGCCTGTTCGCCAATGTCGCGCTCGACGGCGCTTCCAATCCCGGTCCCGCGCTCGGCGGCCTCGCTTTTGATTCCGCTTCGAACATGTTGTTCGTCGCCGACCGCGCGACCGGAATGATCCACGCTCTTGATTCCGCCGGCAAGGAACGCGGCCGTTACGATCACGGGGTCCAGGGGCGCGGTGCGGCGGGCCTGCCACCTGTTCCCTACGATCCCGCCGGCCGTCTCGACATTTCCAACCCGAAATTCCGCACCGGCGATCCCCTCACCTGGGGCTATGCCGCCTCGCCGCGATTGATCTTCGGCCTCGGCGTGCGCAATGGCCGTCTCTATTATGCCGTCGCCAGGGACTTGCAGATCTGGTCGGTGGCGATCGCGCCGGAGTTCGGCGCCGATCCGCGCCTCGAACTCAGCGTCGCACCCGGACCGGGGCCGAGCGAAATCTCCAGAATCACCTTCGACGATCAGGGCCGCATGCTGCTCGCCGAGCGCGCGGCTCCCAGCGGCGCCGCCGACTTCATGGCCCTGACCGTCGAGGCGACCGGCCGCGTGCTGCGCTATCTGCCGGTGGCTCCGGGCACAGCCGGGCCGCAATGGCAGCCGCAATCGGATGAATATGCGATCGGTTTCGCGCGGCAGATGCGCAACGGCAACGGCGGCGTTGCCGTCGGTTTCGGTTACGACGAACAGGGTCGCATCGATCGCGCCGCCTGCGGCCAGTTCCTTTGGTCGACCGGCGAACAATTGCGCAGCGCGATTGATCCCGCCCTCGCGGCGATGCTTGCCCAGGGCGGCCCGGCCGAAGTGAACGGCCTGCAGGGCAACGAGATCACCGCCGTCGTGCCGGCCAATGTGCCGCCGCTGCGAAGTTACTTTGCGGATTACGACGACCAGTTCGGGGATCCCGCAGCGCGCGGTCGTATCGGCGACATCGCCATTCTGCGCATCTGCGGCCAGACCGGATTCAATCTGCCGGGCTGGTACCGGCCGCGCGCCGAACTGATGCCGGGATTTTTCTGGTATCGCCTGCACGGCAAGAAGCCGCCGATGCTCGATTGCCCGCCCGGTTCAGGCAATCAGTGCGCCTGTCCGCCCGGCACGACGCAGCAGCCCGGCTTCCAGTGCTGCCCGATGATGACGTTCCTCGGACCGAACGGCCAGTGCCAGTCGCCTTGTCCGGATGGATCGGTTGATCCGGCCCACATCGAGGCTTGTCTGTCAGGCTTCGACCCGAGCAAGCCGATGGGGCCCGATCCGTCGACATGGACGTGCCTGGATGGTTCGAAGCCGGTCCAGGACGCCAACGGCTGGCATTGTCCCACTTACAAGTGGCCGGTCTGCCCGTCCGGATTTGAGCCCGACCCGAACAGCGCCATCGGCTGCAAGCCGACGCCTGCCTTGATCGACTGCAACAAGAACAGCAACGGCTTGAAGCAGATCGGCCTCGACGGCAGCTGCCAGAGTTTATGTCCCAGCGGTCAATGGGGATTCGCGGCGAATCAGTGCTGCCCTGACGGCACGCTGCCCGGTCCTGACGGCAAATGCGACAAGCCAAAGCTGCCATTCTGTCCGCCCGAACAGTTGTCGTCGAAAGGGATTTGCTGCGAACCGGGGTCCAAGCCGCAGCCCGACGGCAGTTGCTATCCGATGAAGAAGCCATGTCCGCCGGAGCAGTTGTCATCGAAGGGCATCTGCTGCCCGGTCGGCACGACGCCGCAGCCGGATGGTAGCTGCAAGCAGGGGTATCTGACGCCTTGCCCGCCACCCGGGAAATTGTCCTCCACTGGCAAATGCTGCCCGGTCGGCACGACGCCGCAACCGGATGGGAGCTGCAGCCCGCTCAAAGTTGAGTGCAAGATCGAACAGGCGACGCCGAACGGCACCTGCTGCCCACCCGGGACCAAGCCGCAGAGCGACAATACGTGTGGTTCAGTGGTCGGCTGCCCGCCCGGAACGACCGCCGATCCGCTCACCGGTCAGTGTTGCCCGCCTGCGAGCGCGGTAGCGGGCGCTGCTTGCAGCTGTCCGCAAGGGCAATTCCCTGTCGACGGGAAATGCGTCACGAACGCAGCGCCGATCAAGCAGCCGGACGCCTGCTTCACCGGCTACGTGAAACTGCCGAACGGCTCGTGCTGCCTCGCGGCCCAGGCGACGGCCGGCGGGCAATGCTGTCCGGCCGGACAGAAACCTGACGCCGACAAGCGCAAATGCGTGCCGGCGGGCGGCGCGACATTCGTGCCCGGCACCACCATTGTCCCGGCGCCGGTCATCCTTCCGCGCGGCAAACGAGGCGGCCGGGAGTTTGTCCCGCCACCGCCGCCGCCACGGATCGTGGTTCGGCCGCCGCCGCCGAAGCGGTTCGGCCCACCGAAGCGCTTTACGCCGAAGCCCGTTATTCGGCCTCGTCCAGTCCCGCCGCCCATCCGGCGGCAGCTGGATCGGTGATGTCAGTTCTGTCAGGAGGATCCACGATGCTAGAAAAATTCACACTGGCGACTATCGCCAAGCGATCGGCTTTCGCGATGGCAGGCTTTGTTCTCGCTGCGACAATGGATGTCGCCAGCGCGAGCACCTCGACGGGATCGGCCGGCTACTCGGCCCGGTTCGCGGCGCAACCAGTCAGGCTGGCCGAAGCGGTGGTGACGACCAAGCCGAAGAATGTGAAGAAGACGAAGGTGCGAGGATCAGGAAAGACCTGGCTCAATCCGCAGCCCGACCCGCCGATGGGCCCCGCCAAGGTCGACAAGGGCGGAACCTGGCTGAACCCGCAACCGGAACCGCCGCGGCCGGTGACGGGCAGCAAGAAATTGAACTAAATTCTCGCGTCGCGCCGCTCAGTTGTTCGGCCGAGGTTGCTTGTTGGGCTTCACCGTCGGTACGTTCTTCTTGTGAATCTCCGCCTTGCCGCCCCACGTCGGACTGCCGGGCTGGTTCACGCAGCGGCAGGGCATCGGGACCGCTTGCGGACGATCCTTCGGCGGCGGCTGGCATTCCCGGACCATCGGAAACGGGCAGGATGCGGCCAATGCCGGAACGGCAGATGGCAACAGCGTGAAGACTGACAGCGTCAAAGCAAGTGTCGCGCGTCGCATGGCCGTTCTCCTTGAGCCAACCCCGAAGTCGAACATACATCGCCGGCATGATCTGAATTTGATGTGCCTCAATCGGCAGCGGCACATCGCACCGACGCGTGCAGGCAGATCGTCTCACCGCATCGTGCGGTACGAAATATCGTCGCGATCAGCCGCCGCCGGAAAAATGCGAGGTGAAGGCATGCGCGACGCCGCCGAAGCCGCCACGCGTGACATGGCCCGAACTGGAATCGGACGGCGTGCCTGATGACGCATGGTTCGATGAGGAACCGCCGCTGTAATAACTGCTGCGCGACGATGAAGAACTGTGACCGCCGCTCGACGATCCGCGCGGCCGGCATTCGCTGTTGCTCTGTTGCCCCGAGGGTGCTGCCATTCCCGGCCGGTTCGGTTCGCAATTCTCGCTCGGCATCATCGCATAGGCGCCGCCGCCGACCGCCAGCGTGCCCATCAGCAGCAGCGCTACCTGGCCGCGCTTGACCGGCTGAGCCGGCCGGATCGCAACCGGCTTGCGCGTCCCGAATTCGCTGGTGGGTTTATCGGCCATCTCAGTAAATCATCGACGCGGCGTTGAGCGCGCCGGCCGCGAGCGAGGCCAGCCCGAGCCAGATCGCGGGCGCGAGTTCGCCGCCGGCGATTCGCGCCGACAGGTTCGGCACTGGAATCCTGACGATGAAATAGACCGAGATCTGAACGATCAGCGCGATCGAGCTCCAGATCAGGCAATCCACCACATTGGCGGAGTGCGCGATGGCACTGACCACCGGCAGCACGAAACCGAGCAGGCTGAGGCCCAGCGCAATCGCGGCCGACGGCACGTTGTCGCGGATCAGCTGGAATTCATCGTGATGGGTGACGCGGGTATAGACGAAGAGGAAGGCGACCACGGCGACCAGGCCAGTGCAGAAATATACCAGAAACGCCGGCAAACCGGCGAGTGATTGCAGAATCATCCAGGGCGCCCTTGTTCGTCCGATCGCAGGGTTGCACGGTTGGTTGGTCGCCGCACGCGGGGCCGCCGTTCAATCCCCAAACAAGAACCCGCTCATTTGGGCGATCCAGGCTGGCAGCCGCTGAGCCCCCTTTTCGCGGGCCGGAGAACGGGCAGCTGGCTAGCCCAAAACCCCCTTCCTTGGCCGCCCCCCATGGCCTAAGAGCAGCGCAACAATTCCCCCATTCCCCAGGTAAAAATGATCCGCCTCGACAACATTTCCAAGCAGAATGGCCACCAGATCCTGTTCATCGAGGCCTCCGCGGCGCTCCAGAGGGGCGAGAAGGTCGGCCTCGTCGGTCCCAACGGGTCCGGCAAGACCACGCTGTTCCGGATGATCACCGGTCAGGAGAGCCCCGACGAAGGCCAGGTCGCGGTCGATCGCGGCGTCACCATCGGTTATTTCAGCCAGGATGTCGGCGAAATGGCCGGCCGCAGCGCCGTGGCCGAGGTGATGGACGGCGCCGGCCCCGTCAGCAGCGTCGCGGCCGAGTTGAAGGAGCTCGAGACCGCGATGGGCGATCCCGACCGCGCCGACGAGATGGAAGAGATCATCGAGCGCTACGGCGAGGTGCAGGGCCGGTTCGAGGAACTGGACGGCTATGCGCTGGAGGGGCGCGCGCGCGAAGTGCTCGCAGGCTTAAGCTTCAGCCAGGAAATGATGGAGGGCGACGTCGGCGCGCTGTCGGGCGGCTGGAAGATGCGCGTGGCGCTGGCGCGTATTCTTCTGATGCGTCCCGACGCCATGCTGCTGGACGAGCCGAGCAACCATCTGGACCTCGAGAGCCTGATCTGGCTGGAGAATTTTCTGCGCGGTTATGACGGCTTGCTGCTGATGACCTCGCATGACCGCGAGTTCATGAACCGCATCGTCAACAAGATCGTCGAGATCGATGGCGGTTCGCTGACGAGCTATTCCGGCGACTATGAATTCTACGAGCAGCAGCGCGCGCTGAGCGAAAAGCAGCAGCAGGCCCAGTTCGAGCGGCAGCAGGCGATGCTCGCCAAGGAAATCAATTTCATCGAACGCTTCAAGGCGCGCGCCTCGCACGCGGCGCAGGTGCAGAGCCGGGTCAAGAAGCTGGAGAAGATCGAGCGGGTCGAGCCGCCGCGGCGTCGCCAGACGGTGGCGTTCGATTTCCTGCCGGCGCCGCGCTCGGGCGAAGACGTGGTCAGCCTGAAAAAGGTGCAGAAGGGCTATGGCAGCCGCAACATCTATGACGGGCTGGATTTCCAGGTGCGCCGCCGGGAGCGCTGGTGCGTGATGGGGATCAACGGCGCCGGCAAGTCGACGCTGCTCAAGCTGGTGGCGGGTTCCACGGAGCCCGATGACGGCACGGTCGCCGTCGGCGGCAGCGTCAAGATGGGCTACTTCGCCCAGCACGCCATGGACCTGCTGGATGGCGAGCGCACGGTGTTCGAGTGGCTGGAAGATTCGTTTCCGCAGGCCGGGCAGGGCTCCTTGCGTGCGCTGGCCGGCTGCTTCGGCTTCTCCGGCGACGACGTCGAGAAGAAATGCCGGGTGCTGTCGGGCGGCGAGAAGGCGCGGCTGGTGATGGCGCAGATGCTGTTCGACCCGCCGAACTTCCTGGTGCTGGACGAGCCCACCAACCATCTGGACATGGCGACCAAGGAGATGCTGATCAACGCGTTGTCCGAGTTCGAGGGCACCATGCTGTTCGTGTCACATGACCGTCACTTCCTGGCCGCCTTGTCGAACCGGGTGCTGGAACTGACGCCGGAGGGAATTCACCAATACGGCGGCGGCTACACGGAGTACGTGGCGCGTACCGGCCAGGAGGCGCCGGGCCTGCGGAGCTGAGGCGGAAGGGCGAATGGTCAGCGAGCCCGGGATTCCCAGAGCAAGCCGGGCAACACGAAGTCGGCGATCGCACCGTGCCTTGCCGCTTCCTTGTGCAATTGATCATCGCTCAATTGAGCGGACAAGCCGGTGAGCACCAGCGCCGTGGGCAGGCCTGCGTTTTGTCCGCCGCGGATGTCATGTTCGATGCTGTCGCCGATCGCCAGCGTTCGCGCAGTCTTGCTCCGAGGATAGCGCTTTCTCGCCGCGGCATAGATCGCCGGATACGGTTTGCCCACAAAGGTCACTTTTCCGCCGAGTTCGCGATAGAGCGAAGCGATCTCGCCCGCGCTCGGTTGTAGGCCGGCGGCCGTCAGCATCATCCGGTCCGGATTGCAGCATAGGGCCGGAACGTTGCAAACCGCCGCCGCGGCGAGTGAGTCCCGGTATTGTGCGAGCGAAAACCTCGGCGCCCGGCTCGCGGCAATCAGGATGAAGTCCGCGGCGGCGGAATCCTCGACCGGCACCAGCCCGATCTCGTCGAGGCGATAATCATGGTCGTCGTGACCGACCAGAAACACCCTGCTTCCCGGCACGAAGGGAGGACCGAAGGTCCGATCGAGGATGCCCTGCCACGCCACTTCGCCTGAGGTCACGACATGGTCAAACGACGCGCCCGGGAAACCGAACTCCAGCAGCCTCGAAATATTTGCGGTCGCGCGCTTGCCGGAATTCGACAGCAGCACCACGCTCTTTCCCTTCGCCTTCAAATTCTTCAGGCATTCGATGGCGCCGTCATAAGGTTTGACGCCGTCATGCAGCACTCCGAACTGATCGATCAGGAAGAGATCGAAAGATTCGGTTATCGCGCCCAGACCGTCAATCGACCGATAGTCACCCATTTGAAGTCATCCTCCAGAGGTCCGAGTTCAGGGGTTGCAATGTTCGCACTGCCCGGGATCGGCGGTCTGCGGCGACCGCTCCATTTTTATCTGTTGCTCGAATCCGCATCTTGAACAGCGTTTCAACTCCAGCGCGGCAAGCTGCGTGGGTTCGCCGCACCATGCGCAGGGCAGGCCGCCGATGATTGACGTTGCGCCAAATCCGGGAACTCCACATCCGGGACAGCGCGTCGCAAGCCGATCGGCCAGGCGAACCGACAGTGCCCGTATCGCAGCCATTCTGGTCGGGTTCACGTGAGCGCGCATGTCGGCCACGACCAGCGCCAGCCCGCCACGCGACATGCCGGAGGCATGTTGAATGGCCTTGGCAAGTTCGGCCGCACTACTTATTCCTTTGGCGAGTTCCCGGCTGCCGGTGACTCCGGCCGGGGCTACAGCAACGGCATGGGACGGAAAGCCGACGCCGGCGAGAAAATCCCGAAGGTCGTCGCCCGGACGGCATTCGCGGCTTTGATAGTTGGTCCGGTGGGTCACCATCGTCTCGTGAATCTCGAAGCCGTGCCTTCTATCCGAGAACAGCAGCAATTCCCGGCCAGCGGCGACGAACGGCAAGGAGGGATGCGGGCCGAAACTTCCTTCGCTGCCGATACCGAAAGGCAATCCGGTTGCTTCGATGGCGGCCTGCGCCTTGGCCCGCGCGGCATCAAGCATCGACCCCTGACGGGAGACCTCGCCGGTGAAGGTTCCGAATGTGTCGGTATCTATTCTGGACGGAACGGTGATGACGGCGCCGAGCCGCTGCCTGAACGGTTTGGCGATCGCACGCTCCTTGGCATGCATGGTGGCGATGGCGATGGTTTCATTGTGATAGGGACCAGTGCTTGCCATGATCGCCCTCAGAAGCGTTCCGGCCGCACGACAAGCACATCGGCGATCGTCACGAAGCCGATCCGGTCGCGGATGACCCCGAGCACGGCCTCGATTACCGCGTCGACCTGCGCTGGATCGACGACGCAGAACATCGCAACCATGTTGGCACTGTTGCTGACCTGTCCCTCCGAGGTCCATGCGTTGATCATGCCGCGGCCCTCCAGAATGGGCAGCACGGAATAACCCGGCACGTTCGCCGCATCGAGCTGGTTCGCAAGGGTCCGCGTCAGCGGCGCCTCCACCACGATATCGATGCGTTTCTTCAAATGGTATTTTGTCATCGGATGATTGGCCCTCGATCAATGAGCGATCCGGCTGGCGATCGCGATGTAGAGGGGGATGCCGACCAGCAGATTGAACGGAAAGGTCACCCCAAGCGACAGCGTCAGGGCGAGCGCGGGATTGGCGGCCGGCAGCGCGAGCCGCATCGCCGCCGGAGCCGCGATATACGACGCCGATGCCGCCAGCGTGATCAGGACCGCCGCATTTCCCGCGGACATGCCGATCAGCGCGGCGGCAACGGCGGCAAGGCTTGCGCTGATCAGCGGCATGATCACTGCAAAGGACGTCACCGCGAGCGTCAGATGCCGCCAGCCCTGTTTGAGGCCGCGCCCGGCCACCAGGCCCATGTCGAGCAGAAAAAGGCAGAGGAAACCGGCGAAGGGATCGAGGATGAACGGCTTCAGCAGCGCCAGTCCGCGCTCGCCCGTGATCGCGCCGATCGCGAAGGACCCGAGCAGGATAAAGATCGAGCCGTTGAAGGCGACCTCGCGGAAAAATTCGCTTCGGCCGCGGTGCGCGGTTTCACCGCGATTGGCGATCAGCAGCGCTGCGAAAATGGCCGGCGTTTCCATCGCGGCCGCGACGGCAACGAGATAGCCGTCATAGGGCACGGACAATTGGCCCAGCATTCCGGTCACGGCGACGAAGGTTACCGCCGAGATGGAGCCGTAATGGCCGGCGATCGCCGCCGCGTCCACTGATCCCAGCCTGGTCGCGGCCCGCAGGATGGCGTAAGCGACGAACGGAGTGCCAAACGAGAGCGCCACCCCTGCCGCGACGGCCGTCAGCAGCGGTGCCGTCAGGCCGTGGTGGCTGACCTCGGCGCCGCCGCGAAAGCCGATCGAAAGCAGCAGATAGAGCGCGAGAAACTTGGCAATCGACTCGGGGATCGTGAGGTCCGACCTTGCCCACGCGGCCAGCAGCCCGAGAACGAAGAAAAGCACCATCGGCGACAGCAGGTTTTGCAGGGCCAGGCTCAGCATCAGGTCCACCGGTTCCGTGCGTCTTCCCGGACGCGGCCAACGAATTGATCGGTCCTACGGGCTTTCCCAGCTTCTCGGAAATTGATAATGGCTAGTTCTATGATTAAAAATATCAATGATGAAAGAGCGGCATGCCCAAGGTGCTGACCAATCTCGACCTCGACCTCGTCAGAACGTTCGTGACCATTGCCGGCACCGGCAATTTCACCCGCGCCGCCGAGACGATGCGGCGTCAGCAGTCGACCATCTCGCTGCAGGTACAGCGGCTCGAAAGCGCGCTGGGCCAGAAGCTGATCGAACGAACCCCGCGCTCGGTCAGGCTGACGTCCGAGGGCGAAACCTTTCTCGGCTACGCCCGACGGCTGCTCGACCTCAACGATGAAGTGGTGTCCCGGGTCAACGAGCCCAACATGCACGGCATCGTGCGGCTCGGCACGCCCGAGGACTTCGCGACCCGGCATTTGCCGGAGGTGCTGGCGCGCTTTACGCAAGCCTATCCGGCGGTGGCGCTCGAGGTCACCTGCGATCTCACCCTGAATCTGCTCGAACGCTTTCGCAAAGGCTCCTTCGATCTGGCGCTGATCAAGCGGGAGCGGGCCGCGTCGGAGCCGGGCGGCATCAGGGTGTGGCGCGAGCCTCTTGTCTGGGTCACCGCCGATCGCGATTTCTGGTCGGTCAAAGGCCCGCTGCCCCTGGTGGTTTCACCGACGCCGTGTGTCTATCGGAAGCGAGCGACCGAGGCGCTGGACAAAGCTCATCGTGCCTGGCGAATTGCCTACACCTGTGGCTCGCTCGCGGGATCGCTCGCGGCCGTCAAGGCCGGCCTCGGGGTAACTGTACTGCCGAAAGACATGGTTCCGGCCGGCCTGCACGTCATCGATGGCCGACCGCTGCCGGACCTGAAGGACACCGAAATTGCGTTGCTGCATCGGGAGCGGCTGCCGGTTCCCGCGCGCCGCCTGATGGAGCATGTCATAAAATGTCTGGGATGAGATCCGAATAGCCACGGAACCCGATGATGGCACGGTCGCCGCCGGCGGCAGCGTAAAGATGGACTGCTTCGCCCGGCACGCCAGGGGCCGATTGGGTGGCGAGCGCTGGGTCACCAGCCCTCTGGACATGGCGACCAGGGAGATGCGGAGCGACCCGTTGTCCGAATTCGAGGGCACCGCGCGATTGGTGTCATAAGGCGGGCATTTTCTGGCTGCATTGTCCAACCGGGATCTGGAACTGACACCGGACGGAATTCACCAGTACGCGGCGGCTACACCCGGTATGTGGGCGCACCGGCCAGGAGACGTCGACGTTGAGGAGCTACGCGCAAAGCGGCAACACTGTTCTAACCGTCATGCACATGCGATCTGGCGTCCGGCGGCAACTGGTGGTTTATAGTGGTTGGATTCGGTCGGCAGACCACGTCCCTTAAAGGCTGCGGGTTCAGGGGCACGAGAGATGGAAAGACGCCTGTCTGCAATCGTCTGCGCCGACGTCGCAGGTTACTCGCGGATGATGGGCACCGACGAGGCCGGTACCCACGCCGCGTTCAAGGCGCACCGAAGCGCGGTCTATCCGGTCATCCTCAATCATGGCGGCCGGCTGGTGAAGAACACCGGTGACGGTTTCCTGCTGGAATTTCCCAGTGTCGTGGGCGCGATCGAGTCGGCGATCGGGATGCAGGCGCTGATGGCGGAACGAAACGGCCAGCTGCCCGCGGATCGGGTCATGCAATTCCGTCTCGGCGTCCACATGGGCGACGTGATGGCCGACGAGGACGAGGTGTTCGGGGACGGGGTGAACATCGCCGTCCGCCTCGAGGCGATTGCCGCCCCCGGCGGCGTGGCCGTCTCCGCCAAGGCCTATCATGAGGCCAGCAAGCACCTCAGTACTCCGCTGGCCGACGCAGGCATTCACCGCTTCAAGAACATCGCCGAGCCGGTCCATGTCTGGACCTGGGAACCTGTCAGCTCCGACAGCCCGGGCCGGGAGGCCAGGAGCGCATCGAACCTGCCGGCCCAGCACCGAACCGCGATCGTGGGCGTGCTGCCGTTTGCCAATCTCAGCGACGGCTCCGACGAGTATTTCTCCGACGGGCTGACCGAAGACCTGATTCACGCGCTGTCGCTGCAATCGTTCTATCGGGTGCTGAGCCGGAACTCGACGTTCACCTTCAAGGGCAAGAACCTGAGCACGCGCCTGATCGCGCGCGAAATCGACGCCACCTACCTGATCCAGGGATCGGTGCGGCGTGCCGGAACCAAGATTCGCGTCACCGCCGAACTCATAGCTCCCGAGAACGGCGAGCAATTATGGGCCGGCCGGTACGACAGGGACATCGGCGACCTGTTCGCGATGCAGGATGAAATCACCACCAATTTGTGCGCGGCATTGGCTACCGAGATCTATCGCGCCGAAGCTTCCGCGCCGGCGCGGTCGTCGACGGACCTGACCGCGTGGGACCGGTTCCTGCGCGGGCTTTCGCACTATTACAAGCCGACCAAGGCGGACTACGAAACCTCGATCGGTTTGTTCCGGGAGGCCATCGCGCTGGATCCGGCGCTGTCGATCGCGCGCGCCTATCTCGCCACCATCCTGACGCAGGGCGTGCACTTCGGATGGATCAGGAGTACCAGCGAATTGTGGCGGGAGGCGCTGGATCTCGCGGAAAGCAGTGTCCGGCTTGATCCCCGTTCGTCATTCGCATTTTCAATCCTGTCCTATTTGAATGCGATGGAAGGCAATCACGACGCGGCGATGGATGCCGCACGAAAGGCGGTTGGATTAAACGCCTACGACATGGGCGCGCGTGGCGTGCTTGGAATATGTCATATGATGATCGGCGAACACCGCCAGGCCATCGAACTGTTCTCAGCGGCGGTGCAGCAGGGCAACAGCGACCCCCGATACCAATGGCCTGTGTTCAATGCGTTCAGCCACTATCTGCTCCGGCAGTATGATGCGTCGCTGTCCTGGGCGCGCGAGGCCCTGTACTTGAATCCCAATCACCTCCAGGTGCTCTGCGTGCGCGCGGCGGCGCTTGCGCAACTGGGCCGGACCGAGGAAGCGGTCAAGGCGGTCGAAGTCCTGCTGACCAGCTTTCCCGGCCTGAATGTCGAGCGGCATTTGAGGAATTTCCGCTGGAAGGCCGCGGCCGACACCGCCCATTATCGCGAAGGACTTCTGAAGGCCGGCGTTCCCTTGCGCAACCTGACCCTCGTCGGGTCCGGCTCAAGGATGACGACGAATTCGTAAAGCCGGTTTTGGCGCTGCAGGCGCGGACCCGCGTTCAGCGGGGCGCGCATGGGTTCGATTGCCGCGATCCGGCTGGGACGGTCCGAAAAACCGCCCAATGCCCGCCGCCGGCAGCCGCTTGCCCAAGTCCTCAGTTGTCTCCGGTTGACAGAGGTTCGAATTCCGCCAAAACTCCCCTGCAGCCTAAGGTAGCGCTCCGCCGATAAGTTCGCCTTTTCAAAATGCGGCGAGTCAGTTTGATATTTTAACAGTCGGTACTTTTCAGGATTTCGGTTTTTTCAGGATTGAGCCCCATGGCAGACGACAGCATTGATAAAGTTGCGAGCGGCGCGCCGGCGCCCGGACCCGCGGTTTCGCCCAATAACCCGTGTCCCTTCCTGCGCGCGGTGGTGTCGGAAGGGTTCGTCGGTGGCGACGTCGTGCCGATTCCCAGGATTTGCAAGACCGTCGAGGCCGCCAGCGGCAAGACCGGCCTGCAGAAAAAACTGGTCGGCCTGAAGACCTACCCGGTCGCCCTGATCGCCAATGGCCTCAATCCCGTGCGCCTGCTGAAGAGCTGGTGGTCCGGCGCACAGCTCGACGCGCTGCGCAACGGTCCGCTGGACAAGCATGGCGTCGGCTCGCGCATCCTGGACGCCACCGCCGAGGTGCATGAGAGCGAAATCGCGCGCCTCGCCGATTTCGGCAGCGACTGGCCGGATCCGTGCGGCGGGACCGAGCGCGGGCTGACCGGTAGCCAGATCAAGACCTACATGGACGCGAATTTCGAGCGCGCCAAGGGCCACAGGCGCTGGTTCGACCGGCTGCTGATGAACGGCGAATGGCCGGTCCTGCTGGATATCATGGGCAAGGGCGAGGGCGACAAGCGCTACCTCAGCGTGGCCGAGGTCAGGACGCTGTTCGTCGACCGGCGGCTGCCTGACCGCATCAACGCGCGGCTGGCGGCGCAGCGCAAGCCTTCAAGGGCGGCGGTCGTGTTTGGCAAGCTTGCCAAGGCCGTTTTCGGCATCGCCCTGTTGCTGGGCGCGGCGATCGTGGCGATCGCCGAATTCCCCAATCAGGTCGGCAAGCTGATTCCGCCGCTGGCGCAATTGCTGCCACCATCGCTGCCGAAGCTCGCGCCGGTGAAATCCGCGCACTGGCTCGACCAGAACTGGTCGACCGAGGACCGCCACTGGTTTCACCATGCGAGCCAGGGCACTGCGACATTCCCGGTGCCCTACGCCTGGTTCATGGCGCTGGAGCAGTCGGGCCTTCATTTGTTCACCCGCCCCGGAATGCTGGCGGATCCGCGTTATCTCGAGCGGTTCGGTTTCATTCCGAGTCCGAAGACGGTTAGGGCGGACGCCGAGACCCTTCGCCGCTTCGGTTATGTGAACACCGGTGCCAAGACCATGCCGGCGCCGGAGACCGTGGCCGGCCTGCGGCCGACGCCGGTCGAGAATTTCGACGGCCTGCCGGTCGGGTTCGCGCGTATGACCCCCGTCGTCAATCCCGGCACAGGTCAGCCCTCCCCCGACAGGATCGGGCTGACCTGCGCGGCCTGTCATACCGGCAGCATCCGCTACCAGGACGTCAGCCTGCGCTTCGACGGCGGCGCGGCCATGCTGGAGCTGCGCAAGCTCGAAAGCGCGACCGGCCTGTCCGTCTTGTATACCCTGTACGTGCCGGGCCGGTTCGACCGCTTCGCCACGCGCGTGCTCGGCGCCGAGGCCGGCAAGGAAGAGCGCGACAAGCTCAAGCAGGGTCTCAAGCGTGTCGCCGATTTCCTGAAGGGCCAGATCGACATTGCCGCGAAGACGGAGAAGGCGACGGGTCTGAAAGACACCGCCGAGGGATACGGCCGGCTCGACGCATTGAACCGGATCGGCAATCAGATTTTCTATACCGATCTCGTGGCCAACGGCCTTTCCGGGTTCGAAAAAAACTGGCACGCCAACGATGCCCCGGTCAGCTACCCGCCGGTCTGGACCGTGCCATGGTTCTGGTGGGCGCAGTATGACGCTTCGATCGAACAGCCGCTGATTCGCAACGCCGGCGAGGCGCTCGGCGTTTTCGCGCTGGTCAATCTGTCGCCGGACTATCCGCAGGAGAAGCTCTTCAGTTCGTCCGTTGCACTGGAAAACCTGGTGCGCATCGAAGCGATGTTGCGCGGTCCGGATCCGTTCGGCCGAAATCCGAAGGAGTTCAGCGGCCTGACCTCGCCGAAATGGCCGTCGCATTTGTTTCCCAGCGATGACGCATGGAAAATCAAGCCCGAGCGCGTCGCCAAGGGCCGCGCGCTTTACGCCGCTATCTGCGCCGAGTGTCACCTCGGACCGGTCAGCGATCCCCAGTTCGACGCCGAATTCAAGGACAAGAGTTTCTGGTCCGACAAGCGCTGGACCCAGGATCCGAACGGAAGCTGGGTGTTGAATGAAGTCCAGAAGCAGGTCGCGCATATGGGAACGGACCCCGCGCAGGCCAACGTGCTGCAGACCCGGGAGGTTAGTGTTCCCGGGTTCCTCGACCTGCAGCCGGTGCGCGATCTCGACGAGCGCTGGAAGTGCAAGAACAAGAATCTGGCGACCTACTCCTCGACCAACATGCCGTTCTCGGTCGCGCTGATGATCCTCGTCGACAAGGTCGCCCAGAAATGGATCAAGGACAACAAACTCAGCGATGCGGCGATCAAGGAACTATGGGGCGAACGCAGCAACTGTCCCAACCCGGACGCGTCGAAGGAGAAGCCGCTCTATCGCGCGCGGCCGCTGAACGGCGTCTGGGCGACGGCGCCCTACATTCACAACGGCTCGGTGCCCTCGCTGTACTGGATGCTGAAGCCCGCGGCCGAACGTCCGAAGCAGTTCTGCCTCGGCGCGCGGGATTTCGATCCGCAGGATGTCGGCTTCCGGGTCCCCGCCGGCGGCGACAGTTCCTGCAAGACCGGCGAGACCATGTTCCAGGAGGCCGACAGCAGCGGCAAGCCGATCAACGGCAACAGCGTGATGGGGCATTCGCTGGAGGCCGACAAGGGACAGGACATGAAGACCTACAAGAACGGCGTGATCGGCCGCACGTTGACCGACGACGAGCGCTACGACCTGATCGAGTACCTGAAGACGCTGTGAGGAAAGGGGGCCGCCGCCGCGGTGCGCGCGGCCCCCATTCATGATGGGTGGCCGACCATCATCGGGCGATCAGGACGCCGTCAGCGCGGCACCCAGCCACGGAACTTAGCATCGACTGATCCATTGGTTTGAGGACCCCCTCACACTTTTGGAGAATTCATGCTGTTACCCAAGGGAACGACCGTGGCTGTCGCGGACGGCGAGAAGCTCAATCTCTTCCGCAATACCGGCGATGAAGCCCATCCCGCGCTGACGGCGATGTCTGAGCCGGAAATCGACAGCGTCAACAAGGGCTCGGGCGCAAGCCATCAGAGCAGTTCCGCCAATCCCGATGACAGCCAGTCCGCGGAAGACGGTTTTGCCGGTGGAATCGCCGATATGCTCAACAAGCGGGTGCTCGACGGCGAGATTTCGGATCTCGTCATCATCGCCGCCCCGCGCACCCTCGGCGAGCTTCGCAAGAGCTATCACAAGAAGCTGTCTGACGTGCTTCGCGGCGAAATCTCGAAGGATCTCACCGGTCACACCGTGCACGACATCGAAAAGGCGATCGCCGCCGCATAGACCATTTTCCACTTTGATCCCTTCGAGGCGCATTGCGTTGCGATGCTCTTCTCCCCTCCCTCCACGCGCCCTTGCGCGTGGAGGGGAGGGGGCGGGGGTGGGGGGTAGCGCGGCGTTTGCCGATACAGCGGTCCAAGCCGATAGACCCCCCGACCCCTCCCCACCGCTTCGCGGGTGGAGGGGAGAAAAAACAAAAACCCCGCCATTCGCGGCGGGGTCCAGTCTGGGAGGAGAAAGCCCGGCGGGCTCTCGGTAGAACTCGGTGATCAGGCGGGGATGCGCTCTTCGACCTCATGCGGCTCGCGCAGCACGTAGCCGCGGCCCCAGACGGTCTCGATGAAGTTGCGGCCTTCGGAGGCGTTGGCGAGCTTCTTGCGCAGCTTGCAGATGAAGACGTCGATGATCTTCAGTTCAGGCTCGTCCATGCCGCCATAGAGATGGTTGAGGAACATTTCCTTGGTGAGGGTGGTGCCCTTGCGGAGCGAGAGCAGCTCCAGCATCTGGTATTCCTTGCCGGTCAGATGCACGCGCTGGCCGCCGACTTCCACCGTCTTGGTGTCGAGATTGACCACGAGATCGCCGGTCTGGATCACCGACTGGGCGTGGCCCTTGGAACGGCGCACGATCGCATGGATGCGGGCAACCAGTTCGTCCTTGTGGAAGGGCTTGGTCATGTAGTCGTCGGCGCCGACGCCGAGACCCTTGACCTTGTCCTCGATGCCGGCGAGGCCGGAGAGGATCAGAATGGGGGTTTTGATCTTCGAGACCCGAAGCTGCTTGAGCACGTCGTAACCGGACATGTCGGGCAGGTTGAGGTCGAGAAGGATGATGTCGTAGTCGTATAGTTTGCCGAGATCGACGCCTTCCTCCCCGAGATCCGTCGTATAGACGTTGAAGCTCTCGGATTTGAGCATCAGCTCGATCGACTGCGCAACGGCGCTATCATCTTCTATCAGCAAAACGCGCATGCCAGTCCCCTATAGTCGCCGCTCCGGGCGTCAGGTCGGCCGCACTTGCGGCACTCAAAACGCCTTTGAACAACTGATTCGGATCCTGACGACATATGGTTAACAAAATCTGATTCCGGTCCGCAAGCTCTATCCGTGCAATTTTTGTCGAATCGCCCTAAGATATTGTGGCCAAGTAGATTTTCGCAACCACTCCCGTTCAAGTTCCACATTAAGAGACGGGCCTAACCGACTCCTGCGACTCACCCTTCTTCTGATGGGCAAGCGCTCTCAGTCACCAAAGACAGTGACGCAATGATTAACGATGCGGGTAAACACGAAGTTAAGGGCGCGGCCAAAATGCGCGGAAACTTAAGGTTTTCGCAATGAAGGCGCTCGCCGAACAGATCGGCGACATCGACGGCGTCAATATATATGGCCGGGTGGTCGGCGTTCGCGGCCTGATGGTCGAGATCGCCGGTCCCATCCATGCCATGTCGGTCGGCGCCCGCATCGTGATCGAGACCGGCGGCAATCGCCTGATCCCCGCCGAGGTGATCGGTTTTTCCGGCAACAATGCCGTCGTGATGCCGTTCGCCGGCCTCGAAGGCGTGCGGCGCGGCTGCCGCGCCGTCATCGCCAATGCCGCCAGCCAGGTGCGGCCGTCGGTGGCGTGGCTCGGCCGCGTCATCAACGCGATGGGCGAGCCGATCGATGGCAAGGGACCTTTGCCGCAGGGGCCGTCGCCGATGCCCTATCGCAACTCGCCGCCGCCGGCCCATTCGCGCAAGCGCGTCGGCACGCCGCTCGATCTCGGGGTGCGCTCGCTCAATACCTTCCTGACCTGCTGCCGCGGCCAGCGCATGGGCATCTTCGCCGGCTCCGGCGTCGGCAAGTCGGTGCTGCTGTCGATGCTGGCGCGCAATGTCGATGCCGACATCACCGTGATCGGCCTGGTCGGCGAGCGCGGCCGCGAGGTGCAGGAGTTCCTGCAGGACGACCTCGGCGACGCCGGCCTGGCGCGCTCGGTGGTGGTGGTGGCGACCTCCGACGAGCCCGCTCTGATGCGGCGGCAGGCGGCCTATCTGACCCTGGCGATCTCTGAATACTTCCGCGACGAAGACAAGGACGTGCTGTGCCTGATGGATTCGGTG
>NZ_JAUSLT010000079.1 GCF_030646015.1 Bradyrhizobium sp.
GCCGAATCCCAACTCGCGCATTGATCGTTCGATGTGAGCCTACGATTACAGAAAAAACAGGAAGATTGTTGCGCTGCATGAGTCCGGTTGTGGCACAAAGCGTCATTTCGCTGCTATGCAACAATACGTCGGCTATCGGGGTATAGCGGACTTGGCCAGCCGTCCGCTCAGCAGAATTATGGGTCACTGCGTAGTTGAGGCGTTTTCGAGCGAAGGCGTCCCGGACACGATCCGGGGTGGATACGCAGATCGCGTAAAGCAATCGCGTCAAAAAACAGCCCCGCTTAACTTTGCAGCGCCGCCAGTAATTCGTCCGGCCGCTCGACCATCATCATGTGGCCGGCGCCTGACAACACCACGGTGCGCGAATTCGGCAGTGCGGCGGCCAGCGCCTTGCCGGCCTTCGCCGGGGTCATCATGTCGCGTTCGCCGAGAATGAGCGTGGCCGGGACTTTTATCTGTGCGGCGGCGGCGAGTGCGCCCTGATAGGCGTTGCAGGCCGACAGGTCGTTGAACAGCACGCCGGGCCGGCATTGTTCCAGCACGCGCTGCGCGCCGGTGTGCATCCACAGGCCGGGCGCGAGGCTGCCGCCGAGTTCGGCCTGAAAACCGAGGCCCCAGATCGAGACCATGTCGACGGCGTCATGGTCGTTGGCTTCGGCGGCCCTCAGCAGATCGGGTCCGACCGTCATGGTGGCGGCCGTGCCGATCAGGCTCAGCGCGGTCACCCTGGCCGGGTGCCGCGCGGCGGTCTCCAGCGCTATCAGCGATCCCATGGAATGACCGACCAGCCGTGCCGTCGCGGCACCGGCGGCATCGAGCAATGCCGCGGTCCAGTCGGCCATGTCGGCGATGGTCGCCAGCGGCGCGCCGCCCGAGCGTCCATGGCCGGGCAGGTCCGGCGCCAGCACACCAAAACCGTGATGCGCGAACCACCGGGAATGCAGCGCCCATGTGGTGTGATCGAAACCGGCGCCGTGCAGCAGCACGATTGTCGGCAGCGACTTGTCGAATTCGCGGCCGCCGGTGGCGACGAAAGTATCCAGGCCGTTGACGGTGAGTTGCATCGCTCAGGCCTTCTGCGAAATACGGAGCGCCTGGCCGAGATCGTCGACGATGTCGGCCGCGGATTCGATGCCGACCGACAACCGCACCAGTTCCTCGCCGATCCCGGAGGCCTTGAGTTGCGCGGCATCCATCTGCTGATGGGTGGTGCTGGCGGGGTGAATGACCAGCGTCTTGGCGTCGCCGACATTGGCGAGGTGGCTGATCATGCGGAGCGACTCGATGAATTTCTTGCCGGCGGGACGGCCGCCCTTGATGCCGAAACTGACGATCGAGCCCGCGCCGCGCGGCAGCAACGTCTTGGCGAGTTCATGGTCGGGATGGTTTGGCAGCGAGGGATGCAGCACCCATTCGACCGCTTTGTTGGCGGTCAGGGCCTCCAGCACCACATGGGTATTGGCGATATGGCGGTCCATGCGGACGCCGAGGGTTTCGACGCCCTGCAGCAATTGAAACGCATTGGTCGGCGACAGGCACGCGCCGAAGTCGCGCAGGCCTTCGGTGCGCGCCCGCATGATGAAGGCGGCCTGGCCGAATTGCTCGTCGAAGACGATGCCGTGATAGCCGGCATAGGGTTCGGTCAGCACCGGAAATTTTCCGGAAGCGCGCCAGTCGAACCGGCCGCCATCGACGATCACGCCGCCGATCGCGATGCCGTGGCCACCGATCCATTTGGTCGCGGAGTTCATCACGATATCGGCGCCAAGCTCGATCGGCCGGCTGAGATAGGGCGTGGCAAAAGTATTGTCGATCAAGAGCGGAATCCTGGCGCCATGCGCGATGGCGGCGACTTTTGGGATGTCCAGCACTTCGAGGCCGGGATTGCCGATGGTCTCGCCGATCACGAGGCGGGTATTGGGCTGGATCGCGGAACGGAATGCGTCCAGTTCGCGCGGTTTCACGAATGTGGTGGTGATGCCGAAGCGCGGCAGCGTATGCGCCAGCAGGTTGATGGTGCCGCCATAGAGCGAGGCGGAGGCGACGATGTGGTCGCCGGCATTGAGCAACGTCGCGATGGCGAGATGCAGCGCCGCCATGCCGCTCGCGGTGCAGATCGCGCCGACGCCGCTCTCCAGCGCGGCCAGCCGTTCTTCCAGTACCGCCGTCGTCGGATTCGAAATCCGGGTGTAGATGTGGCCGGCGCGCTCGAGATTGAACAGCGCCGCGGCGTGCTCGGAATCCTGGAAGACGTAGGATGTGGTCTGGTAGATCGGGACCGCGCGTGCGCCCGTGACGGGATCCGGACGCTGGCCGGCGTGGAGGCTCAGGGTCTCGAAGGCAGGCGGCTTGGGTGCGGGCATGGCGATCTCGGAAATGGTGCGGTTCGTCCTGATATCCGGACGGCAGCACCATGTGCCATAAAAGCACCTGTCTTGTTAGCCCATTTTCCTTGCCGCGACCGGAAGTCTGCCTTCCGCCCGCCGCCTACTGTGTGGGATCTGAAGGTGCTGCGACCGGCCGGCGCCGATCCGGCCTAATCGAGGATCGCGCTGAGGCTCGCCGGGGTGTCGATGATGACGGTGCTGCCGCGCACCCCGTACCACACCGCCGCAACGGTCTGCGTCGCGTTTACCAGCGGCACGCTCACGACCAGTGTCGTCGGGATGCGGCCGGTGCTTCCCGGATTCTGGTCGTTGTAGGTGAAGCTCGCTATCACGGGCGACGCGGTGCCGTTGACCGTAATGCCGAAGGTACCACCCGGATAATTGTTTCCCTCCGCGTAGGGCATCGGCACGTTCAGGATGACGAGGGCCGACGCGTCGACGCCTTCGGGGATCGTGAGAGTGAGGCCGGGTATCGGTACGAAGGTGCCGGAGTTGGTCTGCTGGGTACCACTGGTCTGTGCGTACAAGGCCATGATCTCTCTCAAGTTGCTAAGTTCATGTTAGCAACAAAGGGTTGAGCGAGGCAATATTGAAATTCGGGCAGACCGGCATGCGCGGTTCGGAGAGCGGACGCCGGCCTCGAGCCGACCCCGCCGGCTCCGATGCTTTCGCCGGGCTCTTGGGCATTTGCGGCCGCAATGCCCGCCACCTATAGTCACACCGTCGAAATCGAACAGGACTGCCCGCTTGGAACGCAAACTTCTTCAAATCGCCATGGCGTTTGCGGGCCCGGCGCCGCGCCGCGTGTTGACCCGATGAAGCGCGTCGCGATCTGGGCATTCTACGCCGTCGGCGCGCTCGCGATCGGTTACCTCGCGCTGTACGCCTATGCCGTGTTCACCGGGCAGGACCTGCAGCCGGGTAAACCGATCCACATTTTCCGCAGGCCGGATGCGCCTGAATATTCGTAGCGCCAGCAGCCGATCGCCGTCATTGCGAGCGAAGCGAAGCAATCCATCTCACCGCGCAGGTGAAGAATGGATTGCTTCGCTACGCTCGCAATGACGTGGCGAGATCCGGGCTACGCCGTCGCGGCGACGCGGCCATAGTCGCCCGACCCCGCGGGCGTGATCGGCAGGCCGCCGTCGGCATATTCGTTCAGCTTGTTGCGCAGCGTGCGGATCGAGATGCCGAGAATGTTGGCGGCGTGGGTGCGGTTGCCGAGGCAATGCTTCAGCGTCTCCAGGATCAGGTCGCGTTCGACGTCGGCCACGGTACGGCCGACCAGTGCGCGGGTCACCTGTTCGGCGGCGAAGGTGGCGTGCGCCACCGCCGGCACGGTTTTCGCCAGGTCGAGACGGTCGCCGTCGGGGGTCAGGATGGCCTCGGCCCCGATCTCGTCGCCCTGCGCCATCAGCACCGCGCGATGCATGGTGTTTTCGAGCTCGCGGACGTTGCCCTGCCAGCGGTTGGCGCTCAGCACGCGGCGCGCCTCCGCCGAAATCGGGCGCAGCGGCACGCCGTTGGCGTCGGCATATTTCTTGGCGAAATGCTGCGCCAGTTCGAGAATATCCGCCGGCCGCTCGCGCAACGGCGGAATCTTCAGGTTCACGACGTTGAGCCGGAACAAGAGATCCTCGCGGAAGGTGCCTTCGCGCACCGCGTCGGCCAGGTTGCGGTTCGAGGTCGCGATGATGCGGATGTCGACCGGCACCGGCCGGGTGCCGCCGACGCGATCGATCACGCGCTCCTGGATGGCGCGCAGCAGCTTGGACTGCAGCCGCACGTCCATCTCGGAAATTTCGTCGAGCAGCAGGGTGCCGCCGGTGGCTTCCTCGAATTTTCCGATCCGGCGGGCGATCGCGCCGGTGAAGGCGCCCTTCTCGTGGCCGAACAGTTCGGATTCCAGCAGATGCTCCGGGATCGCCGCGCAATTGATCGATATGAACGGCTTCTTGGCGCGATGCGAGCGGGTGTGGACGTAGCGGGCCAGCACTTCCTTGCCGGTGCCGGATTCGCCGGTCACCATCACGGAAGCGTCGGAACCGGCGATCTGCTGCGCCAGTTTTATCACTTTCGCCATGGCCTCGTCGCGGTAGACGAGATCGCGGGAATCATTGGCGACCGCGGCGAGGACAGCCGCGATCAGTTCCGGATCGGGCGGCAGCGGGATGTATTCCTTGGCGCCGGCGTGGATCGCCGCGACCGCGGCGCGGGCGTCATTGGAGATGCCGCAGGCGACGATCGGTACATGGATGTGTTCGGCCTCCAGCCGGATCACCAGATCGCGGATGTCGAGGGCGACGTCGACCAGCAGCAGGTCGGCGCCCTTGCCGCCGCGCAGCACGCCCATCGCCTGGTCGTGGTTCTCCGCATGGGTGACGGAAGCGCCATTGTCCATGGCGATCTTGGTGGCGGTCGTAAGCTGGCCCTTCAGGGTGCCAACGATGAGAAGCCGCATGATGTTCTCCTGTTCGTCCGTTCGCGCTCGTTTCGAGCCGTATCGTTATGAGCGCCTTCAGGCGCGTTCCGCCTTGATGATTTCAGTCATGGTCACGCCGAGTTTGTCTTCGACCAGCACCACTTCGCCGCGCGCCACCAACCGGTTGTTGACGTAGATGTCGATGGCTTCGCCGACGCGGCGATCGAGTTCCAGCACGGTGCCGGGCCCGAGCTTCAGCAACTCGCCGACATCCATCTTGGAGCGGCCGAGCACCGCCGAAACCTGGACCGGCACGTCGAATACCGCTTCGAGGTCGGCGGCAATGCGCGAGGCCTGCTCGTCTTCGAGATAGGCCACGTCATCGAGCGGCGGTGCGTCCGCGGAGTTGAGGTCGGGAAGCGGAACCTGTGCGTCGGTGTCACTCATGGATTAGTCCTCGTCGCCTGGTCTCGGGACGCAATGTAGCGCCCGACAAGTTCGTTGATCTTGGCTTCGATCGCCGCGCGCTCCAGCACCACGCCGCCGTCGGCCCACTCGATCTTGCAATCGCCGGTCGGAATGTCCGGTTCGGCCAGGATGACGAGGCGGCCTTCGAAGCCGCTTTGCTTCGCCAGCCGCTCGATCCGCTCGCGCGCGGCCTCGTAGAGGGAATCGTTGATCCGGACCACGAGATGCGGCGTCGCCACCAGATGCGAGAAGCAGTCGCTGACCAGCCCGATGATCTCGCCGAGCGGCTCGCCGGCAATCAGTTCGCTGCACAGCTTGCGCGCCACCGCCACCGCGACGTCGACCGCTTCGGTCTCCATCCGGGTTTCGATGGCGTAGAAATTCGTTGCGATGCCGCGAACGCCGATGCCGATCTCCTCGAGCGCCAGCGCGGCGCGGCGGTCGCTTTCCGCCTTCGCCTCGCGCTGTCCGGCATCGAAGCCGTCGCGATAGGCGCGGGCCTCGGCGGCGGCGATCTTCTGGGCGATTTCCGACGGTGTGGCCGGCTTCTCGCGCGTCTTGTCGGGGGCGCCGAAGTCCATGTCGAACAGGAATTTTGCGGGTGCGGCCAGCAGTACACCAGTTCGTCGTCGGCGCGGTTCTTGGTCAGCATGATCTCGCCCTTGGCGGCGAGGTCCTTGGCGAGGTTGACGAGCAGCGCCTGCGCCTCGTCGACGTCGCGCAACCGCACCGGTCCGAGCGCCGCCATATCGTCGAGCAGCATCTTGCCGGCGCGCGACGACATGTTGCCGAGGAAGAAGCCGCGGACGTCCTCGTTGGCGCTTTTCAGCGCGATGCCGAGCTTGTCCTTGTCGACATTGCGCATCAGGGTCTGGGCCGAGGCGGCGTCGAGCTTGACGAGGTCGTCGAAGGTGAACATCAGCGCCTTGATGCGTTCGGCGGATTCGCGGTTGTCCTCTTCCAGCGACGTGATGAAGCGGGTTTCGGTCTGGCGGTCGAAATTGTTGAAGATCTCGGCCATCACCTCGTGGGCGTCGCGGCGGCGGGTCTGCGACAGGTTCGACATGAATTCGGTGCGCAGCGTCTGTTCGACGCGCTCGATCACTTCCTTCTGCACCGCTTCCATCTTCAGCATCCGGCCGATCACGTCCAGCGCCATGTCCTCGGGCAGGATCGCGAGCACGCGCGCGGCGTGTTCCGGCTTCAGCTTCGACAGCACCACGGCGATGGTCTGCGGATATTCGTTCTTCAGGTAGTTGGCGAGCACCTCTTCCTGAACGTTGGAGAGCTTCTCCCACATGTTGCGGCCGGCGGGGCCGCGAATTTCGTCCATGATACCCGTGACCCGCTCGGACGGCAGGTACTGCGTCAGCAGCCGCTCGGTGGCGTCGAAGGTTCCCATCAGCGCGCCGGAAGCCGACATCCGCGAGACGAATTCGAGCAGCAGGTCTTCCACCACGTCGGCCTCGACGGTGCCGAGCGACGACATGTGCATCGACAGTTCGCGCACCTCGTCGTCGTCGAGCAGCGACCAGACCTTGCCGCCATACTGTTCGCCGAGCGCCAGCATCAGGATCGCGGCCCGCTTCGGGCCGCTCAGCTTCGGCCCCTGCGGACGATTGGCCTGCCGGCTCGCCAGGTTGGCGATGACGGTGGAGATGTCGGCGGCGTTGGTGGTTTGCGGTACGGCCATGTTACTCCGCGGGCTCCGATAGCCACTGGCGAACGATGGTGGCGGTTTCATTGGGGTTTCGTTCGGCCAGCTCGCCGACGCGATGCACCGACTGGGCGTGCACCTGGCCCTGCACCTGGGCGACGTCGATCAGCTGTGCGGTCGTGTTGGTAAGCAGCGCCTGGCCGTTGGCGTCGACCGCGTCGCTGCCGTCGGTCAGCGCCGGGTGCGCGCCGTCCTTCGCCGCGGCGACCTCTTCGGAAGCCAGGATGCGCTTGACCAGCGGGCGGATCACCATGAACAGCACCACGAGGCCGAGCAGCATCATGACGCCGAGCTCGATGACGTACATCACGTCGTCCTTGGTGAATTGCAGCATGCCGAGCAGGCCGGCTGGCTCTGCCACCGGCGGCACGACAGGCGCTTCGGCGAATTTCAGGTTCACGACCTCGACCTGGTCGCCACGCTTCTGGTCGAAGCCGATCGCCGAGCGCACCAGCGTCGCGATGCGGTCGAGCTGTTCCTTGCTGCGCTCCTGATAGACCTGCTCGCCTTTTTCGTTCTTGGAGTAGCTGCCGTCGACCAGGACGGCGACGGAGATGCGGTTGACCCGGCCGACCTCGGTCACTTCGGTCTTGGTGGTGCGGGAAATCTCGTAATTGTTGGTCTCTTCGCTCTTCTTGCTCTGGTCGCGCGCGACCGCCGCGCCATCCCTGTTCTGGTTGCCCGGCAGCTCGTTGTTGACGGTGACCTGGCCGCCGTTTTCGGCGGTAGCGGAGGATTCCTCCCGGGTCTGGCTCGAGCGCAGCACCCGGCCCTCGGGATCGTACTTGTCCGAGGTCTGGGTGATCTTGTTGTAGTCGAAGTCGGCCGAGAGCTGGACCCGGGCGCGGCCGGCGCCGACCACCGAGGAAATGATCGCCTCGACCTGGTTGCGCATCCGCTTCTCGAAGGCGGCGCGGCGCTCGTCGCCGATGGCGTTGTCGGCGTCGCCCTTGGCGCCGTCGGCGAGCAATTGACCGGCTTCATCGACGATCGACACCCGCTGCGGCTTCAGGCCGTTGACGGCGGAGGCGACGACGTGGCGGATGGCCCTGATCTGCTGCGGTTCGAGCGCCCCGCGCACCCGCACCACGATCGAGGCCGACGGTTCGGGCGTTTCGCGCGAAAACAGCGGACGCTCGGGCAGCACCAGATGGACGCGCGCGGCCTGAATGCGGTCGATGGCGCGGATGGTGCGGGCCAGTTCGCCCTCCAGCGCGCGCAGGTGATTGATGTTCTGGACGAAGCTGGTGGTGCCGAGCGCGTCGGATTTGTCGAAAATCTCGTAGCCGACCCCGCCGCCCTTGGGCAGGCCGCCCTCGGCGAGCTTCATGCGCAGCCGGGTGACCTTGTCCTTCGGCACCATGATGAGGGCGCCTTCGTTGCGCAGCTCGAAGGGAATGGCCTGGCGTTCCAGATCCTTGATGATTCCCGAGGAGTCCTCGGTCGAGAGGTCGGTAAACAGGGTGGTCATCTGCGGCGTGGTGACGCGCATGATGACAAAGGCGAAGAAGCCGATCAGCGCGGTTGTCACCGCGACCATCGCCAGCAGGCGCGAAGCGCCCAAACCCTTCAGGAAAGCTACCAGACCCTGCAAAACCAATCCGCCCCTAGATTCGGCCCCCGGGAGCCGACTGGGCAATTATTGCCTATGGGATGGTTTCGATATGGTTAACGAAGGTTAAGAGCCGTGGCAAAAGTTCAACATGAAAAAAATCGGCTTCGCC
>NZ_JAUSLT010000085.1 GCF_030646015.1 Bradyrhizobium sp.
CCGTTCGTCCGCGCGCCGGAAAATCGCTCACGGAGATCAATCCGCCCTGCGGTCCCTTGCGCGCCCGACGCTGTCGCGTCCATCGCATCCCACCGCGCGTTCGTGACGTGCGCAACGCCCCTTGTCGGGTGAGACGGGCGAATCACTAAAGGTGATTTGCCCGACGTGTTAAGCGAAATATTTTTGCTTTGAGGGCTTGACACGACTTCTGAAAATCAGAAGTGATTTGCCCGTCGGGTAGATCGGGGCGGCCGAATTGCCTTCCCGATGTCACGCCGCGCTGCGCAGATCCTCCGCCAGCGCCCGGTACGACAGCGCTTCGGCCAGATGCAGCCGGCCGATCTTGTCTGACCCGTCGAGATCGGCCAGCGTGCGCGCGACGCGCAGCACGCGGTGATAGCCGCGCGCCGACAGCCGCATGGTTTCGGACGCATCGCGCAGCAGCTTTGTGCCTTGCGCGTCCGGCTGCGCGATTTGCTCCAGCACCGAGGCCGGGGCTTCGGCATTGGTGCGGACGTTCGGCAGGCCGGCGGCGGCATAGCGCGCCAGCTGAATGTCGCGCGCGGCGGCGACGCGTGCCGCCACTTCCGCCGAGCCTTCCGCCGGCGGCGGCAGGATCAAATCGGCGGCGGTCACCTGGGGCACCTCGATGCGCAGGTCGATGCGGTCCATCAGCGGGCCGGAGATGCGTGCCTGGTAGTCGGACGTGCAGCGGTCGACGCGTCCGCGCTTGCAGGCGTAACCGGGTTCATAGGCGTGGCCGCAGCGGCACGGGTTCATCGCGGCGATCAGCATGAAGCGCGCGGGGTAAGTGACGCGGTGATTGGCGCGCGACACCGCGACCTCGCCGTTCTCCAGGGGTTGGCGCAGCGAATCCAGCACGCGGGCGTCGAACTCCGGCAACTCGTCGAGGAACAGCACGCCCTGATGCGCCAGCGAGATCTCGCCGGGTTTTGCGCGGATGCCGCCGCCGGTCAGCGCCGCCATGCTAGCGGAATGATGCGGAGATCGAAACGGCCGTCGCGCGGTCAGCGCACCGTCGCGGATTTCGCCGGCCACCGAGGCGATCATGGATACTTCCAACAGCTCGGACGGCGACAGCGGCGGCAGGATCGAGGGCAGCCGCGCCGCCAGCATTGACTTGCCGGCGCCGGGCGAGCCGATCATCAGGATAGTATGTACAATTAACCCAATGCATTGTGGTTAATTGTCTACAATACCAAAATGATATGTACAATTAACCTCCGCAAGGGTATGGGTTTCCTGTGAAGCCTACACGCCTGAACCCGCTGGACCATGTCTCATCCTCTGGCAACGCAGGGTAGCGGAAAGGTAGAGACTCATCAAGAACATTAAGGGAACACGAGCGGTGGCTCGTCGGGAAGCCAGTGGGATGGCTTTGCTGGACCACTCAGGCGGCGGCAACCCCACCCTCGGCGGCGGGGTCCTTGGCAATGGTCGCATCGCGCTGGCGTGCTTCGAATCCGTAGCAGGCCAGCGCGACAACACGCGGTATCGGGCCGACCGACACATAATTCGCGATCTGTCTGCGGCTCCTGCCAAGAACGGCCGCCGCAGCTTCCTGCGTCAGCCTGTTTTTCGCCAGGAATAGGGAAAAGTCTTTCGGCGTCATGGCCTGTTCGGCCAGCGATTGAATCATGTCCGCCGACATTTCAAGGTCCTCGCCATCCCAGGCCACGGCATCGCCGTCATCCGCCAGACGTCCGGTGGCGAACAGGGCTTCGTCTCTCAGCGGCTTATAGATTTTGTAGCTGTAGATGACCGACCGAAGGTCGACCAAATCCTCCCGGCCCGCGCGACGACCTTCGGCCCACTCGACCCGAAGCGTGAACGGGGGAAGAGGCTCGACGGCTGCCATCCGGGGCAACTCGATGCCGCTATCAATGATCTCATTCTCGCTCATTGAGCCTTCTCCACTCTGATACCAGCAACGCCAGATTTTCTTCTTTACGGGCCCATTCCCGGGCTTCCTCCAGATCCTTCTTCGATGCCTTTCCGGCAATAACCTCCAGCGTGACGATCGCCACCAGCGCCCTTGAATCGGGGCCCCTGAGATGAAAGTGCGGAGGGTTGTGATCTCCCGGATAGATGTAAATTTTACAGTTGCTTAGCGAGGCCTTCAGACTTGCCATGCAGCCCTCGACAACAAATTTAGTGCAATGGTTGCACAATTTCAATAAGGCAATGTGAAGCCATTGCACAAATCCATGGACTCCGAATGCGGTACGAGGGTAACGGAACCCGGAGACAAGATCGCGAACATCCCGGGAACATTGGTGGGGCGCTGTGTCGTGTGCAACCCGGCTCCACCTTATTTGTTCGGCGCTGGCCCGAACCGGCAGCCATAGCGGCTGTCCGCACCGCCCGCAAAATTCCGCTTGAAAAACTGTCCCATCGACGGCGCGGCCATCAGGCCCGCGAACGTCGCCGGCGGCAGATCGCAATACTGGAAGTAGGCGCCCTTGACGCTGACGATCATGCTGGCCTGCGCGGGATCGTAACAGGCGCGCTGGATCAGCGTGCTGCGCGGCGTGTCCCGGCATTCGTAGCTCGTGAGATCGACGGAGCCGCGATCCCTGACCTCGACCGTCTCGGAACCGAATTCGGCCGTCAGCAGCAGTGCGATGACGGTGGTGGCTGCTCCGATCATGTCGCGCGCCTGGTCTTCGTTGGTTGCGCCACGCGGGGGTCGGCCATTGGCCCACCCCCGCACGCACTGCGCATGGTTCAGAGCTGCATGTTCATCGCTTCGGGGTAGTAATGAAATCCCTCTGCGGTCTTGGCGATGTGGCCGAAGCCGGGCCAGGCGAAGTGATAGGACATCACGGGGATCTTGTTGGTGGCGATCATGTCCAGCAACTTCACCCGCGTTTCCGCGGCCTGTTTCGGGTCGGTGTCGTAGGAGAATTGCATCCGCGGCTTCTCCAAGAGCAGGATCGGATGGTGGGTGAGGTCGCCGAGGAAACAGAAGGATTTGCCGTTCGAGGTCACCATGAAGATGGTATGGCCGACGGTATGTCCCGGCGCCGCGATCGCCTGCACACCGGGCAGGAATTCCTGGCCGTCCTTGAAGAACACCAGCCGGTCCTTGACCGGCAACAGGTTCTTGCGGGCGTGGATCACGAAGTCCTTCAGCGGGCCTCCGAGCTTGCCTTCATCGGTCCAGAAATCGAAATCGCTCTGGGCGATGTAGACCTGCGCATTGGGGAACAGCGGCTTGCCGTCTTCACCGACGATGCCGCCGATATGATCGATATGGGCGTGCGAGCAGACCACCGCGTCGATGTCGCCGGGCTTGATGCCGGCCTCCGCCATGCTCTTCTGCTGCCGGCCGGTGGTCGGGCCGAACGCCTTCGAGGTGCCCATGCCGGTGTCGAACAGCACGAGCTTGTCGCCCATGTTGACGATCGGCGAGTTCTGTTCGAGCACGACATTGTCCGGCGAGAGGAAATTGTCGCTCAGCATCTTCTTCACTTCTTCATCAGGCACGCCGATGAAGGTGCCCTTGGGAGGGCCGAGCGGCAGCGGGCCGTCGGACACCACGCTGACTTCGGCGTTGCCTAAATTGAAGCGGTAGAAATATTGCGACTGGGTGCCGAGCTTCGGCGCTTTTGCGAGCGCGCTGCCGCCGAGCATGGCCGATGCGCCCAAGCCGGCGCCGAGTGCGAGCAGGGAGCGTCGCGAAACATCCTGTGTCATGCGTTGTCCTCCGTTTGTTTTTATGGAAATTGTGCGTTGCAGCCCCGGACTGACCTGTCCGCTTGATGGAGCGGGCATCTGCTTAAGTTGCACCCGCTGTCAAAGGCTGGCAAGGGGGCTGGTCTTTTGTAAGGCGAGCTGTCGGCGGGTGACGAAGCGAGAATCATTGTGCAAAGCCCGCATGACAAACCAGCCTGGCGACGCCTTTGCCGGACATCAGGAGTTGGCTTGATATCGTTCCTGAAGCGATGGACCAGAGCCAACCTCTCCGTTCGCGCAGACGACAGCGCCGTCGGCCAGGAGATCATTGCCGAGATACAGGTCCTGTATCGAGCGGCGATCGACGAGGAGGCCGCGCTTGCGTTGGCTCACCAATCGGATCCGTATTACACTTCCTGGCGCGGCCACAATGTCGGCCAGGATGAAATGGTCGCGGCGACCTACGCGGAGCGAGTCATCCTGGCGCCGAGCGTGGCCGAACGCGGGGATCCCGCCGCCTATGTCCGTCGCCTGCTCGACAATCTTGAATCCATCAAGGCGGATTATCGGATATCCGAGGACGATCCGGACGGCTACGGCATCGGATCGTTGCACAGTATTTCGAGGAAGCTGGAATCGTTCACGCGGCGGCTTTAGGGCTCTCGGACCAGAAGCGAGCAACGCGCCGACCGGCGTTGCGCTCAATTCATCCTGGAGGCCGCCACCGGATCGGGTTGCGGCTGCGGCGCTTCCAGCATTTTCAGCGCGGCATCGATCGCGTTGCGCAGATTGGCGGCGGCGGTCGGACTGCAGCGCAACCGCCCCGACGACAGGAATTTGACGTCGGTGAGGCCGTTGGCCGTGGGAACGAGAATGCGGGTCGCGAGCTCGATCTCGACCGTGCCGTTCATGATGCCATAGGCGCCGACGATATCGAAATAGACCAGCGCGGCCGCAGCGCCGGTGTCCTCGTAAGCGAGAGCGGCGGGCGGTTGCGGATTGTCCTGGTCAGCCATGCGGCCTCTCCTCGCGTGATTCGATCGCCCGCAAGGTAGGCTGATCGGCGTATCAGCAACAGCGCTGATTACCCGCGCTTCTTCTCGATCACGTCCCAGATCTTCGCCGCCACATCCGGCCCGCCCAGCCGCGCGATGGCGCGGATGCCGGTGGGCGAGGTGACGTTGATCTCGGTCAGAAAGCCGTCGATGACGTCGATGCCGACGAACAGCAGGCCGCGCTCGCGCAGTTTGGGGCCGAGCGTCGCGCAGATTTCGCGCTCGCGCGGGGTGAGGTCGGTGGCCTTTGCGGCGCCGCCGCGCACCATGTTGGAGCGCAGATCGTCGGCCGCCGGCACGCGGTTGACGGCGCCGGCGAATTCGCCGTCGACCAGGATGATGCGCTTGTCGCCGTGCTCGACCTCGGGCAGGAAGCGCTGGATCACCCAGGGCTCCCGGAACGTCACCGAAAACATGTCGAACAGCGAGCCGAAATTCATGTCCTGCGGCATGACGCGAAACACCGCGGCGCCGCCATGGCCGTGCAGCGGCTTCATCACCACGGCGCCGTGCTCGGCGCGGAAGGCGTTGATCTCGTCGAGGTTGCGCGAGATCAGCGTCGGCGGCATCAACTGCGGAAAATCCATCACGAAGACTTTTTCCGGCGCGTTGCGCACGCTGGCGGGATCGTTCACCACCAGCGTCCTGGGATGGATCCGCTCCAGCAAATGCGTCGAGGTGATGTAGGCGAGGTCGAACGGCGGGTCCTGGCGCAGCAGCACGACGTCGAAGCCCGCCAGCGGCTGTCGCTTCGGCTCGCCGAGGGTGCAGTGATCGCCGACCTCGTCGCGCACGGTGAGCGCTTGCACCGGGGCTATCACCTCCTCGCCGCGCAGCGAGATCTTGTCGGGCGTGTAATAGGACAGCGCATGGCCGCGCTTCTGCGCCTCCAGCAGCAGCGCAAAGGTCGAATCGCCACGGATGTTGATGCGCTCGATGGGGTCCATCTGGACGGCGACGTTCAATTTCATGTAAGGGGTCCGCAAGTTGGTGGGGTGTCGGTGACGGGTCGGAAGGATCAGGTACTGGCGTCGAACGCCGCTAACAGATGGCGCGGCAGGCGCCTCGGCGCAATCAGCACGGCGTCGAAACGCAGCTCGAATTCCGCATGCTCGGGATGCGCCATCAGCCAGGCTTCGGCTGCGGCGATGATGCGCGCCTGCTGCCGCGGCGTCACCGCATAGGCGGCCTCATCCAGGCTGGCGCGTGCCTTGACCTCGACGAACGCCACCAGATTGCGCTTGCGCGCCACCAGGTCGATCTCGCCATGCGGCGTGCGAAACCGTTTTGCCAGGATGCGATAGCCCTTCGCCATCAGATAAGCACCGGCGCGGGCTTCCGCCGACAGCCCGGTGCGAAACGCCGCGACCCGTTCGGGCGAGGCGATCTTTGCCGTTCTGTCGGGCGGCGCTGCGCCGTCAGTCTTCGCCATCGCCGTCCGTTGCTTGCTGGTGCGTCTCTTTGGCGAGTTTGAGCGCGCGGGCATAGATCTCGCGGCGCGGCCGGCCTGATAGTTCGACCGCATGCGCCACCGCATCCTTGACGCTGTCGCGCTGCAGCGAGCTGCGCAACAGATCATCCAGCGCCTGCTCGGTCATCGCCAAAGCGCGGGCCGCCGGCGGGCCGATCACCAGCACGAATTCGCCGCGGGTCTCCAGCGTGTCGGCTTTGGCGGCGAGTTCGGCGACCGGCCCGCGCAAAATCTCTTCATGCAGCTTGGTCATTTCGCGACAGATCGCGGCATCGCGCGTGCCCATGATGCCGGCGAGATCGGCCAGCGTGTCCTGCACGCGGTTGCCGGAGTCGAACATGACCAGCGTGGCGTCGATCCGCGACAGCTCGGTCAGCCGCGCGCGGCGCGCGGTGCCGCGCGACGGCAAAAAACCTTCGAAGAAAAACCGGTCGGTCGGGAGTGCCGCCACGCACAGCGCGGCCAGCACCGAGGAGGGGCCCGGCAGCGCGATCACGGCATGGCCGGCGGCGCAGACCTCGCGCACCAGCTTGAAGCCGGGATCGGAAATCAAGGGGGTGCCGGCATCCGAGACCAGCGCGATCGAGGCGCCCTGCGCCAGCTTTTGCAGGATGACGGGGCGGGCCTGCGCGGCGTTGTGCTCGTGGTAGGGTTTCAGCAGCGCCGAAATCCCGTAGCGCTCGGTCAGCCGGCGGGTCATGCGGGTGTCTTCGCAGGCGATGATGTCGACGCCGGCCAGGGTTTCCAGCGCGCGGATCGTAATGTCGCCGAGATTGCCGATCGGGGTGGCCACCAGATGCAGGCCCGGAACCGCCTTCGGCGCGGTCAGGACGTGGCCGCCCAACGAAAATGTGCGGCTGGCGGGATCCGCGGGGCCATCAGATGTATTTATGGAAGCTGCTTTTGGGCGCATAATGCCAATCTAGAGGGGACGGGGCGCGGACGCCACAAGGCTGGCGCAAGGCGGCTGCCGGAGGGTATGTCGCGGCGCGCGGGAAGGAAGCAGGGGCCTGCAACCGGCGGCCGGGCGGCGCCGCCACAATCCTTTTGATTTGGTTAACTATTCGTCGACAATATGCCTGAATCCACCCCCCTGATCACTGGGAGGTCGAAGTGCCGGCCGCAACAGGCCGGTCAAGAGAAGAGATGCGATGCTGGGGCCACTCGAACCCAAATCTTGGCCTTTCAAGCCGCCGTCGGGGGCCACCCGGCGCACAGCACTCGGCCTGATTCTGGGCGCGCCGCTGCTCGGGGCCTGCGCGGGCGGCTCGATTTCAAATCCGTTCAGTTCGGGACCCGATGCCGGTCCGGCGGGACCGCCGCAGCAGCCGCAGGCCGTCGGCACCGGCGGGGTCAAGGTCGGGCTGGTGCTGCCGCTGTCAGCGTCCGGCAATGCCGGCGTCGCGGCGCAGTCGATGAAGAATGCCGCCGAGATGGCGCTGGCGGAATTCCAGAACCCCAATATCCAGCTCCTGATCAAGGATGACGCCGGCTCCCCGCAGGGCGCGAGCCAGGGAACCCAGCAGGCGCTCGACGAAGGCGCGGAGATTATTCTCGGTCCGCTGTTTGCGGCGTCGGTGCCGTCGACGGCCGCGCTGACCCGCGCCCGCGGCGTCTCCGTGATAGCGTTCTCGACCGATTCGAGCGTCGCCGGCCGCGGCGTCTACCTGCTCAGCTTCCTGCCCGAGTCCGACGTCAACCGGATCATCGAATACGCCGCCAGCACCGGCAAGCGATCATTCGCGGCGCTGCTGCCCGACAATGCCTATGGCAACGTCGTCGAAGCCGCGTTCAAGCAGGCAGTCGGCCGCAAGAACGGGCGCATTGTCGCGTTCGAAAAATACGGCGCCGACCGCGCCACCGCGGCGCGCACCGTGGCGCAGGCGCTGGGTTCGGCCGATGCGCTGTTCATCGCCGACGACGGCGACTCCGTGGTTCAGGTCGCCGACGCGCTGACCGCGGCGGGCGCGAATCTGAAGAACATCCAGCTGCTCGGCACCGGTCTGTGGGACAATCCGCGGGTGTTCGCGAGCCCGGCGCTGCAAGGCGGGCTCTATGCCGCGCCGGATCCGTCCGGCTTCCGCGCATTCTCCGGCCGCTACCGGGCCAAGTTCGGCGCCGATCCGGTGCGCACCGCCACCTTGGCCTATGACGCGGTGGCGCTGGTCGCCGCCCTGGCGCGTACGCAAGGCGGCGCGCGGTTCTCGCCGGAAGTGCTGACCAATCCGTCGGGCTTTGCCGGCATCGATGGCCTGTTCCGGTTCCGCGCCGACGGCACCAACGAACGCGGCCTCGCCGTCATGAAGGTGGGATCGGGCGGCGGCACGCCGGTCGCGGGCTCGCCGAAGAGTTTTGGGGCGTAGCATCGTCGTGCCTGCGAACGCAGGCACCCATACGCCGCGGCGGTTATTATTGAAAAGAGCCGTCTGACGTTTTGCCTTAACGATAGGCTGCGGCGTATGGGTCCCGGATCGGCGCTCGCGTTGCTCGCTTGTCCGGGACGACAGCGCAGAAAAATCTTACGCCGCCAAATCCGCCACCACGGCGTCGAGCACCGGAAATCCGGCCTGCGTCACCCGCAGCCGGCCGTTGGCGTCGACGGTGATGGCGCCTTCTTCGCGCAGGATGGCGATGCGGCCGGGATCGAGCGTGCGGCCGGACAGCGCCGCGTAGCGCTGCGGGTCGATGCCCTCGGTGAGCCGCAGGCCCATCAACAAGAATTCATCGGCGCGCTCTTCGCTGTTGAGATGGTCGTCGACCACGACGCCATGGCCATTGGCCTCGACGCGCATCAGCCACGCCTCGGGGCGCTTTTCGGTGGCGATGGCGTGCCTGGTGCCATCGATATCGAGCCGGCCGTGGGCGCCGGGACCGATGCCGGCATATTCCTCGCCGCGCCAGTAGACGAGGTTATGTTTGCACTCGGCGCCTGATCGCGCGTGGTTGGAAATCTCGTAGGACGGCAATCCGTGTTGGGCGCAGACTTCCTGGGTGACGTCGTAGAGCGCGCGCGCCACCGCTTCGTCCGGCGTCTTCAGCTTGCCGGCGGCGTGCAGGCCGAAGAACGGCGTGCCCTCTTCGATGGTGAGTTGATAGAGCGACAGATGCTCGGCGGCTTCCGAGATCGCGAGCTTGAGTTCATCCGCCCACATCTGCGGGGTCTGGTCGGGGCGGGCATAAATCAGATCGAACGAATAGCGGTCGAACGCGGTGCGCGCGATCGCGACCGCGTCCAGCGCCTCGCGCGCGGTATGCAGCCGGCCGAGCGCTTTCAGCGAGGCATCGTCGAGCGCCTGCACGCCGAGCGAAACCCGGTTGACGCCGGCTGCGCGGTAGCCGCGAAACCGCGTTGCCTCGACGCTGGTCGGGTTGGCCTCCAGCGTGACCTCGGCATCGGGCGCGACGCGCCAGTGTTTGCCGATCGCATCGAGAATGGCGCCGACGGTCTTCGGCTGCATCAGTGACGGCGTACCGCCGCCGAGAAAGATCGAGGAGACCTCGCGGCCCGGTGCGCGCGCGGCGGTGGTTTCGATCTCGCGGGCAAAGGCCTTGGCAAACCGTTCTTCGTCGATCGGCGCATGCCGGACATGGCTGTTGAAATCGCAATACGGGCATTTCGACAGGCAGAACGGCCAGTGCACGTAGACGCCGAACGCTTTTTCTCTGTCAGCGCTAGTCAAGGCAGATCTCCGCGAGTTTGACGAAGGCGCGGGCGCGGTGCGACAGGCCGAGCCCGAGCGGCGGCAGGCCGTGCTTTTCGAGGCTGGTCATCTCGCCGAAAGTGCGCGTGTGTCCATCGGGCAGAAACGCCGGGTCGTAGCCGAACCCGGCGCTACCGCGCGGCGGCCAAACCAGCGTGCCGTCGGCGCGCGCCTCGACCTCCTCGAGGTGGCCGTCGGGCCAGGCCACGCACAGCGCGGAAACGAAATGCGCTGTGCGCCGGTCCGGCGTGGTGGCGCCGCGCTCCTGCAGCAGGCGCTCGATCCGCGCCATCGCGGCGGTGAAATCCTTGTTCGGTCCGGCCCAGCGCGCCGAGAGAATGCCGGGGGCGCCGTCGAGCGCGTCGACCACCAATCCCGAATCGTCGGCGAAGGCCGGCAATTGCGCGGCGCGGGCCGCCGCCACCGCCTTGATCACCGCATTGGCGCGAAACGTATCGCCGGTTTCGTCGGGCTCGCCGAGGCCGAGTTCGCCGGCCGAGATCGCCTCGACGCCGTGCGGCGCCAGCAGTTCGCGCATCTCGGCGAGCTTGCCGGGATTGTGGGTCGCGATCACGAGCTTGCCGGTGATTCGACGATGCATGGTGCCAGTCTACGCCAGTCGGTCCGCGATCTGAATCACGCCACCGCCATTTTCTGCAGGTCCACCAGCCGCGCCACGCCTTTGCGCGCGAGATCCATCAGCGCCAGGAACTCATCTTGCGAGAACGGCGTCTTCTCGGCCGTGCCCTGCACCTCGATGATGCGACCATCCCCGGTCATCACGAAATTGGCGTCGGTGTCGGCCTCGGAATCCTCGGCGTAATCGAGATCGAGCACCGGGGTGCCGTTGTAGATGCCGCAGGAGATCGCCGCCACATTGTCGCGCAGCGGGTTGGTCTTGATCATGTTGCGCGTCTTCATCCAGGAGATGCAGTCGGCCAGCGCCACCCAGGCGCCGGTGATCGAGGCGGTGCGGGTGCCGCCATCGGCCTGGATGACGTCGCAATCCACCGTGATCTGGCGCTCGCCGAGGGCTTCCAGGTCGACAGCCGCGCGCAAACTGCGGCCGATCAGGCGCTGGATTTCGACGGTGCGGCCGCCCTGCTTGCCGGCGGCGGCCTCGCGGCGGGTACGTTCCAGCGTGGCGCGCGGCAGCATGCCGTATTCGGCGGTGACCCAGCCCCGGCCCTGGCCCTTCAGCCATGGCGGCAGCCGCTCTTCCAGGGTGGCCGTGACAAGCACATGAGTGTCGCCAAATTTGACCATGCAGGAACCCTCGGCGTATTTGACCACACCCCGTTCCAGTGACACGGCGCGCAGTTCATCGGGCGCACGGCGGCTTGGCCGCATGAGAAATCCTCCGAAAAATCAATAAAGACAGGTTCGCGGTGCTTGTAGGAGGGGGAAGCGGCAGCGGCAAGGCTTTTGGGCCTCCGATGCCCGCCTATGGGGACTAATACCTGCTTGTCTCCGGTCGCTGTGATAGACAGATTAGGCTGAGTTCAGGGGAGTATTCTGTGGCCCACCACGATCCGATCGGCCTGATCGCGCCGCATGCCGGGCTTGCCCAGCTCAATGAGCGTTCGCGGGATATTTTCCGTCAAATCGTCGAGAGTTACCTCGCCACCGGCGAACCCGTCGGTTCCCGCAACATTTCGCGCCTGATCGCGACGCCGCTGTCGCCGGCCTCGGTGCGCAACGTGATGTCCGACCTCGAACATCTCGGGCTGATCTATGCGCCGCATACCTCGGCCGGCCGACTGCCGACCGAGCTCGGCCTGCGGTTTTTCGTCGACGCCCTGATGCAGGTCGGCGACCTCACCGAGCCGGAGCGGGAGTCGATCCAGAACCAGCTCGCCTCCGTCGGCAAGGCGCAATCGGTCGAGGCGGCGCTGGGCGAAGCCCTGACCCGGCTGTCCGGCCTGACCCGGGCCGCGGCCGTGGTGCTGACCGCCAAATCCAATTCGCGGCTGAAACACATCGAATTCGTGCGGCTGGAGCCGGAACGGGCGCTGGTGGTGCTGGTCGGCGAGGACGGCCAGGTCGAGAACCGGGTGCTGACGCTGCCGCCGGGCGTTCCCTCCTCGGCGCTGATCGAAGCCACCAATTTTCTCAATGCGCGGATCAGGGGGCGGACGCTGGCCGAGGCCCGGCTGGAGCTGGAAACCGCGCTGACGGAAAGCCGGACCGAACTCGATGCGCTGACGCAGAAGGTGATATCAGCGGGGATCGCGAGCTGGTCCGGCGGCACCAGCGACGACCGGCAATTGATCGTGCGCGGTCACGCCAATCTGCTGGAAGACCTTCACGCGCTGGAAGATCTGGAGCGGGTGAAATCGCTGTTCGACGATCTCGAGACCAAGCGCGGCGTGATCGACCTGTTGGGCCGCGCCGAGCGCGCCGAAGGCGTGCGGATCTTCATCGGTTCGGAGAACAAGCTGTTTTCGCTGTCCGGCTCGTCCACCATCATCGCGCCCTATAGCGATGCCGCAGGGCACATTGTCGGCGTTCTCGGCGTGATCGGGCCGACCCGGCTCAACTATGCCCGCGTGATCCCGACGGTGGACTATGCGGCGCGCATCGTCAGCCGGATGCTGGGCGGCTGATCCGGCCGAAATGGTTGTTTTTTGACGCGTTTTCTTCACGCGAACCGGTACCCGCTTCGCTCGAAAATGCTATGTCGCGCTTGATTTTCCCCGCCTAAAGCACGATATCCGGGCCAGCAAATCCCCCATTGCCCCGGTTCCAAGCGATTTTTTCGAGAAGGCAAGCCATGACTGATCCCAACTGGCAGAAGGACAATCCGGCCGATCCGGCGAAGGCCGCCGAGCCCGTGGTTTCCAAGCCATACATCATGCCCGACGATCCCGAGGAAGGCTCGGTCGAAGCCCTGACCAGGGAAATCGCCGAAACGCGCGACAAGATGCTGCGCACGCTGGCGGAAATGGAAAACCTGCGCAAGCGCACCGCGAAGGAAGTGGCCGACGCGCGGGCCTATGGCATCACCGGTTTCGCGCGCGACGTGCTCGATATCGCCGACAATCTGCAGCGCGCGCTCGATGCGGTTCCGGCCGAGGCCAAGGCCAATGCCGATCCCGGCCTGAAATCGCTGATCGAGGGTGTCGAGCTGACCGAGCGCTCGCTGCTCAACACGCTGGAGAAAAACGGCGTCAAGAAATTCGATCCCGCGGGCGAGAAGTTCGATCCGAATTTCCAGCAGGCGATGTACGAGGTCCCCGACACGTCGGTGCCGGCGGGCACCGTGGTGCAGGTCGTGCAGGCCGGCTACACCATCGGCGAGCGCGTGCTGCGCCCGGCGCTGGTCGCGGTCTCCAAGGGCGGCGCGAAGGCGGCGCCGACACCGAGCGAGCAAGCCTAGAAAAGTTCGGAGCTTGGGCTTCATCCTTCGAGACGCCGCGCGAAGAGCGCGCGGCTCCTCAGGATGAGGACCTACTACTCTCTCATGGTGAGGAGGCGCTTCTTCAGCGCCGTCTCGAACCATCTGGCACCCTGATCGCTCAGGGCACGCCGCTCTATCCCGCCAGCGCATTCTCGGTGACCTTCGGCCAGGAGGTGCCAAAACTCCAGAGATTGCCTTCGGGATCGCGGCAGGCGAAGTCGCGGGTCAACCCAGAAATTCGCGCAGCTTGGCCACGACGCGGCGGTCGACCCAATAGTTCGTGTGCCCATTCGGTGAAACAGGAAATTCTCGGGGCCACGCGCCCTTGCCGATGTGTGTGCCGACGAAATCGTCGATACGGAAGATGTTCAGCCAATCGCGTAGCAGGCCACCATCTTTCTTGTTCGCCAGATTCGGGCGGTTCCCGACCCGCCGAAATGACGACGGGAAATAGTTGCCGTAGAGATGCGTGTAGGGCGAGCCCATCGTTACCAGCCCTATGCCGCCGCTTCCTGCGGGTAGTCCCTTCAGCCACTGCTCGCCCCGAAGGTCGATGAGATCGATCGCAATCATCGTTCCCTGGGAATGCGACACGATGTCGAGCCGGTCAGGCTTCTCGTCGCGGATCAGGTCTCGAATGAGCACGCCCAGCCGGTCGTGGATACGACGACGCAGCCAGTAGCCGCGCGGACTTGCTTTGAATGGAAGGCTGGATTTGTTTTCGAAGAGCAATCCTTCCAGCCATGTTTGCCGCGGCGGCTCGTTGCTCTTGTAGGGATCGTCGGCATTGCCGGACATCCAGGAACCGTTGTTCAGATAGGCCAACACATCGGCGAGGATGCCGAGCCCGGCGGCAAACTCCGCTCTGAAAGAATAGACGAACGCCGAACCGGCGGCCAGAATTGCGAAGATGATCGTGATGGTCCAGTTTTCCAGCAATGCCTTGATCTTGCCGACCCAGGCGACTTCGGGTGAAAAAGAGACGAGCGCGAAAGTTGCAAAGACGAGGGGCAGGAAGATGCTCAGCGCCGTCAGCATCTTCGATGCGATCAACAATCTATAGCGGTTGGCATATTCGTCGGCACTTGCCCCGCTATTCTCCATATAGAACGCCGGCTCTGCAAATTGCCCTCGCGTAAGTTCCAACTTGCGACGGAAAACCAAGGCCGCCACCACGGCGAGCCAGACAAGCACGATGACGGCCGCACCGATTGCAACTAACGCCGCTGCGACAGCTTCCGTTCTGAGACCGAGGTTGTAGGAAGTTGGCAATTTGAGAACGGCGGCCCACAATGCCGCAATCAGGAGGAACCAGAGCAGGGACATCAGGCCGAGCGCAGGAACGATCAGATTCGGCGCCTGCGGCTTCTTACGCCGAATAAACCCGAGAACCCAAACCAGGAGTACTTGGACAAACACCAGGAGCCATGACAGTGACATGAGTGCGAGCATGCGCCAGCCAATGCCAAGCAGGCCGGGATAGATGCGTTTGAAGTCTTCCAAACGCATGCCGGACTCGAGCTTGACCAGCAGGGTTTCGATGGGTGCCACGGCCTTGCTGAAGCCTAGCAGCTCCGGCGATCCGAGCAGGAGAAATGCCACGCCGCACAGCGCAATCCAGCTGAACAGGTGCCGGTAAAGAAAAGCGCCGCGGCCTTGCCGCAGCACAAACCATCCGGCGCCAATGGCGGCCAGCCCGACCGCGATGATTTGCACACGCAACAGAATGACAGCCGCCGGCTTGTCCAGAGCGAATGCCTCCTCGCCAAACACGGCAAAAGCCGCAACCTGCAGCGCCGCTGCAAGCAGTAGTCCCAGCAGCATCACGATGTTCAGTGCAATGATGGGCCCATGGATTGTCAACGCGGCGCCGCGCGCGAACCGGCCGATCCAGCGGTCCTGCCAGTTTTCATCCGGATAGGCGTCCTTCGCGTTCTCGCGGATGGCGTGCGACAGGCCCATTGCCACTTTGAAATAGGCGAGCACGACATCCACGACGCCTGATCCGAACGCCGTCACGTCGCCCCAGAAGAAGTCGGCGATGACGCGCTCCTGCTCCACGGTTGCATCTTGTTTATAGGAACGGTAGCGCCGCACGCGCGCCGGAAACGTGCTCGCTTTGCCCGACGAGTCGTAGGTTTCGGATTCAAGCAGCACAAAGTCGTCGCTGGAGTGCGGCGGCAAGCGCGTCTTTTCGTTCTTGCCATCATCGTCCTGCAACGCCGCCGCAAGCAAATCGGAACTCACCCCTGCCTGTTTCACGCCCACGCCGTGGACGACTACGATGACCTGCTTGGCCATAACATGCTTCCCCCACCTGATGTTTTCAATGCGTCGTCGGCGATGCTTGCCTCCGCCCTGGCGCGGAAAGGCCCTGCAATGACTTGCGCTGCAGAAAAAATGTCCTAACGGAGATCTGCATGCGGTAATGCACCCTATAGTAGAAATACTTTTCTTGGAAGCTCTCGCTTTTCGTGCTTCGACACCAGCCGCAGCGGAGCTGTCTGGCGTCGGTACAGCCTGTCGGCCGCCATTTCGCGACAGGCCGTCATCTCACAGATCAGCCCGACGCGTGCTGCGGCCGGCGCCGGTCGCGGTTTCAAAGGGTGGCGCGAAGGCGGCGGCGACGCCGAGCGAGCAAGCCTGAAAGGCTCGGCGCATTCGCTTCATCCCTCGAAACGCCAAGGTGCCTGATGGTTCGAGACGCGCACCGGACAGCGCATTGGCGCTGCCGGATGTGCTCCTCACCATGAGGGAGCGGGGGGACCTTCAGGCTGCCTCATGGTGAGGAGGCGCTTCTTCAGCGCCGTCTCGAACCATCGGGCACCTTATCGCCCAGGCTTATCCCGGCAGCGGCTTCTCGGTCACCTTCGGCCAGTAGGTGCCAAAACTCCAGAGATTGCCTTCCGGATCGCGGCAGGCGAAATCGCGGCTGCCGTAGTCGGTGTCATGCAACTGCATCTCGATCTTGGCGCCGGCGGCCCTGGCTTTGGCGTGCAGCGCGTCCGGATCGGTGACGGCGACATAAAGCGAATCGGTGCGGCGGCCGCCGATATCGCCGACCAGCCGGCCATATTCGTCGTCGCGGCATTGGCCCAGCATCAGCAGCGAGGAGCCGTAGGCGAGCTCGGCATGCTGTACCACGCCGTCGTCGCTGCGATAGACGACGTATTCGGTGAAGCCGATGATGTCCTTCAACCAGCGCATCATCGCTTCGGCATCCCTGCAGCGCAGCGTGGGATAGAGGCGTGGCGCTTCGATGGTGCTTTTGTCGGTCACGGAAAGCTCCTGCTCGGTTTGCTGTCGACGTGATGATGCGCCAAGCCGGGCGGTGTCGGCTTGAAGATTTGTTACCCCTCGGAAACTGCGGCTTGCGGGCGTGTCAGCCGGCTGTCGGTCAGCGCCAGCCGTCGCGCCCAGGTCGTCGGCGGCTCGCCGGCCAGCGAAACGAATTCGCGGACCAGATGGGCCTGATCGGAAAAGCCGCTATCCGCCGCGATCCCGGCCCAGCCGGTGGATGTTCCGGTCCGTGCCAGGCCGCAGGCGCGATGGAAGCGCATCATGCGCGCCAGCGGTTTTGGGGCGAGACCTAATTCGGACCTGAAGCGATCGACCAGATGCTTGCGGCTCCAGCCGATCTCCTCGGCGAGCGCAGCGATCCGGATGCGGCCGCCGCTGCGGGACAGTTGGTGGTAGGCGAATTCCAGTTCCGGCGACGGCAGGTGGTTGGCGCGATTCGTGACAAAATCCTCGACGATATCGAAACGGCGCTGCCAGCCAGAGGTAGCGCCTAGCCGCTCGCGCAGTTGCGCGCCGTCGCTGCCGAGCACGTCATCGATGCCGATCATGCGCGCGGCGAGGTCGACGATTGCGCCGCCGAAAAAGCGGTAGGCGCCGAGCGGCGTGAAATCCACCTGCACGCATTCGGCGCCGCCGTCGGACTCGATGTACACCGCGCCGGCATACAGTCCCGCGGCGAAGCTGGCATAGCGGTCGGCCGCATCGGGTTCGCGGCCGAGCGCGATTCCGAATGGCGTACCGAAACTGATGATCAGCGGTATGGCCAGCGGTGCGGCCTCGCGCTGGGAAAACCGGCCACGCGCCGTCTCGCGATAACCGGTCATGCCCGAGATCAGGCCGGCGGTCCGTTGCGACGGCGGCCGGCGGACCATCTCGAACGCCACTGGGGCGGCGGGATCCGACATGCTGCCTTCTAGGCGACGATATCGCCTGACTGGATGCGCTTGACCCCGGCCTTGGTCATGTCCGCCCAGGCTTTTGCGAGCGAGCCCTGGGTGTCGATGCCGCGGCAGGCGTCTTCGATCACGTAGGTTTCGAATCCGGCCTTGCGCGCGTCCAGCGCGCTCCAGGCGACGCAGAAATCGGTTGCCAATCCGGCCATGAACAGGCGCTTCACCTTGCGCGCCTTTAGGTAAGCGGCGAGCCCGGTCGTGGTCTTGCCATCGGCCTCGGTGAAGGCGGAGTAGCTGTCGACTTCCTTGTGGAATCCCTTGCGGACGATCAGCGCGGCCTGCGGAATCGCCAGCTCCTTCGACAACGCCGCACCTTCGGTGCCCTGCACGCAGTGATCGGGCCACAGCACCTGCTTGCCGTATTTGAGGTCGACGGTCTCGAACGGCTTCTTGCCGCCGTGGCTGGTTGCGAACGAGACATGGCCGGACGTGTGCCAGTCCTGCGTCAGCACCACATTGGCGAACCCCTTGGCGATGCGATTGATCACGGGAACGACCTGATCGCCGTCTTTGACGGCAAGGCTGCCGCCGGGCAGGAAGCAGTTCTGCACATCGATCACCAGCAGCGCCGAGGCCTCATCGGGCTTGATCGAGGCCGCTGCCCAAAGCCGGTTTGCAGGGATGGTGGCGATCGCCGCCGTGCCCAGACCTGTACCTAAGCCTGCGAGAACTTGCCTTCGGTCCAACATGCTGCACCTCCCTGTAAGATACGCTGTCGCCAGCAAATCACCTCGCTTGGGGAGCGTAAAGCAGGTTTAGGCGCCGGCGGGCGCACGAATCTTCGGCAGATCGCGCGGCTTCAGCGCGGCTGGATGCCGTCGCGCACGGCCCGGAAGCGCGGGAACGCCTTGGCCCATTCCTCGCGCGGCGCGCTGCCGATGATGCGCAGCGAGCTGCCGCCACCGAAGCGCAGCCACTGCACCACGGTGACGGGGGTATTGTCCTTGCCGCTCACCGCGTCGATGCGGGTTTCATAGCCCGGCATGCCGTCGATGCGCAGCGGCTCCGACATCGTGATCCGGGCCTCGCGCACGCCGGGAATGGTGGTTGCGGCCTGCTGGGCAAAACGTCCGCGATCCTCCGGCTGGGTCGGCGTCGCCCCGACAAGGCCGACCACCATGAAGGGCGCCGCCTCGAAACCCTTGGTCTCGTCGCCGTCGGCGATGACGATGGCCCCGCCAACCGCCAGCGTGCGGACATTCTTGAAACCGCTCAATTCGCCGACCTTGAAGGGCATCTGGGCAAGCTGCTCCTCGACCGGAACTTCCTTGCGGACCGCCGCCGAGGCAAACATCTGCCGGATGGCATCGTCAGTATAGATTTTGGAAGCATTTTCCGGGACCTGCACGGCGATATAGCCGGAGAAGGCGCCGCCCGGCAGGATCATCGAATAGCGTCGCACATTGGTCGCGCCATCCTTGCCGGTTTCGATGGTGTAGTAGGCAAGGCCGGCCGCGGTCTCGATGCTCTCCGGCTTGACGCCGCCGACGCCCGCCGGACTGTTCTTGAAGGCGTTCATGACCTCGGTGTAGGCGTCGGCCGGAAGCTCCGCCATCAACACCTTGACGCCCTGATCCTCGGTCTCGAATCCGACGAAGGCTTTGGCGCGGTTGAGCCCGACCAGCGGCGTGACGCCGACCCTGACGCCCGGCGGAAAAACCGGGTCTGCGGCAAGCGCGGGGGCTATGGCTGATATCAGCAAGGCAATCGCGAAGATCGGTCGGATGAGCATCATGAAAGGTCTACTGGGTTTGCATTGAGGCCGTTCAATGGTCGGCCGGTGCGACCCTTTGCCGGGGCCGCGAATGATCCGCTTTTAGCGGTTTTGACGGTCCGGCAACAGGGCGGGCCGCGATTCCGTTCCCGGTCAGCGGCCGAAATCGCGCTTTTCCGCCCCGGCCCTCGCGGCCCGGTGGCTGCCATGGCCGCACAACCCGGCCCGGTCGGCTTGATACACGGGGAGACACAATCTTCCAAAGGCCAGTCTTTTCAGCCCTCAAGGTTGCGCCCGGTCCTTGCAGGCCCCACCCCCCCTCCTATATGAGGCTCACCGTCGCAATATCGCGAGTAATTGATCGTTTGGGGGTTTGGATTGGTGCGCCGTCAGGGCCCAGCCAACCTGCCGCAAAAAGAAGGATATGAGGACCATGGGAAAGGTCATTGGGATCGATCTCGGCACCACGAATTCGTGCGTCGCCGTAATGGATGGCAAGACTGCGAAAGTCATCGAGAACGCCGAGGGTATGCGAACGACCCCGTCGATCGTCGCTTTCAGCGATGATGGCGAGCGCCTCGTCGGACAGCCCGCCAAGCGCCAGGCGGTGACCAATCCCGAGCGCACCTTCTTCGCGGTCAAGCGCCTCGTCGGCCGTCGCTATGACGATCCGATGGTCGAGAAGGACAAGAAGCTCGTCCCCTACAAGATCGTCAAGGCATCCAACGGCGACGCCTGGGTCGAAGCCGATGCCAAGACCTATTCGCCCTCGCAGGTCTCGGCTTTCATTCTGCAGAAGATGAAAGAGACCGCGGAAGCCCATCTCGGCTCGAAGGTCGAGCAGGCCGTCATCACCGTTCCCGCCTATTTCAACGACGCGCAACGTCAGGCCACCAAGGACGCCGGCAAGATCGCCGGCCTTGAAGTGCTGCGCATCATCAACGAGCCGACCGCTGCAGCGCTCGCCTACGGCCTCGACAAGACCAAGACCGGCACCATCGCGGTGTACGACCTCGGCGGCGGCACCTTCGACGTGTCGGTGCTCGAGATCGGCGACGGCGTGTTCGAGGTGAAGTCGACCAACGGCGATACGTTCCTCGGCGGCGAAGTCTTCGTCATGCGCCTCGTCAGCTATCTGGCGGACGAATTCCAGAAGGAGCAGGGCATCAACCTGCGCAACGACAAGCTTGCCTTGCAGCGCCTGAAGGAGGCCGCCGAAAAGGCCAAGATCGAATTGTCCTCGACCACCCAGACCGAAATCAATCTGCCCTTCATCACGGCGGACGCGTCGGGTCCGAAGCATCTGACGATGAAGCTGACGCGCGCCAAGTTCGAGGCGCTGGTCGACGATCTCATCCAGAAGACCATCGAGCCCTGCCGCAAGGCGCTGAAGGATGCCGGCCTCACCGCCGGTGAAATCGGCGAAGTGGTGCTGGTCGGCGGCATGACCCGCATGCCGAAGGTCCAGGAAGTGGTGAAGCAGCTGTTCGGCAAGGAGCCGCACAAGGGCGTCAACCCGGACGAAGTCGTGGCCATCGGCGCCGCGATCCAGGCCGGCGTGCTGCAGGGCGACGTCAAGGACGTGCTGCTGCTCGACGTCACCCCGCTGTCGCTCGGCATCGAGACGCTGGGTGGCGTGTTCACCCGCATCATCGACCGCAACACCACGATCCCGACCAAGAAGAGCCAGGTGTTCTCGACCGCCGAGGACAACCAGAACGCCGTCACCATTCGCGTGTTCCAGGGCGAGCGCGAAATGGCCGCCGACAACAAGGTACTGGGCCAGTTCGACCTGATGGGGATTCCGCCGTCACCGCGCGGCATGCCCCAGATCGAGGTCACCTTCGACATCGACGCCAACGGCATCGTCAACGTCTCGGCCAAGGACAAGGCGACCGGCAAGGAGCAGCAGATCCGGATCCAGGCATCCGGCGGCCTGTCCGAAGCCGACATCCAGAAGATGGTCAAGGACGCCGAGGCCAATGCCGCCGAGGACAAGAAGCGCCGTGCCGCGGTCGACGCCAAGAACCATGCCGACGCGATGGTGCACTCCACCGAGAAGGCTTTGGCCGAACACGGCTCCAAGGTCGAGGAGAGCGAGCGCCGCGCCATCGAGGACGCCGTCAGCGATCTGAAGGAAGCGCTGAAGGGCGACGATGCCGAGGCGATCACCGCCAAGACCAACACGCTGGCGCAGGCTTCGATGAAGCTCGGCGAGGCCATGTACAAGCAACAGGCCGAAAGCGATGCGGCCAAGGATGCCGCCAAGGACGACGTGGTCGACGCGGAATTCACCGAGGTCGACGACGACAAGAACAACAAGAAGTCTGCTTAAATACGGCTGGTACCATGACCCTCATTCCAAAGAGCACGCGGGTTGCGTCTCCTTAGGATGGGGGTCATTTTTCTTTAAGCCGGAGGCTGCATTCTCTGAGGAAGCATGCCTGCGGACCAAGAACAGAATTTCGGGCGGATTTGACGGATGTCGACCACCAAGCGCTGCTACTACGAAACTCTTGAAGTCGAGCGGAACGCGGACGAGTCCGGGCTCAAGGCGGCCTTCCGCAAGCTGGCGATGAAATGGCATCCGGACAAGAATCCGGGCGATGCCTCCAGCGAAATCCGCTTCAAGGAAATCAACGAAGCCTATGAAGTCCTGAAAGACGGCGACAAGCGCGCCGCCTATGACCGGTTCGGCCATGCGGCGTTCGAGCAGGGCCATGGCGGCGGTGGCCCCGGTTTCGGCGCCGGCTTCGCCTCGTCCTTCTCCGACATTTTCGAAGACCTGTTCGGCATGGCCGGACAGCGCGGGCGCGGCGGACGCGAGCGCGGCCAGGACCTGCGCTACAACATGGAAATCACGCTGGAGGAGGCCTTCCTCGGCAAGACCGCGCAGATCGAGATCCCGGTCTCGGTGACCTGCGAAGCCTGTTCGGGCATCGGCGCCAAGGCCGGCACCAAGCCGAAGACCTGCTCGACCTGCGGCGGCGCGGGAAGGGTGCGGCAGGCGCAGGGCTTCTTCACGCTGGAGCGAACCTGTCCCGGCTGCCAGGGCCGCGGCCAGATGATCGAGGACCCCTGTCCGTCCTGCACCGGTTTGGGCCGGGTGACGCGCGAGCGCAACCTGTCGGTCAACATTCCCCAAGGCGTCGAAGACGGCACCCGGATCCGGCTGGCCGGCGAGGGCGAGGCCGGCGTCCGCGGCGGGCCGCCGGGCGACCTCTACATCTTCCTGTCGCTGGCGACCCACGAATTCTTCCAGCGCGATGGCGCCGATTTGCATTGCCGCGTGCCGATCTCGATGGTGGCGGCGGCGTTGGGCGGCGAATTCGAGGTCCCGACCATCGACAAGGGCAAGACCAAGGTGAAAGTGCCCTCCGGAACCCAGTCCGGCCGGCGCTTTCGCATTGCATCAAAAGGCATGCCGGTGCTGCGTTCGCGCCAGACCGGCGACATGTACGTCCAGGTCGTGGTCGAAACGCCCCAGAATCTCACCAAGAAGCAGCAGGAGCTGCTGGCCGAGTTCGAAAAACTGTCGTCCGGCGCAACCCAGCCGGAAGCGGCGGGTTTCTTCACTAAGGTCAAGGACTTCTTCGGCAATCGCGCCAGCCCTTAACGACTCTTCGGCTTGACCGTATCGGCCGCTACCTATACGTCTTTGTGACGATATTCTGACACTTCCGCCCAGCGTCGGGTCCCGTCCGGTAGCGACATGCCATTGCAATCGTCTGTGCGTGCGTTGAAGAAGCCCCCTCGTCTTGACGATGAGGTCCGCTTCCTTCGTTCATGGATCGAAAAGCCGCTGCGGATGGGCGCGGTGATGCCTTCGGGCAAGGTTCTCGCCCGCACCATGGCGCAGTATGTCGATGTCAATTCCACAGCGCCGGTGGTCGAATTGGGACCGGGGACCGGGGCGATCACCAACGCGCTGATCGAGCATGGCGTCGATCAGAAGCGGCTCGTGCTGGTCGAATATAATCCGGGCTTCTGCGCGCTGCTGCGCGACCGCTATCCGCAGGCCACGGTCGTGCAGGGCGACGCCTATGCGCTGCGCGAATCGCTCGGCGACGTGCTTGATGTGTCGGCATCCGCGGTGGTGTCCGGCCTGCCGCTGGTGACACAACCGATGCTGAAGCGCCTGAAGCTGATCCGCGACGCCTTCGCGGCGCTGGCGCCGGGTGCGCCCTTCGTGCAGTTCACCTATTCGGTGGCGCCGCCGATTCCGAAATCGCTGCCGGGCGTTTCCACCGAAGCCTCCGAGCGCATCTGGATGAATCTTCCGCCAGCCCGCGTCTGGGTGTATCGCAAGGGCTGATCCTTTTCCGGCGCTTTCGCGCCGGTTAGCCCTGTCTTGCGATTGGTTCATGGCCGCGCTGAAAATCCTCGTCATCCCCGGCTCGCTGCGGTCCGGCTCGCACAATGCGAAGCTGGCTTCTGCAGCTGCGCATGAGTTCGCGCTGGCCGGCGCCGAAGTCACCCGCATCTCGCTGGCCGATTTTCCGCTGCCGATCTATGACGGCGACCTGCAGAACAAATCCGGCGTGCCGAAACATGCTGTGAACCTGAAGCGGATGATGGGCGCGCATCACGGCGTCCTCTTGGTTTCGCCGGAATACAATGCGTCGGTCTCGCCGCTGCTGAAGAACGCCATCGACTGGGTCAGCCGGGTGCAGGATCCGCACGAGACCCGCGGCCAGGTGTTTCGCGAGCGGCCCTTCGCGATCGCCGCGGCTTCGGAAAGCCGGCTCGGCGGAACGCGCGGCCTGGCCGCGCTGCGGCTGATCCTGACCGCCTGCCATGCGTCGGTCGTTCCCAGCCAGCTCGCGCTGTCGTTCGCCAACGAGGCCTATGATGATATGGACAGGCTGAAGCATCCGGCCGATAGCGAGGCGCTGAGCGCGCTGGTGCGACAGCTGATCGACATTTCCCAGCGCATGATGTGAGGTGACATGCAACCTTCCAAGATCGCTCCCCGCGACCGCCTGATTGTTGCGCTCGATCTGCCCGGCGTCCCCGCCGCGGAGGCGATGATTGCCCGGCTCGGCGACAGCGTGACGTTCTACAAGATCGGCTATCAGCTCGCCTATGCGGGGGGACTGCCGCTGGTCCGCCAGCTCGCGGACCAGGGCAAGAAGGTGTTCATCGATCTCAAGCTGCACGATATCGGCAATACCGTGGCGCGCGGCGTCGAGAGCATCGCCAAGCTGGGCGCGACGTTCCTGACCGTGCACGCCTATCCGCAGACCATGAAGGCCGCGGTCGAGGCGCGCGCCGGCACTGACCTGAAAATTCTCGCGGTCACCGTGCTGACCTCCTATGACGACGGCGACCTTCACGCCGCGGGCTTTCGGCTCGGCGTGTCCGATCTGGTCGAGGCCCGCGCCCAGCAGGCCCAGGTGCTCGGCGTCGATGGCCTGGTCTGTTCGCCGGAGGAAGCCGCGCATCTGCGCAAGGTGGTGGGTCACCAGATGAACCTGGTCACCCCCGGCATCCGGCCCGCGGGTGCGGCTGTCGGCGACCAGAAGCGCATCATGACGCCGGCGCGCGCCATTGCCGCCGGCGCGGATTATCTGGTGGTCGGACGTCCCGTGATGGAAGCCGCCGACCCCAGGGAAGCGGCGGAGGCCATCCAGGCCGAGATCAAGCAGGCGCTGGGCTGAACAACAACAAAAGGGAGAATGCAAATGGCAAAGGGCTACTGGATCGGTCGCGTCGACGTTCACAGCGACGAAGGCTACAAGGCCTACGCCGCCGCCAACCCGGCCATCTTCAAGAAATTCGGCGGGCGCTATGTCGTGCGCGGCGGCAAGTTCGAGGGCGTGGAGGGCGCAAGCCGCTCGCGCAACGTCGTGATCGAATTCGCCGATTACGAGACGGCGCTGGCCTGCTACCGCTCGCCGGAATACCAGGCAAACATCAAGCTGCGGCAGCCGCATTCGATTGCCGAACTGATCGTCATCGAAGGCTATGACGGCCCGCAGCCCTGATCCATCAGGCCGGATCGGTTGCCCGGAAAGCCTGCGCCCGCTATAGGGGCGGAGAGAGGTAGCGCCATGGCCGACATGCGTTTGATCGTTGCGGGGGCTGGCGGCCGGATGGGCCGCGCGCTGACGCGCGTCATCTCGGAAACGCCGGGCGCCGTGCTCACGGGCGCGCTGGAAGCTCCGGGTTCCGCGCTACTGGGCAAGGATGCCGGCGTGCTCGCCGGCCTGCCCGAAAATGGCGTGAAACTCTCGGGCGATTTGTGGTCGCTGTCGGCCAATGCCGACGGCATCGTCGATTTCACCGTGCCCGCCGCCACCATCGCCAACGTCGCGATCGCCGCCGAGCGCGGCCTGGTCCACATCATCGGCACCACGGGTCTGTCGTCGTCCGACGACGCCGTGATCAAGAGCGTCACCGGGCGCGCCATTGTCGTTAAGTCGGGCAATATGAGCCTCGGCGTCAATTTGCTGGCCGCGCTGGTCAAGCGGGTGGCGCAGTCGCTCGACCAGGGTTTCGATATCGAAATCCTCGAAATGCATCACCGCGCCAAGATCGACGCGCCCTCGGGCACAGCGCTGATGCTCGGCGAGGCCGCCGCCGCCGGCCGCGGCGTCGACCTCGACAGCCATTCGGCGCGCGGCCGCGACGGCATCACCGGCGCGCGGCGGCCGGGCGATATCGGATTTGCGTCGCTGCGCGGCGGCACTGTCACCGGCGATCACAGCGTGATCTTCGCCGGCGCCATGGAACGCATCACGCTGTCGCATCACGCCGAGGACCGGATGATGTTCGCGCAGGGCGCCATCAAGGCAGCACTTTGGGCGCGCCAGCAGAAGCCCGGCCTGTATTCGATGGCCGACGTGCTCGGGCTCGGCGATTTCTGATGCTCTTCTCCCCTCCCCACCGCTTCGCGGGAGGAGGGGAGAAGAAAGCGAACTAACGCGTCTTCGGCTGCCGCAACGATTTGCCGGTCATCTCGGCAGGCTGCGGCAATTCCATCAGGTCGAGCAGCGTCGGCGCGAGATCCGCCAGCCGGCCATCGGACAATGAGACGTCGCCGCCGCCGAACAGCAAGACCGGCACCGGATTGGTGGTGTGAGCCGTATGCGGACCGCCGGTGACGGGATCGCGCATCATTTCGCAGTTGCCGTGGTCGGCCGTCACCAGCCGCGCGCCGCCGGATTTTTCGATCGCGTCCACGATTTGGCCGAGCCCGCGGTCCACCGTTTCCACCGCCTTGATCGCGGCCGCGAGGTTTCCGGAGTGGCCCACCATGTCCGGATTGGCATAGTTCAGGACGATCAGGTCGTACTTGCCGGACCGGATTGCCTCCACCGCTTTCGCCGTCAATTCGGGCGCCGACATTTCCGGCTGCAGGTCGTAGGTCGCGACCTTGGGCGACGGCACCATGATGCGATCCTCACCGGCGAAAGGCTCTTCCCGTCCGCCGTTGAGAAAGTAAGTGACGTGGGGATATTTCTCGGTTTCCGCCATGCGCAACTGCGTGCGGTTCGCGGCAGCCGTGACCTCTCCCAGGATGTTCGGATAGGTCTGCGGCGGAAATATCGTCTGCATCAGCTGGTCCAGATGCTCGCTGTATTGCGTCATGCCAACCGCGGCGGCGAAGCGGACGGCGCGCTTGCGCGGGAAACCGGCAAACGCCGGATCGAGCATGGCGCCGAGAATCTCGCGCACGCGATCGGCGCGAAAGTTGAAGCAGAGCACGCCGTCGCCGTCCTTGATGCCGGCGTAGCCGCCGATCACGGAGGGTTCGACGAATTCGTCGGTGTGTTCGTGCGCATAGGCGTCTGATATCGCCGACTGGGCGTCGGGAAATCGCGGGGCCTCGGCCTCGACGATGGCATGATAGGCTTTGGCGACGCGTTCCCAGCGATTGTCGCGGTCCATCGCGTAGTATCGCCCGATCACGGTGGCCACCGGCACCGCCGGCGGCAGTGCGGCCTGCAGCCGCTTCAAATCATCGGCCGCCGATTTCGGCGGCGTATCGCGTCCATCGGTGAGGGCGTGTACCACCGCGGGCACGCCGCTCTCGGCGAGAATGCCGGCCAGCGCCGCCGCCTGGTCCTGATGCGAATGCACCCCGCCCGGGGAAACCAGGCCGATCAGATGGCAGGTGCCGCCGCTCGCTTTCAGCGCCTGGATCAGGCTGCGGAACGCTTCGGCGGATTTGATGCTGCCGGAGGCAATCGCGTCGTTGATCCGCGGCAGATCCTGCATCACCACGCGGCCTGCGCCGATGTTGAAGTGTCCGACCTCGGAATTACCCATCTGACCGCCGGGAAGGCCGACATCTAAACCCGACGTGTTCAGGAAGGCGTGCGGCCCGGTGCTCCACAGCCGATCGAAATTAGGTGTGTCGGCCTGAAGAACGGCATTGTCCGCCGGATCTTCGCGCCAGCCCCAGCCATCCAATATGGCCAGCATGACAGGACGACGTTTTTGCATGGATCCACCTTTTATGGCTGCTTACCAAGGTGGTTGTGAGCGATCGGTTTGCGGCCGTCAATCGCCGAAAGCCGGCAGATTCGTAGGGTGGGCAGAGGCGCGCTCTTCGCGCCGTGCCCACCATTCAAGTCCATGATCGGGATAGATGGTGGGCACGGCGCAAGGGCGCCTTTGCCCACCCTACGACCTACGGAACCGCCGGCTCTAATGCACCCCGACCTGCCCGGCTTCCCAGCCCAGCATCGCCTGCTTGCGGGTGATGCCCCAGTGATAGCCGGTCAGCGCGCCGCTCTTGCCGAGCGCGCGGTGGCACGGCACTACGAACGAGATCGGGTTCCTGCCGACCGCGGCGCCGACCGCGCGCGACGCCTTCGGCTTCTCGATGTTGGTCGCGATGTCGGAGTAGCAGACCGCGCGGCCCATCGGGATTTTCAGCAGCGTTTCCCAAACGCGAACCTCGAAATCGGTGCCGATCAGCACCACGCGCAGCGGCTGGTCGGCGCGCCACATTTTCTTGTCGAACACGCGCTGCGCCAGGTCGGCGGTGCCGGCGCGGTCCTCGACATAGGTCGCGCGCGGCCAGCGCCGCTGCATGTCGGCGAGTGCTGCCGGCTCCTCGCCTGGATCGGCGAAGGCAAGGCCCGCAAGGCCGCGGCCGCTGGCGATCACGATGGCGGTGCCGAACGGCGAGGGATGGAAGCCGTAACGCAGCGTCATGCCGGCGCCGCCGTTCTTCCATTCGCCCGGCGACATCGCCTCATGGGTGACGAACAGGTCGTGCAGCCGTCCCGGGCCTGAAAGACCAGAGTCGAGGGCTGCGTCGAGCACGCTGGCGGAATCGCGCAGCAGGCCCTTGGCGTGGTCGAGCGTCAGCGCCTGCATGAAGGCTTTTGGCGTCAGGCCTGCCCAGCGGCGGAACAGATGGTGCAACTCATCCGGCGTCACGGAGGCGGCGTCCGCCATCGCTTCGATAGTCGGCTGCGCCCGCCATTGCTCCGAGATGAAGGCGATGGCGCGGCGCACCGAATCATAGTCGCGCAGCGCTGCGCTCTGGGGTCCCGGTTTGGTGAGGCGGTGCTCATTCATGGCGAGGTTCATCATGGTTCTGATGTAGGCCGCGCCAGCGGCGCAAACCACCCGATTCCCGATCAGTGTTCATGAGATCGGATTATAGGTCGGGCCGCGCTTGGCAGCCTGCAACGCTGCCAATAAAGCCTTGGCAAAGCTGGCTTTTTCGTCGGGTCCCAGAAAGCTTGCGATGGAGACGCGGCGCCCGCGCGAGACCAGATAAAGCTTTTCGATGCCGAATTCGGCATGGGTCTGCTGGTCGAGCTGCACCCACAGCGGATTGAGCACCCATTCGACCACGTGGCCGCGGTGGCTGACCCGGCGCACCCGCAGTTCCGACGGTGTGATCCGGATCTCCTCGGTGGCGGCGGCGCGGCGGAAATTGATCCGGAACGCCCACCAGATCACCAGGATATCGAGGCCGAAAAAGCCGAACACTGGCCACGCGCCCATCAGCAGGAATGCCAGGCCGGTGGCAAAACTGACCACGCTGAGAAACACCATCAGCACGATGAAGCCGGTGCGGTTCAGCGAGCGGTGCGGCGTCAGCAGCGCTGAAAACAATTCCGGCTGCGGATCATAATCGTTGCCTGCGGTCATCGTGGATCAGTATACCCCGATCATGGCGAAAATCACCCGCGTCCTTCCGGCCAAATCCAGACCCCCGGCGGCAAAACCGATCAAGAAAGCGGCAGCCAAACCGGCGCCCGCGCGCGCCGCGAAGAAGCCGGCCGGGATAAAGCCTTCCAAGCCAAAACCTTTGAAGACAAAACCTTCCAAGACAAAATCCTTGAAGACAAAACCCTGGACTGCCGCCGAGGTGTACGAGGCGTTCAGCCGCTTCCGCAACGCCAATCCCGAGCCGAAGGGCGAGCTCGAACACCTCAACGCCTACACCCTGCTGGTCGCGGTGGTGCTGTCGGCGCAGGCGACCGACGCCGGCGTCAACAAGGCGACGCGCGCGCTGTTCGCGGTGGCCGACACGCCGGAAAAAATGCTCGCGCTCGGCGAGGATAAGGTGCGCGACTACGTCAAGACCATCGGGCTCTATCGCAACAAGGCGAAGAACGTCATCGCGCTGTCGCAAAAGCTGATCGCCGAATTCGGCGGCGAGGTGCCGCGCACCCGCGCCGAGATCGAAACGCTGCCCGGCGCCGGCCGCAAGACCGCCAACGTCGTGCTCAACATGGCCTATGGCGAACACACCATGGCGGTCGACACCCACGTGTTCCGCATCGGCAACCGCACGGGCTTGGCGCCCGGCAACAACCCGCTCGAAGTCGAGCTCGGCCTCGTGAAGGTGATCCCGCCGGAGTTCATGCTGCACGGCCACCACTGGCTGATCCTGCACGGCCGCTACATCTGCCTCGCGCGCAAGCCGCGCTGCGATGTGTGCATCATCAATGATCTGTGCCGGTGGCCGGAAAAGACGGTGTAGGTTTTTCTCCCCTCCTCCCGCGAAGCGGTGGGGAGGGGTCGGGGGTGGGGGTGGGGGGTGTTTCAGCGTACACAACTGTTAGCGAATTTGCTGAGACGCCCCCCACCCCCGACCCCTCCCCGCCACGCGCAAGAGCGCGTGGGGGGAGGGGAGTGAGAGCATCGCGCCAGACGACGGATCTTTGCTTTACGCCACCGGCACCCGTGTCTTCCGCGCCGGCTCGATCAGCTCCGGCCGGGGGCCGCTGAGGCGCTTGTGCATGTGGACCATGAAGGCCATGCCGAACAGCGGCGTCGCCAGGTTGACGATCGGGATCGACACGAACGCCGCGATGAACAGGCCCGCGGTGAAGACGGTGGCCGCATTCGCCTTGCGCATCGCCTTGGCTTCCGCCGGGCTGCGAAACCGCATCGCCGCCAGTTCGAAATATTCCCGGCCCAACAGCCATGCAGTGGCGATGAAGAACACGATGAAGCCGGCGCCGGCGATCAACACGAAGGGCAGCGCGATCAAATAGACCAGCAGCGTCAACAGCGCGGTCTTGACGCCTTCGGTCATGGCGAGGCCGAACGGCAGCGCAGTGCCGGGGCGCTCCGCCGGATAGTGCTCGAGTTCGACATGGTCGGCGACCTCGTCGACGAACACGCTGGCCACCAGCGAGGTGATCACGGGCATCAGGAACACCGCGCCGAACACGACGCCGAGACCGGCGATGATCGAAACGATCCAGGCCAGCACATTGATCGAGGTCTCGAAGCTGGGCCCGAGCACGCCATCGAGCCAGATTTCGCCCGAGGTGGCAAACCAGCTCAACAGTCGCTGCAGGCCGTACGCCAGCGCCGTGATCAATATCAGCGCCAGCCCGATCGAGCGCCACAGGATCGAGCGCATCGGCGGCGACAGGATTTGCGATAGCGCCTTGACGGCGGCGTCCAGCATGGTGGTTAAGTCCTCTTTCCGAAGGTGCCCTCGCGAGACGTAGACATGCAAGGCCAGTTCGGCAAGGGCCGGCAAAAACGGGCCTGAACCGCGATGGACCTGGGGTCAGAGAGGGTGAATACTGTAAGTTTCTCCACCCGCCAAACCCGCTGTGAGGCTCGCATGACCCGCATCCAAGACGTTTATCCGCAAGACCGTGTCAGCCTGCGCGAAACGGGTCTGCGCGACGGCCTGCAACTCGTGAAGACGTTTCCCTCGACCTCCGCAAAACAGCGCTGGATCCGTGACGAATACGGCGCCGGCGTGCGGCATTTCGAGGTCGGCTCGTTCCTGCCCGCCAGCACATTTCCGCAATTCGTCGACGTCCGCGACATCATCGCGACCATCGCGTCATTGCCGGGCGCGCATGGCGTGGCGCTGGCGCTGAACGAACGCGGCGTCAACGAAGCGCTGGCTTCCGGCGTCGCCGAAATCGCCACGGTGGTCTCGGCCACCGAAGAACACAGCCAGGCCAACGCCAACCGCAGCCGCGAATCCGCCATCGCCAACGTCAGGCGGATGTGCGAGCTGCGCGACGCCAGCGCGCACAAGCCGCTGGTCAATGCCGCGATCTCGATGGCGCTGGGATGTTCGATCACCGGTCCGGTCGACCCAAAGGAAGTCCTGAAGCTGGTCGAAAAATGCCTGGAGGCCGGCGTCGACTTCGTCGCCATCGCCGACACTGTCGGTTATGCCGGCCCGAAACAGGTCGGCGAATTGACCAAAGCCGCGGTGAAACTATCCGGCACAAAACCGGTCTGCGTTCACCTGCACGACACAAGAGGCATGGGCATTGCCAATGCGTCGGCAGCCCTCGATGCCGGCGCGCGCATTCTCGACGGCTCGCTCGGCGGCCTCGGCGGCTGCCCGTTCGCGCCCGGCGCCACCGGCAATGTGGTGTTCGAGGACCTGGCGTTTCTCTGCGAGAGCAAGGGATTTGCCACGGGCATCGATATCGAAAGACTGATCGCGGTGCGCGGGATTTTGCGCTCGGAGATGCCCGGCGAGACGCTCTATGGCGGACTCGCGCGGGCCGGGTTGCCGGGCGGGTCGGCGGCCAGGGCGGCGTGATCTTGCTTCTCGCAGGCGGCCTTACGGCGCTAACCGGAACGTGATTGCCGATTTTTCCTGATAGCGATTACGCTTAGCCGGTCAATTGGAGGATTCCCCATGCGCGCCCTGTTCGCCTCGACGGCCATCGCCCTTCTGTTCGGCTTGTCCCCGGCATCCGCCATGTGCGGCGGTGGCGGGCAGCAGGCAAGCTCTGGCGGCATGTGCGGTGCGTCCGGCGTTTCCAAGCAGATGTCGGATTGGCCGATCGCTCCGCAGGCTCAATCGCAACAGCAGTCGAGCGGCATGGGCATGTGCCCGTGCTGCAAGAACATGGCCAGTATGGGCGGCATGAAGGCGGACGACCCGCACAAGGGTATGGAAATGCCGAAATAGCTCGAGCCCTGCGACGAGGTGACGACGGAGCGCGTGTTGGCGCTCTGACTCCCAGAGTTCGGAGTTTCAATCGTGCCGATGCGCAGCCTTGCGCGCGGCGAGCTTCTTGTCGGGCGCGGTCGGGATCTAGTTCGCTGATCTTCAACGCCCGGGCCGGCTAACCAGCCAGATCGAATATTTTTACACTTCGCGATTGCCGGGCGAGCCGGTCGACGGTGTCGCCGACCGGCATGTCCATCCCGCCGAACCGCTGGCGGTTCGCCTGACATTGGCCGGGAGGTTTTGATCCGGTCAGGGCAAGGCAACGGCCGTTACGAAAACGCGTTGCCGCCGCGCAGGCCGAGCTTCTTGAAGATCATCGCCGCCGGGCAGAAGCCGGTGAACGCTGCCTGCAGCATGTTGAGCCCGGCGAAGGCCGTCAGCAGGAACCAGTAGGGACTGACGAGCCAGCCCAGCGCGAGGCTGAGAAGCACCATGCATCCGGCGAAAGCGAGCACTGCCTTATCGATATTCATGACGTATTTCCTTTGATTGAGTTTGAAGTGATCAGGGCCGGGCAAGCCCGGCCGTCGTCCATGCCACGATGTTCCTGGTGTCCATCGCGCCCGAGGTTCGCGCAATCTCCCGGCCATTGCGCATCAGCAGCAGGGTCGGGATGCCGCTGATGCCGAGGCGAGAGGACACCGCGGGCGCCTTGTCCGAGTTCAGTTTCAACAGCCGCACTGCGGGTTCGAGCTGCTGCGCCGCGCGTTCGAACATCGGCGCCATCGAACGGCAGGGACCGCACCAGGGCGCCCAGACATCGACCAGCACGGGAATCTCGTTGTGCGCGAGGTGGCGGTCGAACGCCTGCTCGTCCACTTCGACGGGATGGCCGCTGAAGATCGGCTGATGACAGGATCCGCAGCGGGCATTCGTCGCGGTCCGTTCGGCCGGTAGCCGGTTGATCTTGCCGCAATGCCCGCAGACGACCTGGTGACTTGCACTCATGTTCCGGTCTTGACCTCCTTGATCTTGGCGATGTTCAGCTTGTCGAGCAGGAAGCGCTCGTAGAACGGCTCGCTCTCGCCGCGCCGGATCTTGCGCAGGAAGTATTTCTCGAACGCGACCTTGGCGAGATGGACCCATTCTCCCTTGGCCGACCAGTTGACGTTGCGCGGAGGAATTTGCGGCTGCGCCAGGAAGGCGACGCCGGTGTCGCCGAAATCGGCGAGGCAGATCGCATTCCAGGTCGGTTGCGCTACCGGCTCCTTGCCCTTCAGCAGCGCGCCGATATTCATCGCCGTGGCGGTGACCATCGATTCGATCATGAAGCCGGTTTTCGGCACGCCGACGGGGACCGGGGTGGCGCCGACCGGCGCGATCGCCACGCAGACGCCGATCGCGAAGACGTTCGGAAACGCCGGATTGCGCTGATGCTTGTCGACGATGACAAAGCCGCGGGGATTGGTCAGCTTCTCGATGCCCCTGACGGCGCCGACGCCGCGGAACGCCGGCAGCATCATCGAATAGGAAAACGGCAGTTCGTGGGTCTTGCGGACCGAACCGTCGTCGGCGACTTCTTCGACGGTCATCTTGCCTTGCTCGACGCCCTTCACCCGGGCGTTGGTGATCCATTTGACGTGCTTCTCGCGCATTTCACTTTCGAGCAGGCCCTTGGTGTCGCCGACTCCGTCGAGGCCGAGATGGCCGACATAGGGCTCCGAGGTGACGAAGGTCATCGGCACGCGATCGCGCAGCTTGCGGCGGCGCAGCTCGGTTTCCAGGATGAACAGGAATTCGTAGGCCGGACCGAAGCAGGAGGCGCCCTGCACGGCGCCGATCACCACCGGCCCCGGGTTTGCCGCGAGCTTCTCGAAGGCGTCCTTGGCGTGGGTAGCGTGGTCGACATGGCAGATCGACTGGGTGTGGCCGTCCGGCCCGAGCCCGGGAATCTCGTCGAATGCCAGCTCCGGCCCGGTGGCCACCACCAGGTAATCGTAATCGATCGAAACGCCGTCCGAGAGCTCGATCCGGTTTTCCGTGGGATGCACGCGCTGCGCGCCCTGCGTCAGGAGCCGCACGCCCTTGCGCTTCATGATGTCGACGAGGTCGATCTCGATGTCGGCGCGCTTGCGCCAGCCGATCGCGACCCAGGGATTGGAAGGGACGAAGTGATAGACCGGCCCCTGGGAAACCACGGTCAGGCGGTCGTCCTTCCCCAGCTGCGGCAACAGTTCATAGGCCATCAGCGTTCCGCTGAGGCCGGCTCCGATAACGACAACTTCCGACATGATCGTCTCCGTTGGCTGCATTCCCCTGTGGACGGCTGCGCCGGTTTTGTCCGGTCCGTTGGCCGCGTCGCTTGACTATATATTCGAACTCTCGTATATACGCAAGTATGAAAATAGATAGTGCGATCATGGAATCCGCCGCCGATCAGGCCAGCGACCTGTTGAAGGCGCTGTCCAACCGGCATCGGCTGCTGATGATCTGCCAGCTGATCGACGGCGAGCGCTCGGTGGGCGATCTCGCGGAGTTCCTGAGTCTGCGCGATTCCACGGTGTCCCAGCATCTCGCGCTGCTCCGCAAGGACGGCCTGGTGGCGTCGCGGCGCGACGCCCAGACGATCTACTATTCGATCGCCAGCGACCCCGCGCGCGAGATCCTGAAGACGCTCTATCAGGTCTATTGCGCGCCTCCGAAAGCCCGGAAGGCGAAAGCCAGACTATAGGCGCGCGCCGGCGTCGCCTTGAGGCAGGTCAACGTCGTCACGGTGGAATTCAATGAGATGCCAACAACCGCAACTGCGCGGAAAGGCGATTGCCATGAGATGCGAGCGGACGATGCCTAGACTGATTGCATTTAGCATTCTGGCCGCGGCGGCATTCGCCGCCAATGCCGTCGCCGGGGAAACCCATGTTGTCGCCCTGCGGCCGGTCGCGGACGAGAAGGCGGTGTTCGCCACCGTCGAGAGCATCAGCGTGGTTCCGGCCCGCGGGCGGATCGGCGGCACCATCGTTCAACTCAACGTCCGCGAAGGCGATCCGGTGACGCGCGGCCAGGCGATCGCAACGATCGGCGACGACAAGCTTGCGCTGCAGATGAAATCGCTGGATGCGCAGATCGACGCCCTGCAGGCGCAGGCGAGCCAGGCGCAGATCGATTTTACCCGGATCGAGGGACTGGTGGAGCGTGGCACGCTACCGCGGATCAGGCTCGACGAGGCGCGCACCGCGCTCAATGTGGCGGATAACGGCCTGCGGGCGAAGACCGCCGAGCGCGCGGTGGTGCAGCAGCAGTTCAACGAGGGTCAGGTGCTGGCGCCCGCCGCCGGCCGGGTGCTGAAGAAGCAGGTCGCCGTGGGCTCCGTGGTATTGCCGGGCGATCCGGTGGCGATGATTGCGCAGCAGAATTTCAAATTGAGGCTGCGGGTGCCGGAGCGGCACGCCCGCTTCCTGAAGGCCGGCGACAGGATCAGGGTCGACGGCGCCGAATTCGGCGACCAGAGCCCTAAATCAGGGGTGATCGATCTGGTCTATCCGCAGATCGAGGACGGCCGCGTGATCGCCGACGCCACCGTGGAAAATCTCGGGGAGTATTTCGTCGGCGACCGGCTGCGGGTCTGGATTTCCGGCGGCGAGCGCAAGGCGTTCGTGATTCCTGCGAACTACGTCACCACGCGCTATGGCATCGATTACGTCAGCCTACGCCAGGGCGATCGCACCATCAGCGCGCCGGTGCAGCGCGGACGCCAACTGGCCAGCCCCGAGCTGCCCAATGGTCTTGAAATCCTGTCCGGCATTCGCCCCGGCGACCAGCTGGTGCAGCCGTGAATCTAGGACTTTCAGGCCGCCTGACCCGCGCCACCATCGGTTCGCCGCTGACGCCGCTGTTCCTGCTGGCGTCGCTGGTCGTCGGCCTGATCGCCGTGGTCGTGATTCCGCGCGAGGAAGAGCCGCAGATCAGCGTCCCCATGGTCGACATCCGCGTCAATGCGGACGGACTGCGCGGCCCGGATGCGGTCGAACTGGTCACCAAGCCGCTCGAATCGATCGTCAAGGGCATCGACGGCGTCGAGCACGTCTACAGCCAGACCGAGGACGACCGCGTCCTGGTCACCGCGCGCTTTCTGGTCGGAACCAAGTCCGAGGACGCCATCCTGCGCGTTCACGAGAAAATCCGCGCCAATCTCGACCGCATCCCGGTCGGCATCCCCGAGCCCCTGATCGTCGGCCGCGGCATCAACGACGTCGCCGTGACCGTGCTGACGCTTGCGCCGAAGCCGGAGGCCGCCGACCGGTGGACCGACAAGGACCTTTACGAACTCGCCGACAAGCTGCGCTCGGAATTGATGAAGGTCGACAGCATCGGCCTGACCTACATTTCCGGCGGCGGCGCCCAGCAAATCCGGGTCGAGCCCGATCCGGAGAAACTGTCGCTGTTCGGCGTCACGCTGCAGCAACTCGTCGCCAAGGTGAAGGACGCCAACCGCTCGTTCCTGGCCGGACAGGTCCGCGACGCCGGCACGGTCCGCAGCGTCTCGGCGGGCCAGACCCTGGCCGGCATTCCCGACATCGGGCTGTTGCTGATTTCAACGCGGGACGGACGCCCGGTCTACGTCAAGGACGTCGCCAGCGTCGTCATCGGGCCCAATGCGACCGAGCATCGCGTCTGGAACGACGCGCGCGACGGCAAGGGCAAGTGGGAACGTGTGCCCGCGGTGAGCTTGGCGCTGGCCAAGCGCGCCGGCGCCAACGCGGTGGTGGTTTCCGAGGAAATCACGCACCGGCTCGAGGGGCTGAAATCGCGCCTGATCCCCGACGATGTCGTCGTCACGGTCACCCGGGACTATGGCGAGACCGCGAACGAAAAGGCCAACGAACTGCTGTTTCATCTTGGTCTCGCGACCATCTCGATCGTCATCCTGATCGCGATCGCGATCGGTTGGCGCGAGGCGCTGGTCACGCTGGTGGTGATTCCGACCACCATCCTGCTGACGATGTTTGCCGCCAATCTGATGGGCTACACCATCAACCGCGTCAGCCTGTTCGCCTTGATTTTCTCGATCGGCATCCTGGTCGACGACGCCATCGTGGTGGTCGAGAACATCGCCCGCCACTGGGCGATGCGGGACGGGCGGCCACGGCTGCAGGCCACCATCGAGGCCGTCGCCGAGGTCGGCAATCCGACCGTGGTGGCGACCCTGACCGTGGTTGCCGCGCTGCTGCCGATGCTGTTCGTGTCGGGGCTGATGGGCCCGTATATGGCGCCGATTCCGGCCAATGCGTCCGCCGCGATGCTGTTCTCGTTCTTCGTGGCGATGGTGGTGGCGCCCTGGCTGATGCTGCGGCTGGCGCCGAAAGAGGGCGCCGTCGGCGCGGCGCATGCCGCGCATGACGAGGGCGCGCTCGGACGCATTTATCGCCGCTTCGCAACCCCTGTTGTCGCGAGCAAGCGTTCGGCCTGGATATTTTTGATCGGCGTCGGGGTCGCGACCCTGCTGTCGATGACCCTGTTTGCCACCAAGTCGGTGACGGTCAAGCTGCTGCCGTTCGACAACAAGTCCGAGATCGCTGTCGTCGTCGATCTCCCCGAAGGGGCGAGTCTCGAAGACACCGAGCGGACCCTGTTTGCCGCCGCCGACATCGCCCGCGGCCTGCCCGAGATCACGTCAGTGCAGTCCTATGCCGGCACGCCGGCGCCGTTCAACTTCAACGGGCTGGTGCGGCACTATTATCTGCGCGAGCGGCCGGAACTGGGTGAACTGCAGGTCAATCTTGCCGCGCGCTCCGATCGCAAACGCGCGAGCCATGATATCGCGCTCGACCTGCGGCAGCGCCTGAAGGCCGTCAGCGTTCCCGCCGGCACCAGCATCAAGGTGGTCGAAGTGCCGCCGGGACCGCCGGTGCTGGCGACGCTGCTGGCCGAGATCTACGGGCCGGATGCTGCAACCCGCCGGGCGGTGACCGGCGAGCTGAAGAAAATCTTCGCCGAAGTGCCGTTCATCGTCGATATCGACGATTCGATCGGGCAGAAGCGGCCGCGGCTGCGGCTTTCGATCGACCAGGACCGGCTCGAATTCTTCGGTGTCGAGCAGCGCGACGTCTACGATACCATCCAGACGCTGTTCGGCGGCGTGTCGGTGGGCTATTCGCACCGCGGTGAAGACCGCAATCCGATCGAGATCGCGGTCCGGCTGCCGAAACGCGACCTTGCCTGGACCGAAGCGCTGGCCTCCACGCCGGTGCCGGCCAACACGCTGCCCGGCAGCAAGACCGTGGTCGAACTCGGCCAGCTGGTGAAGGCAACCATGGAGGAAGGCTCGCCGCAAATTTTCCGCCGCGACGGCCGGTTCGCCGACATGGTGATGGCCGAGCTGGCGGGCCGCTTCGAGGCGCCGCTCTACGGCATGCTGGCGGTCGCCGACCGCATCGACGCGCATGATTGGGGCAAGCTGCAGAAGCCCATCATCGGCCTGCATGGCCAGCCGTCCGACGAGTCCCGTCCGACGCTGCTGTGGGACGGCGAATGGGAGATCACCTATGTCACCTTCCGCGACATGGGCGCGGCGTTCGGCGCCGCCATCCTCGGGATCTATGTGCTGGTCGTGGCCCAGTTCCGCAGCTTCCGCCTGCCGCTGGTGATCCTGACGCCGATTCCGCTGACGCTGATCGGCATCCTGATCGGCCACTGGCTGCTGGGCGCGCCGTTCACCGCGACGTCCATGATCGGGTTCATCGCGCTGGCCGGCATCATCGTTCGCAACTCGATCCTGCTGGTCGACTTCATCCGCCACAGCGGCGGCGAGGGCAGGTCGATGCGCGAAATCGTGCTGGAAGCCGGCGCCGTGCGCTTCAAACCAATCCTGCTCACCGCGCTGGCCGCCATGATTGGCGCCGCGACGATCCTGCTCGATCCGATCTTCCAGGGGCTGGCGATTTCGCTGCTGTTCGGGCTGGCTTCGTCGACGCTGCTCACGGTGCTCGTGATTCCCGCCATCTACATCGCGCTGCGGGACACCAAGCCGCAGGCGGCATCCGGCGAAACCGCAGGACAGTGAAGAGGCTAGCTGGGCCGTTGGCCCAGCGCTTCATCCCGCGGCGCTGCGGGCCGCGACTTTTGCCAGAGGTCACGCAGCACCATGCCCGCGGCCATCGCCGCGACGAACACGATGACGCCGGGCGATAGCGTCGCCAGGCTTTCCAAAGCCGGCCCCGGGCAAAATCCAACGAGACCCCAGCCTGCGCCGAACATGGCGGATCCGATGACCAGCGGCCGGTCGATATCGTCCCTGGTCGGCCAGAAGCTTCGAACCGCCAGCAGCGGCCGCGAACGGCCCTTCGCCAGCATGAATCCCGGAGCGGACACCGCGAGTGCCGCGATCATGACCACGGCAAGGCTTGGGTCCCATGCCCCGAAGATATCGAGAAATCCCAGAACTTTCGTCGGCTGCACCATTCCGGAAATCAGCAGGCCGGCGCCGAATATCAAGCCACACAGCAAGGATGCGATGATCGGCATGGCTCAGCCTCCGAACACGTGATGGGTGAGCGCGACGGTCGCGACGGCCACGGCCATGAAGATGACGGTGGCGACGATGGAGCGGGCGGACAACCGCGATATACCGCAAATACCGTGGCCGGAGGTGCAGCCGCCGGCAAGCCTGGTGCCGAAGCCGACCAGCAGTCCTGCCCCCACGATAACGGCCCAGCTCGCCGGCATCTGCGGTGGCTGCATCCCATGGCCGATCAGGCCCGCCAGCAGCGGCGCCAGAATGAGCCCGGCGATAAAGGCGATGCGCCAGCCGATCTCGCCGCTTCTGGGATTCAGCAGGCCGCCGAAAATGCCGCTGATGCCGGCGATCCGGCCAGTCAGCAGCATCAGCAGGACCGAGGAAAGACCGATCAGCGCGCCGCCGACCGCCGCCGATAACGGAGTGAAATTAGCCATGGCATTGCTCCACCAAACGCGGAGATCGAATCTCCTGATGTGCCGTGGCTAGCTTACAGACGCGTCACCCGCAATCGCAAGGCATTGCCGACCACGCTGACCGAAGAAAGCGCCATCGCCGCGGCGGCGATGATCGGATTGAGCAGTCCGAAGGCGGCGATCGGCACGCCGATCGCGTTGTAGATGAAGGCCCAGAACAGGTTGCGCTTGATCGTGCGCATCGTCGCCCGCGAGAGTCGGATGCCGGTCACCACGTCGCGCACGTCGCTGCGCACGAGGATGATGCCCCCAGTTTCCTTGGCGACGTCCGAGCCCGACCCGATCGCGATACCGATGTCTGCGGTCGCCAGCGCCGGGGCGTCGTTGACGCCGTCGCCGACCATCGCGACCACCTTGCCCGCCAGCTGCAGTTCCTTGATCACGCGGGCCTTGTCGGAGGGCAACACGTCGGCAATCACCCGGTCGATCTCCAGGGCGCGGGCGATCGCCGCCGCCGTACGGGCGTTATCCCCTGTCAGCATCACCACCTC
>NZ_JAUSLT010000116.1 GCF_030646015.1 Bradyrhizobium sp.
GACCCGCGCGCTGACCTCGACGTGCTGATGATCGCGCCGAAGGGCCCCGGCCATACCGTGCGCTCGGAATACCAGCGTGGCGGCGGCGTGCCCTGCCTGATCGCGATCGCCAAGGACGTTTCGGGCAACGCCCACGACCTCGGCCTCAGCTACGCCTCCGCGATCGGCGGCGGCCGCGCCGGCATCATCGAGACCTCGTTCCGGGAAGAATGCGAAACCGATTTGTTCGGCGAGCAGGTGGTACTGTGCGGCGGCCTGGTCGAGCTGATCAAGGGCGGCTACGAGACCCTGGTGGAAGCCGGCTATGCGCCCGAGATGGCGTATTTCGAGTGCCTGCACGAGGTGAAGTTGATCGTCGACCTGATCTATGAAGGCGGCATCGCCAACATGAACTACTCGATCTCCAACACCGCCGAATACGGCGAATACGTCACGGGTCCGCGCATCGTCACCGCCGAGACCAAGGCCGAGATGAAGCGCGTGCTGGCCGACATCCAGGGCGGCAAGTTCGCCCGCGACTGGATGCTGGAGAACAAGGTCAACCAGACCTCGTTCAAGGCCACCCGCGCCAAGCTCGCGCAGCATCCGATCGAGGAAGTCGGCGCCAAGCTCCGCGACATGATGCCGTGGATCAAGAAGGGCGCGCTGGTCGACAAGACCAAGAACTGAGGCCTGATCGCCGTTCCCTGGCAGCGAAGGGCCGCTGGCGCTGCCTCAACGACAAAGAGACGTCACTCTGGTCGACAAGATCGGGTGCCGATTCTGATTGACCTCTCCCGGCATTTGCCGGGAGAGGTTGCATTCTCTTCGCGAACCGGAGACGAGCCGGCGGGCGGGTTCAACCAAACCGCACGCCGATCCTTTCCTTCTTGCGCCAGACAACCCTGCAAGGCCGCGCAGCGGACTCCATTTCCAGGGTCAGCGTGAAAGTGTCCGGGGCCTGAGCCAGCTTTGCTCCCTCGATGGACGCACCTGTCGCCGACAGATTGCGAACCGTGCAAGTCACGCTCTTTCTGCCAAAACTGATCCTTGCGGCTCTCAATACATTGCGCCGCGTGGCTCGCCGGCTTTCTCCGGTAGCCGCGTCCGCGGCGCCGCGGCGGGCTGGCGCTGATTTCGAAACGGCCTGTTTCGGCGCGGCATGCGTCCCCGCGGCAACCTCGCCAGGCTCGATCGCCGGGATCGCGGGCACCAGATCTGTCCTGGCAAAACCCGACTTGATCTTTCCCGAGAAAATCAGATCAGCCTGCAGCTGAAAATTGTTGAGGATCTTCTTTCGTTGGATCCCTCCCGCGACGCTCTTCAACTGGAGTGAAGCGAGGATTTGCTCGACCTTCGAGCCATCGCGTCCGAACGGCAGCAGGAGCCTTTCGCAGTCGACCCGCTGGTTGTTGGCGTCGAATGTGGAAATAATCGTGTAGACGAGACAGCCGCTCGAGGCACATTCCTTGGCGGCGTCCAGTGTAACCCGCCTCAGCGACATCGGAACGACCTGATCCATTGTCTTGCCGGCCCAGGCCGAGTTGAACACCTGCGCGACATTCTCACCCTGGTACAGCGCCCGGAATTTTTGCAGGCGGCCTGCGCCTTCGATATTCCAAACCACGAACTGGCCTGCATCGTACGTGCCCGGTTCGGGCTTGAATTCCGTGAATGAGGGGAAACGGCGGCCGGCCGCCAGCCGGTCCCAATGGGAAGCCAGCGCGCGATGACTGTCCGATCTGATCGGCCGCGGCGATATGAACTTGAAGGACATCGAAGGTTTTAACCGTTCTGCAGGCGAACTCTGGGGAGAATTGATTAAGGGCAACTAAAGCGTGTTGCAGCCGGCAGATCGTAACGCGCCAGGTGCCTTCGCGGGAACCCGTGTCCGATAGCCGACACAGAGAGTCACCGTCGATGCGGGGCGCCGTCTGCGGCCAGCCAGTAGAATTACGTAAGTGCCGGTACTCGCCGCGCGCCTGATTACTCAAAAAATGACGCACCCGCCAAAAAGTGACATTGCGATCGATGCGGTCGTCTCTCCGCAGGTAACGATTCTTAAGTATGACGCGCATAATGTCCGGTCGGTTGCTTCGTGATATCGATCCCATCAGGTTATCGCCGCCGCTGGGGGGCGATCAGACTCGCGGGCCGGACCTGGAAGAGGTTGGTTGGCAAAATGAGTTCGTGATGCAGGGAATCTATCGAAGAGTCAGTCAATCGCCGAGTTTGCCGTCGGCGGTGATCGGCGTCCTGCTGGCAGTGGCGATCGTCGTTCTGTTTCTCGTGGATCTGCAAGTCCGGTATCAGGACAGGATCGCGGCGGCAAAAGCTGATGCCCAGAGCTTTGCCAGGGTTCTCGCCGAGCACACGGCGTTGACCTTCGAGGATGTCGATCGTGCCCTGCAGGAAGCAGCGAGAATCCGCCAAAACAGCCTGTCTGCGCGGGACGTCGATCGCGTCGCGGTCAGCGCTGCCTTGCGCCAGCTGCAACGGAGTTCGTCGGTGTTCGTCGGCATTGGCTGGACCGATGCATCCGGGGAAATGCTCGCTCATTCGTTCGGCCAGACGCCGCCGCGCAGAAATATCGCCGGCATGGCGCACTTCACTGCCCAGCGCGACGGCACCGGCGACCAACTGATTATCGCGCCACCCTTCCTTTCGGCGCAGGGCAGCTGGATCACAGGAGTATCGCGGCGGCTGAGCAACACCGACGGCAGCTTCGCGGGTGTCGCTACCGCAGCGATCGATCAGTCGCATTTTACCAAGCTCTATCGCTCGATCAATCTCGGCAAAGGCGGATCGATATTTCTGCTGCATCGCGAGGGAAGGTTATTGGCGCGGGAGCCGGAGCAAGCCAACGCACTTGGAAGGTCCTTCTCGGATAGTCCGTTGTTTAGAAGATATCTGCCAGCATCGGAGGAGGGCTCCTACGAGCTCACGAGCCCCGTTGACGGTAAGGATCGCGTCGCAGGCTACAAGGCTGTAAACGGCCTGCCGCTGGTCTTGACTGTGACCTACGCCCGCAGCGAGGTGTTGGCGCCATGGTATCGCCACCTTTATGCGTTCGGCCTGCTGGTTGTCACGTTCGTCGTCGTCATATTGTTTGGCACGTTCCTGCTGGTGCGGCAAGCCAACGCCCTCGCGGTAAAGACGCGTGCCCTGGCAAGGACCAACGCGCGCATCGATGCCGCGCTGGGTAACATGCCGCAAGGCCTCAGCATGTTTGACGCCGACGAGAGATTACTGGTCTCGAACAGCCGGTACCGCGAGATGTACAACCTGACCGAAGAGCAGGTCAGACCCGGTACCCCGCTGAGCCGCATACTTAGCGATTACAAGATGGCGAACGAAGGAACTGATTCCAGCGTCGATGAAGTTGCCCGAAGTGCAAAGGGGCGGGCGCCATATACGCTGGCCCTCGCGGATGGTCGGATCATCTCGATAACGCGCACGCCGATGAAGGACGGAGGCTGGGTTGCGACCCATGAGGACGTCACCCAGAAGCGGCGCGACGAGGCGTTGCTCGCCGATAACGCCGAGCAACTCAAGCGCACCAACGATCGCTTCGATGCCGCCATCAACAACATGTCGCAGGGCCTCTGCCTGTTCGATGTCGACAAGAAGCTGGTGATTTCGAACCGTCGCTTCCAGGAGATGTACCGACTACCGGACGAGCTGGTTGCGCCGGGCACTCCATTGAGCCGGATACTGCAGTTCTACGAGGACCGCGGCGATGTCCGGGACGCAAAGCTGAATCAGGATCTGGACCGGTATGGCCAGCTGATAGGAGCGGCGCATAAGCAGGATTACGAGCCAGCCGACGGCCGCAAGATATTGATCCATCGCAACCCGCTGTCGGATGGTGGCTGGGTAGCAACCCACGAGGATGTGACGGAGCAAAAACGCGGCGAGCAATTGCTGACCGAGAAAGCGGCCGAACTCGAAGCGATGAACGTGCGCTTCGATGCGGCGCTCAACAATATGTCCCAGGGGCTCTGCGTGTTCGATGCCGAGCAGAAGGTCGTGGTCTCCAATGCGCGCTATGGCGAAATCTACCGACTCAGCCCGGATCAGATAAAGCCGGGGACCTCATTGCGGCAAATTCTCGAATACCGCCGCGAGAGGGGCACCGGTTTCAACGTCGCACCGGAAACCTACGTCAAGCTGAATGTGAAAACGGCGAACGAGGTGCTGGAGCTTGCCGATGGCCGTGTGGTCGCGATCTCCCGCCACCCGATGCCCAACGGGGGCTGGCTGACCACGCACGAGGACATTACCGAGCGGGCGCGCAATGAAAAGCGCATCGCGTTCCTTGCGCAGCACGATCTGCTGACCGGTCTGGCCAATCGCGCGCTGTTCTCCGAGAAGCTCGAGGATGCCGCAAAGCGGCTGCAGCGCCATGGCACCACCTTCACCGTGCTGATGCTCGATCTGGACAAGTTCAAGAATGTCAACGACACCTTGGGGCACCCGGCCGGCGATCAGTTACTGGTCGAAGTAGCTCAGCGACTGAGCTCCTCGCTGCGCGATACCGATGTGCTGGCCCGCCTGGGCGGCGATGAATTTGCTATCATCCAGGAAAACGAGAGGAACCAGAGCGAGGGCGCTATCGCGCTCGCCCTCCGGATCATCGGGCTAATCGAACAGCCGTTCGACCTCAATGGCAACAGGATCGGAGTCGGGACCAGTATCGGAATTGCCTTCGCACCCGAGCATGGCGCCGATGCCGAGACTCTCCTGAAAAAGGCGGATGTGGCGCTGTATGCGGCGAAGTCCGGCGGGCGAAACGATTTCCGCGTTTTCGAGCCGGAGATGATGAAAGCCGCGGACATCCAGAAGTCGATGGAAAGCGAGCTGCGCGATGCGCTGTCGCGCAGCGAATTCGAATTGTACTATCAGCCGGTGATCGATGCCAAAACGCGCCGTGTTTGCGGTGCGGAGGCGTTCGTGCGCTGGCATCATCCGTCGAGGGGGCTTCTGACCCCCGATCAGTTCCTCCCGCTCGCGCAGTCGACGGGACTGATGCTGCCGCTCGGCGAGTGGATTCTGCAGCAAGCCTGCACGGATGCGGCCACTTGGCCGCCGCATATCCGGATCGCCGTCAACATCTCCGCCGTTCAATTCAGCAAGGGGAACCTTTTCGACCTCATCTTGTGCGCGCTGGTTGATTCCGGCCTCTCGCCGGAGCGGCTCGAGCTGGAAATCTCGGATGTCTCGCTGCTGCAGCAGGATCAGGCGGCGCATCTGCAGACCATCCGGCAGGTGAAGAACCTCGGTGTCTCGGTCGTCCTCGACGATTGCGGGGCGGGATATTCGTCGGCGAGCTACCTGACCAGCTTTCCATTCGACAAGATCAAGATCGATAAGTCGGTGACGCAAGGGTTTGCAAGCCGCAGGGACTGCGCAGCTATCGTTGCTTCCGTGCTGGCATTGGCCCGTGGGCTCGATATCGCGACGGCCGCCAAGGGAATCGAGACCAGCGCGCAGTTCGAGGCTCTGCAGGCCGCAGGGGTTGATTTTGGGCAGGGTTATCTGTTCGGCCGGCCTGTTCCGCATGCCGAACTCGACCTCGATGCTGTGATTTCGCTGGCAAGGAACGTGGCCTGATGAACGCGCAGGAAAATCTGATCGACCAGCTCGAAGGCATGCTGGCGAGCAAGGATCTGTCGAGGCGCGCCGAAGTCTTGCGGAGCGTCACGGATCTCTTCATTCACGGCTCGGGCAGGTTCACGGAAGATCAGGTTGACCTGTTCGACGAAGTCATGGGCAAGCTCATCGAAAATATCGAATTTGCTGCCCGGGTGGCATTCGGGAGCCGGATGGCCATGGTCACCGATGCGCCCCGCAAGGTAATCCGCACCCTTGCGTTCGACGATGCGATCGAAGTAGCCGCGCCTGTTCTAGTGCACTCCGCTCGGCTCGACGACGCCACGCTGGTAGAAAACGCGCGAACCAGCAGCCAGGAACACCTGCTGGCCATTTCCGGACGAAAGACTCTCACTGAAGCCGTGACTGATATCCTGGTCGAGCGGGGAGACAATCGGGTCGTCGCCGGTACCGCCGGTAACCGCGGCGCGAAATTCTCGAGCTTCGGCACATCCACTCTCGTCGAGAGGGCGAAGGACAACGGCGCTCTCGCGCTCTGCGTCTGGTCGCGTCCCGACATCCCGCGCCATGATCTCGTGAAACTGTTCGCACAGGCGTCCGAGATCGTGCGAAGCCGGCTCGAGGCGGCCGATCCGCGACGGGCCGTGCTGATCCGGAATGCGGTTGCGGAAGCCTCTGACGAGATACTGGCGGTGGCGCGGGCGGGCTCCGACGAGCATGCGCAGGCGCAGGCGCATGTGCGGTCGCTGCATTCGTTCGGGCTGCTCGACGATGCGCGGTTGCAGGAGTTCGCGCGTGAGGGAAGTTTCGACAAGACCGCTGTCGCGCTCTCGCTGATGTGTGATCTTCCGATCGGCCTGATCGAGCGCACGCTGGCCCAAAACGAATCGGAGCAGCTGCTGGTTTTTGCCAAGGCCGGCGACCTGTCGTGGGAAACGACGAAGGAGATCATCACCCTGCAGGCCGGACGCGGCGGGGTGACGAAAGAACGGCTGAACCAATGTTTCGCCAGCTTCTTCCGGCTGCAGCCGAAAACGGCGCGGGCCGCGCTTCAGTTCTATCGGTTGCGGGAGAAGGCGAGCGGAGGTTCGGCGCACTAGGTTGCATTTTGTCGGCCGTACCAAGCACCCAAGATTGCGGTCGTAGCATCACATCAGTCTGCAGAATCATCCAGTCGCTGCTTGCCGTGGATTTTGCGACCAAGAGAGAATGATGCAACGCAACTGCTATTCGTAGTTGTCGTTTTAGCGCGAGCAACGTAATTTTACGGATTGCCAGATTTTCCCGCATTCATCGGAAATTAAGCCAGCCGGGATATTTCTCGATCGACGACCGAACGAGACTCCAAGATCTCCGCGGATTTTTTCCGCGTCCCGCGCTTCGCAATTTCGGCGTCAGCAGTCCCTTTGCATTTATTTTGATTGAAGGCATCCCGCCATGAATCCTTCGGCTGAAGCTGCAACCGTGTGGAATATTCGCAATCTCCTGATCACGGCGGTGGCGCTGCTGTCAGTGCTCGGGCTGGCGGTCTCGGGCTACGTCCTGCACAACGCGAGCCTTGAACGCGCCACGGCTTCCGATGCCGCATCGGTCAACGAAACCGCCGATCTGCTGCTGGCCAGCGCCGGCCAATGGGCGCGCGAGCGCGGCGCGACCAACCTTGCATTGAACGCCGCCAATCCCGCGGCGGATGCTCAGGTCGCGGCGATATCGAACTTCCGCAAGATGGCCGACGAACCTTTCGAACGGGCACTCGGCCGCATGGCCGCCCAGGGCTTTGCCAACCGGGATCAGTTGATCGCCGCGGCGAAGCGCGCGTTCGAACAAGTCGCCGCACTTCGGCGACAGGCGGATGGCGAAATCGCCAAGCCCGCAACGGCGCGTCAGGCGGCCGTCGTATCGCAATGGGCGCCGACCATCACCGCGCTGATCGTGGCGAGCCAGAACCTTCGCGTCGCAGCCGCGATGGACGAAGACAATGTCCAGGCCCGGCTGTCGAGCCTGCAGAATCTCAAACACTTCGTCTGGATCATGAGCGAGTATCTCGGACGCGAACGCGCGGCGGTGGCGGCGCTGGTGGCCGCCGGACGGCCGATGACCGCGCAGGAGGTCAGCACACTCGGCATGTTCCGCGGGCGGGTGGAAGCTGCCTGGGACTACGTGCAGGCCTACGCCGCAAAATCCTCGGCTCCGCGACCCGTGACCGCGGGAACCGACCTGGTTCGCGACCGCGTGTTCCAGCGCTTTGAGGATACGCGCAAGGCGATCTACGCCGCCGGACTTGGCAGCGGCAGCTATCCGATCAATTCCGCGGAGTGGTTCAGCCAGTCCACGGCGGCGATCGATGAAGTGATTGCACTGAGCATGCTTGCAAGCCAGGAGGCCGCGGGTCTGGCGCAAGCCGCGCAGCGCAGCAGCCTGCAGACCCTGGTGCTGAACGGCTTCCTGATGCTGTTCTCGCTGCTGCTCGCCGCCGCGACTCTCTGGATGGTGATCAGCCGCATCATACGTTCGCTGGGCCAGATGACCGCGGCGATGAGCGAGTTGGCCGGCGGCGAGATGTCGGTGGTCGTGCCCTGCTCGAACCGCCGCGACGAAATGGGATCGATGGCGCGTGCCTTGCTCGTTTTCAAGGATAATGCCCTGAGGATGCACGGCATGCAGATCGAGCGGGAGGCCCTGGAAAAATCCACCCGGGAGGAAAAGGTGGCCTCGATGGGCCGGCTTGCCGACGCATTCGAGGGCGCGATCGGGGAAATCGTCCAAACCGTATCGGCGGCCTCGTCCCAGCTCGAGGCTTCGGCAGGCACGCTGACGGCGACCGCGGCGCGGGCACAGGAACTCACGACCATGGTCGCCGCCGCCTCGGAGGAAGCCTCGACCAACGTCCAGTCGGTGGCCTCCGCGAGCGAGGAGATGGCCTCCTCGGTCAACGAGATCAGCCGGCAGGTGCAGCAATCCTCGAGGATGGCCGGCGAGGCGGTGGAGCAGGCCCGCAAGACCCATGATCGCGTCAATGCCCTATCGAGCGCGGCCAACCGGATCGGCGACGTGGTCGAGTTGATCAACAGCGTTGCCGGCCAGACCAATCTGCTGGCGCTCAACGCGACGATCGAAGCCGCGCGGGCCGGTGAGGCTGGCCGCGGCTTCGCGGTGGTGGCCGCCGAAGTCAAGGCGCTGGCCGAGCAAACGGCAAAGGCGACCGACGAGATCCGCAAGCAGATCAGCGACATCCAGAACGCGACGCGGGATTCCGTGCACGCGATCGAGGAGATCGGCGTCACCATCGGACAGATTTCGGAGATCTCGTCGACCATTGCATCCGCGGTCGAGGAGCAGGGCGCCGCCACCCAGGAAGTCGCCCGTAACGTCCAGCAGGCGGCTCAAGGCACCCAGCAGGTTTCGTCGAACATCACCGACGTGCAGCGCGGCGCCAGCGAAACCGGGTCGGCATCGTCGCAGGTGCTGACGTCGGCGCAGTCGCTTTCGTTCGAAAGCAACCGCCTCAAGCAGGAGGTAGGCAGGTTCCTGGATACGGTGCGCGCGGCGTGAGAGCTGCACCGCGTCCGGGACGCGTGCATCGTAGGGTGGGCAAAGCCAGGAGGTCGCGCGAATGCGCGACCGATGGCGTGCCCACCATCTCGCAACGATATCGGTGTGAAAATGGTGGGCACGGCGCGAAGGCGCGCCTTTGCCCACCCTACGCTCGCCGCGCTACTTCTCGATCTTGTTGTGCAGCTGCCAGAAGCGCACCGTCCGCTGCGCGGTTTCCATCGACAGTTTGCGGTAGTCGCGCTGCGCCAGCGCCAGCGTCTGGGCGTTGATCGGCGCCGGCATCGGCCGGTTGCGCAGGATGCTCTCGACGCTCGGCCAGTTCAGGCGGGCTGACCGGCAGGGAATCAGGATCAGGTCGGCGCGAGGCCCCTCCAGCAGCCGCGCCATCATTTCGGTCGGCGCGTCGTTGAGCACGGCGAGAGAAACGATCACCTCGTCGAATTTGCCGGCCTCGGCGAACAGGAAGACGGCGGCGTCGTCGAGCTCGTTCAGTTCCTTCTTCAGCTTGATGAATTTCTCGACTCCGCCGAAATCCCGCGTCGACGAATGATCCTCGTCGTCTTCGCCGAGGATCGATTGCAGCACCCGCTTGATCTCCTCCCGCAGTTCCGGCGACGCGATCGCCGCCAGCTTGGCGCGCACCGCGCCACTGGCGCGCCGCAACAGGTCGCGCAGGAATTTGATCGGAAGGTCGAGGCGCAGCCCGAGGATCTCGGTGAGTTCGTCATCGTCGCCGGCCCGCGCCACGATGCCGGTGTAGCCGGCCTCGGAAATGCGCGCGCTGGCGTTGGTGGCGAGCTTCCTGATGACCTTGTGCTCGCCGCGATCGATGATCACGTCGGTGACGGCTTCGGGCAGGTTGCTGCGGCCCGAAATCGCCAGCAGGTGATCCTGGCCCTTCTTGCGCGCGATCTCCACCAGCGTGCTGGTCTGGAGGCGGCTGGACTGGGCCAGCACGTCGCCGGCCACGGCGATTTCGTCATCCCATGCCAGGTGCTGGATCACGCCCGGCGGCGCGAAGGCGACCGGCGCGAGGCGCTTGCCGAAATCGGCCCTGGCGCGGCTTTCGACACGGGCGATCAGCAGGCACATGACGTCGTCGAACACCTTGACCTGTTCCTCGTTGAGGCGCGCGCCGTCATGCAGGAACAGGTTGGTCACCTGCCGAAGCGTTTCGACCCGTTCCGAGGGCGAACCGGTTCTGACGGCGTCCTCGAGTTCGGCGATGATGGATTGATCCGCCTGTAGCGCCATCGTTTCCGGAGCGATCTGTTGGGTGTTGCGGGAATTGAGGCCGCACCATGGCCGCCGCGGCCCTACGCCCGCGTTAAGTTGGAACTCCGTAGAAATACAGGGCGTGGCTGCCAGCGACCCTAGCCGGCGAATTTTCGCGCGCCCACCACGCACAGGATGACGGCGAGGGTGACGACCAGCATCATCCAGGTCACGGGTTCATGCAGCAGCGTGGCCGCCAGCGCCAGGCCGAAGAATGGCTGCAGCAATTGCAACTGGCCGACGGCGGCGATGCCGCCCTGGGCAAGGCCGCGGTACCAGAAGACAAAGCCGATCAGCATGCTGAACAGCGACACATAGGCGAGGCCAAGCCAGGCCGGCCACGCGATGCCGGAAAAGCTCGGCGGCATATAGAAAATCAGCAGCGCGATCATTACCGGCAACGACAGCACCAGCGCCCAGCAGATCACCTGCCAGCCGCCGAGCGTGCGCGACAGCCTGGCGCCTTCGGCATAGCCGAGCCCGCACACGATGATGGCGGCCAGCATCAAGGCGTCGCCGGTCGCGGAAGCGGTTAGCCCCTGCATCAGGGCGAAGCCGGCCACCAACGCGCTGCCGAGCGCGGAAAAAATCCAGAATGCGGGTTTGGGTCGCTCGCCGCCGCGCAGCACGCCGAAGATCGCCGTCGCCAGCGGCAGCAGTCCGATGAAGACGATGGAGTGCGCCGAGGTGATGTGCTGGAGCGCCAGCGCCGTCAGCAAGGGAAAGCCGACCACGACGCCGAGGGCGACGATCACGAGCGAGACGAGATCGCCGCGCGAGGGACGCTTCTCCTGGAACGCCAGCAGCAGGCCGACCGCCAGCACGCCGGCGATCGCGGCGCGCGCGACCGTCAGAAACACCGGGTCGAACTGGATCACTGCCACGCGGGTGGCGGGAAGCGATCCGCTGAAGATCACCATCCCGATGAATCCATTGATCCATCCGCTCGCCATTCGGTCCATCTGAAACTCCGCAGTGATGGACCCTTATCGATGGTGGCGGCTGGAAATCCCAGTGACAGTCCGTTACGGTTTGGCGAAACTGTTATGGTATCGGATACAATACGGATGAGCGAAGAAGCAAAGAGCGGGACGCGCCTGTCAGCCGTCATGGCCGCGATACGGCAGCGCATTGCCGGCCGCAGCCTGACATCAGGCGACAGACTGCCGTCGATCCGGTCCTTTGCCGGCACCATGCAGGTGTCGACGTCCACGGTGGTCGAGGCCTATGAGCGGCTTGTCGCCGAAGGGGTGATCCAGTCGCGCCCCGGGTCCGGATTCTACGTCGCCAGCCAGGCGGCCCCTCTGGCGCTGTCGGAGATCGGACCGAAACTGGATCGCGCGATCGATCCGTTCTGGGTCTCGCGCCAATCGCTGGCATCAGGGGATACCGATCTGAAACCAGGTTGCGGCTGGCTGCCGCCGTCCTGGTTGCCGGAAGATGGCATGCGCCGCGCCCTTCGAACCCTGTCGCGCGCCAATGGTCCTGTTCTGGCCGACTATGGCGCCCCGCTCGGATTGCCGGCTTTGCGCCAGCTGATCGCCCGGCGAATGGGCGATCGCGGCATCGAAGCTTCTCCGGACCAGATCATCCTCACGGAGTCGGGGACGCAGGCGATCGATCTGTTATGCCGGTTCCTGCTCGAGCCCGGAGACACCGTGCTGGTGGACGATCCCTGCTATTTCAATTTCCATGCGCTGCTGCGCGCCCATCGCGCCCGCATCGTCAGCGTTCCCTATACCCCGGCGGGGCCGGATATGGCGCTGTTCGCGCAGGCGCTCGATCAGCACAGGCCCCGGCTCTACATCACGAACTCGGCCATCCACAATCCGACCGGGGCCACGCTGTCGCCGGTGACGGCGCACCGGGTATTGAAGCTGGCCGAAGCGTTCGGCCTGACCATTATCGAGGACGATATTTTCGCTGATTTCGAGCACACATTGGCCCCGCGACTGGCGGCCTTCGACGGCCTCGATCGGGTGATCCATATCGGCAGCTTCTCCAAGACATTGTCGGCTTCGGCCCGCTGCGGATTCATCGCCACGCGCCCCGACTGGATCGAGGGATTGATCGACCTGAAGATCGCCACCTCCTTCGGTGGCGGTCGCCTCGCCGCAGAACTGGTTCTCAATGTCTTGCGGGATGGCAGCTACCGGAAACACATCGAAGGGCTGCGGCTGCGCCTGTCGCACGCCATGGGCGAGGTGAACACAAGGCTGAAATCTCTCGGCATCGAACCGTGGCTCGAACCTCAGGCCGGCATGTTCTTGTGGAGCCGGCTGCCTGACGGTATCGATGCGGCTGATGTGGCCAGGGAGGCTCTTGCGGAGAACATCGTCCTCGCCCCCGGCAACGCGTTCAGCCTGTCGCAATCGGCAACCAGCTATCTGCGGTTCAATGTCGCGCAGTCCACGGATATCAGAATATTCGAGGCACTGCGAAAGGCCATCGCGCGACCGCGAAAATCGGCTGTTGCCTGACGGGTATTCCGCGAGTCTATCCGGCGGTTGCCGGCGTCACCGATGCCAGCGGCACGTCGAACGCGTAGACGAAGCCGGAGGGTTCATAGGTCAATTTGACATCGCCCCTGAGTTGCCTGCCGAGGGTCTCGATCAGGCGGGTGCCGAAGCTCTGCCGGGCAGGCGGATGAACCGCGGGCCCATTTTTTTCGGTCCAGGTCAGGCGCAGCCGCTGCGCCGCTTCGTCGACGGTCCATGCAATGTCGACGCGGCCGGTCGGGATCGAAAGGGCGCCGAACTTGGTGGTGTTGGTGCAGAGCTCGTTCAGCGTCATGGCAATGGCAATCACCGCACCCGAGGCGATCCGGATATCCGGCCCCGCAATCGAGAATTTCGGCGCATCGGGATCGTCGAAGGCTTCGGTGGCGCCGCGCACGATTTTTTCGAGATCGGCGCTGCTCCATCGCGCCTGCAGCAGCAAATCATGCGCCCGTCCCAGCGCCAGCAGCCGGCCTTCGATGGCATGCTGCGCGTGCTCGGCGCCCGCCACGTTGCGCAGGCTCTGCGAGGCAATGGCGCTGACCGTCGCCAGCGTGTTCTTGATGCGGTGGTGCAGTTCTTCCAGGATCAGCTTCTGCAGCTTGTCGGCCGCCGCGCGTTCGCGGGCGTCGATGCCGGCCTGATCGAGCAGTTCCTGGGCGTTGATTTCCGCCTGCGCCAGCAAAAGCCGAAGGCTGACATTCTCCGCCGCGAGAAAGTCCTGCGGCGGCGTTGCGCCGCCGTGGAACTGGCGCTGGTCTTCGTGATGATCGATCTCAAGCATCCACAACTATAACACCCTATGTCGTCTACCGCTCAGATCAATTGAGGCCGTTTACCGCCGCAATCAAGCAATTCCAGCCGGTTCTGTCCGGTATTGTCCGGTATTGTCGATCTCAGGCGTGGCCGATCAGGTTCCGCATCTTTGCGATCATCACCGCCCCGCGAGCGGCCTTCCGAAGAAGTGGCCGCAAGTTCCCTGGCGAAGCGGGCGATAACCGACCCCCGAAGCATCGCTCGATGCCGGTTTGAGGCTGCAGGCGGACACGGCTCACGGGGTTGTTGAGCTAAGTCAATACCACCGGGCTGCTGCCGTCTGACAATGGTTCAATCAGGGCTTTCCCCTGGCCAATTCCCGGGAGTTTGTAGAAATGAAGAAATCGTCTGGCGTTCTTCTTGCCGCGCTGGCAGTCGCGACACTTTGGACCGTCGCGCCTGCGGCAGCGGCGCCGATCGGATCGTCGCGGATGCTGCAAAACACGGTGGAGCCTTCGGTGGAGACGGTGAGATATCGTCGCGGCTATGGCCCTGCCATTGGTCTTGGGATCGCTGGCGCGCTGATCGGCGGGGCGATCATCGGCGCCACGCAGCCCTACGGCTATTACGGGCACCCCGGCTACTATGGATATCCCGGCTATTACGGTCCGGCCTACGTCGTCGCACCGCCGCCCTATGTCGGCGGCGGCGCCGTGGCTTATTGTGCGCAGCGCTACAGGTCCTATGACCCGTATTCCGGGACCTATCTCGGCTACGACGGTTATCGGCATCCTTGCCCCTGATGGCGGGCAATGGTTGATTGAGCAAGTGTCGCCCCTGCGTGTCGCAGGGGCGAAGCCTGCCGACCGCCGTCAGCTGTTGCGTTTGGTTTCGGGACGACGTGGTCATGATAGCGTCTGTCAGCAATCGGATCGATTGGTGGCATGTCGGAAATAACAACCAGGTCTGACCATCAGAAAGGCGCCGAGGCCGAAGTCGAAGGCTTTCGGAAGGACCTCGGTCCGTTTGTCGTTGCCGCCGAAACGACCCGAATGGCGATGGTGTTTACCGATGCGACGGAACCCGACAATCCGATCATCTTTGCCAATGACAGCTTTCTCTCCCTAACCGGCTACCGCCGCGAAGAGGTTCTCGGCAAGAGCTTCAATTTTCTGTTGGCCCACAGCGCTGACGCCGAGGCGCTGGCGCGGATCAAGACCGAATTCGAGGGGGCGTCGAATGGCGGGGCAGAAGTTCTTTATCGCCGCAAGGATGGAAGCGAATTCTGGGCCGTGGTCTTCATCAGCCCGGTTCGCGACGAGGACGACGACATCGTTCAGTATTTTGCCTCGCTGGTCGATCTCAGCAGACAAAAGGAGAATGAAGTCCAGCTGAGGATGTTGATCGACGAACTGAACCATCGCGTCAAGAACACCCTTTCGACGGTGCAGTCGATTGTCCGCCAGACGTTGCGAACCTCCTCCGATCCCGGGACCATCCGGGACTCCATCGAGTCCCGTCTGTTTGCGCTGTCGCGGTCGCACGACCTGCTGACCCGCGAAAAATGGGAAAGTGCCGGGCTGTACGATATCGTTCACGATGCCGTGGAACCATTCGTGGCCTCGGGCGGCCGGACGGATCGGATTGCGATCACGGGCGAGAACATCCGTTTCCCGCCAAAGGCCGCGCTGGCCCTCGGCATTGCGTTCAACGAGCTCGCAACGAACGCCGTGAAATACGGTGCCTTGGCCAACGCGGCGGGATCAGTCCTGATCGAGTGGACCACCGAGACGACGCCGGCTGGCGGGCGGCTGGTCCTGAAATGGCAGGAGAAAGACGGTCCCATGGTCACGCCGCCCGCACACAAGGGGTTCGGATCGCGGGTGATCGAGCGTGGTCTGGCCCATGAGCTGGCAGGAAACGCGCATCTCGACTACCGGCCGGACGGCCTTGTCTGCACGATGAGCATCCCGGTGCCCGGAGCTGCCCGTGATGGATAGACTGCTTTCCGGCCGGCGGGTTCTCGTTGTCGAGGATGAAATGCTGCTCGTTATGATGATCGAAGACATGCTGGCCGACCTTGGATGCAAGTCGCTCAGCTCTGCGGCGACGGTCGACGAGGCCCTCGCCCTGATTGCCGCGCAAACCTTCGACGTCGCCATGCTGGATATGAATTTGAACGGCAGCGATAGCCATCCGGTGGCGGAGGCGCTTGCCGCGCGCGGCGTAGCTTTTTTCTACGTGACCGGAAACACCGGTCACGATTTGCGCGATGGCTATGCCGACCGGCCGATGCTGAAAAAACCCTTCAGGCAAGAGGACCTGATTGCGATCCTTGCCCGCCTCCAGGGCGAGGGGCCGTCGTCGCCGCGATGATTTGCCCGAGGCCGAAGCTACGGATGTCTCCCTTGATTTTCGGCGGGCGTGCGCGCGGTGGCCAGCGCCTAGCGGTCAACAATTTTTCCGAAGCGGAAGTAGACATCGGCCTTCATTCCGGTCGTGAGCTCTCCCGATCCCGTCAATTCGATCATGACTTGCACCACATCAACGTCGGTCTGATTGCGCGATCCCGGCGGCTCCAGCCGGCCTGGCTCGACGAGCGGGGCGATCGACGAGACGATTCCCTCGAAGTCGCGACCGGGAAACGCCGCGGCCCGCACCGTCACCGTTTGCTTCACCTTGACGGATCCGATGTCGCGTTCGTCCAGTTCCGCACGCACGCACAGGGCCGAGAGATCGGCGAGCTGCAATAGCGGTTGAGGTGGACTGGGGGAAACCAGCTCGCCCGCCCGCACATTGACCTGGAGCACGGTGCCGTCGATCGGCGCGCGCACCGTCAATTTATCGAGGGCGGATCGCGCCACAGCGTATTCCGATCGGGCGATACTGAGCTGGCCCTCCAGCGTGGTGGGCAAGGGGCTGTCTTCCTCGAGTTCTCGAAGCTCCTCCTGGCGCTTGGTCAGTTCGGCCTCGGCCCGCGCCAGTGCCGAACGGGCCTTGGTCAGGCCGTCGTCCGCCCCGCTTTTGGCCCGCAATTCGGCAGCAACCCGGTCGACGATGGCGCGCACGGCATACACCGACTGTTCGGCATCGGCCACGGCATCCCTGGCCTTGCGTCGCGCGTTCGCGCTGCCCGTCACCGACCGTTCATCCCGTGCGCGCTTGCGCAGGGCGACTTGCGTTTCCGCCGCAGCCAGCCGCGCGGCGAATTCACCGTCAGCGAGATGGATCAGCGGTTCGCCGGCAAACACCTTGTCGTTGGCCTTCACCAGCACTTTGTCGACGACCCCCATGACGGCAGTCGCGAGCTTGATCTGACCGGAGCAGGCCTCGACGCGACCGGGCGCAACGGCCTGCCATTGCTTGTCCTCCGGTGCAGCGGCCATGACGCCGCGGGCTGTCGTCAGGACTCCGGTGGCGATGACCAGACCCGAGATCGCAACCAGGACTATGCGGGGTTTCGACATGGCTATTCCTCCTCGGTGGTACTCTGGATAATCATTGCGGTTCGGCGCCACTGCGCTCCTCGCGGACGATCCGTCCGTCTTCGATGTGGACGACGCGATCAGCGAATGGCAGCAGACGCGGGTCATGTGTCACGATCAGCACCGCGCGTCCCTGTTCCCTGGCGATCGTGGTAAGGATCTTCATGACCGCCTGGCCGTTCTCGCCGTCCAGTGCGGCGGTTGGCTCGTCCGCCAGGATGATCGACGGATTTCCGACGATGGCACGGGCGATCGCGACGCGCTGCTGTTCGCCGCCGCTGAGTTCGCCCGGAAACGCCTTTATCTTGTGCGGCAGGCCGACTCTCGCCAGGGCCTCGCGTGACTTGGCCTTTGCGCTTCTGGATCGTTCGCCGCGTACATCCAGCGCCAGCCGGACGTTGTCCGTGGCGGACAGCGTCGGAAACAGATGAAAGGACTGGAACACAAAGCCGATATGCTCCCGTCTGAGAAGCGCCAGGTCCTCGGGGTCGGCGCCGGCGGTTGCATGCCCGCAGATACGAACGGTCCCTGCCGTCGGCGTCAACATGCATCCGAGAATCGACAGCAGCGTGGTCTTGCCGCTGCCGGAAGGCCCCATCAGAAGCGTCAGCTCGCCGCCTTTCAGTGTCAGGCTGACGTTCTTGAGTGCCTCGACCTTCGCGGCGCCGCTGCCAAGGACCTTCGCCACATTCGTAGCCTCGAGCAAGGGAGCAGTCATCGCGAGAACACTATGGCAGGATCGATCCGGGTGACCTGTACGATCGCGGCCATCGCCGATCCGATGCACATCACGACGGTCAGCAGAAAAAGCCCGATCATCAGTTCCGGCGTAATGACGATCGGCAAGGCCGTCGCGGCGGTCAGTTTCACGATGGTCTCGCCGATAAGCGCGGCGATAGAGAAACCGATGATGGCATTGAGGAGCGCCTGGCAGACGATCACCGCGTAGATATAGCGCCGGGACGAGCCGATCGCGCGCAGGGTGGCGAACTCGGTCAAATGCTCTTTCGTGCTCGAATAGAGCGTCTGGGCGACAATGACGGTGCCAACGATCACGCCGAGCAATGCCCCGGCGAACAGCGCGGCACCGGCGCCGGTGCTGAACAGCCAGAAGGTGCGGCTGCGCTCGCGAAACTCGGCCGGCGTCAGCACCTCGACATCGGAGATGTTCAACAACAGCTGGCGGCGGACGGCGGCCCTGTCGGCATTGGGGCTCAGGCGAACCAGAAAAAAGGTGGCCTTGCCGGAGGAAACTCCGGTGTGGGCCCGCGCCCGGTCGATGTCCATGAAAACGAACGGCGTCGTGGTGAATGAACGGATGCCGTTGGTGACGACTGCCACCCGCACCAGTTGCTGGCGGATTTCGGCGGTCGCCCCTATCCCCGAGATTCCGAGCCGGTCGAAATAGGACCGGTCGACCGCGACCGCCTTCGGCGTCGACAGCGCCTCAATCCGGCCTTCCACCAGGTTCCAGGGCTGCAGGCCGCCGGCCCGCAGATCCGAACCGATGACGAAAACGGGAGTCGTCGCACCGCTCGGCATTCGCCAATCTGCAAATCCGATCACGACCGGAATCGCATCCGCCACGCCGTTGACTGCAAGCGCGCGATAGCGCTCACGCGTGTCCAGCAGCGAGGGGTCCTCGAAGCACTTGGTCCCCTGCGGCATGATCCACAGATCGGCGGACGCATGATCGATCATCGTCGTCACCATCCGGCCGAAGCCCAGATACAGGCCCATCTGAACGGTGACCAGAACGATGGAGAACACGATCCCGATCACCGTCGCAATGAAGCGAAGCCGGTCATGAAACAGATTTCGGAATGCAAGAGTGAAGACCAGGGGCATGTTA
>NZ_JAUSLT010000124.1 GCF_030646015.1 Bradyrhizobium sp.
CTGCTCCACCACCAGGATGGTGACCTTGTCCTCGCGGTTGATCTTGCCGAGGATCTTGAACAGATCGCGCACGATCAGCGGGGCCAGGCCGAACGACGGCTCATCCAGCAGCATCAGCCGCGGACGCAGCATCAGCGCGCGGGCGACCGCCAGCATCTGCTGTTCGCCGCCCGACAGGGTGCCGGCCTGCTGGGTGTGCCGCTCCTTGAGGACCGGAAAGTGATCGTACATGCGCTCGATGTCGGAGGTGACGCCGGCCGTGTCCTTGCGGGTGATGGCGCCGAGCTGCAGGTTCTCCTCCACCGTCATGGTGGTGAAGGTGCCGCGGCCCTGCGGCACATGGGCGATGCCGAGCCGGACGATGTTCTCGGTCGAGCGGCCGGTCAGGGAGGCGCCGTCGAACTCGATCGAGCCGGTCGAGCGCACCATGTTGCAGATCGCGCGCAGCGTGGTGGTCTTGCCGGCGCCGTTGGCGCCGAGCAGGGTGGTCAGGCTGCCTTCATTGAGACCGAATTCGAGGCCGTGAAGCGCCTGGACCTGACCGTAGTAAGCCCGCAAATCCTTGATATTGAGCATCGCGGTCATTGGTCCTTGCTCCCCAGATAGGCTTTGATGACATCCGGGTCGGACTGCACCTGGGCAGGCGTGCCCTCGGCGAGCTTGCGGCCGAAATTCAGCGCGACCACGTGGTCGGCGATCGACATCACGAGGCCCATGTGATGCTCGACCAGCAGAATGGTCATGTGACGGTCGTCGCGGATCCGGCGGATCAGGTCGCCGAGTACGTGCACTTCCTCATGGTTGAGGCCGCCGGCGGGCTCGTCGAGCAGCAGGATCTTCGGCTCGGCCGCCAGCGCGCGCGCCAGCTCGACGCGCTTCTGGGTGCCGAACGGCAGGCCGGACACCACGGTGTGGGCGACGTCGTCGAGGTCGAGATAGCTGATGATCTCGTGGACCTTCTTGTTGAGCTCGGCCTCGCCGCGGCGGACCCAGCCCAGTCTCAGCGAGTCCGAGATGATGTCGCTGTTGGTGCGGGCGTGGGTGCCGACCCTGACATTGTCGAGCACCGTCAGGTTGGGGAACAGCGCGACGTTCTGGAAGGTGCGGCCGATGCCGATCTCGGCAATCTTGTGCGGCGGGCGCGTCAGGATGCTCTGGCCCTCCATCAGGATGTCGCCGGTGCTCGGCTGATAGAGCCTGGAGAGGCAGTTGAAGAGCGTTGTCTTGCCGGCGCCGTTCGGTCCGATCAGGCCGAGGATTGCGCCCTTATGCATGTCGAACGACACGCCATTCAACGCAATGATGCCGCCGAACACGACGCTGACGTCGCGAACCGCAAGCAGGGGGCTTTGTCCCTGCGCGAGCTGTGCCTGCATCATCGGTTGCAGCCCGGATTATTCTTCGGGCTGGAATGACCTTTTCGCTGGTCACCTCGATGAAGGCTACCTGATCCCCTCGACCACACGTGCAACTCTCCCTCCTGCTTTCAACTTCTTGTTTTCATTTTTTGATTGCGGCGCCGCTCCGCCGAGCGCCGCTTCGATGTTCCTTACCATCGCCACGAGGCGAGGTCCAATGTCGTTGCGCAGACGATCTTCCGTGAAGCGGAATGCGGGCGCGCCGCAATTGAATGCGTAAGGACCGGTTCCGTCATTCAGCTTCAGGCTGACGCCGACGGCGTGGATGTCGTCGTGCCACTCGCCGGCCGAGATCGCGAAACCAAGTTTCTCGATCGTTTCGCCTGCGCGTTCGATGCCATCGCGCATCCGGGACCAGCGGCTGCCATAGTGCTCGCGCAGTTCGCGCAACAGCACGGCGCGTTCGTCGGGCGGCAGCGCCCAGAGATAGGCGCGTCCCATCGCGGTGGTTGCAATCGGGACTCGCGAACCGACGTCCAGTTGAACGCCTATTGTTTGACCACGACTCTGGCCGAAGTAGATCATGCTGGTGCGGTCGCGACCGCCGACGGCAACCGCGCCGCCGGTCTCGCGCATCAGTTCCTCGCGGAAGGGTTCGGACAAATGCCGAACGCCGAGATTTGCAAGGGCGGCATACCCCAGCGCCATGGCTGAAGGCGCCAGCTGATACTTCTCGAACCGCGGAACGGATGTAAGGTAGCCCAGCTTGGTCAAGGTGTAGGTCAGCCGTGAAATGGTCGGCTTTGGCAAGTTGGTACGGGCCGCGATCTCCTGATTGCCAAGAAGCCCGTCGTTGGGATGGAATGCGCGCAACACATCAAGGCCGCGGGAAAGCGCGACGACGAAGCTGCGATCGGTCGCCACTTTCTTGCCTGGACGCTTCATTGCCTGCCGCTGGACGGACCTCGTTGACAAGGGACGTGCTTCAAAATAACCCTCCATGTCAAGGTGTGGAATTGAATTTCGCAGTGCGAAATCAGCGAAAATAGCTACTCAACGCAAGTCGCCGGGTTGTCGTAGCCACTCAACGCAAGTTAAGAAGTAATCCAAGAAGAAATCGAAGAAATGCCCAGGGAGAGTCTCGTGAACGAAGTGGTCAAGCTCGAGCGTCGTGACGTCATCGCCATCGTCACCGTCAACAGTCCTCCGGTCAATGCGTTGAGCGCCGCCGTGCGCGGCGGTATTTTCGACTGCATCAAGAGCGCCATCGCCGATCCCGAAGTGCAGGCGATCGTGCTGACCTGCGCCGGCCGCACCTTCATCGCCGGCGCCGACATCACCGAATTCGGCAAGCCGCCGAAGCCGCCCGGCCTGGCTGAAGTGCTAGTCGTGATGGAGAACTCGCCGAAGCCGATCATTGCCGCGATTCACGGCACCGCGCTGGGCGGCGGCCTCGAGGTCGCGCTCGCCTGCCATTTCCGCGTCGCCACCAAGGACGCGCGGCTCGGCCTGCCCGAAGTGAAGCTCGGCCTGCTGCCCGGTGCCGGCGGTACCCAGCGGCTGCCGCGCGCGGTCGGTCCGGAGCTCGCGGTCAAGATGATCGTCGGCGGTGATCCGATCAGCGCCGCTGACGCGCTGAAGCACGGCCTGATCGAGGAAGTCGTCGAAGGTCCGGCATCGGGCGGCGAGAGCTTTGCGCGCAAGGTGCTGGCGGAGAAGCGTCCGCTGCGCAAGCTGCGCGACGACGACAGCAAGCTCGCCGCCGCCAGGGCCGACCGCTCGATCTTCACCAACGCGGTCGCCGCCCTGACCAAGAAGGCGCGCGGGCTGGAAGCGCCGTTCGCCGCCGCCGACGCGGTCGGTGCCGCCATCGACCTGCCGTTCGACGAAGGCCTGAAGAAGGAGCGCGAGGGTTTTCTCAAGCTGGTAGCCAGCGACCAGTCGAAGGCGCAGCGCTATGCTTTCTTTTCGGAGCGCGAAGCGGCCAAGGTGGCCGGCGTGCCCGAGGGAACAAAACCGCGCAATGTCGAACGCGTCGCCATCATCGGCGCCGGCACCATGGGCGGCGGTATCGCGATGTCGTTCGCCAATGCCGGTATTCCGGTGACGCTGATCGAGACGGGCGAAGAACAGCTCAAGCGCGGCATGGGCGTGATGCAGAAGAATTACGAGGCGACGGCGGCGCGCGGCGGCATTCCCGCCGACGCTCCCGCCAAGCGCATGGGCCTGATCACCGGCAAGGTCGGGCTCGAGAACGTGAGGGATGCTGACCTGATCATCGAGGCCGTGTTCGAGACCATGGCGATCAAGAAGGAAGTGTTCGAGGCGCTCGACAAGTTCGCCAAACCCGGCGCGGTGCTGGCGTCCAACACCTCCTATCTCAACATCGAAGAAATCGCGAAGGTTCCAAAACGTCCGCAGGACGTGCTCGTCATGCACTTCGTCGCGCCGGCCAATGTGTTGAAGCTGTGCGAGATCGTGCGCGCCGACAAGACCGCACCCGATGCGCTGACCACCGCGGTCGCGGTCGCCCGCAAAATCGCAAAAGTTCCGGCCGTGGTCGGCGTTTGCGACGGTTTTGTCGGCAACCGCATGCTGGCACAGCGCGGCAAGCAGGCCGAAAAACTGCTGTTCGAGGGCGCGCTGCCACAGCAGGTCGATGCGGTCGTGACGAAATTCGGCATGCCGATGGGCCCGTTCGCGATGGGCGATCTCGCCGGCCTCGATATCGGCTGGCGCTCGCGCAAGGACCGCGGCATCAAGTCGGAAATCGCCGACGCGCTATGCGAAGCCGGCCGCTTCGGCCAGAAGACCGGCAAGGGCTATTACAAGTATGAAGCGGGATCGCGCGCGGCGCTGCCCGATCCCGAGGTGGAAAAGCTGATCGACGAGACCCTGCAGCGGCTCGGCCGCAAGAAGCGCGTGGTCAGCGACGACGAGATCCTCGAGCGCATGATGTATCCGATGATCAACGAGGGCGCGCGAATCCTCGAGGAGAACATCGCGGCGCGTCCGAGCGATATCGACGTGATCTGGCTCTACGGCTATGGCTGGCCGGTCTATCGCGGCGGCCCGATGTTCTATGCCGACCAGGTCGGCCTCAAGCACATCGCCGACCGGCTGTCCTACTACGCCAAGGAGACCAACGATCCCTCGCTGGAGCCGTCACCGCTGCTCAAGCGCCTTGCCGCCGAAGGCAAGACCTTTGCGTCGCTGGCGCAGTCCGCGAAGGCGGCTTGATGGGCCCCTGCGCTTACCACTCGTCATTCCGGGGCGCGCGCAGCGCGAACCCGGAATCTCGAGATTCCGGGTTCGCTCGCTGTGCGCGAGCGCCCCGGAATGACGGTGTCTTCGTTACGCTTTGCTGAAAGTAAGCATGACCCACCCCGGCGAGCAATATTATCCGGAAGGCGTCCGCTGGGACGATCCGCTTCCGCGCGGCCCGCTGCCCGATCTGTTGTCGGCGGCAGCCGCTGAATACGGATCGCGGCCGGCGATCGAATTCCGCGATCGGCCGATCAGCTACGCCGAACTGGAAGCGATGGTCGAGGTCGCGGCTGCTGCGTTCCTGCGCGCCGGCTGCGGCAAGAACCATTCGGTGGCGCTGTTCCTCGGCAATTCGCCGGATCATCCGGTCAATTTTTTCGGCGCGCTGAAGGCCGGCGCCCGCATCGTGCATCTTTCCCCGCTCGACGGCGCCATCGCGCTGTCGCACAAGCTCCGCGATAGCGGCGCGCGGGTGCTGGTCACCAGCGATCTCGCGACGCTGTTGCCGACGGCGCTGAAGTTTCTGGAAAAAGGCCTGGTCGACCGGCTGATCGTCTGCCAGGACGACGACTGGGGCACGGTCGGCAATCCGCATACGCCGATCCCGGACAACCCCGCGATCGTTACCTTCAAAAAATTCACCGCCGGCGCCGCCAAACCTTCGGCATGGCCGGCACTCTCGGCCGACGATATGGCGTTGCTGCAATATACCGGCGGCACCACCGGCCTGCCGAAGGGCGCGATGCTCAGCCACGG
>NZ_JAUSLT010000127.1 GCF_030646015.1 Bradyrhizobium sp.
ATGTGCCTGCGCGACGGCGAGCCCTACATGGCCTGGGGTTCGCCCGGCGGAGACCAGCAGGATCAGTGGACCACGCAATTCTTCCTGCGGCACGTCCACGCGGGCATGAACCTGCAGGAAGCGATCGACGCGCCGGCGTGGCACTCCGAGCATTTCCCGATTTCATTCTGGCCGCGCACCTCGCGGCCTGGCGTGCTGGTGGTCGAGAACCGCGTGCCCAAGGCGACCGTCGATACCCTGAAGAGCCGCGGCCATATCGTCGAGACCGGGCCCGACTGGTCGGAGGGCCGCCTCACCGCGGCCTCCAAACTCGGCCGCCGCCGCCGCGCCGCCGCCAATCCAAGGGGCATGCAGGGCTATGCGGCCGGACGATAGAACTCGGCGTCGACCCGAGCACGCTGCGCCCCCTCTCCCGCTCTTGCGGGGGAGGGAAGAAACGCGACGCGCCTAAATCACCGTCTCGCGCAGCACCCGTCTGCAATCCATCTCGTATTCGAGGTCGATCACCGGCGGACGGGCGAAATGCCAGATCAGGCCGGACCGCATGACGCCGCGGCGAACCAGCTCATCCGCGATGACCGGGTGAAAGTCGTGCACGGTATAGGCCTGCGCCGCCGTGGTGTTCTTCCAGCCGAACCCGAAGGCGCCGAGGCGGCTTTCCATCGAGGCGACGGTGAAGCGGACCTTTTCCTTCAATCCGTCCGGGCTGACGTCGCGGTAGCGCACGGTGCGCTCGGGATAGGTGCCGGGTCCATCGCGGGATTCGGCGCCGCCGGCGATGACGAAACTCGGGCTGGGGTTGCCGCTCGGGCGCGTGAACGAGAAGGCGAAAAATGACGGCTCCGCCGGCGGATCGATCTCCGGACAGACATTGCTGCGCGCCACCGGATTGGTCGAGCCGTCGAACAGGCCCCACTCCGCCAGCGTCTTGACGTAGTGCTGGTTGAACTTGAGGAACCCGTCCTCGGTGAACGCCGCCGGCGAGCGCAGTTCGCAGGCGCAGAACGAGGTCAGCGGCCGTCCCGCATCCTCGATGTATTGCTTGATCAGCGCAAAACCTTCGGCCAAAGGCGGCATCTTGTCGAAGCGCACCCGCTCGATCTCATAGCCGGGGCTGGCCGCAGCACCGCTGGAATACTGAAACACCGCCGGAATGAAGCTGTAATTGCCGGCCGGAAACTCTTGCGTCATGTCTGGTGCCCCCTGGGTGCTTTTCTTGATGCTTCATGCGGACGCCATTGTCGTCCGTCCGCACGGGCAGGATAGCACAGGGCAAAATGAAAGCGACAGCGGGGTTGAATCCGCTGTCGCTCGAGAGATATTTATCCAGGCTCAGCTGGTCTTCAGCGTCTTCAGGCCCAGATCGAAATCCTCGATCTCCCGGGTACGCTGGGATTCGGCATTGGCGCGATGGTTGGTGGCAATCGCCACATAGACCGCGGGCAGCACGAACAGCGTGAACAGCGTGCCGATCATCATGCCGGACACCACGACAAGGCCGATCGAGAACCGGCTCGCAGCACCGGCGCCCGTTGCCATCAGCAGCGGCAGCAAGCCCGTCACCATCGCCGCTGTCGTCATCAGGATCGGACGAAGCCGGACCCGCGCCGCCATCTCGATCGCCGAGCGCTTGTCGAGCCCTTCCTTGAGCTGCAGCTCGTTGGCGAACTCTACCATCAGGATGCCGTGCTTGCTGATCAGTCCGATCAGGGTCAGCAACCCGACCTGGGTATAGATGTTGATGGTCGCGAGCCCGAAGAACAGCGGAATCAACGCACCCGAGATCGCCATCGGGACGCTGATCAGGATCACCAGGGGATCGCGCAGGCTTTCAAACTGCGCCGCCAGCACCAG
>NZ_JAUSLT010000136.1 GCF_030646015.1 Bradyrhizobium sp.
GCGCGAACCGTCCCGAGCCAGGATCACGGGATACCTGCGGCAGACGGCCAATCACGACTCGCCATCCAGCCATTTCAGTATCTCCGCGTTGATTTCGCGCGGATAGGTATGACTGAGATCGTCGAGCTCGCGGTAGGTGACATCGGCGCCTGCCGCCGACAGCAAATCGCGCGTCTGCCGCGCCACCTGCACCGGAAACATCCAGTCGAGCTTGCCGTGCACGAGATAGACCGGCAGGCCGCGCAATCGTTCGGCATCGGCCAGCTCCGCCATCAGCGGATGGAAGGTGGCGGAGACCGGCGCGAGGTGAGTGAAGGGCGAGGCGCTCTCGAGCCCGCTGACGTAACAGAAGGTGCCGCCGTCGCTCATCCCGGTCAGCAGCAGTTTTGTCGGGTCGATGTTCCAGCGCGCCTGCACGGAAGCGAGGATGCGGGCGAGGTTGGGGGAGTCGGTGTCGTCCCCCATCAGGGCCCAGGTGCTCTTGTTACTTGAAGTACTCTCGCTACTTGAGGTGTCGCCGGTCGCGGTCGGCGCGACCAGGATCGCGCCATGGCTGCGCGCATCGCGCAGCCAGCTCCACAGAAAACCGCGGCCATTGCCGCTGCCGCCATGCAGCGCCATCACCAGCGGCCAGACGCGGTCGGGCGTGTAATATTCGGGAACGTAGAACGAGTAGCCGCCGCGGCTGCCGGGCTCGTTGTGGTCGTGATGGATGCCGGTGTTTTCCGGTGCCGGCTGCGCCAGCCCCGCCAGCAGGCCGGCGTCGTCGCGCAACGGCGGATCGAGGAAGAAATTGGAAACTGGCGGCAGTCTCGCGGCCAGCGGATACAACGCCTCCTGCGCGCGCGGGGCGTGGCGCAACGCGCGAAACACCGTCATCAGGTCGCCGTCGCCACGTTGCACGGCGCGCAATCCCTCGAACGCCGCCAGCGCCGCGGCGCTCGCGGTCTGCAGCGGCGCGCGCAAATGCGCGAATTCCTCCGGCCACTCCGCAAGTCGCGCAAGGACGGCCTGCAACGCCTGATCCGGCGCGCCAGCGGCTTCCATCACGCGTCCGAAATCCGGCGGGTTGAGGTGGCGCGCGATGAAGGATAGCGCCTCGAGCGATTGCAGCAATGGCGGCAGCACGGCCACGATGTCGTCCACCACCGCCTCGCTCATCGCGCCCGTCCTTGCGTTCAATGCAGCTGCGGCGCCTTCAGCAGTTTTGCACGATCGGTCGAGGTCAGCACCACGTCGAAGGTGACGCCCTCATGGTAGACGGTCAGCGGCACGTCGACGCCGGCGGCGCCGAGCGACCAGAGTTTCCGGTAGAAGCCGATTTGACTTGTGATCTTTTCGCCTTTGACGGCGAGGATGACGTCGCCGGCCTTGAGTTCGGCGCGCGCCGCCGGTCCCTTGCCGGCGATGCCGACCACCACGACCCTGTTCTCGATCTCGTGGGTGTACATCCCGAGCCAGGGCCGCGCCGGCTTGTTGACGCGGCCGAATTTCCTGATGTCGTCGAGCACCGGCTTGAGCAGGTCGATTGGCACGATCATGTTGACATGCTCGGCGCGGCCATCGCGTTCGCGTTCGAGCTGCAGCGAGCCGATGCCGATCAGCTCGCCACGGGTCGAGATCAGTGCGGTGCCGCCCCAGTTGGGATGCGCGGGATAGCTGAAGATGGCCTCGTCCAGCAGATATTCCCAGTATCCGGCGAATTCCTGCTTGGCCACGATGTGGCTGGCGACCGACCGCGTGCGTCCGCCGGCGCCGCCGACGACGACGCGGTCGCCGACCGCGGCCGCCGCGGAAGAGCCGAGCGGCAGCGGATCGAGCTCGATGCGGCCGAGCGCCTGCACCAGGCCAAAGCCGGTTTCGAAATCGAAACCGAGCGCATGGCCCTCCACCACGCGGCCGTCGCCCAGATGCAGCCACACTGTTTCGGCCTCGGTGATCAGATAGCCGATGGTCAGCACCAGTCCGTCGTCGATCAACACGCCATTGCCGGCGCGCTCGGTGCCCAGGGTGTCCGCGCTGAAGGCGTCGGCCGGGATGATCGAATGCAGGCCGACCACCGCCGCCAGCGCGCGATCGAGATCGAAGCTGTAGTCGCCGGGGCGGGGCTGGTTCACTGGCGGCACTTTCCATTCAGTCAATGAGGGCATGGAGTTCTCCTGGCCAACTTTCCGCGCACGTAACCGGTGACGATCTTATGTCGCAAACGCCGCTGTTGAAAGAGTCGTGACGGGATTGTTGGCGGATTGCGAACGCAGCCGGCTTCAGGATCGCGCATGATGCATGGCCGTTACCCGATAATATCGGGACACGAGCGGCGGCTGCGGCTGATCGCTCCGGTCAATCACGCCATTCCTCGTAGTCGCGCTTGACCGCCGCCACCGTGGCCTTCGCGGCGGCGTTGAGCCAGCCGCTTGGGCGCCTTTTCAGGTCGGCCCGCAAGGCCGCGGCGCCGGGCGATCCCGCGGCATGGATCGATGCGAGGTCGAATCCCATCGCCCGGAACAACTCGGCCTTCAGCTTTGCGCCGGCGTCGGCGCCAAGCTCGATTTTTCGGGAGTCGGCGGCAAGGCGCCGGAAGATGAACTTGTGGTGGACATCGAGAAATGGATCCGGCGCCCGGTAAAGGCCGTTGGCGATTTCAAGAAAATGTGAAGTGCGAGATTTGTCACCATGAGCCCAGCTCCAGGCCGACGGCACCAGCGCCTTGGCTTCGCGCAGGATATGTCCGCCGCGCCAGAATGCGACCGCGACATAGCGCGGCCGTCCGAGGCTGCCGCCGCCCGCCACGCGCGAGCAGAAGCGAACGCTTTCGACGTCCTTCGGCAGGCTCGCGATCCACCGGCGGGCGACCTGCGGCGGCGGCTTGACCTTCGGATATGCAGCGACTTCCTTCCAGAACTTCTCCGGCCTGTCGTCGGGGCGTTCGGCGTAAGGACGCAGCCGGGTCCCGCCTTCGTGCAACAGCGCCGGCTGCGGCTGGTCGAGGCCCTCGCGATAGCCCTTGAGCAGGGCTGCGGCTGCCGCCGCATTGCTGACATCGAGTTTCGGCGCCAGCCGGATGCTGGCGGCGAGGCGGACCAGATCGAGCGGATACGGCATGACGGCGGCTTCATCGAAATCATTGACGCCCCAGACCAGCCGGCCGTCGGCGTCGCGCCAGGTGCCGAAATTTTCCAGGTGCATATCGCCGACGCCAAGCACCTGCGGGGCATCCATCAGATCCGGACACAGCGCCGGGATCGTCCTGGCCCAGCGGAAATAGGTCGCGCGCAGGAAGATAAAGGCGTTCTTCTTCATCCGGTGGTGCTTGGTGGTGATGTCCTTCTTCACGACGTCGCATTGCGTCGCCAGCCAGGCATCGTAGGCGTCATTATCCTTGCGAAACGACATCCTGACCTCGCGCGGCATCGCCCGACGCGCCAAACCGTCGATGGCGATCATCAACGCCATCCTACCTCAGGATGTCTCGATTTGGAACTTCGCTTCGCCTCCGGTCACGTGCGGAGTGCCCGCTCAACGCGGTGCGCGCAGCGGCACGATCCGGAAGTCGCGGCCTTCTTTCAGCCAGCTTGCACGCTCGTCGCGCAACAGGGTGCGGCGGACTTTTCCGGAATCGTCGCGCGGGCTGATGCTGACGATTTCATAACTTTCCGGGTGCTTGGTGCGGCTGAGCAGATCGGCCAGAAAGCCGGCCATGCCGTCGATGACCTTGCTGGCGTCGGTCGTCTCGACCAGTTCGAGGATGGCGTGAATCCGTTGTCCGAGTTCGGGATCGGGCAGGCCGACGACGATGCAGGAGCGCACGTCGGGATGCGCCGTCACCGCGGCCTCCACTTCGGCCGGATAGATGTTGGCGCCTCCGCGCAGGATCATGTCGGCGAGCCGGTCGCCGAGATAGAGGTAACCCTCGGCATCGAGCCGGCCGATGTCGCCGAGCGATTCCCAGCCGTCGGGACGGCGCTTCGGCTCGGCGCCGAGATAGTGATAGGTGCTGCCGGGACCGTCATTGGGCAGGAAATATATTTCGCCGGTCTCGCCTGGTGCGACGTCGTTGCCGTCCTCGCCGATGATGCGCAAGCGCGAGGTTTCGGCGATCTTGCCGACCGAGCCCTTGTGCGCCAGCCATTCGACACCGGAAATGATGGTTGCACCCTGCGCCTCGGTGCCGCCATAGAGTTCGAAGATTCGCTCCGGCCCGAGCCACTCGATCCATCTTTCCTTGAGCCATGGCGGCATTGGCGCTGCCATGTGAAACACCACCTGCAGGCTCGACAAATCATGGGCGTTGCGAACCTCCTCGGGCAGCGCCCAGATCCGATGCATCATGGTCGGCACGAAGTTGACCCACTGCACCCGGTTGGCCGCGATCAGGCGCAGTGTTTCCCCGGCATCGAACTTCACCATGCCGGTAACGCTTCCGCCGGCGAATAGGGCAGTGTGTGACACAATGAAGGGGGCGTTGTGATAGAGCGGACCGGGATTGAGCAAGGACACGCCTTTCGGGATTCCGAGCGCCCGTTCTGCCGCCGGATCGATCGCCGCCGGCTGATGATCGAGGATCACCTTGGGCCGTCCGGTCGAGCCGCCTGAGGTCATCGCCTTCCAGTAGCGCGCCACCGGGCTGTCGAGCGGTTCGTCGGACATGCCCTCGGGCGCGAAATCGGACGGCAGCGAGTTTGGCGCATTCCAGTCGGCTTCGCCCCCGACCACCAGCGCGGGTTTGAGAATCTCCAGCACCGCGGCGGCCTCGCCGCGCGGCAGCCGCCATGACAGCGACGTCGGGGTCGCGCCGCATTTCCACACCGCGAAGGTGGTCTCGAAAAAGGTATTGCCATTGGGAAGCCCGATGGCGACGAAATCGCCCGGCTTGACGCCCTTTGCCATGAACGCACGGGCGCGGGCGTTGGCGCCGCGTTCGAGCTGTTCCCAGGTCAGCGTGTCCGTGCCATGGCTGACCGCAACCGTGTCCTTTGGCTTGCGCTCGGCATACCAGCGCGGCACGTCGGCGATGGGAATCAGCATGGTGCGTTTCCGTTACAGGGCCTGATTCCGCGCGCTCCCGGCAGCGCTCCTGCACTGTCCGGCGCTTGGGGAGAGGCGGTGCGCGCCCTGACAGGCACTTCACCAACAGGAACTCCGGTGAGTCAAGATAGTGCTGGTCGGTGCTTCATGGCCGTCGCCATGCCCTGCCTGGGACGATATAGAAGGGGCGGACGAGATGCCGAACCATATGTACCGATCCATTGATGTTGCTATTAACAAGCCCAATGCTGCTGGCTGGCTAAGAAAGGTGTTCGAATGAGGGGACTGCGTCATGCATCGATCCAGATCGGAAAGATCCACCCCAGGCGAATGAGTTCGGGTCAATATGTGCTTGTTGTTGCCGGCATGCTCGGTCTGTTCCTCTCACCGGCGATGGCCGCCGATGCAGATCGCGGTGCAGAGCTCGCAAAGCGCTGGTGCGCTTCCTGTCACGTAGTAGACAGCGGACAAAAACAGGCGAGTGCCGACGTTCCGCCCTTCGCAGCGATAGCAAACAAACCGGATTTCAGTGCCGAGAAGCTCGCGTTCTTTCTGTTGGATCCGCATCCGAAGATGCCCAGTTTCCCGCTGAACCGAAACGAAGCCGGCGATATCGCCGCCTTTATCGCCGCGCTTCGAAAATAAAGGGCACAAACCGTCCGTTCTTCATTCCGCACTGGAACAACGCCGCGGTCGCCGCAGACCTGCCGCCATTCCTTACGGATCGAGCTCGGTATCCCAATAAAGATAATCCAGCCAGCTATCGTGCAAATAGTTCGGCGGGAACAGCCGGCCGTTGCGGTGCAGCTGGTGCACCGTCGGGGCGAATGGCGGTTGGCGCGGGAACATCCGCGCCTGCTGCGGCGTCAGATTGCCCTTGCGCAGGTTGCAGGGCGAGCACGCGGCGACGACGTTTTCCCAGGTGGTCTGGCCGCCCTTGGAGCGCGGGATGATGTGGTCGAAGGTGAGATCGTCGTGCGCCGAACAATACTGGCAGGCGAAGCGGTCGCGCAGGAACACGTTGAACCGGGTGAAGGCCGGATGCGTGGTCGGCTTGACGAAGGATTTCAGCGACACCACGCTCGGCAGCTGGATCTCGAACGAGGGGCTGTGCACCGCGCGGTCGTAATGCTCGACGATATTGACGCGCTCGAGGAACACCGCCTTGATCGCGTCCTGCCACGACCAGAGCGAGAGCGGGTAATAGCTGAGCGGGCGGAAATCCGCGTTCAGCACCAGCACCGGCCAACCGCCTTGCGAGACATGTGCGTTCAAGTAACGCTCCTGACCCCCATAATACTGCGAAGCAGCATGAGTTGACATACTACAGGCAGCGTGACGGGATTGTGAAGAGCGTTGGGAGGTTTTCCAGCGGGGCAAAGCTGCGCGGGCAAGCGTGGCCCAGCGCCCGATTGTGGCAACATCCGGACGCCCCAAAAGCACACCGGAGGGCGGCATGGGTAGATTGCTGACGATTTTGGCCGCGATCCTGCTCGGTCCGGCGTCGACCGGCATCGCCGCCGCCCAAACCTATCCGACGCGCCCGGTCACCATGATCGTGCCGTTCCCGGCCGGCGGGGCCACCGACACGCTGGCGCGCTTTCTGGCCGAGCAGATGCGACCGATTCTCGACCAGCCGGTGGCGATCGAGAATGTCGGAGGCGCCGCCGGTAGCCTCGGCGTCGGCCGCGCCGTGCGCTCGGCCGCCGACGGCTACACGCTGAGCATCGGCACTTCCACCACGCATATGCTGACCGGCGGCCTCTACGCGTTGCCGTTCGATCTGTTGAAAGATCTCGATCCGATCATCCAGATCGGCAGCGAGCCGCTGCTGATCGTCGGCAAGAAGGGCCTGCCGGCGGACGATCTGAAGGGGCTGATCGGTTGGCTGAAGGCCAATCCGGACACGGCCTCGGTCGGCATCGCCGGCGTCGGCGCGACCGGCCATCTCACCGGCATCTCGTTCCAGAAGGAGACCGGAACCAAATTCCAGTTCGTGCCCTATCGCGGCAACGGGCCGGCGATGCAGGACCTGCTGTCTGGGCAGATCGATTTCATGATCGAGCCGTCGTCGAACTTCAGGTCGCTGCTTGGCGCCGGCAGCGTCAAGCCCTTTGCGATCACCGGCAGGGCGCGGCTGCCGTCGTCGCCGGATATCCCGACCGCCGACGAGGCGGGTCTATCAGGCTTCTTCGCTTCGCTCTGGTACGGATTGTGGGTGCCGAAGGATACGCCAAAGGACGTCGTCGCCAAACTGAACGCGACCATGATGCAGGTGCTGGCCGATCCCCAGGTGCAGAAGCGTTTTACGGAACTCGGCATCGGGATCACGCCATCGGCACAGCAATCGCCGGAAGCCTTGCGCGCGTTCCAGAAGGCCGAAGCGGAGCGCTGGTGGCCGATCATCAAGGCGTCGAATATCAAGGTGGGTTGAAGACGCTCGTCATTGCGCGCGCCGGACTTGGAGGGTGGGCAAAGGCGCTCTTTGCGCCGTGCCCACCATCTTTCTGTCGGTGATTGTGAAATGGTGGGCACGCTACGCTTTGCCCACCCTACGGCGCTACACCTTCTCCAGCTTCTGCAGGCAGCGCGCCACACCGACTTCCGGCGGCATCGGCGTATCCGGAAAGCTCGTCTTCCAGTCGGTGACGCCGACTTCGCCGAGATAGATGTCGCCCCTGGAATCCAGCGCGATGCCGTGTGGCGCGAGAAACTTGCCGGCCTCGATGCCGGGACCGTTCTCGCCGCCGAGCCGGGCGATGCGCTTGCCCCTTGAGTCCACGATGGAGAGGCGAGGGCCGAGATTGGGCACCTTGCGGTTGACCGCCATGCCCGGACCGAGCTCACCGATGATGAAATTCGGCGATTTGCCGCCGCCGCACGTGCACAGCGCGCAGGGCCGGTGCAGATTGTTCCACTGCGTTTCGTATCTGCCGTTGCCGTCGAACACCTGGACACGGTGGTTCTCGCGGTCGGCGACATAGACCCAGCCGTCGGCATCGGTGACGATGTTGTGGACGATGTTGAACTGGCCGGGATCGGTGCCTGGCTCACCCCAGGTTTTTATCAGTTTGCCGTCCGGCGTATATTTGTGGACGCAGGCATTGCCGTAGCCGTCCGACACGTAGATCTCGCCCTTCGGCGACAGCGCGGTGTGGGTGCAACGATGGAACGGCTCGCCGCTCATGAAGGGCGCGGGCTTGTTGGGAATGCCGATGGTCAACAGCACCTTGCCGTCGGTGGAGCATTTGCGAACCGTATGGTCGCCGTCATCGGTGCAATAGAGATTGTCGTCGGCATCGATGTGCAGCCCGTGCGCGCGGTTAAACAGCCCTTCGCCCCAGCTTCTGACAAAATTGCCATGGCGGTCGAGCACCACCATCGGATGGGCGCCGCGGTTGAAGACGTAGACGTGGTCCTTGCTGTCGACCGCGACGGAGGCGACGTCCGTCAGGCTCCAGCCATCGGGCAGTTTTGCAAAATTCTCCACCACGCGGTAGCGATGCTCGCCCGAGCCGAGAATGGTTGGCATGTGGGTCCCCCCTGCAATCGTCTTGTTGGAGCCATTGTTGCAGAGGCAGCGCTTGCGCGCGAGAGCCGCGGCGCGTGGCTGCCATGACTATTGCGGAGCAGCGAATGGGATTCCCGAACCGATCTTTGTGCTTTCCTCTCCAAATCGTAATAAACCGGTGGTTGCATAACGGTTGCTGATTTTGCAGGATGCGGGGGATCCGATCTGGCTTTGGAGGTGATCCATGCGCTGCATTGCATCTCACCTCGTCGCGGTGATGCTCCTTGCGGGGAGTGGGGTGGCCGGGGCCGCCATCGCGGCGTCGCCGGTCAAGATTGCGGTGTTTCCGTTCGAACTGATGGATTTCAGCGCCGCGGCCCCCTATGTCGCGCCTGACGAGATCGACCGCGAGCAATTGCGGCTTTCGACCGAAGAAGCCCGGCGGCTGATCGCGGAATCCGGGCGCTACCAACTGGTCGACGTCGGGCCCGCGAACGAGCAGATTGCGAAGGCGGGACAATTGCGCGACTGCGAGGGATGCGAAGCCGGGATCGCCGCCGGGTTGGCCGCCGACCAGTCCATGATCGGGATCGTCACGCGCATCACGCGAATGGAATACGCGGTGACCTACAAGATTCGCGATATCAGGTCCGGGACGCTGGTCGACGTCCAGCAGACCGACCTGCGCATGGGCGCCAACGTAGCGTGGAGCCGTGGGGCGCGCTGGCTGATCCAGCGGCGCCTGCTGGAACAGCCGCAGTAGCATACCGGCCGCGAGGCCTGATCGAACAGGAGCCGTCCCATGGGAAAGATGAGGCTGCCGTCAGCGACTCTCGCTCTGATCGCTGTCGTGTTCTGCGCCGGTCCTGTCCGGCAAGGTCGGGCGCAAGGGACGACACCCGTGCTCGCGGTCGCCGAAATCCACTATGTAGACACCTCGGGTGAGGTGATCGATCAAAGCGCCGATCATCGCCGGCGGCTGCGCGAGTTCGAAGCCGCACTGCGCAACGATCTGGCAGCGAGCGGAAAGTTGGCGAACGCGGCGCTTGAGTGTCCGCCGAACGCCTGTTCGGTGGGCGACATCGATGACCGCCAACTGCTGGGCAAGGCAGAACAGGCCGGCGCCACCCATCTCTTGATTGGCCGCTTTCACAAGATGAGCACGCTGGTGCAGCAGGCGAAATTCGACGTCATCGACGTCAAGGCGCGGAAATTCGTGTTCGATCGCCATATCACCTTTCGCGGCGACAACGACGCGGCCTGGCGCCGGGCGGAATCCTTCCTGGCCCGGCAAATCCTCGATTCCCGCGAATGGTGAGCGGCAACGTGGCCGTCAGCGCGGCAGCAACCCTTCCTCGATCGCCTTGATCTGCAGCGCCAGTTGCTTCGATCCGATCCGGCATTGCGCGAGGCCACCGGCGATCAACCAGAGGCCGGGCTGGCCGGTGCGCACATACATGTTGCGCAGCTCCTGCTGTTCGCCGAAACCCCAGATGGTGCCGACGCGCTTTTCGACGGCCTCGCCGAACAGTTTTCGGACCAGCTCTTCCTGGCGCTGGTAGCCGGTCGCCAGCACGATCAGGTCGGCGGCGATGGTTTTGCCGTCTTTCATGACAGCGCCTTCGGCGACGAAGGTTTCGATATCGGCGAACTGCTTCAAAGCGATCTCGCCCTTGATGAGCAGGTCGGAGCAGCCGACGTTGAAATAATAGCCGCCGCCGCGGGTCAGATATTTGAACTGCCAGCCGGTGTTGTCCTCGCCGAAATCGAGTTTGAAGCCGACCCGCTCCAGTCCCGCCAGCAATTCCTTGTCGAGCGCCCTGGATTTGTCGCAGGTCAGCGCATGGCTCTTGCGCGCCAGCTGGAGCGGTATCGAGGTCGCGATCAGGTCGTTATCCTCCAGCGTGCCCTCATTGTAGGGCGTGTAGACCAGCTGCGCCGACGGCTCGATACTGACCACCAGCGTGGAGGAGCGCTGCACCATCGTCACCTCGCAGCTGCTCGAATGCAGGTCCTGCGCGATGTCGTGGCCGCTGTTGCCGGTGCCGATCACCAGCGCCTTTTTGCCCTTCCATTCCTCGCCGTCGGTGTACTGGCTGGAATGAATCACGGTGCCGGCGAAGTTCTTCAAGCCGGGGATATCGGGCAGGCTCGGAATGCCGCTGACGCCGGTGGCCAGCACGACGTGGCGCGGATGCATCGTGCGTTTGCTGCCATCGGCCCGGCGCAACGTCACGGTCCAGCGGCCGGCCTGCTCGTCGTAGCTGCCGCCCTCGAATTCCGTGCCGGTCCAGAAGTTCAGCTCCATGCTTTCGACATAGGCCTCGAACCAGTTGGCGAGCTTGTCCTTGGGGATGTAGGTCGGCCAGTTCGGCGGAAACAGCATGTAGGGCAGGTGGTTGACCTGCACCTGGTTGTGCAGCGTCAGCGCGTGGTAGCGCTTGCGCCAGTTATCGCCAATTCGCTCTTCGCGGTCGACGATCAGGGTATCGACCTGCAATTGTTTCAGCCTTGCTGCGATGCAGAGGCCGGACTGGCCGCCGCCGATCACCAGCACGGTCGGGTCGCGGTCGGCATAGTCGGCCGAGGCTTTCCGCAGATCGAGCCAGTTGGGCCCGCGAAAATCGCGCGAATAGGCGCTGCCGCGGGGACGCGCAACGCCGAGTTGTTCTTCGAAGCCCTTGAGCTCCTCGAGTGCCGTCAGCAGCGTCCAGGCCTTCAGCCGGTTGCCGTCGTCGGCATCCGGGATCAGCCGCAGGACTCCGTCGCCGCGGCCGAGCGCGGTCTCAAATTTGAAGATCGCCTCGATCGAGCTGGTGCCGGCGCGGGTCACCTGGCGCGGCGCGGCGCGGTCGGGATCGATGGCGAAGCCCGACGGCGCGGCTTGAGGCGCCTGGGCCTTCAGCGTTTCCAAAATGGCGTCGCGGCCGTTGATGGTCTGCAGCGTCCAGCTCAGCGCCAGCACGTCGCGCCAGTAACTATCAGGGTGAAACAGGTCTTTCAGCGCACCGTCGTCAGGTCTGGCAAGCGCGTCTTCGAATTGCGCGAGCCAGTTGTCCACCGCTACCGAAAGATCGTCCGTTTTATCGAGCATGCGCGTTTCTCTGCACCGGCCGTCTGTGCGGCGGTTTCCCTTGAAACGGAGCCTATACCCATTTGGGATCGCACAGAAAGGCCGTGAAGAGATGCCGGCCATTCCCTAAAGTGACAGGATGTGGCCCTCATTCGGCGCGACGCGGCCGTTAAGCGTGTCGAGATAGGCTTGCTTCACCGATTCCGGGCCGGTTCCTTCGGTCACGGCGAGCCACTGCTCCAGCCTCGGGGCGAAGCCGGACCACGCGGCGCCGAACCGCGTATCGATGCCGCCGGGTCCCCACTCCCTGGCGCGCTTGCGGATCTGGTCGGGCGCGAAGAACCAGGCCGGCTTGACGCCCGGCAAGGCCGGCTCGTCCGGCGACGACGCCCGGTGGGTGAGTCCGACGCGGCCGGAATACTTCATCTGTTCGCCGAAATGCCGGTGCAGCGTTTCCCGCAACGCGCTGTTGCCCGCCATGTCGACATAGGCGACCGGCGAATCCGGCGGCAGCGAGGTGACGCGGTCATAGGTCACGACCTCGTCGTAGCAGCCGAGCGATTTTACGAAATCCAAATTCGAGGCCGAGGTGAGTCCGATCACCTTGATGCCCTTGCGCAGCGTATGAGCAGATGCGCCAGCCCGAACGCGGTCTTGCTGGAGGCGCTGGAGAGCAGCACGCGGCGCGCGCCGAAGAATTCATTCTCGGCGAGATAGTCGTCGACCAGAAACGACAGCATGAACAGCGGCCGCAGCAGCGCCTGATAGTCGCCCTGCCTCCCGGTGAAGGCGGGATCGCCGCTGACGCGGACGTAGGCGTTGTAGACCGGCGCCACCCCTTGCCGATGCGCTGCCGCATCGCGCAGGCCGCGCTTGCTGACGTCGGCGGCCTCGATCACCAGGTGCGTCGCCATCGGAAAATAGCCGAACAGCCGCTCGCCGGCGGCGATATCGGGATGGCGGGAGGCGATCACCTCGCCAAATCCCCACACCGGAACGTTGCCAAACCCTTCCGGCGCCGGAAACAGCTGCCAGTATTTCAAGGCATCGCCAAGCACGGCGTAAGTGATGTTGTTGGCGGTGAAGGCGAAGCGCTCGACGCGGACCAGCAGTGCGTCGTCGGGCAACGCAGCGGCGTCAGGCAATTCTGTCTCGATCACCTTGCATTGCTGCAGGTCATTTCGTGCAACGATGAAGTCGGTGGATTTCATCACGTCGATCCCGGTTGTTTTCCTGTCCGCGATCATTGTCTTCGTCGATGACCGTTTTGCAACAGCCTTGATGTTTAAAACGACGTTTGGTTTTCCGTCCCGATCACGTGGCGGCGCGCAGCCCGCCTTCTCGATAGAGATCGCGAAGCTTGCCCTTGAAAATCTTGCCGCTGGCCTCGCGCGGCAGCGCGTCGAGGAACTGGATGTCCTTGGGCACCTTGAAGTTGGCGAGCTTGCCGCGCAAGAATTCCTGAACCGCCGTCGATGATAGCACAGCATTCGGTTCCCGTTCGATGCAGGCAAACAGCCGCTCGCCGAATTCGTCGTCGGGTATGCCGAATACCGCGCAGTCGCGCACGCCTTCCATGCCGATCAGCGCGTTTTCGATTTCCGCCGGGTAAATGTTGACGCCGCCCGAGATCACCATGTCGCGCTTGCGGTCGCACAGGAACAGATAGCCGTCGGCGTCGAGGTAGCCGACGTCGCCGACGCTGACCAGGCCGTCGCGGCCGGCCTCGGTGCGCGCCTCGGCCTTGCCGTGATAGTCGAAATCCGGCACCGAGGTCTGCCGCATGAAGATTTCGCCGGGCTCGTTGACGCCGCACGCTTCGCCGTCGGGGCGGAAGATTTTCACGATGCCGCCCTCGATGGCGCGGCCGACCGTGCCGGGCTTTCGCAGCGCTTCCTCGGCCGAATGCCACACCGGAATTCCGGTTTCGGTGGAGCCGAAATATTCGTGCACCACCGGGCCCCACCAGTCGATCATCGCGCGCTTGACCTGCGGCGGGCAGGGCGCCGCGCCATGGACGACGAAGCGCAGCGAAGAGAGGTCGTAACGGCTCTTCACCTCCTCCGGCAGCCGCAACAGCCGCACGAACATGGTCGGCACCATATGCATATGGGTGACACGGTGGCGCGCGATCAGCTGCAGCAGGTCCTCGGGGTCGAAGCGCGGCTCGAGCACGATCGTGCAGCCGTTGCGGTACGCCAGCATGCCGTAGGAATTCGGCGCCGAATGATACATCGGGCCGTTCATCAGGATGACCTGATCCTCCCCGGGCTTGATGCCATAGGCGATGCCGCCAACGCGCGCCGAGGCCGCGATCTGTTCGGGCCGCATCGGCTTGCGGCGCACGCCCTTGGGCAGGCCTGTGGTGCCCGAGGTATAAAACATCGGCGAGCCGCCGACCGCCGGCTCCTGTGCCGGCGCGTGCGTGTCACGCCAACGGTCCCAGTCCATCGCGCCTTCGGGGATCTGCGTCAACGCGGGCGTGATGTTGAATGCCGCGGCGATTTCCGGCGGCGTCTCAACCACCAGCAGGCGCAGATCGCCGGGCAGGCCGCTTTCGATCTGCGGCAGCAGGTCGGCGTGGCAGACCAGAATTTTCGCGCCGCTGTCGGCCAGGATATAGGCGACCTCCTCGGCCTTCAGATGCCAGTTGATCGGCACCACCGGGCTGCCCAGCGCCGCCGCGGCGGCGGCCACCTCGAACAGCGCAAAATCATTGCGCAACATCATGGCCACGGGCGTGCCGCCCTGCAGGCCGAGCGTCCGCAACCCCGTCGCCGCCCGGGCGATCCGGGCGTGAATTGCGGGATAGCTGATGCTGCGCTCGCCACTGATGATCATGGTCGCTTCCTTTTTCTCCCCTCCTCCCACGCGCCCTTGCGCGTGGCGGGGAGGGGTCGGGGGTGGGGGGTGTTTCAGCGCACTCGATGCGAGTCGAATGCGCATTCACTTAAGCATCGGTCCAAGCCGATAGACTCCCCACCCCCGGCCCCTCCCCACCACTCGCTACGCTCGCGGGGGGAGGGGAGAAGAGGCGCAGCGGTTCGGCAAAAACGCCCCTACTTGTCGTCCAGTATGTCACCGAAGCCGACCCAGCTCTTGCCGTTGAAACGACGCAGCCGCAATTGCTGGAACGGCAGATAGTCGTCAGAGGCGGTGGTAACGGTGATGCCCGGCAGCAGCATCGGCAGCGCAAGCTCGCGAAGCGAGCTGGCCTGTTTCAGGATGTTCTCGCGGCTGAAATCGTCCTTGCATGCCCTCAGCACCTGCACCAGGAGGTTGGCGTAGTGATAGCCGGCGGCATAGTTCGAATTGTTGAGGTCGGCATTGGGCAGATATTGCTTCATGAAGGCGAGGTATTCCTTCACGCCGGCATCGTCGGCCCATTGCGCGTCGAGCGGGTCCTTCTGGTTGCTGGATGCGATCAGGCCGACGGCGTTGTCTAATCCTGCGGGCTCCAGGAACGAGATCGATGACGCCGAGGTCGGCACGAAGAACAGTTCGGGTTTCCAGTTGAGCTCGGCGACGCCCTTGATCATCTGCGAGGTGAATTTGCCGAGCACCACGCCGAACATCACATTGGCGCCGGATGCTTTGAGCGTCGCCAATTGCGAGCTGATGGTCGGCGCGCTGGTCTCGTAGCTCGCTTCCGAAACGATCATGGTCGCGGCCTTGGGCCCCAGCGCGCGCTTGAAGCCGGCGACATAGTCGCGGCCGAAATCGTCGTTCTGCGCCAGGATGGCGATTTTGGCGTCCGGCTTGGTCTGCAGGATGTATTTGGCGTAGACGACGCCCTCGGATTCGTAGGCCGCCATGCCCGGCATGGTCCATGGAAAGTTCTTCGGGTCGGCCCATTTGGTCGCGCCGCTCAGCACGAACAGCTGCGGCACTTTCTTGCTGTTGAGGTAGCGATGTACGGAGGCGTTGGTGGCGGTCCCGAGCGAACCGAACATGAGAAGGACTTCTTCCTGTTCCACCAGCTTGCGGGTCTGCTCGACCGTCTTCGGCGGTGAATAGGCGTCGTCGAGGGAAATGAACTTCACCTTGCGGCCGTTGATGCCGCCCTCGGCATTGACCTTGGCGAAGTAGGCTTCCTGCGCCCGTCCGATAATGCCGAAGCCGGAGACCGGGCCGCTATAGGGCAGGGTCTGGCCGATGCGGATCTCTTTCGCGTCGTCGGCGGCGGCGGGCATGATGCCGGCCAGAGCCAACGCGATCGCCCATGCATGTCGCGACAGTCTCATCGTCTCACTCCCTGTATTCTATCTGTTTCTTGCGATCGGAACGCGCGCTTAAGCGCGCGCCCGCTTGAGAAAGTCGACGCTGGCTTCGTCGAACTCGGCCTTCAGGCGCTCCACCAGTTCGGCGACCGGCGGCGCGTCGGCGATCTGGCCGATGCCCTGGCCCGAGCCCCAGATATCGCGCCACGCCTTGACCTTCATGTTGCCGCCGGAGCCGAAATTCATCTTCGACTTGTCGGCGACCGGCAGATTGTCCGGATCGAGGCCCGCGGCCACGATCGAGGGTCCCAGATAATTGCCGTGCACGCCGGTGAACAGGTTGGAATAGACGATGTCGTGCGCGGCGTGCTCGGTCAGCGCCTTCTTGTAGGCGAGATCGGCATTCGCCTCCTCGGTGGCGATGAAACGCGTACCCATGTAGGCCATGTCGGCGCCGAGCGCGAGCGCCGAGGCGATGCCCCAGCCATCGGAGATCGCGCCCGACAGCAGGATGGTGCCCTTGAACCATTGCTTGACCTCGCGCAGCAGTGCGAACGGCGACAACGTGCCGGCATGGCCTCCGGCGCCGGCGCAAACCAGGATCAGGCCGTCGACGCCATGTTCGGCGGCCTTGCGCGCGTGCTTGACGTTGATGACGTCATGGAACACGACGCCGCCATAGGAATGCGCGGCCTCGACAATCTCCAGCGGCGGGCGCAGCGAGGTGATGATGATCGGCACCTTGTGCCTGACGCAGGTTTCCATGTCCTGCATCAGCCGGTCGTTGGAGGCGTGGCAGATCTGGTTGACCGCGTAGGGCGCGACCTTCTTTTCCGGATGCCGCGCCTTGTATTCGCCGAGCTCGTTCTCGATGCGGGTCAACCACTCCGAGAGCTTTTCGACCGGGCGCGCGTTCAGCGCCGGGAACGAGCCGACCACGCCGGCCTTGCACTGGGCAATGACCAGCTCGGGGCCCGATACGATGAACAGCGGCGAGCCCACCACGGGGAGTTCGAGCGTGTCGACGAGCGAAGCGGGTAACGGCATTCCATTCATCCCTTCGAAGCGCGAGCCCGGGAACGGCGGTTGAGCCCTGGATCCGGTCTGGCTTGTTGCTTGTGGCGCGGATCCGTCTCGGCGGACCTGATCAGCGCATTATAGGGCTGGACGCCGATGGGGTGGCTGTTCAATATTGAACGGATGATCTGCCAGAATTGAACGCATTCGCGGGCGCGAGGACGGCGATGGACTGGGATCTCTGCAAGACCTTCGTTGCCGTGGCCGAGACCCACAGTTTCGCGGCCGCGGCGCGCCAGCTGCGCTCCAGTCATCCGACCGTCGGCCGCAACATCGCCGCGCTGGAAGACCAGCTCGGCACCAAATTGTTCGCGCGCTCCAACGAAGGCCTGTCGCTGACCGCGCAGGGGCGCAAGTTTCGCGAGCATGTCGACGCGATGGCATCGGCGGCGCTGCGCGCCGAGGCCGCGGTGTCGGCAACCGGCGCGCAGGCCCGGGGCATTGTAAAGTTGTCGATCGGCGCCACGCTTGCCGCGCACTGGCTGATGCCGCGGATGGGGACGTTTTTGCGCGAGCACGGCCACCTGCAACTCGAGATCATCACTCATCCGTTTCCGGCCAGCGTGCGGCGCCGTGAGGCCGACGTCGTGCTGCGGCCGGTCGACAGCGGCGAGGAAAACCTGATCGGCCGCAGGATCGGCCGCCTCGGCACCGGCTTCTATGCCTCGCGCGACTATGCGGCGCGGCGCCAGTTGCCGGAGCGGCGCGACGAATGGAAGGGCCACAGCGTGATCGGCTTTGCCGACCGCGAGTCGAATGCGCATCTGGCGCGCTGGAGCGATCTGATCACGCGGCAGGGCACCGTCGTGATGCGCTGCTCGTCGCAGGGCGACATGCTCGCCGCCACAAGGGCCGGGCTCGGGATTTCCGCGCTGTCCTGCCTGGTCGCCGAGGCCTATCCCGACCTGGTCCGGGTCGCCCCGCATAAACTCGGCAGCCTGTCGGATCTCTGGCTGCTGGCGCATCCCGACCTCGTCGAACTGCCCGCGGTCCGCGCGGTGATCGGCTTTGTCGCCGCCTGCGCGCGCGAGGACCGGGTCCGGCTGCGGGGGTAGACGATTTCCGTGCCCCGGACGCAGTGCAGCGCGCCGGACGATGCTTCGCATCGCCGGGAGGGCGCTGCACCGCGTCCGGGACACGAGAGTTTAGCCCGCGATCACGCCTTCGCGCTTCTTCAGCACCCGGTAGTAGCTCCACCACAGATGCGCCGCAGCCCCCCGCAGCGGCCGCCACGGCTCCGCCAGCGGGGCCATCTGTTTCGGGGTCGGCCGGGTCTTCAACCCCAATCCGACCTTGATGGCTTCCTGTATGGCGATATCGCCGGCGGGCCAGGCGTCGCCATGGCCGAGACAGAACAGCAGATAGACGTCGGCGGTCCACGGGCCGATGCCGTGCAGTGCCGTCAATGTGTTGTGCGCGGCGTCGGCGTCCTCGTTGGCCAGCACGTCGAGATTGAGCCGCTCGGCGGCGATCTCGCGCGCCAGATTCTTCAAGGTCTTGATCTTTGCGCCGGACAGGCCGAGCCGGCCGAGCCGGTCGGCGCGCGCCTTGCGCAAGCTGTCATGATCGAACGGGTCGAACGCGGCGCTGACCCGGCCCCAGATCGCCGCGGCGCTGGCGGTGGAGACCTGCTGGCCGCAGACGATGTGGGCAAGCCCGGCAAAGCCGGGCTCGCGCCGCCGCAGCGCCGGCATCCCCGTCAGCGCGAAGATCGGCTTCAGCCGCGGATCGAGTTTGATCAGCGCATGGACGGCGTCTTCGAGGTCGGATTGGGTTTCGAGGTGGATGAGCATTGGGAAACTCTACGTCGTCATGGCCGGGCTTGTCCCGGCCATGACGAGATCTGAATATGCCACCCGTTTTCCGCTTTGCGCCGAGCCCGAACGGCTATCTGCATCTCGGCCACGCTTATTCGGCGCTGCTGAATTTCGACGCCGCATGCCGCAGCGGTGGCCGCTTGCTGCTGCGCATCGAGGATATCGATCCGGCGCGCTGCCGGCCCGAATTCGAGGCCGCGATCTACGAAGATCTCGCCTGGCTCGGGATATCATGGGAAACGCCGGTGCGGCGGCAGTCGGAACACCTCGGGGACTATCGCGCCGCACTGGAGAAACTCACGGCGATGGGCCTGATCTATCCTGCCTTCGAAAGCCGCGCCGAGATTGCAAGGCTGGTGGCGCAGCGCGAGGCGCAGGCGCGCTGGCCGCGCGATCCCGACGGCACGCCGCTCTATCCGGGGGTGGCGAAGTCACTGTCGCCGGATCAGCGGGCGTACCTGCGCGATTCGGGCGTGCCCTATGCGCTGCGGCTCGACATGGCGGCGGCGTGCGCGCTGGCCCCCGATCTCGGCTGGATCGAGCACCGCGAAGGTCCCGAGGGCGAGACCGGTGCGGTGGCCGCCCGGCCCGAAGCCTGGGGCGACGTCATTCTCGCGCGCAAGGAGACGCCGACCAGCTATCATTTGTCGGTTGCGATCGACGACGCCTTGCAGGGCGTCACGGAGGTGGTGCGGGGCGCGGACCTGTTCTGGTCGACCAGCGTGCACCGGCTGCTGCAGCATCTGCTCGGTCTGCCCCAGCCGGCCTACCGCCATCACCGCCTCGTGCTCGACAACGAGGGGCGGAAGCTGTCGAAGTCATCAGGCGCTACCGCCCTTCGTGAACTCCGGGCGCAGGGTGCGACGCCGGCTGACATCCGCCGCCAAGTCGGCTTGTCCTAAGTCGGCTTGCCCTGACCCGCCCGATGGGCGACGGGTGCCATGCCGAACGCCTTCGTGACTCCTCGCTGTGCTCCATGGCATGGTGAGACCGGCCAGGGTCGGGGGAATCATGGCGGTCAAGTTGCGCGCAAAGCGCCCTATGCGGATACCGAAAAAACGGATGTCGAAACAACGCGTTCCAGCCCGTGCCGCGGGCAAGGCGCGCAAGCGCGCGGCCGTGACTGGCGTTCCCGGCGTGGTCGAGGCGGCGCTCGCGGCATTCGCCCATGAGGTCCGCACACCGCTGACCGGAATTCTCGCCATCAGCGACCTGCTGGCGACCTCCGACCTCGACGAGCGCGAGCGGCGCTGGGTCGATACCATCAAGGCCGGCGCCGAGCATCTCGCCAGCCTCGCCACACTGTTCGTCGATGCCGCGAGGAGCCGCGGTCCCGGGCTCGGGGTGCGGCAGGACTTCTTCGATCTGCGCGCGCTCGCCCGCAGCGTCGGAGATTCGCTGGCCGGCCGGGCGACCGCCAAGGGGCTGCAATCCCGGATCGAGATTTCCGAAAAACTGCCGGCGTTCGTGATCGGCGATCCCGTGCGGCTGCGCGCGGCGCTGGAAAACCTGATCGACAATGCGGCCAAGTTCACCGAAGCCGGCGGCGTCGCGCTCTCGGTCAAGCCGATGCGCGGGCCGAAGGGCAAGGTCAGCATCGCCTTTGCAGTTTCCGACAGCGGCATCGGCCTCACCCTCAATGAGATCAAGCGCCTGTTCCGGCCGTTCTCGCAGGCCAATGTCTCGATCGCGTCGCGCTTCGGCGGCGCCGGGCTCGGACTGTCGTCGGTCAAGGCGCTGGCGCGGGCGATGGGTGGCGACATCATCGTGGCGCAGCGGCCGGGCGGAGGCACCACCTTCACCCTGAGCGTGACGCTGGCCCGCGCCAGGGCGCCGAAAGCGGCGAACTCAGGCGCGGACGCCGATTCCGCGCTGGATCAGGTGCGCAGCCTGCGCGTACTCACCGTCGAGGACAATCCATTCGGCCGGGTCGTACTCAATGCGATCCTCACCGAACTCGGTCACCAGGCGGAATTCATCGGGCGCGGCGAGATCGCCGCCGAGCGAATCGCGCAGGGCGATTTCGACGCGGTGCTGATGGACATGGTGCTGCCGGGCATCAACGGCATCGAGGCGATCAGGCGAATTCGCAAGCTGCCCGCGCCGTTCGGCCGCATCGCCATCATCGGGGTATCGGGCCGCGGCGACGACGAGGCGGCATCGCGCGCCGCCGGCGCCAACGCCTTTCTGGTCAAACCTGTGAGTCCAAGGGCTCTAGCGACTGCGCTGCTTGAAGCGACACGCCGTGCGGCAGCCGCGACTTGATGATCGCTGCGTTCAATTCGCCGCCATAGACGAAGATCGCGGCGATGAAATACAGGAACACCAGCGCGATGATCACCGAGGCGAGGCCGGCATACATCGTGACGTAGTTGTTGGCGAAGCGGGCGAGATACTGTCCGAACACGATACCGGACAGCAGCGACGCCACGAAAGTGAAGATGATGCCGGGCAGGATCTGGAGGAAACTGCGGCGGCCCGCCGGCAGCCAGGCGTGCAGCAGGAACAGGGCGATCACCAGCGCCGCGATGGTAATGCCGTAGCGCGTGACGTTGAGAAAATGCTCGTTGGTTTCCACGAAAAACGGGATGTAGCGCCGTGCCGTTTCCAGCACTAGCGGGCCGAGCACGATCAGGAACGCCATCGCCAGCGCGGTAAAGGCGGCGATCAGCGTATAGCCGATCGATTCCAGCCGCAGCCAGTACCAGCTTCGCGGTTCGATCACCGAATAGGCGCGGTTCAGCCCGACCCGCAGGCTTTCGATGCCGTTGGAGGCGAAGTACACCGCGAGCACGAGGCCGATGGTCAACGCATCGCCGCGTGTCGTCGTCAGCACGTCGTGGATTTCGCTCGACAGCGAGTCCGCGACCTGTTGCGGCCAGACCTGAAGCAATAGCGCCACCGCCTGATCGGCCAGTTCCTTGGAGCCGAAAAATCCGGCCAGCGAGGTCAGCACGATCAGAAACGGAAACAGCGCCATCAACGCCGACAGCGCGATATGGCTGGCAATCGCCCAGCCGTCATCGGCGAGAAACGTATAGAACGCATCCATCACGACCAGATAGACGTAGCGGATCTGCCTCACATTTCACCCTGACGGCGGACGACGCGTTGAATCGGCGACCCCGCTAGCTTCTGATATTACTGGACAAAAAGCCAGATCGTTGCGCCGGGGGCGGACCTGGCCTGAACGGATGGCGGACCGCCCGGCGCGGTGTTATGTAGCGCCGATGGCATCCTTCCTGAGTTCGATCCTCCTTCCCGTCGCGGTCGCCGCAGTTGCGATCGTCCTGCTGCTCGGTCTCATCAACATGATGCGGGGCGGATCGCCTGATCGCTCGCAGAAACTGATGCGGTTGCGGGTGTTGCTGCAATTTATCGCGATCGTCATCACCATGCTCGCGGTCTGGGCGATGAGCCGCTGAAGGGGAGAACCATGGTCGTCCTCAATCGCATCTACACAAGGACCGGCGACGACGGCACCACGGCGCTCGGCAGCGGCGAACGCCGCCCGAAATACGACCTGCGCATCGCCGCTTATGGAACCGTCGACGAGACCAACGCCGCGATCGGCATGGTCCGGCTGCATCTGGCGGAGGCGCGCGAGATCGACGCGATGCTCGGCCTGATCCAGAACGATCTGTTCGATCTCGGCGCCGACCTCGCGGTGCCGGAGCGCCAGGGCAAGGTGGAACGCCTGCGGATGCTCGGAAGCCAGGTCGAACGGCTCGAGCGCGACATCGACAGCTTGAATGCCGAGCTGGCGCCCTTGACCTCGTTTGTGCTGCCCGGAGGGACGCCGGCGGCGGCGCACCTGCATCTGGCCCGCACCATATGCCGCCGCGCGGAACGGATCATGGTGGAACTCGCGGCCAAGCCCGACGAGCCGGTCAGCGACGCCGGGATCCAGTACATGAACCGGCTGTCGGATTTCCTGTTCGTCGCCAGCCGTTCCGTCAACAATAACGGCGCCGGCGACGTGCTGTGGGTGCCCGGCCAAAATCGCTGAAGCAGCCATGCCCGGGCGATTCTTGGCAGATTCTTGGGGCGATTTTTGGCTTTCGCGCGTTGACCGCCGATAGCGGGACCTTTAGGTTCCGCGCCCAAGCTGATTGATACCAAAAATCCAAGCGAAAGAGGGTCGATGAAGGTTCTGGTGCCGGTAAAGCGGGTGGTCGATTACAACGTCAAGGTCCGGGTCAAGAGTGACGGATCGGGCGTCGAACTGTCCAACGTCAAGATGTCGATGAATCCGTTCGACGAAATCGCCGTCGAGGAAGCCCTGCGCCTGCGAGAGGCCGGCAAGGCAACCGAGGTCGTGGTGGTGTCGATCGGCCCCGCCCAGGCGTCCGAAACCATCCGCACCGGTCTCGCCATGGGCGCCGATCGCGGTATTCTGGTCAAGGCCGAGGGTAACGTCGAACCGCTGGCGGTGGCGAAGATTCTCAAGGCCATCGTCGACGAAGAGAAGCCCGGCCTCGTCATTCTCGGCAAGCAGGCGATCGACGACGATTCCAACCAGACCGGCCAGATGCTGGCCGCGCTGCTCGGCTGGTCGCAGGCAACCTTCGCCTCCAAGCTCGAAGTCGAAGGTTCCGATTTCAAGGTGACGCGCGAGGTCGACGGCGGCCTGCAGACCCTCAAACTGAAGGGGCCGGCGATCGTCACGACCGATCTGCGGCTGAATGAGCCGCGCTACGCCAGCCTGCCCAACATCATGAAGGCGAAGAAGAAGCCGATCGCCGACAAGAGCGCGTCCGACTACGGCGTCGATCTGACCGCCCATCTCGAGATACTCAAGACAACGGAACCGCCGGGCCGCAAGGGAGGCGTCAAGGTCAAGGACGTCGCCGAGCTGGTGTCGAAACTCAAGAACGAAGCCGGGGTTCTCTGATGACCACGCTGTTGATTGCCGAACACGAACACGCCACCCTGAAGGACTCCACCAACAAGGCGCTGACCGCGGCCACCCAATTGGGCGCCGAGGTCCACGTGCTGGTCGCCGGCGGCGGCGAAGGCACCAAGGCCGCGGCTGAAGCCGCCGCCAAGCTTGCCGGCGTCACCAAGGTGCTGGTTGCCGAGGGCGATGCCTATGCCCACGATCTGGCCGAGCCGCTCGCAGCCCTGATCGTGGCGCTGGCCCCTGGCTATGACGCCTTCGTCGCGCCCGCGACTTCGCGCTTCAAGAACGTGATGCCGCGCGTCGCCGCCCTGCTCGACGTGATGCAGGTGTCGGAAATCATCAAGGTAGTGTCGCCGGATACCTTCGAGCGGCCGATCTATGCCGGCAATGCGATCCAGACGGTGAAATCCAAGGACGCCAAGAAGGTGATCACGGTGCGGACCTCGACCTTCGCCGCGGCCGGCGACGGCGGCAGCGCGGGAATCGAAAATGCCGCATCCGCGGCCGATCCCGGCCTCTCCAGCTTTGTCGGCGAGGAAGTGGCCAAGAGCGACAGGCCCGAACTGACCTCGGCAAAAATCATCGTTTCCGGCGGCCGCGCCATGCAGAGCCGGGAGAACTTTGCCAAATATATCGAACCGCTGGCCGACAAGCTCGGCGCCGGTGTCGGCGCCTCGCGCGCCGCGGTCGATGCCGGCTATGCGCCGAACGACTGGCAGGTCGGCCAGACCGGCAAGGTGGTGGCGCCGGAACTTTACGTCGCCATCGGTATTTCAGGCGCCATTCAGCATCTCGCCGGCATGAAGGATTCCAAGGTGATCGTCGCGATCAACAAGGATGAGGACGCGCCGATCTTCCAGGTCGCCGATTACGGCCTGGTCGCGGACCTCTACCAGGCGGTTCCCGAACTGACCGAGGCGCTCGGCAAGCTCGGAAAGTAACGACGATTCCAGGTTCCGGCCGGATGGATCTGACTCCGGCCGGTGTTCATGCAAGAGAGGGTGGACGCGCAGGCCGCGTCTTCCCCGGTGAGATGGTAATATGGCGGTGATGATCAAGAAGGTCGGCGTGATCGGTTCGGGCCAGATGGGCAACGGCATCGCGCATGTGGCGGCGCTGGCCGGGCTGAATGTCGTGCTGAACGATATCTCTGAGGATCGCCTGATGTCCGCCATGGCGACCTTCAACGGCTATCTGTCGCGCCAGGTGGTCAAGAAGATCATCACGGTGGATGCCCGCAAGCAGGCTTTGGACCGGATCGTTACCGCCGAAACCATGGACGGTCTCGCCG
>NZ_JAUSLT010000156.1 GCF_030646015.1 Bradyrhizobium sp.
TCGACTGATAGCGAGTTTGCGGAAGCGCCCCCCACCCCGACCCCTCCCCGCCACGCGCAAGGGCGCGTGGAGGGAGGGGAGCGAGTTACTTCCGCCGGCTGCGCTGCTGGCCGAGCCCCATCTTCTTGGCGAGCGCCGAACGCGCCACCGCATAATTCGGCGCCACCATCGGATAGTCGGCTGGCAGGCCCCATTTGTCCCGGTACTGCTCCGGCGTCATGTTGTATTGGGTGCGCAGATGCCGCTTCAGCGATTTGAAGCGCTTGCCGTCCTCGAGGCAGACCAGATAGTCGGGCGTCATCGATTTCTTGACCGACACCGCGGGTTTGGCAGGTTCCAGCGGCGCTTCACTCCGTCCGGCCGAAACCCGCTGCAAGGCGGCGTGAACCTGGCTGATCAGGGCCGGGATCTCGGAAGCCGGCGTCGGATTATGGCTGAGATAGGCCGACACGATTTCAGCCGTCAGGTCGATGAAACTTTTTCCGGCGCTGTCGGTCATGCCCAAACCTTCCAGAAATCGCAATCGGACGGGGATCCCGCGGGATCGAAAGTATCCCGAAGCAATACGTGGTTCGGAATCTTGTACTACTTACCGAATATGAGCGGATTACTGCTGGCGTGACAAGAACGACAGCACTTTATCTTCGATTGGCTTCGCCGCAAGTACAAGCCGCTCAGGAACGGTGATCGAGATGCGAGCGCAGCTCGTCGATCGACGCGAACCGCATCATGCCTTCGGGCATTTGCGCCTCGATCGAGCCATCGGAATACAGCGAATAGGCCATGCCGTCGACGACGCCCGATTTGAGAACCGTGACCTGCGCCGGGTCGTCATTTCGCACCGCCGGCGGGTAACGCTCCGCGCTGGCAGTGGCGGGATCCGGTTCGGCAAAGGTCGACGGCGTGCGGCCGGCGCGACGCGGCGGCGGAATGTCGCCCCGCGAACGTTCCGGCTTCGGCCAGGCGTCGTCGAACGACGCGGGCGGCGTTTCCAGTGATTCGGGAACCGGCGGCGGGGCTGCGGGTTCGGGTTGCGGAACGCCCATCGAAGGATCCGTTCGCGCCTGGGCGCGCTCGCGCTCCTTGCGCGATGACGATGAGAACAACAGGTTGCGCTTCGGCTTGACCGCCGGCGCGGGCTCGGCTTCGGCGGGCGCCAGCGGGCTATCGTCGGGCGCGCGCTCGCGGGGCGCGGCCTCCGCATGCCATGGCGGCGGCGAGGACGCCGAGGACGGCGCCGCCGGTTCCACATGGCCGGCAATTTCCGATCCGGCCTGCTCGCGGCTGAAGAAACCGCTATCTTCGGCGGCCTGATTGCGGGGAGCGGCGCCTGCCGGCGCCGGTTGTGACGGGCTTTCGGCGTGGGATCCTGCCGTGGCGCCCGCAGGTCCCAGCCGCCGCGCGATATTTTTCAGCTCCCTGACTGCCATCCAGAGGCCGATCAGCAGCATCCCGGTACACGCAGACATGGTACCGGCGACGATCAGGGTATTGCCTAAGCTGAATTCGTTGATCTGGATTCCGAACCCGATTGCCACCAGGCCAGCCAAAAGCAAGCCAATCCCGGCCAGCAACAACACGACGACCCTCATCGAATTCACCCCTTGGCCGCGCCCGAAATACTCGCCAGCCGCCATCGCCACGATACCGTCATATTGTACGCACCGCCAACCGCCAATTATGGGACGATCCCTGTAAAAATCGGCCCGCTACCCGACCGAGGCAGCGATTGCGGCTCTACGAAAGTCTGGAGCCCGCCGGCGAATGCTGCATCGCATCAGGGAAATTACGCCACAATTCCCAATTACTTGGAAAGGGAACTGCGCTATATGGATGCCGGGGAATAGAGGCTCAAAGCGCTAAAAAACAGCTGAGCCGCACGGGGACACCGGGTTACCAATAGACATGTCATCCATCACTGCTTCGGCCATCGATACGCCCGCTCGGCGATCGGTGGAACGGACTTGCGACGATCTCTCCCTCGCGGCGCTGGCGGCGATCGGATTGATCGCGAGCCTGACATTTCGGGATTATGGCCTGGGCTGGGACGACTACACCCACGCCGAGTATGCCGATCTGTTGCTGCGCATGTACGGGTCCGGCTTCAAGGACACCGCCGCGCTGTCGTTCGCCAATCTCTACATGTATGGCGGCGGCTTCGACATGGTCGCAGCCTTGCTGCACAAGATCATCCCGCTGGAGCTGTTCGAAACCCGCCGCCTGCTCGGCGCCATCGTCGGACTGATCGGTCTTGGCGTGACGTGGCGGCTTGGCCGCCGGGTCGGCGGTCCGCTCGGCGGACTGGCAACGCTGCTTTTGCTGGCGCTGTGCCCCACCTTCTACGGGCACATGTTCATGAACCCGAAGGACGCGCCATTCGCGATTTCAATGGTGATCCTGATGCTCGGCCTCGTCCGTCTCGCCCAGGAATATCCAAAACCCTCGCCGCGCACCATCCTGATCGTCGGCCTCGGCGCCGGCTTGTCGATCGGTTCGCGCATCCTCGGCGGCATGGCTCTGGTCTACGCCGTGGTCGGTTTTGCACCGCTGTTGATCGAGGAGTTTCGCGCCCACGGCCTGCGTGAATCGGTTCGCCGCTTCGCCCATGTCGTCTACGTGCTGCTGCCCGGCCTGGTGTTCGGCTATCTCGTCATGGGGCTGATCTGGCCGTGGTCGATCATGGAGCCGGCCAATCCATTCCGTGCCCTGACCTATTTCTCGCATTTCTTCGAGAAGCCGTGGAAGGAAATGTTCGACGGCGCGCTGGTGTCGGTTCCGGATATGCCATGGTCGTATCTGCCGACACTGTTCGCCCTGCAGCTGCCCGAAGTGCTTCTGGTCCTTTGCATTGCCGCCGTCGTCGGCACCTTCCTGTCGCTGCCACGCAGCGATGTGCCGGCCCGGCGCAAGACCATCTTCCTGATGCTGACGTTAGCTGCGACATTGCCGCTGGCGGTGGCGATGGTGAAGCGCCCGGCGCTCTACAACGGCATCCGCCACTTCATTTTCGTCATTCCGCCGATGGCGGTGCTGGCAGGTGCTGCCTTCGCGTGGGGAATGAACTGGCTCAAGCACAGCCATCGCAGATGGCAGCCCGTCGCCCTGGCGATTTTCACCTTCGGCTTGATGCTGCCGCTCGGCGAGATGATCCGGCTGCATCCCTACCAGTACACCCACTTCAATCAAATCGCCGGCACGGTTCGTAACGCCAACGATCTGTTCATGCTGGACTACTGGGGCCTTGCGCTGAAACAGGCTTCCGACGGCCTGCGCGAGGAGTTGGTCGAGCGCCAGGAATTCCCGCCCGCCAATCGCAAATGGAAGGTGGCGGTGTGCGGTCCGCAGCGCCCCGCCCAGGTCGCGCTCGGTCCCGATTTCACGATCGGCTGGGACTCCCATGCCGCCGACTTCGCGATGACGCTGGGCCAATTCTACTGCAAGGGCCTGACCGCCCCGGTACTGGTGGAAATCAAGCGCGACGACGTGGTGTTCGCGCGGGTCTATGACATCCGCGGCCAGAGCATTTCCAACCTGCTGGCGATTCCCGCGCCGTAGCGCGCATGCTTCGCTTACTCCGAGCGACACCCCCCTCTCCCTCATGGTGAGGAGCGCGTTGGACAGCGCCCTTGCGCAGTCCGGCGCGCGTCTCGAACCATCTGGCACATTGCCTGCCGCCATCCTTCGAGACGCCGCGCGAAGCACGCGCGGCCCTCCAGCGACAACGGCGAAGCCGTTGCGCGGGGATGAGGTCGGTGGTTGGGACCGAATTCATATCTGCCACGCTTCCCCCGCGCCTTGCTGCGAAAGGTGCGCGGGGATAGGCTTTCATTAACAGTCACTCATTCAGATCATTTGGGAGAAACCGGTCATGTCGCCAGCGGAAGCTCGCCTGAAGCAAGTGCCGTCCGACATGACGGAGGCGGAATGGGGCCAGCGGGTCAACCTCGCCGCCTGCTATCGCCTGATCGCGCATTATGGCTGGGACGATCTGGTCGATACCCATATCTCCGCCCGCGTGCCGGGGCCGGAGCATCACTTCCTGATCAATCCCTACGGGTTGATGTTCGACGAAATCACGGCGTCCAGCCTGGTGAAGGTCGACCTCGACGGCAATCAGCTCAGCAATAGCCCCTACAGCATCAACCCGGCGGGCTTCACCATCCATTCGGCGATCCACGAGGTGCGCGAGGATGCCGGCTGCGTGCTTCACCTGCATACGCCCGACGGCACCGCGGTGGCGAGCTCGATGGAAGGCCTGCTGCCGATGAACCAGACCGCGCAGCTCGTGACCCACGATCTCGCCTATCACGACTATGAAGGCATCGCGCTCGACCACGACGAGCGCCCGCGCCTGCAAAAGGATCTCGGCACCAGGAACCACATGCTGCTGCGCAATCACGGCACGCTGACGGTCGGCCGCTCCGTCGCCTCCGCCTTCGAGCGCATGTTCCACCTGGAGCGGGCCTGCACCATGCAGGTGCGCACCCGCATGCTGGGTCCGACGGCCTACCCGGTCGAACAGGCCGTGGTGGACAAGAACGCCGCGCTGTTCACCGACCCCAACCGGATCGAATTGCGCTCGACCATGCTGGTCTGGCCGGCGCTGCTGCGCAAGGTCGAGCGGCTGGATCCCGGCTACAAGGATTGAAATTCTTGCGGTTTCGTGTAGGGTAACGTCCAACAACCTCTGCACTGCGAATCCAAACGCCGCCCAATTCCGGGCGGCGTTTTTGTTTGTCGCAGCCAAGGTCGGCCGGTTCACGGTAGTCGAGCGCAGCGCCTGCCCCGCAGGGGGCACGGGTCAACTGCTTCGGCGACTACGCAGGGAAAAATTTGCTCCAAATTAACCTAAGCCACCAACATTGGCCGTAACCAGCCGAATCTATTCGGCCTTAGGAGGCCGCATGTCGTCACTTTCCTCACCGTTCCTTTCTTCGATCATGCGCGCCGGCCGGACACGGAGCGCCGCAAGTTCTGCCGACATCGCATTGCTGGCGAGCCAGCTCGCAGAAACCGAGGCGCGCGACCAAGCGCTGGTTGCGTGCATCGACGCCATCACCGACGGTCGGCTCGACGTGGAACGGCCGGCGACGCAGGATCGCCTCTCGATCGCCATCGACCGGCTGCTGGACCGATTGGCCTCGAACGCGTCGCGGGACCTCGATCGCATCGTCAACCTGAGCATCCAGGGCAGCGAGACCGCGATCTCGACCGCCCGCCTGCTCGATACATCGCGCGAGATTGACCATCGCACCCAGTCGTTGGCGGCCGCGGGTGAGGAATTGGTGGCGTCGATCGCCCAGATCCGGGCAACCGCACAGACGGCCAGCGCAGACGCAACGGAAATGCGCGCCAGCGCCGAACAGGGAATGTCGACCGCCGATTCCGCGTCGGCAGCCATGAGCCGCGTGGGAGTGACGGCGAATCTGGCGTCGGAGAAGATCATTGCCTTGAACGAAGCATCCGAGGCGATTGGAACGATCGTAGGTTCGATCGATGCGATCGCCAAACAGACCAACCTTCTGGCGCTGAATGCAACCATTGAGGCGGCACGCGCGGGAGAGGCCGGCAAAGGCTTTGCCGTCGTGGCGACGGAAGTCAAAAGCCTTTCGCAGCAGACAAGCCATGCCACCGTGGATATTCGAACCCGCATCGACCAGCTGCGGGTCGATATCCACACCATTGTCGCCGCAATGTCCGACTGCACCAAAGCAGCTGAGGAAAGTCGTGGCGTCGTGGCGTCGCTTGGTGGAGCGATGGCCGGTGTGAGCCAGCAGGTTTCCAGCGTTACCACCGGCATGGCCGAAATCTCCGGCATCCTGAATCAGCAGACCGACGCCTCACGTGAAATCGCTCAGGGAATTACCTCCATCGCCGCAATGACGGAACGGAGCGTTAAACAGGTGGTGGCGATTTCCGACCAGCTCGATACCGTCCACGGTCTGGTGGGAGAAAATCTTCAGAATATTTCCAACTTTTCGTTCGACAACAAGATCCCGCGTCTGGCAAAGGCCGATCACGTGATCTGGAAGAAGCGGCTGGCGGACATGGCCGTGGGGCGGACCACGTTGAAGGCCGATGAACTGACGGATCATCATTCCTGCCGGCTCGGCAAATGGTACTACGGCGACGCTTCACACGATTCCCGCAACCATCGCGCGTTCTCCTTGCTGGAAAAACCTCACGCACTGGTCCATCAGCACGGAAAGCAGGCCGCAAAATTGTTCGCGGCAGGCGATCTTCCCGGCGCCCTGCAGGAAATACAGCATGTGGAAGCGGCGTCGAAGGATGTCCTCCACATGCTCGATGAACTCGGAAAATAACTCGTAGGGCGCGGATCGGCGTTTTGCGTGATCCGCCGTATTGCCGGTGAAAGGGCAGATTGCGCCGGAGCCTGTCATCGGGCCGCGCCTTGCGCGGACCCGTCGGGCTCCGTTCCGCCCCACGGGCTGCTTCGCCGCACGCGCAAGCGAAATCTCGCGACCCGGCCGCGACAAAACAACCCGACGGGCAAATCACTTCTGATTATCAGAATTGAAAGTCAAGCCCCGGAATCAAAAATAAATCGCTTAACACGTCGGGCAAATCACCTTTAGAGACTCGCCCGTCTCACCCGATGAGAGGGGCGGGTCGCGATCGTCACGAACGCGCGGTGGGATGCGGTGACGCGGTGGCGGCGAATGACGAGGGCCGTCGTTGCGTACGGAAAAGCCGTGTGGTTCTGGCACCCCGACGCTGGTGTCAAGCTTGCGCTATGACGCGCAAGTGACGGTGGCAAGAAAGCCCGGTCACCGGGAAGAGCACGGTATAATCCGTAAGGCATCGCGCAGGGAAAGTCGGATTGCCTCCGCTGCCCTGTATGCTCGTGTGCGTTTGTTTTGTGCGAGTTTGCACACGAGACCGCGGGTGCAGCGCGCATCCGGCTTTCCCTGCGCCCTCTTTCTTTTCCGAGGGCGGCAATCGACGCAAGGCTCGGACGCATCGCGCCGCGAGAATGCGGATGCACACCCTCTCGCTGTTTGACAAATGAATCGAAACTCACCCCTCACGTCGTCCCGGACAAGTGAGCGCCAGCGAACGCCGATCCGGGACCCATACCGCGTTGTGCCCTCGTTGAAACGAGATGGATGATCCACTCTTCGCCAAACTGGCGCCGGTGGCTATGGGTCCCTGCGTTCGCAGGGACGACGCGGAGAGGTCATTGCCCGGCGTCGAAGTCCCGTAGCCCGGATGGAGCCCTTGCGAAATCCGGGGCCGCCGCCGCATTCGTTCCCGGGTTGCACCACCGGCCCGGCGCTGACGCGCCGACCGCTGGCTCCATCCGGGCTGCAGGCTGCCGACTTTACCGCGGCGTCTCCGCGAACGCGCCGAGGATGCGCGCCCAGGAGCGGATGCCCTTGTGAAAGCTCTTCAGGTCGTACTTCTCGTTCGGCGAATGGATATTGTCGTCGTCGAGCCCAAAGCCCACCAGCACGGTATCGAGCCCGAGCGTGCGCTTGAAATCCGCGACGATCGGGATCGAGGCGCCGGAGCCGACCAGGAGCGCTTCCCTGCCCCACTCCTCGGTCAATGCGCGCTGGGCCGCGGCGAGCGGCTTCATGTTCCAGTCGAGCGCGATGGCCGGCGCGTTGGAATGGTCGATGAACTCCGCCGTGCAATCCGCCGGCAGTCGCGCGGTGACGTAGTCGCGAAACGCCTGCCGTATTCTGTCGGGCTGCTGGCCCTCCACCAGCCGAAACGAAACCTTGGCGGAGGCTTCCGCCGGGATCACCGTCTTGGAGCCCTCGCCGGTGTAGCCGCCGATGATGCCGTTGATCTCGCAGGTGGGGCGCGAACGGGTCTGCTCCAGCACCGAGCGGCCCTGCTCGCCGGCGGGCGTCGTCAGCCCGGCGCCCCTGAGGAACGCCGCCTCGTCATAGGGCAGGCGCTTCCACAGCGCCGCGATCTCGGCCGGGAGTTCGGCGACAT
>NZ_JAUSLT010000158.1 GCF_030646015.1 Bradyrhizobium sp.
AGGCCTTGAGTTGCTCGGACAGCGGCCGCATCTCGGGCACGAACCACGGCGGCAAGGCGATCGCGGCGACATTGACCTTGGAGATGTCCCCGTCAGCCTTGCGGATGGCTCGAAGCAGATCCTTGGCGTGCAACACGCCGATGATGTTCTCGGGCTTCTCGCGCCATAGCGGAATGCGGGTGTATTCCGCTTCGAGTATTCCCTGGATGACAGTATCGGGCGGCCCGTCGGCGTTGACACTGACCATTTTGGTGCGATGGACCATCACATCGGACACAGCCAGGTCGCCAAACCGGAAAACATTCTGGATATATTCGGCCTCGCCAATCTCCATTTTGCCGTGCTCGGCGGATTCGCCCACCAGCCCTTCGATCTCGGAATCTGTGAGGATTTCATTCTGCGAGGATTCCTGCACGCCGAGCAGGCGCAGAATCGCACGCGACGCGCCGTTGAGCAGCCAGTTCAGCGGATAGAAGACGAGATAAGACACGTAGAGCGGATAGGCGATCCATTGCGACACCGGCACCGGTTCGCGAATGGCCAGGGTCTTCGGGACTTGTTCCCCGATCACGATATGCAGCGAGGAAAACACCAGGAAGCCGACCATAAACGAGGTGAAATGACGCGCCGAGTCGGACATCCCGAGCGGAACCAGCACCGGCTCCAGCAGCGCCGATACCGTCGGCTCGCCCACCCAGCCGAGGCCGAGCGAAGCCATCGTGATGCCGAGCTGGCAACACGCCAGATAGGCCTCGATGTTGCCGAGCATTTGCTGCAGCAAGCGCGCGGCGAAGCGGTTCTGCTCCACCATCGCGTTGATGCGAAAGCCCCGGCTCTTCACCAGCGCGAACTCCGCGGCCACGTAGAAGGCGTTGGCCGCGAGCAGGAAGATGGCGAGCAGCAGATTGACGATCGTCTCGGTCATTGCGGTCCTGTGAGGCCGGTGTCAGGCTCGATACGGTCGGCAGAGAATGAAGAGAATCAAGGTTTGCGCGCGAGTCTTTCGGCCAGAAATTCGCGAACCCGCGAAGGCTCGACGTCGTTGGCAATCACGGCGCGACCGACGGCCTCGAGCAGGATGAAGGTGAGGCGGCCGCGCTTGACCTTCTTGTCCTGCGCCATCAGCGCCATCAGCGCGTCGGCATCGGCGAGGCCCTCCTGGGTAAATCCGGCGATGTCCTGCAAATGGGTCGGCAGACCCACTTCGGCAAGGTGATGCACGACGCGCGCCGCCGAGGATTCCGGGATCATGCCGAGCCTGGCGGAAAATTCCGCCGCCAGCACCATGCCGACGGCAACGCCTTCGCCATGGAACAGCCGGTCGGAGAAACCGGTCGCAGCCTCCAGCGCATGCCCGAACGTATGGCCGAGATTGAGCAGCGCGCGCTCGCCGTTTTCGCGTTCGTCCCGCGCCACGATCGCGGCCTTGGCGCGGCAGGAGGTGGCGATGGCATGTTCGCGCGCCGCACCGCCCTTGAAAATATCGGTGTGATTGGCCTCCAGCCAGGTGAAGAACGCTTCGTCGCCGAGCACGCCGTATTTGGCGACCTCGGCGTAGCCGGCGCGGAACTGGCGCGGCGACAGCGTATCGAGCACCGCGGTGTCGGCGATCACCAGCACCGGCTGGTGAAACGCACCGAGCAGGTTCTTGCCCTGCGGCGAATTGATCCCGGTCTTGCCGCCTACGGAGGAATCGACCTGCGCCAGCAGCGAGGTCGGCACCTGCACGAAATCGACGCCGCGGCGCAGGATCGCCGCCGCGAAGCCGGCGAGATCGCCGACCACGCCGCCGCCGAGCGCGATCACCAGGTCGTTGCGCTCGATCCTGGCCGCGATCAGCGCTTCCGAGACCTGGGCGAGACCGGCATAGGTTTTGGAGCCTTCACCCTCATCCACGACGATCCGCGACGAGGCGACGCCGGCCTCCGACAGCGAAGCCTCGGTTTGTTCCAACCAGTATTTTGCGACCGTGCGATCCGTCACGATGGCGGTGCGAGCGCCAGGCAATAATGCGGCAACGCGCTTTCCAAGGGATTGCAGCACGTCGCGGCCGATGACGATGTCATAGGTGCGATCGCCGAGCGCGACGTCGACGATGACCGAATCGGAATGCTTCAGCGGCGCGGTCATGGTGTGGCACTCAATGCGTTGGAGGTCTGCCTGGACCCGTCGCCGCACAACCAGGCATGCAAGGCATCGAGACATTCGTCGACGATTCGTTCGTGCGGCACGTCGCGCGACCAGATCGTCAGATCGGCGCGTTGATACATCGGCTCGCGTTCCTCGATCAGGCGCCCGACGGTCGCTGCCGGATCGGCGGTCTGCAGCAGCGGGCGATCGGCGCGGCGCTTGACCCGCTTCATGATGATATCGGCATCGGCCTTGAGCCAGAGCGAGACCGCCTTGTCGCGGATGCGGTTGCGGGTTTCCTCGCGCATGAAGGCGCCGCCGCCGGTGGCGATCACGGCGGGACCGCCGTCGAGCAGCCGCGCGATTACCCTCGCCTCGCCATCGCGGAAATGCGGCTCGCCATGGGTTTCGAAAATGTCGGGGATCGACATCCCGGCGGCGGCCTCGATCTCGACATCGGCGTCGAGGAACGGCAAATGCAGCCGCGCCGACAGCCGCCGTCCGATGGTGGACTTGCCGGCCCCCATCATGCCGACCAGCACGACCGAGCGCGTTCCCAGCGCCGAAATGATTTCGGCCTCCTGGGAGGTGCCGGCGCCGGACGGTGTGGCGGTCTCGGGCATCAAATTGCTCATTTCGCCGCGGATGGCGGCGTTCCGCGCCACCTATACTACCCCCGCCGATCCCGTTGCCAGAGACTCTTGCAACGGAGGGGCGAACATGTTGGTAGTCGGGTCCCCGATGATTTCAATGGTTAATTCGCCGCCTGAGGCTCCCGGATGCCCAGCCTGTTCCGCTTTCTGACGGTCGTCGCCATCATCGGCGGAATCGTCTATGGCGTGGTTTTCGCGCTGGCGAATTTCGTCAATCCGAAACCCCGGGAAATGACCGTCACCATCCCGGCGGACAGATTCCTCAAGAAATAGGCGCTAGGGTGGGCGGATGCGCTCCAAAACCTCAGATGCCAAGCTGATCAACCTGTTCCTCGACATGCTCGCGGCGGAACAGGGCGCCGGCGACAACACGCTGGACGCCTACCGCGGCGATCTCACGGATTTCCAGGGGTTCCTGGCCGGCAGCGGCCAGGGCTTTGCCGACGTCGAAACCGAGGCGCTGCGCCACTATCTCGCCGACCTCGATTCCCGCGGCTTCAAATCCACCACCGTGGCGCGCCGGCTCTCGGCGCTGCGGCACCTGTTTCGTTTCCTGCTCAACGAGCGGATCCGCAGCGACGATCCCGCCGCCGTCCTGTCCGGCCCGAAGCGCGGCCGCGGCCTGCCCAAGGTGCTCTCGATATCAGACGTGGACCGGATGCTGGCGCGCGCCAAGGAACTCACGCAGGCGCCGGAAACCTCTGCGCCGCAGCGGCTTCGCGCGCTGCGACTATATTGCCTGCTGGAGGTGCTGTACGCCACCGGCCTGCGGGTATCGGAACTGGTGGCGCTGCCGCGCTCGGCGGCGCAGCGCAATGCCAGCATGATCGTGGTGCGCGGCAAGGGCGACAAGGAACGGCTGGTGCCGCTGAACGAGGCGTCGCGGCAAGCGATGGCGGATTATCTCGCCGCGACGGATGCGCTGAAGACCGAGAAGAAGAAAAACGCCGCCAACTCGAAATGGCTGTTCCCCTCATTCGGCGAGAGCGGGCATCTTACCCGGCAGCATTTCGCCCGCGATCTGAAAGAACTCGCGGCGGCAGCCGGGCTGGCGCCGCGGCTGGTCTCGCCTCATGTGCTGCGTCATGCGTTTGCAAGCCATCTGCTGCACAATGGCGCGGACTTGCGCATCGTGCAGACGCTGCTCGGCCATACCGACATCTCGACCACGCAGATCTACACCCATGTGGTGGAGGAGCGGCTGAAGAGCCTGGTGCGCGACCTGCATCCGCTGGCGGAGAAGTAGGGAAACATCGTCCCGAGCAGCGCGCGATTGCCTTATCCTCCCTCTAAGGGGAGGGTGAAGTACCCCCGCTTTCTTTTCTAATCGTCGACATCTTCCTGCGGGCGTCCGAACAAATGGACGATCCCCGGCGTCGTGATCGAGACGAACACAAACCGCGACAGATGATGCGCGCCGACGAAGATCGGGTCGATGTGCAAGGTCAGCGCCAGCGCCAGCATGGCGTCCATCGCGCCCGGGGCGAAGGCCACGATGATGTCGCCGACCCGTACATTGGTGGTGAGCGCGATCACCGCGACGAAGACCGCGGAGATGATGATGGCGATCGCGAACGATCCGAGCGCGGCATGGACATGGCTGAGCAGGGTCTTTGTCTTCATCCGCGCAAAGCGGGTGCCGATCACGGCGCCGATGCCGACCAGCGCCACGTTGCGCAGCCAGTCCGGCAAGGCGCCCTCGATCACCCCGGTGCCGTGCAGCAGGCTCGATCCGATCATCGCGCCGAACATCCAGCTCGCCGGAAATTTCAACAGTCGCAGGATCAGCGCCGCCGCGACCGAGGCCGCGATCAGGCCGGCGAGTTCGAGCGGCGAGGCGACAGCGGCCGCCACGGAAGGTGGGGACGACGAGGCGATCCCGGTCACCGCCAGCAGCAGCGGCAGCGCGGCGGTGAGGATGATGACGCGCATGGTCTGCACCACCGCGATCGCCGGTACGTCGGCGCCCTTCTCGGCGGCCAGCATGGTGATCTGCGACAGCGCGCCGGGGCTTCCCGCCAGCAGCGCCGAGGTCTGGTCCCAGCCATGATAACGCTGCAGATAGAAACTGCTGCCGAAGGTCGAGCAGAACGTCGCGAGTGCCAAGAGCGCGATGGTGAGGGGATAGGCGCCCATATTGTGCAGCATCTGCTGCGACACCAGCGAGCCCAGCGAGATTCCGAGCAGCAGCAGCACCGCCTGGGTCAGGATCGGGGGCATGCTGAGCGGCCGTCCTGCGATCGCGGCGATGCCGACCGCGATCATGGCGCCGGAGATCAGCCCGCCCGGCAGATGGGCGAACAGAAACAGCGCGCCGCCGGCGATGCCGATCGCGAGCGTCTCAATCACGTTGAGGATTTTGCCGCGGCGGGCAAACGCCGCTGCCAACGATGGGGGGATAAGGCTCACGCCGCCTTATGGCAAATCCGGACCTCGGGGACAAATGCGCTCGTGCGACCGCAGCAATGCGCTTTGTCCTGCGCAATTTCGTCTGCAAGATTTCTGCACGCATCGTACTCGCAAAACCCTGACCGAACCCTCAACCCGCACATTGTCACACGCTTCGGTTGCGCTAGGATGAGGGCCTCACATCGTCATGTCCTTAAGGGGAGAACCAAGGATGACCTTTCGAGCAAAGTTATTGTGCGCGGTTGCCGTGTCGGCCTTCGCGGCGTTCGCGGTGACATCGCCGGCGCAGGCGCTGACTCCGCAGGAATGCAGCGCGAAATACCAGGCTGCCAAGACCGCCGGTACCCTCGGCGACCAGAAGTGGAACGATTTCCGCAAGGCCCAATGCGGTGCGGACGCCACGGCCGCGCCGGCTGCAACGCCTGCCGCCGCACCGGCTGCGCCGAAGGAAGCGGCGGCGAAACCGAAGTCGAAGAAGGGCGGCGAAACCGCCGCGGCGCCGGCAACGCCCGCCGGCCCGGCCGTGTTTCCCTCCGCCGTGGACCCGAAATATTCCAAGGAAACCGCCGGCAAGGCGCGGATGCACACCTGCGCCGACCAATGGAAGGCCAACAAGGCTGCCAACACCACCGGCGGCCTGCAATGGATCCAGAAGGGCGGCGGCTACTGGAGCGAATGCAACAAGAAGCTGAAGGCCTGAGCCCTGTCGAGAACAACGCGGCCGGCCGGTGCTTCGGTCGGTCGCGTTCAGGCGGAATCGTCCAGCAGCTTTTCGGCCGATTGGGCGATCAGCTGCGCCCGCTTGCGCGGGCCGCGTTCGAGAAACAACAGGCTCTGGCCGAAGATGAAGCAGTAGAACAGGAAGGCCCGCGCGTCGGCGGCCTCGGGCGCGAGCCCGGTGGCGCGGTAGAGGTGGCCGACATTGCTCAGCCTGTTGGCGTCGACGCTGGCGACCGCGCTGGCTGCGGCCTCGTCGGACCGGGCCCATTGCCGGATCGCGAGTTCGACCGCCATGCCCTCGGTGTTCATGCGCTCGGAATAGAGCCGGATCAGCGCCCGTAGCCGGTCGCGTGCGGTGGCGCCGTCGAGGCTGGTCTGCTGCTCGATCGCGGCAATGCGCCCGGCGCTCCAGCTCTGCAGCATGCCGTTGAGCAGCGCGGCGCGATCCCTGAAACGCCGGTAGAATCCGCCTTTTGTCACGCCGAGGTTTTTCGCGAGAACCTCGACCCGCACCCCCTCGACCCCGGATCGCGCCAGTTCGGCGAGGCCAGCCTCGATCCAGGTGTCGCCCTTGTCGCCGCTCATCCGTTGCCTCACCGATTCTTGATACGGTACCGTATTGCTACCCCGGGGAGGTGCTGATACGCTACCGTATCAAGAATCGAAAGCGGGAGGATGCGATGGAAACCGGGGCGACCTATCGCGGCACGGTCTATCCGTGGCAGTGCGACCATGTCGGCCACATGAACATCATGTGGTATGTCGGCAAGTTCGACGAGGCCAACTGGAATCTGTTCGCGCGGATCGGGTTGACGCCGAGTTATCTGCGCCAGTCCGGCCGCGGCATGGCGGGGGTGCAGCAGAACATCAGCTACATCAAGGAATTGTTCGCCGGCGACATCGTCGAGGTCACCAGCACGCTGCTGGAGATCCGCGAGAAATCCATCCGCTTCCTGCATGAGATGCGCAACGCCGAAACCGGTGAGGTTGCCGCAACCTGCGAGATCACCGCCGTTCACCTGGACCGCCAGGCGCACAAATCCATGCCGTTCGAGGAGATGATCCGCAGGACCGCCGCCAAGCAGCTCGCCCTTCCCGAGCCGCTCGGCGCCTGACCATGCTGCGCTTCGAGCCGAAAAATCCGGACTATCGCGAGATCGCGACCGCGACCTTCGAGCGGCAGCAGGCGATGCGCAATCTCGGCATTTCCATCGCCAGCATCGAGCCGGGCGAAGTCGAGCTGTCGATGCCATATTCGCCCGACTGGACCCAGCAGAACGGCTTCGTTCATGCCGGCATCATCACGGCGGGACTCGATACCGCCTGCGGCATCGCCGCGTTCACGCTGATGTCGGCGGGGTCCGACATCCTCACCGTGGAATTCAAGACCAATTTGCTGGCGCCGGCACAGGGCGAACGGTTTGTGTTCCGCGCCACGGTGATAAAACCCGGCCGCACACTGACGGTCTGTGAGGCCCGGGCGTTCGCCGACCGTGATGGCGTCGAAAGCCTGATCGCGACCATGACGGGGACGCTGATGGCGCTGCAGCGGCGGGAGGCCAGCTGATCGCCATTGCAGTTATTATGCTGCCGGCGTAGGGATTTGGAGAAACTCCTTTCAGGATTCCCGAGGTTGCCAGCCTAATGATCTCCGAGATGCAGGGCGTGCTGGGACTGGCGTCGGGCGCGCTGGTCGGGTTTTCGCTGGGGCTGGTCGGCGGCGGCGGATCGATCCTCGCGGTGCCCTTGATGGTCTACGTGGTCGGCGTGCCCGACGCCCATGTGGCGATCGGCACCAGCGCCATCGCGGTGGCCGCCAATGCCGCGGTCAACCTGTCGAATCATGCGCGGGGCGGCACGGTGGTATGGTCGTGTGCGCTGCCGTTCGCGGCGGCGGGCATCGCAGGCGCGTTTGCGGGCTCGATCCTCGGCAAGATGGTGGACGGACAAAAATTGCTGGCGCTGTTCGCGCTGCTGATGCTGGTGATTGCCGTCCTGATGCTGAAGACGCGGTCGCGGATCGGTCTGCCCGATGTGCAGATGACGCTGGCCAATACGCCCGCCATTCTCGGTCTTGGGCTCGCGACCGGAACGCTGTCCGGCTTCTTCGGCATCGGCGGCGGGTTCCTGATCGTGCCGGCGCTGATGCTGGCGACGGGAATGCCGATCATGAACGCGGTCTCCTCGTCGCTGGTCGCGGTGACGGCGTTCGGCCTGACGACCGCTGCCAGTTACGCCTGGTCCGGCCTGATCTCGTGGGGACTCGCCGGATTGTTCGTGGCGGGCGGCATTGCCGGCGGATTGATCGGCACCCGCTCGGCGCGACTGCTGTCGGAACGGCGCGGCGCGCTCAACATCGTGTTTGCCGCTGTCATTATTGCGGTGGCGCTCTATATGCTGGCGCGTAACTTATCCCTATCTTGAGCGTAGATTAAGAATGCAGCGCGATGCGGCCGGGAGACTTCATATGAACACATCGATCGATCGGGCCCGGCCCTGGCCCGCGCCGACCCGGCGTCAGGCGCTTGGCGTGCTCGGAGCCGGCGCGATCATGCTCGGCGTGGCGCCGGGATCGGCGCTGGCGCAAGGCGACGAAAAGGTGCTGACGGAAGCCCTGGTGCTGCGCGATCCTGAGATTCCGGTGGTCGGAAATCCCGATGGCGATGTCACGATTGTCGAATATTTCGACTATAATTGCCCGTATTGCCGCAAGGTCGCCCCCGAGCTCCGGCAAGTGGTGCAGGACGACGGCAAGGTTCGCCTGGTGCACAAGGACTGGCCGATTCTCGGCGAAGCCTCGGTGATCGCTGCCAGGATGGCGCTGGCCAGCAAATACCAGGACAAATACATCCAGGCGCATGACGCGCTGATTGGCGTCGCCTCGAAATTGACCGCGCCGCGCATCCGCGAGCTGCTCGCCGGCGCTGGCATCGACCTCGATCGCGCCGATCGTGACCTCGCCGCCAATGCCAAGGCGATCGACGCCATCATCAAGCGCAACGGCGATCAGGCGGTGGCCTTCGGGTTCAAGGGCACGCCGTCCTTCATCGTCGGCAAATTCCGGGTGCCGGGCGTCCTGACCATGGCGCAGTTCGATCAGGCCATCGCCGATGCACGCAAGGCGGCGGCGCAGAAGTAGCGGCAGCAAAAACGCCCTCGTCAGAGACGAGAGCGTTTGGCATTCTGTGAGAGATTGGCTTCGATTACTTCGACGACAGCTTGACCCAGCCGTCCTGTGCACGATTCTTCAGCCCGTTCCATTCGGTCGCCGCGACGTCCCAGTTGACGATGGTTCGATTGGCCGAAGCCGCCTGGCCGTTCGCAACCGTCGAGGTCGACGACGAATCGTACACGTAGATTCCGGCGGTCAGCAGCAGCGCCCCCAAAATCATTCCCAGAAACACGCGCATGGCTAATCCTCCAATGACAACGGACAACGTTGCCAGGGTGGGATGGTTCCCTCCTGCCCTCATCCGAAACGGGAGTGTGGGTGAGGATCGCGTACGAAGAGATATGGGCAGTTGTGGAAAACGGACACCAAATCGGGTATTATGGCTCCATGATAACAAACGATACTTCAAAGGAAACGATAGCGGAATTCGGCCGCAAATACTTGTGGTGGGAGCCGGTCGGAGATCAGCCCCATTCCGAAGATCGGATTATCGCTCAAACGATGAATCTTGGGACATACGACGATATCCTTCTGCTGGAGCAGACGGTCGGCCGGCCGCGTTTGGTAGAAATCATGCTGCATGCCGAACCGGGCTGGATCAATGACCGCTCGTGGGAATTCTGGCGCGGCCGGTTGTCCTTGGCCACCGGTGCGGCGATCCCGAACGGGACACCGCGGAGAGCATTTCATGCCGCAATGCCTTGAGCCGAAGCTCGACGCTCTCCCGGCTGCGCAGAAGGAAATCTGGACCAGTCTGGCACCCGCTGCCGACCTCAATTTCGTTCTCTACGGCGGGACCGCGATTGCACTTCACCTCGGTCATCGCGAGTCGGTGGATTTTGACTTTTTTCGATCAAGCCCGCTCGACAAGGATGAGATACGCGCGAAGTTTCAATTTGTTCGCGGGGCTATTGTCTTGCAGGACACACCAGACACGCTGGTGGTCCTCGCCAAAATGCAATCCGGGACGGTGAAGATTTCGTTCTTCGGCAATATCGATTTCGGCCGTGTCAATGATCCGCTGCAGACCTGCGATGGCACATTGCTGGTCGCATCTCTCGACGATCTGATGGCGACCAAGCTGAAGGCGGCGCTGGATCGAGCCGAAGCCAAGGATTATCGGGACATCGCCGAGATGATTTCAGCAGGCGTGTCTCTGCCGGCCGGCTTGAGCGCTTTCAAGCAGATGTTCGATGGTGAACCAGCGCAAGTTCTGCGCGCTATCGGCTATTTCGACGATGGAGACCTGAATACGCTAAGTACTGCCGATCGGGACGTCCTGTGTGACGCGCGGGATCGAATTGGCCAGTTGCCAGAGATGCACCTGAAGTCGGGCACTCTGGCCGGACGTTGAAGCAGGTCGATGGACGGTACGTCTCCGCTGTCTCAACCGCGATAGTCTGATCGTCAGAATTCCCCGCCCAGCCACTTCAATATCTCCGCATTGATCTCGCGTGGATAGGTATGGCTGAGATCGTCGAGTTCGCGGTAGGTGACGTCGGCGCCAGCCACCGAGAGCAGATCGCGGGTCTGCCGCGCCACCTGCACCGGGAACATCCAGTCGAGCCTGCCGTGCACGAGATGGACCGGCAGGCCGCGCAACCGGTCGGCATCGGCCATCTCGGCCATCAGCGGGTGGAAGGTGGCGGACACCGGCGCGAGGTGGGTGAAGGGTGAGGCGCTCTCGAGTCCGCTGACGTAGCAGAAGGTGCCGCCGTCGCTCATCCCGGTCAGCAACAGTCTTGCGGGGTCGACGTTCCAGCGCGCCTGCACGGATGTGAGGATGTGGGCGAGGTTGGGAGAATCGGTGTCTTCCCCCATCAGGGCCCAGGTGGTGCCGGTCGCGGTCGGTGCGACCAGGATCGCGCCATGGCTGCGCGCGTCGCGCAGCCAGCTCCACAAAAAGCCCCGGCCATTGCCGCTGCCGCCATGCAGCGCCATCACCAGCGGCCAGGCGCGCTCGGGCGTGTAATATTCCGGCACATAGAGCGAATAGCCGCCGCGGCTGCCGGGCTCGTTGTGGTCGTGAAGGATGCCGGTGTTATCGTTGGCCGGCTGCGCCAGCCGCGCCAGCAGGCCGGCGTCCTCGCGGAACGCGGGATCGAGGAAGAACCCGGAGACCGGCGGCAGTTTCGCGGCAAGCGGATACAGCGCCTCCTGCGCACGCGGGACGTGGCGCAGCGCGCGAAACACTGCAATCAGGTCGCCATTGCCTTGCTGTACCGCGCGCAATCCCCCGAACGCCGCCAGCGCCGCAGCGCTCGCGGTCTCCAGCGGTACGCGCAGATGCGCGAATTGCTCCGGCCATTCCGCAAGCCGCGCAAGGACCGCCTGCAACGCCTGGTCCGGGGTATCAGCGGCTTCCATCACGCGGCCGAAATCCGGCGGGTTGAGGTGGCGCGCTATGAAAGAGAGCGCCTCGAGCGACTGCAGCAACGGCGGAAGCACGGCCACGATGTCATCGACCACCGTCTCGCTCATCGCGCGCGTCCTCGCGTTCAGTGCAGCCGCGGCGCTTTCAACAGCTTGGCGCGATCGGTCGAGGTCAGCACCACGTCGAAGGTGACGCCTTCATGGTAGACCGTGAGCGGCACGTCGACGCCGGCGGCGCCGAGCGACCAGAGTTTCCGGTAGAATCCGATCTGACTCGAAATCTTCTCGCCGGAGACGGCCAGGATGACGTCGCCGGCCTTGAGTTCGGCGCGCGCCGCGGGCCCTCTGCCGGCGATGCCGACCACCACGACCCTGTTCTCGATCTCGTGGGTGTACATCCCGAGCCAGGGCCGCGCCGGCTTGTT
>NZ_JAUSLT010000171.1 GCF_030646015.1 Bradyrhizobium sp.
GCCGCCAGCAGCGCCGCCATCACGGCGAACACGATCATCTCGTCGCGAATGCTGCGCGGGCCTGCCGGCAGGGTATCGTCGGTCAATACGCTCATGTTGTCGCCCGTCCCGTCAGTCCCGTCGGTTTCACCAGCAGCACCAGCACCATCAGCACAAAGACCACGGTATTGGAGGCTTCGGGGTAGAAGTATTTCGTCAGTCCCTCGATCACGCCGAGCGCGAAGCCGGTGATGATCGAACCCATGATCGAGCCCATGCCGCCGATCACCACCACCGCAAACACCACGATGATGAGGTCGGCACCCATCAGCGGCCGCACCTGGTTGATCGGCGCCGACAACACGCCGGCCAGCGCGGCCAGACCGACGCCGAGCCCGTAGGTCAGCGTGATCATCCGGGGCACGTTGATGCCGAAGGCTCGCACCAGCGTCGGGTTTTCGGTGGCGGCGCGCAAATTGGCGCCGAGCCGCGTCTTTTCGATCAGATACCAGGTGGCGATGCAGACGATCAGCGAGAACACCACCACCCATCCGCGATAGATCGGCAGGAACATGAAGCCGAGGTTCATGCCGCCCTTCAGTTCATCGGGGATCGCGTAGGGCAATCCCGACGAGCCGAAATAGTTCTGGAAGATGCCCTGGACGATCAGCGCGATTCCGAAGGTCAGCAAAAGCCCGTAGAGATGATCGAGCCCGGCCAGCCATTGCAGCATGGTCCGTTCCAGGATCATGCCGAAAATGCCGACCGCAATCGGCGCGATGATCAGCGCCGGCCAGTATCCGATGCCCATGACGTTGAGCAGGAAATAGGCGCAGAACGCGCCCATCATGTAGACCGCGCCGTGCGCGAAATTGATGATGTTGAGCATCCCGAAGATCACGGCGAGCCCAAGGCTCAACAGCGCATAAAACGAGCCGTTGATCAGTCCCACCAGAAGCTGCGCGTAGAGAGCCTGCATCGATCGATCTTTCGAAACTCAATCTTCTGTAAACGTCGGGCGGAAACCCGCCGGCGCCAGGCGCCGGCGGGCAGCCATTATTACTTCTTTACCAGCGCACAGGCGCTTTCCGAAAGCGGCCGGAAGGCCTGGTCTCCGGGGGTGGTTCCGATCAGCTTGTAGTAGTCCCAGGGACCCTTGGATTCCGAGGGCTTCTTGACCTCGAACAGATAGGCTGGGTGGAGCTTGCGGCCGTCGGCGCGGATCGAGCCCTTGCCGAACAGGGAATCGTCGGTGGGCATCGACTTCATCTTCTCGACAATCTTGATGCCGTCATGCGAATTGCCGCCCATCGCTTCCAGCGCCTTGAAGTAGTGGATCAGGCCCGAATAGACGCCGGCCTGCACCATGGACGGCATCGCCTTGCTCTTGGTGCGTTCGGAGAAGCGCTTCGAGAACGCGCGGGTTCCATCATTCAGGTCCCAGTAGAACGTCTCCGTGAAACTCAGGCCCTGCGCCACCTTCAAACCGAGCGAGTGAACGTCGGTGATGAACAGCAGCAGGCCGGCGAGCTTCTGTCCGCCCGCGACGATGCCGAACTCGGACGCCTGCTTGATCGTGTTGGTGGTGTCGCCGCCGGCATTGGCCATGCCGACGATCTTGGCCTTCGACGCCTGCGCCTGCAGCAGGAACGAGGAGAAATCCGCGGTGTTCAGCGGATGCCTGACGGTGCCGATCACCTTGCCGCCGGACTTCAGAACGACCGCGCTGGTGTCGCGCTCCAGCGCGTGACCGAAGGCGTAGTCAGCGGTCAGGAAGTACCAGGTGTCGCCGCCGGCCTTCACCAGGGCCTGGCCGGTGCTGTTGGCCAGCATGTAGGTGTCGTAAACCCAGTGAATCGTGTTCGGTGAGCACTGCGCATTGGTGAGATCCGACGACGCCGCGCCGGTATTGATCATGATGACGTTCTTTTCCTTGACCAGATTATTGACGGCCAGGGCAACGCCGGAGTTCAGCACGTCCATGAAGATGTCGACCTTGTCGACGTCGATCCACTGTCGCGCGGTGTTGACGGCAATGTCGGGCTTGTTCTGATGGTCGGCGGAAATCACGTCGATCTTCCAGCCCTTGGCCGCAAGCCCGGAATCTTCCACGGCCATCTGGGCGGCTAGCGTGGAGCCCGCGCCGCCAAGATCAGAGTAAAGACCCGAATTGTCGGTCAGTACGCCGATCTTGATGGTCTTGTCCTGCGCAAGCGCTGCGCTGCTCGCGCCAAACGCCAGCGCGGTACCAAGCAATAATGCCGAGATTCTGTTTTTCATGAATATCTCCGTGGCTCGTGCTTGAAGACGTCGTTCAGACGCCGAGATAGGTGTGAAGCTTGTCCATATTGGCTTGCAGATCCGAGTTCTTAAAACCGTCGATCACCTTGCCGTGCTCGACGATGTAGTAGCGGTCCGCGACGGTCGCCGCGA
>NZ_JAUSLT010000174.1 GCF_030646015.1 Bradyrhizobium sp.
GGCAACGGCAACGGCAACGGCAACGGCAACGGCAACGGCAACGGCAACGGCAACGGCAACGGCAACGGCAACGGCAACGGCAACGGCAACGGCAACGGCAACGGCAACGGCAACGGCAACGGCAACGGAAACGGCAACGGAAACGGCAACGGAAACGGAAACGGAAACGGCAATAACGGCAACGGCGCGAACGGCAACGGCAATGGCAGCAATGGCAATGGACGCGGGCATCGTTAACCGGTCGGGGCCGGCCGAAGGGGTGGATTGAAAAGGGGGCGCGCTTTCCTGGTGGGAGGTGCGCAAGGGGGACGACTTGAAACACTACCGGCCGCACATCTTTGTGGTGGTTGCGTTGGCGATCGTGCTGTCGACCGACTGGCATGGCGCGCTTCGCAGCGCGCTGACCGATTTGCGGTTTGGCTGGCAGTCGCGTCAGGCCAGTGGCGACATCGTCGTTGTCGCGATAGATGCTCCCTCGATCGAGAAAATCGGAATCTGGCCCTGGCCGCGCCGCCTCCACGCCGAGTTGTTGCGGCGGCTGGAAAGTGCCGACGTAACGGACGTTGTCTTCGACGTCGATTTCTCGACGCCATCCGATGCCGCGTCAGACCAGGCATTCGTCGAGGCGCTCAAGGCTGCGGGAGGATCCGTGGTGTTGCCGGCCTTCAAGCAACCAGCCACCGACGCCGGTAACGCAACCGCCGTGCACATCAATCGTCCGCTTCAGCAATTCGGTGAGCATTCGTGGACGGCCGTGGTCAATGTCGCGGTCGAGCGTGACGGGCTCGTTCGCCGTTACCCGCTCGGCGATACACTCGACGGGAAATTTTATCCGTCGATGGGAGCGGTATTGGCGGGGCAACTTGCTGCAAGGAGTACGCCGTTCCTGATCGACTTCAGTATCCGTGCTGCCTCAGTTCCGAGCGTGTCCTATGTCGACGTGCTGCGCGGGGATGAGACCGCTCTGAACAGGCTGAAGGGCAAGAAGGTCATCATCGGCGGCACCGCGTTAGAACTGGGGGATCGGTTCAGCGTCCCCAACGGCAAGGTTGTTCCCGGACCCATCCTGCAAACCCTCGCCGCCGAATCGATTCTGCAGAACCGCACGCTAAGCTGGACTTCTGACGTCGTGGCGCTGGCGGGGTTATGCATCCTTTCGCTGGTCATGATGTTTTCGTGGCGCCGCCTTTCGGCGGGTGTCCGGGTGATCGTTCTGGTCGGAATGGCGGCTGCCACTGAGGCCATCGCCATTCTGGTGCAGGCAAAGTTGCCTCTTGTTCTCGATACGTCGCTGCTTTTGACTGCGATAGCAGTCTACATGGCCGCCATCGCACTCGACGAAATCGATTTTCGGGATCTGCTGGGCAGCATTGCCGAAAATCGCTTTCAGCGGATCGCGATGTCGCTGGGCGATGGCCTGGTGTGCACCGATTCCAGCCATCGAATCACGGTGTGGAACCCCGGCGCGGTCACGATCTTCGGCTACCAGCCAGATGAAATGATCGGACGGCCGCTCGATTTGATTTGCGCGGCGTCGGCCAGGGCCGCACCCGGTTCGGTTTCGACCTTCGAAGCAGCCCGCACCCGATCACAGCAGCCCGGTGGGCTCGTGATGGAGTTCGACGGGCTGCGAAGCAACGGCGAGGTGTTTCCGGCCGAAGCCTGTTTCTCCGGCTGGCAGGGTACCGACGGCTTTCAATATGGCGCGATCCTGCGCGACATCTCGGTGCGGAAACGCGAAACCGAGCGTATCAGGTATCTGGCGGAATACGATTCGCTTACCGGGCTGGCCAACCGCGATACGCTTCACGACAGTTTGTCGGTGATGATTTTCAACGCGGAGAAGCAGGCCGGTGAAGTGGCGCTGCTGGTCGTCGGCCTCGACGGATTCCAGCATATCAACGACATGCTCGGACACGCCTGCGGCGACAGCGTGCTGCGTGCGGTGTCCGAACGGCTGAGGGCCGAGAGCGCGGGTGCCGGAATCGTGGCGCGTCTGAGCGGCGACGAATTCGCCATCGCTGTTCCCGGCGCCACCATGACGGAAACGGTTGCGCAGCTATCGGAACGCATCGCGCTTACGTTCGCCACGCCCCTCCTGGTCGGAACACGGCTGCACCGACTCAAGGTCAGCATCGGGGCCGCCGTCTATCCCGCCGATGGCCGTACGGCCGAGAAACTGCTGAGCAACAGCCATCTCGCATTTTGCCGCGCCAAGGCGACCAGGCGTGGCGGGCACGTGGTATTCGAAAGCGCCATCCGGCAGGAACTTGAATCGCGCCTGACGCTGGAGACGGAACTGGCGCGGGCCGCCGAGCGGAATGAATTCGAATTGTTCTATCAGCCGCAGGTCCGTCTCGCGGATGGCGGCTTGATCGGCGCGGAAGCCCTTATTCGCTGGCGCCATCCCGTCCGCGGCCTGGTCTCGCCGGCGGAATTCATGCCGGTCGTCAATATGTCCTCCATGTCGGAGCGGATTGCGGGCTGGGTTATGGAAACCGCATGCCGGCAGGCGCGGATCTGGGAACGGGCCGGCCACAGCATCCGCGTCGGCATCAATCTTTCGCCTTCGCAGCTCCAGTCGGGCGACCTCGCAGCCTCGGTTGCCGAGATGCTCGATGTCACCGGCCTGACGCCTTCGCTGCTTGAACTGGAGCTGACCGAGGACATTCTGCTGCTGGACGAGCAGCGGGTGCTCGACACCTTCCTGAGAATCCAGAAGCTTGGCGTGCGCGTCGTGTTCGACGATTTCGGCACCGGCTATGCCAGCCTGAGTTATCTCAAGAAATTCCCGCTCGATGGGCTCAAGATCGACCGCTCCTTCGTGCTCGAGCTGCGTGCCGATTCCGACGATGCGGCGATCGTCAGTTCGACGGTCGGCCTCAGCAAGAAGCTCGGCCTGTCGGTGATCGCCGAAGGTATCGAGAATCGCGCCACCGCCGATCTGCTGATGAGCATGGGATGCGAGGAAGGGCAGGGCTATTTCTTCGGTCGCCCGATGCCGGCTCAGGCGTTCGAGGACCAGTTTCTGACGGTGCGCGAGCTCACCACCGCACTCATGCTTGAAGAAGGCGAGGTTGCCTAAGCAAGGCTCGCCTCGCGCGGGCTACGGCGCATCAACGCTGTCGTGGCCGACAGTCGCCGTGCCGGCCTCCTTGAGCGCGGCGTCAATTTTCGACTGAACGCGGCGGGCAGCCATGGCGCCGAGCCTGGTTCTGGTCTTGCCGGTCTTGACGTCGTCGCCGATCTGGAATTGCCATTGCCAGACGTCCGGCTCGACGGTCGGCGCGACGCTGTATGGGACGCCTCTATAAATCACAAAAAGGTTCCATCGCCAGAATTGGCCGAGGGACGATATTTCGGTTCCCCGATCAATCCCGGGCAACTACGGGGTTGCCGGCACGGGGCTTCCTGCGGCCATCCCAGCGCCGCGCCGCCGAAAGCCGTGAACCACCATCATGGCCCAGCCGCTCCACGGTGAACGCGCGGACAATTCGCCTCTATGGCGAACTTGACGCGTCGGGCAAATCAAGCGCATTTTGACACATCGCAGGAATTTCAGAGCCCGCGCCGGAAAACCGGCCGCGGGCTTTTCTCAATCGGAGAGCATAGGCGTTTGGGGCGATTGTGTCCTTGAACGTGGACCCCCTCGCAGTATAGCTTTGGAGCAGTTGGAGGACATTCGAATGGGAAGGGCCGCGCACGTCCGGCCGGTCTGTCGCGTAGCGTTCGCCGGGTTGATGCTGATTTGCTTTTCCGGCCTCGCTTTGGGCAAGGACGCAGATGACGGCGACGAGGAATCGGCAAAGACCGCTTCGACGCCAAATCTCTATCTGGACCTGAGGACGAACTACGGCACCTTTCCCGCCGGCTCGCTCTCGATCGGCTTCGGCGGCTTTGGGTTCGGCGGACATCCGGCGCTGTCGGCCCTCGCGGGCTTTTCGAGGTTTTCGAACCTCGCGACGCCCCCGGCCTTCTCGTCGCCATCCAGCCAGAGTATCGGGCTCGACGTGCCCCTCACGATCGATCTCAACGACCGGGTTTCGGTGTATGGCGGCTTCAGCGCGAGCGCGTCGCGCACCGATCTGTCCGACTGGTCGGCGCTCACGATCTACAGCTGGAACGTCGGATTCCAGGCCGACGTCTATCAGCAGAACGGCGGATCGATCCCGACGATCACGCTGCAGTCGACACTGACCCTGCCGGTGCCGCACGCCACGCTGCCCACGACGTCGCTCAATACCATTCTTGAATTCGACTACGCGCTGAATGCCGACGAAACCCGCGGGCTGCTGGCTGGCGTGCAGCATACAGGCGTTGCGGTGGACTCCGGCTTTGTCAGGATCAACCCGAATGTCGTCGGCTATGTCGGCGGCTATTATCAGTGGGACAACAACTGGAAGTTTTCCGGCCGCCTCGGCGTTCAATCCTTCGGCGGCGCGCAGCTTCTCAACAGGACGTCGTTCGAGCCTTTCACCCAGCCGATCGTCAGGCTGGATCTCGACCGGATGGATGACGACGACAATCGTCTGTTCGGGATAACGGCAATGATCTCGTGGGTGCCGAAGCCATCCTATCAGTTGACGGTGCGAACGCCGCTTTACCTGGTGAAGAACTAGCGGGCTTTCCGAGTGCCAAAAAAGTTTTGACACGTCGGGCAAATCACCGGCATAATTTCATCATCGCGGCAAGTGAGCCCGCGCCGGGGAACCGGCAGCGGGCTTTTTGAATCGGGCGATCATTGCCGCAACATTTCCCTTGTGCCGCCGTATTTTCGCTGTCCCGTTGCCCGTGCTGGGCTCAAGGACATCGCGATGAAAAAATGGCTTGTGGGCGCACTGATCGCAGCTTCGTTTTTCCCGTTTGCGGCAAGGGCACAGGAGCGTGCCGGGAGTGCGGCGCTGGGCGCGGTTTCAGGCGCCGTGGTGCTGGGACCCGTCGGCGCGGTAGCAGGTGCTTTCATCGGATACACCGCAGGGCCCTCGATCGCGCGCTCTTGGGGAATGCAGCGATCTTCACCGCGATCCCGCGCAAGGCATGCAACACAATCCGGCCCCGCACCCCAGCGACAGGCGGCCGCTGTGACAGGTCCGCCGCCAGCCGTTAGGACTTCGCCGCCTCCCGTGCAGAGAGCCGCGCCGCCACCGGTTCAGGGGTTTGAATAGAGCACGGTTGGGTGAAGCGGGGGCGCGACAAGACATTTGACACGTCGGGCAAATCACCCGCATATTGTCACCATCGCAAGAATTAAAACGCCCGCGCCGGGAGACCGGCCGCCCGAGCTTTCTGAATCGGACGGCGGTCGCGCGCCATGGTGTCACATCCTCCGATGCACCGCTGCGAGAAACGTCGCCAGCGGGCCGCCGTCCGAGCTTGCAACTGGTCGTCTGCACAAAATATCCTGATTTTATCCGCAATAGGCAGCGCTGAAGTGCACGAAATGCCTCCGGCAAAATGTGCATTGAGGCGTCGGATACTTTGACTATCGGGGCAGACCTAAAGCCACGGCTCTGCTGACGAATACTTTGCCGGCTTGATAGCTGACGTCTTTGGAGTAGAAATGGTTTCCTTGGCGCCGCGGCGATCGGCAGGCGTTGAAGCAGCTTCGATGAGGCAAAGGGGCGTGCCGTGGCATGGATATTCGATGGGTTGATATTTATCGTCGGGTACACAGTGGCGCGGCTTGCTCTGCCACGCCTTTCGTTTGGGAAGATATATGTTGAGCTTCTAACTAGTCCCCGAAAAAAAAAGTTAACGCGCTCGGCTACAGGTACGACGACAGCGGCCGGGTAGAGATATCGGAGACGATCGCAGGCTTCATCGGATTTCTCCTCTTCCTGGCAGCGTTTTTTGTAGTTTGCCTGTTGATTCGATCTGCGGCGTGAAAGTCGCTGGCCCGGGAAAGTCTGCTCGCAAGACATAGCATAGGAATATGCAGCGCATTGGGCGAGCGCCAGAAGAGCGCCCGTCAGCAGGTGCATTCCTGTGCCGGACTTAGCCCAGTCTTGAAATCGCTTTTATCCGCTTTGGTTGGAGCTGCCGATGTTGAACCTAGTTTCCAAAATAGGAAAAAAGTTTGCTAGTGAATTAATGACCAGTAGTGAGGCGAATAAGCCAGAGGCCTACATCGATCGGATTAAGAGAGAACTTCGGCTGCCTGAGTACGCAGACGCGTTGGTTCGTTACTATTCCAATCCCGCCTACTGGAAGAAATTGTACGGTGACGATCCGTTAAATTCTCCAAATCATCCTGTTCCTCAAGACGCCTTGCCTCCCCCGAAGGGCGGCAGCTATCGAGACGCTCCGTCAAGCAGCGATCCCGTGTATCGTGGTTTTCCGCTGCTTCCGGATTTTCATTACCAGCTTCAAATGCCGAGCCCTGTCGATTCTTTCGGCACCCGGTTCGGAAAATGGGACTCAATCGCGAATCCTCCGGCTTCCTTAGATGATCGCTTCGGAAAGTGGGGCTCCGCCCCGGTCGCCGATCCACGAGGTTCGTTCAACGATCGCTTTGGAAATTGGGGTTCCGTCCCGGTAGCCGGTTTCGGCGATATCCGCTCGCCGGTTTTGCGCGCGCTGGAGAAATACCGGCGATCGGAGACTCCCGATGGCTTGGCAATGGCTTCGGCACAAGGAGCGTTTCCAGCAGCAGTCTCGTTTCAACCCGATATTGTCAGCACGGGTGGCGTGCTTGGCAAGTTCGTGGAGAACGGCGTGAGTCCACCTGCGCGGACGGTGCCGCCATCTTTGCCGGAGCCCGCGGCGCCAAATTTTGCGAACAAGGAATTTGCTTTCGACAGGGGATCGGGAAATGCGTCGGGCGCGTCGAGGCCTATCACGTATCGGGTCAGTTCTGCTTTTCCCAACACGCCGCGTGACCTTGGGCAGCCGGTGAACCCGCCGCAACCCGCCCCGCTGCCGGGGATATTCAGCGGCGAGCCGATATTGCCGCTTCCGCATGCGGTATGGGATTTACCGGATAAATCCAGCGCATCTCCCCGCGACGCCTTGTCCGATTTTCTGGCCGGTCTTAGTCGGAGAGATCCAGCGGAGCTTTCGCCGGATGACGACCCACGCGGATTCGATCGCGACGAGCGTGGGCAGCCCTGGCTCCTCCAAAGCCAGCGCTAGACGCCGGATCGGCGGCTGGCTTGCGACTGGCGCCGCCAAAGTCAAGATTTTCATCGCCGACGTTTCAAGGCATTTGACACGTCGGGCAAATCACCGGCATATCTTCATCATCGCAAGAATTCAAAAGCCCGCGCCGGGAAACCGGCTGCGGGCTTTTTCAATCCGAATTTCCTGAATCGGACGGCGGCCGCACGTCATGGCGCCACATCCTCCCATGCACCGCTGCCAGAAGCGTCGCAAGCGGGCCGCCGTCCGAACCTATTCCTGAATTGCGCCGGTACGCGCGAACGTGCCGGTAGGCGGGCGTGGCAGAAGTCCACGGCCGCACGCGGCCTCCATTGCATGGAGATAGGGTTCGCGCCCGAAATGATCGCGTGACGCGATCATGCCGCACATTTATTTCATACCAAGCAGGAGGCCCACGTGACCGCATTTCTGATCGCGCTCGCCCTTGCGGGCCTCGTCGCCATTGCCGTGTGGGAGGCGTTCCAGTGAGTGCGCAGATCTTCCAGTCGCGCCCAAAACGCCATTAGGCGTTGGAGCAAGCCTTAAAGGAATCCGGATCGAAAATGGCTAAGGCGGTTACTGAGTTGCGCGCGGACTTTCAGCACCTGCGGCGTTGGCGCAAAAGCGTCGAGCAGGCGCAGAGCTATACCTTCAAGGCCATGATCACCGTGATCGTCACGGGTTTTGTCGGAGCGGTGTGGCTGGGCGTCAAGGTCATGCTCGGCAAATGACTCGCCTCGCTGTCAGCGGCTTCGATGGTATGAGCCAAATGCCGCTCGGCGGCCGATTTCCCAGGGGGCTGGTCGATGTACAGGATCCGTGAGGTCGACGGGCATGACGATGAAGTCGCAGACATGTTGGCGGATCTTCACCGGCTGACATTCTTCGACGGGGCTCCGATTCCGGAATTTGATCAGGGGCATTGGTGGCTCGCCTATGATGAAGCCCTCCCGGTCGCCTTTGCCGGCGTGGTGCCATCGACACGCGCACACAATGCGGGATACTTCTGTCGGGTTGGGGTATTGAAGAGGCACTGCGGGAACGCGCTTCAATTGCGCCTGATGCGCGCCCTGGAATCGCGTGCGCGGCGGGTTGGATGGAGTTCAGTGGTCTCGGATACCACCGCCAATCTCATCTCTGCCAACAACTTCATTCGCGCCGGCTACCGGATGTATCAGCCGCTTTATCCATGGGGTTATCCGAACACATTGTATTGGCGAAAATCCATTAAATAGGAGCGGGAACGTCCTGCCCCTTCCGAGATTGCGACACCCGCCCGGTGGCCTGATGGCCACCGGGTTTTTTTGCGTTTTGGGGCATGCGGGAGATGTTCAGCATTTGGCTTTCTATTGCCCCAAGCTGGCACAGCTGGCTCAATAGCTCTGCTGGCCTCGCCCCCCGATGCAAGACGTGCCCCGGGGACAGGCCGCATTAGACAATGCCCATTGTCCCGTGCTCCCTGGTTTGCTGCACAGCAAAACGGGACCGTCGCAAATAGTTCATGCGTGGCCTATACTTGATCGTCTCGCTAGTATTGAAATCGTTCCAGGAGATACCTCTCCTTGAAATCGGAGCTTTTGGCATGAAGATCGCCCGTTTTGTCCTGACATTGCTCGTGCTGTCGCTGGCGGCACCGTTGCAATCTGCCAGGGCGGCTGACGTCATCTGCTACAACTGCCCACCGGAATGGGCGGACTGGGCCTCAATGCTCAAGGCCATCAAGGCCGATCTCACCTACGATATCCCCCATGACAACAAGAATTCTGGCCAGGCGCTGGCGCAGATTCTTGCCGAGAAGAGCAATCCGGTCGGCGATATCGGCTATTTCGGTGTCACTTTCGGCATGAAGGCAAAGACCCAGGATGCGCTGGAGCCTTACAAACCAGCAAAGTGGGATCAGGTTGCACCCGGTTTGAAGGATGCGGACGGCTACTGGACCACGATTCACTCCGGCACGCTTGGCCTGTTCGTCAACAAGGACGCGCTCGGCGGCAAGCCGGTTCCCGCTTGCTGGAAGGACCTCCTGAAGCCGGACTACAAGGGCATGGTGGGCTATCTCGATCCGTCGTCCGCCGCTGTCGGATATGTCGGCGCCGTCGCGATCAACATGGCGCTCGGCGGCACCTCGGCCAATTTCGATCCGGCCATCAGCTTCTTCAAGGCGCTGAGGAAGAACGATCCAATCGTACCCAAGCAGACATCCTATGCCCGTGTGGTTTCCGGCGAAGTGCCGATCCTGCTGGATTATGATTTCAACGCCTATCGCGCCAAATATTCGGAAAAAGGCAATTTTGAATTCGTGATCCCGTGCGAAGGGTCCGTGGTGTTTCCTTACGTCGCCGGCCTCGTCAAGAACGCGCCGAACAAGGACAAGGCCAAAAAGGTGCTGGACTATCTCCTGTCCGACAAGGGGCAGGCTATCTGGACCAATGCCTATCTGCGCCCGGCACGCCCGATCGAATTGCCCGAGGCCGTTAAGAAGAAGTTCCTGCCGGATAGCGACTACGCGCGTGCGACGAGTGTCGACTGGGGCCAGATGGAATCGATGCAAAAAGGCTTTGTAGACCGCTATCTCGCCGAGGTTCGTTGATGCAGTATGGAGCCCTGCGTTAGGGGCGCCATTTCTTCATGCCGCATAAATCTTTCGTCTGGCTGTGCCTGTTGCCACTCGTCGTGCTGACGGTGGCGTTCTTTCTGTTGCCGATGGCAAGGCTGGTCGTGACCGGAGCCGAAGGTCCGCATGGGCTGGCCGGGTATCTGGCCATCCTGGTCGAGCCACGCTATCGCGCCACATTGATCAACACCGTTTTGCTGGCGGCGGCCACCACGGTCGTGACACTCGTCGTTGCGACGGTGGCGGGGATGTTCCTGCAACGCCATCGCTTTCCCGGCCGCGCTGTGCTGATCGCAATGCTGACCTTTCCGCTGGCGTTTCCCGGCGTGGTCGTTGGATTCTTGATTATCCTGCTCGCGGGACGTCAAGGCCTGATCGGCGATCTCTCGAACCGCATGTTCGGCGAGAAGCTGGTTTTTGCCTATTCGATCTTCGGGCTTTTCCTCGGCTATCTCTATTTCTCGATTCCGCGTGTCATTCTCACCATCATGGCCGCGGTCCAGAAACTCGATATCGGCCTGGAGGAGGCCGCGCGTTCGCTCGGTGCCAGTCCCTGGGCCGTGCAGCGTGATGTGGTGCTGCCGGCACTGGGGCCTGCGTTCGTGGCCTCAGGTGCGATCGCCTTTGCAACCGCAATGGGCGCATTCGGTACCGCGTTCACGCTTGCGACCAATATCGATGTGCTGCCGATGTTGATCTATACCGAGTTCACACTTGCCGCGAATTTCGCAACGTCGGCGGCTCTGTCGGTCGGACTCGGAATCATCGCCTGGGCCATCCTGGCGCTTGCGCGCTCGTTCAGCGGCAGCACCGTCGCGGCGGCTGGATAAGACCATGCGCGATCGTCTTATCTTCACCGGCCAGTTGCTGTTTACCCTGCTCGTTGCCGCATTCCTCGTGGTACCCGCGATCCTGTCGATCTCCGCCGGAGTCACGGTGAATTACTTTCGCGGGATATCCTCGGGCGTGACGTTGCAGTGGGTATTTCAGGTCTGGGAGCTCTATGCCGGCACCATCCTGCTGTCGTTCGTGATCGCATTCGCAACCCTCGCGGCGACGCTGGTCGCCGGCGTTCCCGCAGCCTATGCGTTGCACGTGCGGGCAGGGCGTCTCTCGCGCATCATCGAGGAAGTCATCACGCTGCCGCTGGCGATCCCCGGGCTCGCGATCGCGCTGGCGCTGCTGTTCACCTATCAGGGCTTCAGCGATTTCCGCCGATCGTGGCTGTTCATCCTCACTGGCCACGTCATCTACACGATGCCGTTCATGGTGCGGTCCGTGATGGCGGTGTTCGCGACGATCGATATCAAGACCCTCGACGAGGGCGCGGCATCGCTCGGGGCCCCGCCGTGGCGGCGCTTTCGCGACGTGATCGTACCCAATGCAGTGCCGGGGATACTTGCCGGTTCCTTGATGGTGGTCACGCTATCGCTCGGCGAATTCAATCTGACCTGGATGCTGCACACACCCCTGACCAAGACGCTGCCCATCGGCCTTGCCGACAGCTATGCGTCGATGCGGCTGGAAGTGGCATCGGCCTATACGCTGATTTTCTTTGTCATGATCATTCCGCTTCTTGTGGCGATGCAGATGTTTGCCGATCAGGAGCAGAAAAGATGAGTGTACCGGCCGGACATGGCGTATCGGTGCGCATCGAGGCCTGCGGCAAGACGTTCGCCGACGGCACGCGCGCGCTTGAGCCCGCTACACTCGACATCGCGCGCGGCGAAACGCTGGTGCTTCTCGGCCCTTCCGGCTGCGGTAAAACCACCATGCTCCGCATCATCGCGGGGCTGGAATTGCCAGATGCCGGGGGCCGCGTGTTGTTCGACGGCAACGACATGACGTCGGTACCGATCGAACGGCGTAACGTCGGCATGGTATTCCAGTCTTACGCCCTGTTTCCCAACATGAGCGTTGCTGACAATATAGGTTATGGTCTGAAAATCAGAGGTATGGCGAGGCAGGAGCGTGCGGCGCGGGTCGCCGAACTGGTGGCGCTGACCAATATATCGGGGCTGGAGAACCGCCGGGTCGATCAGCTCTCTGGCGGCCAGCGCCAGCGCGTCGCGCTGGCGCGAGCGGTGGCGATCCGACCAGGTATCCTGCTGCTCGACGAACCCCTGACCGCGCTCGACGCCGCGCTTCGCGATCGGTTGCGTGGCGAACTTAACCGCCTGCTGCGTGCACTCGGCATCACCACCATCTATGTCACGCACGATCAGTCCGAAGCCATGGAGCTCGGCGACCGCATCGTGGTCATGCAGAGGGGGTCGATTGCTCAGATCGGCACGCCGCGCGAGATTTACTTCAAGCCGAAAAATCGCTTTGTGGCGGAATTCATCGGTGCCGCGAACATCATCGAGGCGCCGGTCGAGAACGGCGAACTTGTGCTGCCGGGCGGACGGCAGCCGATCGGCGGCGAGGCTAGCCAGGCGGCCGCGGTCGCCATGATCCGTCCCGAGACGATCGGGGTCGTCGAAGAAGGAGCCGCGCCGCTCTCGGGGACCATCGACAGCGTGAGCTTCATCGGCGACCGGCAGCGTATGTTGGTCAGCGGTGCGTCCGATAAAGTTCTCACCGTCGATGCGCCGAACACCATCAAGGCCCAGGCCGGCGAACGGATCGGACTTTTGATCGCGGCGGAGGCTGTCCGTCTGTTACCGTCGGAAAACTGAGGATGAGCCGATGACCGAGAGAACGGTTCTCATCGCGCAGATTTCCGATCTGCACATCAAGCCCCCGGGCCAACTGGCCTACGGACGGGTCGATACTGCCGTGGCGCTTGAGCGTTGTGTGGCCGCCTTGAATGAATTCAGGCCGAGGCCAGACCTCGTGGTAATCTCCGGCGATCTGGCCGATACGCCGACGGTTGAGGAATATGAACATCTCAAACGCCTGCTGGCGCAGCTTGAACTGCCATTTGTCAGTATTCCCGGCAATCACGATTCGCGCGAGATGATGCGCGCGGTGTTTCCGCATGCCTTTGCCTTGCGAGCCGGGCCGCTCAATCAAACAATTGAGATCCGGGAGCTCGATCTTGTGCTGCTGGATTCCAGCGTGCATGGCAAGCCGCATGGCGAACTCGATGCGCCGACCCTGCAATGGCTCGAGAAGGCTCTGGCGGCCTCGCCAGACCGGCCAGCACTGCTGTTCCTGCACCATCCGCCGTTCAGGGCGGGGATATGGCATATGGACCGGCAGAATCTCCTCAATGCCGCAGAACTGGCGCTGCTCGTCAGGCGCCATCCACGCGTGCAACTGATCGCCACAGGGCACGTTCACCGCGCTGCTCTGACCATGTTTGCCGGGGTCCAGACTACGATCTGTCCTGCTCTCAATCACGCGGTCGATCTTGATTTGGCGCAGTTGCGGCAGCCGTCGTTCAAGGTCGAGCCGCCGGCGTTTCATCTCCACAGCTGGTTTGCCGGAGAGGGCTTCGGCAGCGTGGTGACGCATCAGGTTCCAATCGGCCAATACGACGGGCCGCATCCATTCTTCGGACCGGACGGGAAGCTGCTTTAAAGCGGGGTGACCGAGCCGTTGTCCTGCATAGGCCGCATGAGTTGACTTTGAAACTCGGCCGGCTGCAAATGTCGGCAATGAATTTACGGAAGGAAACATCATGGCTGACGCCTGGATCATCGACGCATGCAGAACGCCGCGAGGCATCGGCAAGGCCGGCAAGGGTGCGCTGGCAGGCATTCACCCGCAGCAGCTCGGTGCGGCGGTGTTGCGGGCGCTGGCCGACCGTACCGGGATCGATACCGCCGATGTCGAGGATATCGTGTGGGGCACCAGTTCCCAGCGCGGTCCGCAGAGCGGCGATCTCGGCCGGATGTCGGCGCTCGACGCGGGCTATGACGTCCGCACCAGCGGCGTCACGCTCGATCGTTTCTGCGGATCCGGCATCACCAGCGTTAACATGGCGGCCGCGTCCATCATGTCGGGATCCGAGGATCTGGTGATCGCGGGTGGCACCGAGATGATGTCGATGGAAGGCCGTCGTGGCGAAGGGCCGTTGATGATGGACGCTGGCAATCTTCGCCTGCGCGCCAGGCATCCGCAGTCGCATCAAGGCGTCTGCGCCGACGCCGTCGCAACGCTCGAAGGCATTACGCGGCAGGATGTCGACCGGCTGGGGTTCGAGAGCCAGCAGAAGGCGGCTGCCGCCATCAAGGCCGGCTATTTCGACAGGAGCCTGGTTCCTGTTTATCGCGAAGACGGCAGCCTTGCGCTCGACCGGGAGGAGTATCCGCGGCCGCAGACAACGCTGGAAGGGCTGGCCGGTCTGAAGCCCGCCTTCACGGCGGTGGCGGACTATCCGCTCGATGACAAAGGCACCACCTACCGCAGCCTGATCCTGCAAAAGTATCCCGACCTCGAGATCGATTTCATGCATCACGCCGGCAATTCATCCGGTGTCGTCGACGGTTCGGCGGCGATCCTGCTGGCATCGCCCACCTACGCCAAGGCCCACGGCCTCAAGCCGCGCGCACGTGTCGTTGCGATGGCAAATATGGGCGACTCGCCCACGTTGATGCTCAATGCCCCTGTCCCGGCGGCGCGCAAGGTGCTGGCCAAGGCCGGGCTCACGCTGGATGATATCGATCTTTTCGAAATCAACGAGGCCTTTGCGGTCGTGACCGAGAAGTTCATCAGGGATCTCGAACTCGACCGCGGCAAGGTCAATGTCAACGGCGGGTCGATTGCACTGGGTCATCCCATCGGCGCGACCGGTTCGATCTTGATCGGCACCATTCTCGACGAACTGGAGCGACGTGACCTCAGGCGCGGCCTGGTGACCATGTGCGCCGCGGGTGGTATGGCGCCCGCGATCATCATCGAACGCTTATAGCTGGCGAGTGCGTGGCGCGGCTGGCGCGAACGCTCGGCCGCGGTGCTCGACTACATCATCCCGCGATTACTCCAGTGTGGCCAGCTTCCGGTAGGTCGCGACCGTTTCCCGTATCAATCGCTTTTCGCGCTTGTGGCTCAGAAATTGCCAATGCACCCGGCCGCCCTCGCGCTCCAGAGCGACCGCGAGCGAATGGCCTCTTGCATCGTCGTTCAACTGCCCGAGGGCTTTTTGCGCCTTGCGCAGGTATTTCAGCGCCTTCCGCTGCTGGGAGAATTTCCTGTTCGTAAACAGGTCTTCGAAAGATCCGATCGAGTAAGACAGTTTCTTGTTCAGCAGACGCAGCCGATGCCGTTTCGCCGTGTTCATTTTCGGAAGCTTGCGGCTCTTCTTCAGCAGCTTCTCCTGCCACCGCCTCAGTTTGCGGAGGCTAAAGGCCTCAACCGGAGAAGCGCGTTTCAGCGCGGCCCGTTTGCCTCTCCTGATCGACCAAGGTCCACGCTCGATCCAGTCGGATGTGATTTTGAGCAGGCGCCGATATCTGACTGACCGGAGCGCGCGCACCAGATCTCGGTGGGCTCCGGCGCGCTTCGCGGTCCATGCCCGATAATGGGGTATTGCTTGCGGTCGGCGCCTGTCGATTTTCTTAAGCCGCTCTATCGCGACGTCCAGATCACGCATGACGCCCAGATGGGTGTTCAGCCACTTCAATTCGGCTCTTACTCGCGTCCGCGTGGCGTCCGCAACCATCGGCGAGAAGAATAAGATGGCCGAACGCAGATGAGTCAGCGCGATGCGCATCCGGTGCAAGGCAACCGGGTCGCCTCCGCAGGTCGCATCACGGTTCGCCGTCAAATCCGCCAGATAACGGCGTGCGACTATTCGAAATGCGGTGTCGCATGGCATCGCTGCATTCAGTCGCGGGGCTGAATCGCGGCGTTGTTGCGCCCGGTTGGCTGGGGCGGCGGCTGGATTGCCTGATTTTGGCGAAAGCGGCATGCTGCTTCTTGCTATCGGCCGTGAGCCGCCTCACCTGTAGCGATCCAGGTTCGGCAGTGTTCCAGAATTTGCTCCGGTGTTCCAGATCAGGGCGTCGACTACATCTTCGCACGCGCCTGTTTCTCCCGAAGGGAATCATATCGCGGAAAGAGCCATGCATACGGCACCGAGCACGCGTTCCCTTGACCTCAATCAAATGCATGCCGAAGGCATTATCTATCAGTTTGAAGTTCTTGTGGTTTTGATGAAAAGCAACGATAGATGCGCACGATCGCCCGTCGCCTGTGCGCTGGTGCGGCCAAAACAGTCATCGCGCGGCCACAGGGCTGGGTTATGATGCCCCATCGGCCCACCCGGTCACGCGTACGAGCGTGCGCTTCCCAACCCACAGGCCGGCGCGAGCCGGGCAATTGAACCAATGTCAACCTATCGTTTGCAAAATGTGCTTTCGCCCCGTTCGGTTGCGCTGGTCGGGGCCAGTCCGCGACGAGCATCGGTCGGGCGCGCCATTCTTGAGAATATTCGCAAAGCGGGATTCCAGGGGGAATTCGGGCTCGTGAATCCACGCTATGCCGAAATCGGCGGTGTTCGGAGCGTCGGCAGTTTGAGTAAACTGCCGTTCGTACCTGAACTCGTGGTGATCACGGCGCCGGTGCCGGCCATCGTGGGCCTGGTTGATGAAGCAGGAAGGCTGGGTGCGGCGGGCGCCTTGATTATCACCGCTGGGCTTGGGCATGGTGCGGGGTCGCTTGCGGAGGCGGTCGAACGCGCAGCTCACAAGTATGGAATGAGGTTGATAGGGCCCAATTGTCTTGGCGTCATGATGCCGGGCGCAAGCCTCAATGCCAGCTTTTCCGCGCACATGCCGGGCCCGGGAAGTCTGGCGCTGATCTCCCAGTCCGGCGCCATTGCAGCGGGGATGGTGGATTGGGCGGCGCAGCGTGCGGTGGGCTTTTCCGGAATTGTCTCTATCGGTGACCAGCTCGATGTCGATATCGCCGATCTGCTGGATTATTTCGCGATGGACGGCAAGACGAGGGCTATTCTGCTCTATGTCGAAGCGATCAAGGACGCCAGCAAGTTTATGTCCGCAGCGCGCGCCGCCGCCAGGATCAAGCCTGTTGTGGTCGTTAAATCCGGCCGCTTGGCGCAAGGCGCGAAGGCGGCTGCGACCCACACCGGCGCACTGGCCGGGTCGGATGCGGTCTACGATGCTGCGTTCCGTCGCGCCGGCATCTTGCGGGTATCCGACCTGCGCGAGTTGTTCGATTGCGCCGAGACGCTGGGCCGCCTCGAATCGCCGCCGGGCAAGCGATTGGCGATCCTGACCAATGGCGGTGGCATCGGGGTTCTGGCGGTCGACAGGCTTGTCGATTTGGGAGGAATTCCAGCTACAATCGGCCCTGAGACCAGGCAGAAGCTCGACGCAGTATTGCCGTCGACATGGTCCGGCTCGAATCCCGTCGACATCGTTGGCGACGCCGGCCCCGAGCGTTACGCAGCAGCGCTCGAGCTGCTGCTGGCCGATGCGAGCAATGACGCCGTCCTGGTCATGAACGTCCAGACCGCGATCGCTTCGGCTGACGACATCGCTGCTACCGTAACCGCAGTGGTCGGCAAGTACCGTGAGAAATATCGCCGCTCGGCCAAGCCGGTGCTTGCGGTCTGGGTCGGAGCGCACCAGAACATCGGCGACCTTCTGAGCGGCGCCGGGATTCCCAATTACCCTACCGAGGATGACGCGGTGCGAGGCTTCATGCATCTTGTGAAGCATCGCGAGGTCGTGACTGCGCTGGCGCAGGTTCCGCCTGCCATGCCAAGCGAGTTCGCGCCCGATAGCGAGGCCGCTCGCGCAATCGTGGCGGGCGCGCTTGCCGATGGCCGCCGGTGGCTCGACCCGGTCGAAGTCAGGCGCCTGCTGGAGGCTTATGACATTGCGATGGTTCCTACGTTTGCAGCCGCCGATGCCGATCAGGCGGTTGCTTACGCTTCGGAGATTTTCGCGCAGGGCGCGACCGTGGTGCTCAAGATCATGTCGCGGGACATTGTTCATAAATCCGACGTCGGTGGCGTCGTTCTCAATCTCACCAGCCCCGAAGCGGTGCGTGATGCGACGGCCGGCATCCTGTCGCGGGCCAAGGCGCTTCGCCCGGAGGCAAGGATTTCCGGCGTCATCGTGCAGGCGATGGTGGTGCGGCTGAAGGCGCGCGAGCTCATTCTTGGCTTCGCCGACGATCCAACCTTCGGCACCGTGATCGTATTCGGCCGAGGCGGTACCGCGGTCGAGATCATCAACGACAAGGCGTTGGCGCTGCCGCCGCTGGACCTGCAACTGGCGCGGGACCTGATCGAGCGCACCCGCGTCTCGAGGCTGTTACGCGCCTACCGGGATGTGCCGGCGGTCAAGCCGGACGCCGTTGCGATGGTTCTGGTCAAGTTGGCGCAGATGGCTGCGGATATTCCGGAGATCCGGGAGCTGGACATCAATCCCTTGTTGGCTGACGAAGCCGGAGTACTCGCGGTCGATGCGCGCATCGCCGTCGGGACGGTGGAGCGAAAGTTCAAGGGGTCGGGCCCCGGCAATTTCGCCGTGCGGGCCTATCCGTCGCAATGGCAGCGACATTTGGAGGTCAAGGACGGCTGGCGGGTCTTCGTGCGCCCGATTCGTCCCGAGGATGAGCCGTTGATCCACGAATTCCTGCGACATGTCACCAGCCATGATCTGCGGCTGCGTTTCTTTGCGCCGATGAAGGAGTTTACCCACGAATTCATTGCCCGGCTAACCCAGCTCGACTATGCCCGCGCGATGGCCTTCGTCGCGGTGGACGAGACCACTGACGAGTTGCTCGGCGTCGTTCGAATTCATTCCGATTCGATCTATGAGAGCGGCGAATACGCCATCCTCTTGCGCTCCGATCTCAAGGGCAGGGGGCTCGGCTGGGCATTGATGCAGCTGATCATCGAATACGCCAGGTCAGAAGGGCTCAAGGTGATCGCAGGCGACGTCCTTCAGGAGAACACAGTGATGCTGGGGATGTGCCGAAACCTTGGCTTCGAAGTGAAAGCCGATCCTCACGAGCACGGCATTTGCAACGTCAAGCTCAAGCTTTAAGGCGGCGAAAGCGCCGGCGGCTGGTGTCGGTTCCCGTTTCAGCCGCCTGGCTGCAACGGCGCTATTCCAGCGTCTTCAAAAACGAAAGCAGATCATTAATCTGGTCTGGCTCAAGCCGGAACTCCGGCATGGTTGGATGGCCGGTGACGATTCCCTCGGCCAGCGCTTCGGCGAGGGACTCTATCGGATAGCGTTTGTGCAAGGTGCGGAACGGCGGCGCGATCTGGAGTGGGCTTGGAGTTACCTGGTCGATCGAATGGCAACGCGCGCAATTGGTCAGTGCGAACGTCTTGCCACGCTGCTCGGCGGGCGAGGCGGCCAGTGCCGGTGCTGTCAGCATCAGTGTCACGAAGGCTTGACGCAGGGTAAATCGCAGCATGGCGGGCCGATCTTTTCTGTGACGGACATGCTTTGATAGAGCCGCGAAGCCGGCGGTCCTTGATCTGCATCAACCGGTAAATGGAGGATCCATTAAGATGCGGCGGATCGGCAGCTCATTTGGCTGCCGCCGGCCGCCTTGGAGTGATACATGAAGATTTCTCTGGTCGCAGGTGAGCCGATCGGGCAGCCCTGTGCCGATTGCGGGATACGCTGCTTCAGCGTTTGCGCCGCGCTCGACAAGGCCGAACTGCGGGAACTGGAGCATCTGGGCCGCCATATCCATTTCGTATCCTGCGAGACCGTGTTTGGGCAGGAGGAATTGACGACGTCAGTTTACAATCTTCTTGAGGGGGTCATGCGCCTCTACAAGCTGCTGCCCGATGGCCGCCGGCAGATCGTTGGCTTTGCCTTGCCCGGCGATTTCCTGGGGATGACGACATCAGCGCGACATAGCTTCTCGGCGGACGCGATCGGCGCCGTAGCCGTTTGCCGATTCTCCAGAACTTCGTTCGCGCGCTTCATCGAGGACAAGCCGCACCTTCTGCGCCGCATCAACGAATTGGCAATTCGCGAACTGAGCCGGGCACAGGACCACATGGTGCTCCTCGGTCGTCGCTCGGCCGAAGAGAAAGTCGCGACTTTCCTGCTCAACTGGCGCGATCGGCTGGTTCAGCTGAGGGGGCCGGCAAATACGGTGCCGTTGCCGATGAGTCGCCAGGACATCGCGGATTTTCTCGGCCTGACCATTGAAACGGTCAGCCGGACCTTCACCAAGCTGGAACGCGACCGTGTGATCGGAATCCAGCCCGGAAGCGTGTGCTTGCTGGATACGGCGCGCGCCGAGGCGATGGCCGCGGCCTGACGGGGGCGGCTGGCGCGCTCCCCGTACCGTTTGCGAATTTGATCCGCGTCAACGTCCGATAGCCCCGATAGACGATAATGAATCCGTTTTCTGGCGGAGGCCGTCATGTCAATGCTGGTGGTTGCGGGCGTATTGTCGGTATTCGCGGTGTTCGCCGTTGTGCTGATCTGGGGTGATTTTCAAACGCGGCCGGCGCGGCGAGAGACCGACGCGATTCATCAATGGCGTCGAAGCTTTTGAGCAGGGCCACCGGCGCCGCAGGGGCAGTTGCTGACATGCCGCGGCTTGCAGCGATGAGCACCTGGCGGGCGGAGCCGGTCCTTTTATCGTCCGCTGGCGACGGCCATGCGCGACCGGGTGTCTCGCCGGCGCATTGCCAATCCCAAGGCCAGAGTGCAATCATCTCCCAAAGGATTGCGGCCGGTTGTCCGGAAAACGCCGTCTTGGTGTCATGGGGGAAAATTGGCATGCGTTGGCTTCATTCGCTGGTACCGGCACTTGCGCTCCTCTTGAGCGGCCATGCCGTCGCGCAAACGGCTTATCCAGACCGGCCGATCAAGATGATCGTGCCCCTGGCGGCGGCCAGCGCGGTCGATGTCGCGGCAAGGATCGTGACCCAGAAGATGGCCGACAATATGGGCCAGCAAATCGTGATCCTGAATCAGCCCTGAGCGTCCGGGCTGATCGGCGCGGAGGCGGTCGCCAGAGCCGAGCCAGACGGTTACACGATTGGCGGTTTCAACGACAGCATCATGACCATGGTGCCCAACCTGCAGTCCAAGATGCGTTGGGACATCCTCAGGGATTTCGAGCCGGTGTCGTTGGTCGCGACGGTGGAGTGGGGGCTGATCGCCAACAATCAGACCAGCTACAGGAACGCGGCGGATCTGATTGCTGCGGCGAAGGCTTCTCCCGGAAAGATCGACTATGGCTCCGGTGGTCCGGGCAGCCCGCAGCATCTGGCAATGGCGATGTTCGCCTCCGCCGCCGGGGTCTCGCTGACGCATGTGCCCTACAAAGGCGCAACGCAGGCTGCAACCGATGTCGCTGCCGGCCAGATTCCCGTGGGCTTTCAGGGGCTCGGTACGGTCGCGGCGCTGGTGCGCGGCGGTTCGCTCAAACTGACCGGGGTGACCACCGAGAAGAGGTTGCCGCAATTCCCTGACGTGCCGACCGTTTCGGAATCCGGCCTGCCCGGATTCTTCTTCAATTCCTGGTTTGCGATTCTCGCGCCAGCCGGGACACCCAGGCAGATCATTGCGCGGCTGAACGCTGAAGTGCTGAAAGCGGTTGGCGATCCCGAGATTCGCCGCAAGCTGGAGGAACTGGGTTTTGCGGTGCGCGGCAGCTCGGCCGAGGAGCTGCGGGTCATGACGCGAGATCAGTTCGCCAAATATGCGCGCGTGATTAAAGAAATGGGGATCGCCAAGGAATAGCACCGCCGGCTGCGATCAGCAGCCGGCGGTCCGTCTTGGATTCGCATCGTGCCGACGGCCGTCGCGACCGCGATAGAACTGTGCGTCTTGCGCGCAGAAGGGTTCACGGTGAGGTTGGTGCCGCGTCGCAGCCTGTGGGTGCGCTATCTGTGATCCGCTACCACAGGCGATAACTCGCCCCGCCAGAATTGTCATCCAATCACTCCCATCCCAAAAATCCCATCCGGCGCTTTGCTTGCCCGCGCCCCCGTCATGCGCATAATGCGGCTGCAAATGCTTGTTCCGCCATGATCTTTCGCTAATCTGAATTCCGGGTGGATGGAGGAGCCGAGGGTGCGTTGTCAGGTTTGTCAGTCGACCCTGAAAGCCGGCGACGTGTATTGCTCGTCCTGCGGTGCGGTCGTCCCCGAACATCCTCCAGCAGCTCCCGAAGTTCGCGGCCGCATCGCCGGCGAGCGGAAATATCTCACGGTGCTCTGCGCGGATCTGCAGCGCTCGACCGATTTGATCTCGGAGCTGGACCCCGAGGCGGCGATTTCCCGGCTCGAGCCGGCGCTGATTGCGATGCGCACCGCTGTTCGCCGCAATCGCGGGATCGTCAGCAAGGAAGGCGGCGACGGGCTGATCGCGCTTTTCGGTGCCCCGCATGCCGACGACAATCACGCCGTCATGGCCTGTCACGCGGCGGTCGAGCTGGTTCGCCGGATCAGGCTGTTGAACGATCCGGCGCTTCTGGTGCGGGTCGGGGTTCATTCCGGCTATGTCGTCGCCCATGTCATCGAGGCCGACTTCTCCTCGATCTATGAAGCAGGGGGGCCTGCGGTCCATCTGGTCAAGCGGCTCGAAAACGCCGCGCAGGCCGGGCAAATCCTGGTCTCGGAATCCTGCCAGAGCCTGGCTGCAGGACTGGTGACTTTCAACGCGCTACCCCCGAGGCGGCTGGAGGGGTTTTCCGCGCTCGTTCCTTGCTACGAACTCGCCGAAATCAGCGGGCTTACCCGCTGGCGCGCCCGCTCGACCAAAGGGCTTTCGTCGTTTGTCGGACGCGCCGAGGAGATTTCCCTACTCGAGCGGGCGGCGCGGGAGGCCGGTTCGTCCGGACAGATCGTCGCGCTGGTGGGTACGGCCGGCATCGGAAAATCCCGAATCGCTCATGAATTCGTCGGCGCGCTGCGGGAGAAGAACTGGCAGGTGCTGGAGGCGGAAGGCAACCCGCTGGAGCAGGCGGTGCCGTATGCATTGCTGAAGAAGCTGCTCCAGAGCGCGCTGCAGGCGGGCAATGCCGGGCCGGCAGATCAACCTGACTTGCCGGAAGGGCCCGCACCCGCGCATTCCGACCTTTGGCCGGCCGCGCTTTGCTCGGTTCTGGACCAGCCGGTCACCGACAGCCGCTGGAACGATCTCGAACCGCTGTTGCGGCGCCGCGCGATCATCGATGCCGTCCGCAATGCGATCGGCAGGGTGATTGCGACGCGGCCAACCATCCTGCTTCTCGAGGATATTCACTGGATCGATGGCCAAAGCGAAACTGCGATCGAGGCTCTGATGTCGCTGACGGCGGGCCATCCGCTCCTGGTGCTGCTGACGTGGCGGACCGAAGACACGCCGGGATGGCTGGCCCGGCTGAACGTGCGCCGGATCTGGCTGCGGTCGCTCGATATCTCCTCGGCAAACGCCCTGCTTGACGACCTGCTCGGCGCCGGGCCGGAGCTCGACGCGCTCAAGGCTCAGATCCTTCGCCACACCGGCCTGGTTCCGCTTTTCATCGAGGAGGTGGCGCGGCAACTCCTCAATCGTGGCGTCCTCGACGCCGATGCCGGCCGGTTTGCCGCCAGAACCTCGTGGGAGGCGCTGGAAATTCCGCCAACCGTGCAGGGGGTCATTGCGTCACGCATCGATCGCCTGCCGAAGGAGGACAAGGCGCTTCTCCAACTCGCTTCCGTCGTCGGACCGCGCATCCCGCCCCCCTTGCTGACGGCCGTGACCGGCATGCCGGCAGCCGAGCTGCAGAGCCGTCTCTGGTCGCTGGAAATTCTGGATTTTCTGGTCGAGTCGCGTTGGCTGGCCGCCCCGGAATACGAATTCGCGCACGACCTCATTCGCGAGGTTGCCTACGATTCGATCCTCCGCCCGCAGCGCCAGGAGCTGCACTGCCGGATTTTGGCCGCGCTGGAAGCCAATGCGCTGGGTCACCAAGAGGAGGTCGCTGAGGCATTGTGCCACCATGCCGTCAAAGCGCGGGACTGGGCGAAAGCGGACCAGTACGGATACATGGCGGCGAAGAAGGCCTTGGCCAGATCTGCATTCCGCGATGCAACAGAATACTTCCAGATTGCGATGGACGCGGTCGACAAGCAACCGGCTTCGACGGCGCGTGAGCAGCGGGCGATTGACTTGCGTATCGAGGCACGAATGGCGTTTTCGCCATTTGGAAAGACGGCGGAATGGCTTGATCTATGTCATGATGCGGAAGCGCGCTCCGAAAAGATCGGAGATGAGTCGAGACAGCTTGCTTCGATCGCCGTAAGGGCAGCCGCGCTGAACTTTTATGGAACACCCTATGAGGCCATCACTGCGGCGGAGGAGGCCGTTGCTCTCGCCAACCGGTTGGCAGACGCGACCTGGCTGGGCTTCGCTGAGTATGGCCTCGGTCAGGCCTATTTCATCGCTGGCCGTTATCGGGATGCAGTACAGGCTCTAAGTCGGGCGACTGCGCGATTTGCGGCCAAGCCCGGGAATGTCCCGCCGGGAACGACAGGATCGAGTCTTCTTGTTCTATCTTGTATGATGAAGGCGATCGTCCATGCCTCGCTGGGCGAGTTCGAACAATCAGAGGATTGCGCCACGAAGGCAGGCGATCTCGCGGGAGAGAGCGGACTGTCATATGATATGATTGCGGCCAGCTACGGCCGCGGCCTGTCGCAGTTGGTTCTCGGCAACCTCGACGAGGCAGAAGGCGCCCTCGACGAGGCCGCTTTCCTTTCTCGCGAGAACGAAGTCCGGCTATTTTTGCCCCTTGTGTTATGCGGACTTGGAAATCTCTATCTCCAGCGCGGGCGCGCGGCGGAAGCGAGAGACATACTTCTTGAGGCAAAGGACGAGGCCGACGCACTTGGTCATTCGTCTAGTGGCCTGTTGGCGTCGACTTATCTGGCTTCCGCTTATGCGCAACTCGGGGATATTCCTCACGGGCTGGAAGGCGCGCGTGCGTGCCAGGCGGGGGCAAAACAGAAGGGCTATCAAGGGATCGAAGCATTGGCCTTCTTTACCGAGGCCGGCATTTTATCCCTTCAGGGTGCTCTCGGCGCCGTCGAAGCGATCGCCCGGCTTGAGAGGTCGATCGAAATCTCAGCCAGGCTTGGGATGCTGCCCCTGCTGGGGTTGGCAAAGGGAATGATGGCGCGTCTGCTGGATGCTTCAGGAAGGAAGTCCGAGGCCAAGCATGAACTAGTCCAGGCGATCGATCTATTTGACAAGTCGAAAATGAGCGTTCAACTTGAGCGAGCGAAGATAGCGCTCTCCAAGTTCACGGATTTTTAGCATTATTGCAATCGCGGCATCGCTTATTGAAGGAGTCGATCATGTCTGGATTGGTCTATGGCGGAAAATTTGAAGCATTGATGAATGAACTGAGCAGTCCCGAAAACGTTGCTGCGACGGCGGCGAAATTCAGGGCGCTGGAGCAGCAGCATGGCGCTTATTCCTTTGGCAAATTTGTCAAACTCACGACCCCCCAAGCTAGCGAGTATTCCAACTGGGAAACCCACGCGGGAGGAATACCGGAGTCGATCCAGAACCGCCTCACTGAAATTATTTCCACCAACTTCAGATCCGCAGCGCCGATGCCGATGAGGCTGAAGGTCGGCGATAATATCGACGCTACGCATGATTTGTATGTCAGAACGTTCGCGTACAATGGCCATATCTACATAGGCCTGCACATGCTCTGCCCGAATCCAGATTTGAAATGATCTGTTACTGAAGGGTGCTGTCAGCAGTCCTTATTTCAGGGCAAATGACATATCCTTGCGGATTCCAGGTTTTTCAGTTGGTTCAGGGTCGAGGTCGACATTTTGGGATTCCAGCAGGCATTAATTCTTGCTTGCTGGCGTTCCGGCTCAGCCGACCCGCCCGAGATTAACTCGTAACCCGTCCTTTGGCTTTGGAATTGGCCACATCTGCCAAACCGGCCGATAGCCGGGTTCGAGCGACACCGTCAGATTTTGCAGAAAATGTCGCGCAAAGCACTTGGCCTGCATGTATGCGAAATGCAGCCCAAGACACATGTGCGCGCCGCCGCCAAACGGCAGATAGGCGTAGCGATGCCGCCCTCGCTGCGCCGCGTCGGTGAATCGCATCGGATCGAACCTCTCCGGCTCGGCCCAGTGATCGGCCATGTGGTGGGTGTAAAGCGGATTTAGTCCGATCAGGGTTCCGGCGGGAATTGCGTAACCACCGAGTGCAAAGTCGCGTGTCGCGCGGCGGGCAATCGAGGGCACCGGCGGCTTCAGCCGCATGGCTTCCTTGAAGGCCATCTCGACCTGGGTCAATGAAGCCAGCTTTTCGTAGGGTAGCGGTTGCTCGGGAGAGAGTCCAAGCGAGACGACTTCGTCGCGCAACGCCGCTTGCCATTGCGGATTCACCGCGAGAAAATAGACGAACGTAGTCAGCGATGACGTCAACGTTTCATACGCCGCCGTCATCAGGAAACCCATATGATCGATGATTTCCTGGGTGGATAGCAGGTCGCCATTCTCGTGGGTCGCACGGCATAGCTGCGAGAACAGATCCTCACCGTTAAGGGAGCGGCGCCTGGACACCTCCCTGGAGAAATAGCCGATGATATGTGCGCGGCCTTTGAGGCCCCGCGCCATCTTGGTGCCCGGCCATGGCTTTCGTATGGGAGCCAACGCGGCTTCGACCATGTCGCTGATGGCCCGCTTGACGTCGTTGATCTGGCGGCCGGTATCCGGACCGAGAAATGAAGCGGCCGCCAGATCGAACGTCATCTGCTTCACCGCCGGATACAACAGCATCGGTCCCGGCTGGCTGCGCCACCTCGCGGCCTGCGCCGCGATACCCGCGTCAAGCGTTGCCAGATAGGACTTCATTGCCTCAGCCTTGAACGCGACAGAAATCGTGCGCCGATGCAGCCGATGCTCTTCGAAATCAAGCAGCAATAGCCCGCGCGGAAACAACCGGTCGAGCAAGACACTCCAGCCATGGGTAGAGGAGAACAACTTGGTTTGATCGCACAGAACGAATTCGTTCGCTTCGGGCCCAAGCAGTGCGATGCCCGTTTCACCAAGCACGCGCGTGCGATGAACCAGACCGTACTTCGCCGCCATTCGCTCGACCTCGCCCTTGGGGTCGGCAAGAATGTTCAACGTTCGGCCGATGAGAGGCCAACCCTCGTTTCCGGGAATGTGTGCAAGCGCATGGCGCCCCGCACGAAAGGCCGGCCCGGGCGCGGCGTCGGCGACATCAAGAATCTGCATCGACATCAATCATGTCCCGGCAAACGCAAGGCCGATCCGCCAAGAGGCTCGACAATCGGTCGGTGCAGCACGAGTCAAGCCAACTCTTGATTTGATCGTGCCGCACTGCAAACCAAGTGTCAAATGCCCAACTTACCTCAGCGGGTGCTTTCTCGATTTGCTCGGAGTCGTAGGCGGGTTGAAGAGATCTCCCTCGCTGGGCTCGGATTTCTGCAGCGTTGGTGCTCGGCCATATTTCTCTTTTTTGGACTCCAATCCGGCAGCAGTGTGGTTCCCAGCGCAGGGCGACCCAAGACTGATTGACTGGCCGGAGGCCGGATCCTCCCGGCACCCCGCATCCTGTCCTCGTTCCTATTTAAAATTGTTCGCTTAATTATCGCATCCTTGGCGAGCAGACGTTTGAAAGGTCTCGGTATAATCGGGGCCTTTCTTGCCGTGCGCTGGCCGCCGGAGTATAAAATACGGCGCGGCGGATTATTGCTCTCGTCTAGCCTTGCATTCAGCACGACCCGCCGTTGATGGGCAAAGTATCAGATGGTCGTGACCGGCGTGCCTCAGGACAAGACGGGTGAAGCTCACGGTATTCCGAGCAGCAAATTATCGGTGCTCCGCAAGCATCCGATTTTCTGCGATCTTGAACCCGAGGCTTTCGACCAACTCTGTCGTTATGCCAAACACTCGACGCTAAAGCGGGGCGCCACGATCTTTTCCAAGGGCGATCCCGGCACCAGCATGTTTGCGGTGATCAGCGGTACCGTCAAGATCAGCACCTCCTCCGTCGACGGCCGTAACGCGATTCTGAATTTGATCGGCGCCGGCGAGATTTTCGGGGAAATGACGGTGCTCGATGGGCAGGTCAGGTCGGCCGACGCCACGGCGAATACCAGTTGCGAGCTTTTCATCATTGACCGCCGCGAATTCATTCCGTTCCTGAAGAGCCAGCCGGCGCTGGCGATGAAGTTCATCGAGCTGTTATGCACGCGCCTGCGCCGGACCAGCGAACAGGTCGAGCAGATCATCCTGCAAAACCTGCCGGGCCGGCTGGCCAGCGCGCTCCTTCGCCTGACCGAAAAACACAAGCTCGCACCCGGCGGCCGGACCATCGCCGTGACCCAGCAGGAAATCAGCGAAATGGTCGGCATGACCCGGGAAAGCATCAACAAGCAGTTGCGGGTCTGGGCCGATCGGAAATGGGTGCGCCTCGAACATGGGGCCATCGTCGTGCTGAGCGCCGAACCGCTGCAGGTGCTGGCCGAAGCGGGATCAGGCGACAACGGCGATTAGCTGGCGCCGTTGCGATGGTGGCGAATCCGCCCCATCGAGCGCGGCAATGCCCTGCGACCTTGCCGCGGCTCACCGTTGGCGACCTGCTGCAGATCATCCCTCGATGATGGCGACCGCCCGGGTCCAGCCCGCCGAGGCGCGTTCGATCTTGACCGGAAAACACGACACGGTGAATCCGGTCGACGGCAATTGCTCGAGGTTGTGCAGCTTTTCGATATGGCAGTAACCGATGTGTCGCCCGGCCTTGTGGCCTTCCCAGATCAGGCTGGCGTCCCTGGTCTCCGCGTATTTCTTCGCGGTATAGACGAACGGCGCATCCCAGCTCCAGCCGTCGATGCCGGTCAGCCGCACGCCGCGCTCGAGCAGATACATCGTCGCCTCATAACCCATGCCGCAACCTGACGTGACATAATCCTGTCGGCCGTATTTGATTCCGGCGCTGGTGTTGACCACGACGATTTCCAGCGGCGAGAGTGTGTGGCCGATGCGCTTCAGCTCGTTTTCGACATCTTTTGCCGTTGCGACGTAGCCGTCCGGCAAATGGCGGAAATCCAGTTTCACGCCGGGTTGCAGGCACCATTCCAGCGGCACTTCGTCGATGGTCCACGAGCGCTCGCCGCGGTTCATGGTGGGGTGAAAGTGCCAGGGCGCATCGAGATGGGTGCCGTTGTGAGTGGAGAGCTGGACCTGCTCGACCGCCCAGCCTTGACCGTCCGGCAGATCCTCGGCCTTCAACCCGTCGAAGAACTGCAGCATGCGCGGCAGGCCCTGCTGGTGATCGATGTACTGGATGGTGGGATGTCCGCCCGGCGGATCCGCCGGCACGTCGTTCTGCAGCGGTACGGAAATGTCGATCAGTCGTCTGGCCATTTTGCGCTTCCTCGAGTGCTGTTTTTATCGATGGTTCAGGCTTCAGGCGTCCTGCCGCTCGACCTTGTTTTTCAGGATTCCGATCTTTTCGACCTCGAGTTCGATGCTGTCGCCGTGTTCGAGATACCAGCCGAGTTCAAGCCCGCAGCCGTTGCCGACGGTGCCTGATCCGATGAATTCGCCGGGCATCAGGGTTTCATCCCTGGTGACGTGGGCAATGATCTCCTCGAACGAAAACAGCATTCCTTCGGTAACGCCCTGCGAGCGCATCTTGCCGTTGACGCGGGCTTCCATCCTGAGCTTGTAGGGATCTCCGATCTCGTCCGGCGTGACGATCCACGGTCCCATCACGTTGCCGCCGTCGAAGCTCTTGCCCTTGGCCGGGCCGAGCCGTCCTTCCATCTCGATGCGCTGGGCATCCCGCGCCGAGAAATCGTTGAAGATGGTGTAGCCGAAGATGTGGTCCGCGGCCTTCGAGGCCGGGATATTGGCGCCCTTGTTCTTGGTAACAATGCCGAACTCGAGTTCGTAATCCATCACCTTGCTGTAGCGCGGCCACTTCACCGTCGTGTTGGTGCCGCGCACGCTGAAGCGGTTGGTGATGTAGTAGATCGGCTGCTTGCGGTAGACCTCGGGCAATTCGCCCAGCGGTTCGGCGTCGATCCGCGCCAGCTCCGCCATGTCGTTCTTGGCGCGCGCCGCAAGCTTGAGCTGGCCGCGCGGAGCCTGCAGGATGTGCAGCGGAAACGACATGCCGTCGCGCATTTGCCGCGGCTCGGGGATCGGCGCCAGGATCTCGGCAGCGGCGACATCTTCGGACAAGCTTTCATCCTTGCCGCTCTTGTCGAACAACGTCCGGGCCTGGTCCAGAGCCGGGGAGCCAGCATCGATCAGCGACAGCATCGACGCGAAGGCCGGATTGGATTTGCCCTCCCGGTCCGCAGCCGCCGCCAGGTCGAACAGCCGCGAGTCATCGCGGTGGACCAGACCAATCTTTTCCCGGCCGCCGGATCGAAATGTCGCAAGTTTCACCGCTGTCTCCTCTTGTGGTTTCGTAAAATATATGATCATTAAAAATATCGATAAACAAGAGGCGATGGAAAATATCGCAATCGGGAGGCGATCCATGACCAGATTTCTGGCGGCAGTGAGTTTTGCGGCGCTTCTGGCCGCCGGTCCTGCTCAAGCACAGACCAAAATCCAGATCGGTTGCACCGCGACTTCCGACTGCGCTTCCGCCATGGTCGCGATCGACGAAGGCATCTTCAGGAAGCATGGCCTCGATGCCGAAATGGTGTTGATTGGCATCAATTCGAACATTCCGGCAGCGATCCTCTCCAACTCGATCCACATCGGCGGGCCGACCTCTACCGTGTTCCTGCAGGCAGCCGATGGCGGCCTCGACCTGGTAGCGCTTGCGGGTGCGAGCGTGATGAGCCCAATCACGAACGGCAATGTCAGCGCGTTCGTTCGCAATGGTATCGTCATCAACGAGCCAAAGGATTTCATCGGCAAGAAGGTCGGCGCACCGGGGCTCGGCGCGTTCCTGCATGTCCTGTTCGTGAAATGGCTGGTCGAGAAGGGCGTCGATCCCAAGAAGGTCAATTTTGTCGAGGTGACGTTCCCGACCATGATGGATATCGTGAAGTCGGGCAGTGTCGATGCCGTCCTGACGGCAGAGCCGTTCGTGACCCGGATGACCAATGCCGGGCTGGGGTCGGTCGGCGCCCGCTACGCCGTCGAACTCGCGCGGACCGAACCGATCATTTTCTATGCCGCCTCCCGCGAATGGGCGGAGAAGAATCCCGACACCATCAAGAAATTCCGCGCGGCGATTGCCGAAGCAGCCCCCATCGTCAACAACGACCGGGAAAAAGCCTCCGCCTCGATTCAAAAATTCACCAAGCAGCCAATCGAATTGGTCAGGGCCACGCCGCCGAACCGGTCGGAACCGATTCTCAAAGCAGAGCAGCTGGCGTGGTGGATCGACATCATGGCGTCGCAGAAAATGTTGCAGAGCAAGCTCGACCTCAACAAGCTGATCCTGAAATAGAACGGAACATGGCATCAGCGGTGCAAAGCGGCTCAGGGGAGGTGTCGGGTTCGGACACCTTGAGCGAGCGCGCGGCCAGCCTGGTGGAACGCGACATCATTGCCGGCGATCTCGCGCCTGGCGCGCGCCTTGGAATCGTCGATCTGGTCCAGCGCTACGACATCGGCGCCACGCCACTGCGCGAGGGCCTGTCCCGGCTCATTTCCAGGGGACTGATCGTCGGAATTGGCCAGCGCGGTTTCCGGGTGGCCGATGTCAGCCGCGAGGATCTGAAAGACATTACGCAGATGCGCACGGTGGTCGAGATCGAGGCGCTGCGGCTTGCGATGGCGCACGGCGACGACGCCTGGGAAGCGGGAATCGTCAGCGCGCTGCATCAAATGCGCCGCCACATTCAGCGAACCGGCAACAAGTTTCGCGAGGGTGCGCCGGAGTTCGACGCCTTGCACAAGGGATTTCACACCGCGCTGCTGAGGGCTTGCGGATCCAGACGGCTGCTGACGGCCCATTCGGATCTCTATGATCAGGCCTACCGGTATCGCCGTGTCATGATGCGCGGCCTGGGTAGCGGCGAGGATTTTGTCGCGGCACACCAGAATCTTGCGGATCGGGTGCTTGCGCGCGATGTCGATGGCGCACAAAGCATGCTCAGGTCCCATTTGGCTTCGACGCTCAATTACGTCTATCCGCCGGCCAAAGGGGGCTAGATCGTGAACATGATTGCTGCGGTAAACCAAAGGGCGAACGGCCCTGGCGCCGGGAGGGCGCAGATCGCATTTTCCGGCGTCACGCTCAATCTCGGCGGCAAGGCAATTCTGGAAAATATCAGCCTTGACGTGAAGCCGGGCGAGTTCCTCTGCATCATCGGCGCGTCGGGCTGTGGCAAGACTACCGCGCTGCGGCTTGCGGCCGGATTGTATCAGCCGACCAGCGGTACCGTGGCCTTCGACGGCAAGCCGATGCTGGCGCCGCGGCGCGATATTGCCATCGTCTTTCAGGACTACGGCAAGGCGCTGCTGCCATGGCGAACCGCGTTCGGCAACGTGTCGCTGGCGCTGGAGGCATCTGGCATGGCGGCCTCGCAGCGCGCCGCCCGCATCGACGAATTGCTGAAAAAGGTCGGATTGCCCAACCACGCCGGAAAATATCCGGCGGAGATGTCCGGCGGCATGCAGCAGCGCCTGCAGATCGCGCGCTGTCTCGCGCAGGAGCCCAAAGCACTGTTGATGGACGAGCCGTTCGGCGCGCTCGATGCGATGACGCGTCAGGGGTTGCAGGACGAAGTCCTGTCGCTGGTGCGCGCCAGCGATGCGACGGTCGTGTTCGTCACCCACGATCTGGAAGAGGCGATCTATCTGGGCGACCGTGTCATCGGCCTGTTGCCGCATCCCGGCCGCATCGGCATCGAACTCAAGATTGACCTGCCGCGGCCGCGCGACCAGCTGACGACGCGCGAAAACCCTGAATTCCTGCGGCTGCGCCGCGAACTGTTCGATTTCATCAAGGCGTCGGAAGCATGATCCCGGAGCGCATCAAGGCGCTTGTGCTTCCGATCGCGATCCTGGCCATATTCGAGATCTGGGCACGCGTGGTTCATCTGCAAAGCGACTCGCTCGCGCCGCCGAGTGCCATTGCCGCGGCACTTGTCGAGGCATTCCAGGACGGCTCCATGTTGACCGCGACACGGGATACGCTGATCTCGGCGTTCGCCGGGCTCTCGATCGGAGGCGTCGTCGGCCTTGCCCTCGGCATCGCGCTTGGAATTTTTCACATCTTCGACCGGCTGATGGAAGTCACCATCGAGGCGATCCGCCCCATTCCGTCCATCGCGCTGTTGCCGATCGCGCTGATCGCGCTGGGTTTCGGCTATCGCATGGAGATCACGATCGTCGCATTCGCATGCGTCTGGCCGATCCTGATCCTCACTCGCGCGGCCGTCGGCGGAATTGAGCCGCGCTTGATGGAGGTATCGCGCGCGTTGCGGCTATCTCCGGCGGACCGGGTTCGCAAGATCATCATTCCGGCGGCGCTGCCGCGGATTTTTCTGGCGTTCCGCCTAGCTGCCGGCATAGCGCTGATCGTCGCCGTCACGGTCGAGATCGCGATCAATCCGATCGGGCTGGGGGCCGCGATCATGACGGCGCAGCAGGCGCTGCGGCCAGACCTGATGCTGGCCTATTTGTTCTGGATCGGCCTGATCGGCTACCTCTTGAACACCGGCCTCATGGTCGCGCAACGTCATTTGTTCGGGCGCGCGGCTTTGGTTGGAGATTCGGCATGAACCGCGCCGTGCTGTACTGGCGCGCCGCCAGCTTCGCGGTCGCCGCCGGGTTTGTCGGGTTGTGGCAGCTGATTGCCGATCAGCGGCTGGTATCGCCAGTGTTCCTGCCCGGACCGGATCGCGCCTGGGCATCGCTGGTAAGGGGATTTGCCAGCGGCGATCTGCTGGACAAGCTCCTGGGAACTCTGGAGCACATGGCCTATGGCTGGTTCGTCGCGTCGATCGCCGGCATCGCGCTTGGCGCGATGATCGGTTCGTCACGCACGATGCGCAGCTATGTTGCGCCATCGCTGGAATTCCTGAGACCGCTGCCGGTATCGGCCGTCATTCCGGTCGCGATTGCGATGTTCGGCTTGACCCAGAGCATGGCCCTGTTCGTGATCGCGTTCGGCGCGATCTGGCCGATGCTGTTGGCAACCATTCATGGCTTCGCGGCCGTCGAGCCGCGGCTTTACGAGGTGGCGCGGTCGCTGCACATGTCGCGACTGGCGATCATTTTCAAGATCGCGTTGCCGTCGGCAAGTCCCGACATCCTGGCGGGCATGCGATTGAGCGTGACCGTGGCGCTGATCCTGTCCGTCGTCTGCGAAATTCTCGCCGGCCTCGACGGCCTCGGACACTGGGTGCTGCTGTCGGCCCGGGCGTTCCGTTCGGCGGACCTGTTTGCCGGCGTCATCCTGCTCGGCGTCATCGGCTATCTGACCGCGCTCGCGATGTCTGTGGTAGAAAAGCGGTTGTTGAAATGGCGGTCGAGCGGCCATTGAACACCGTCTGCGCGACGCTACGGCCGGGCGTCAATGAAGCCGGCGCGTGTTCGCACCTCGCGTTGACCGGCGCCGATCAACAGGTCGATCAGGCCCTGCGCCTGCGGCGCATGAGCGGCCCGAGTGGCCACCGCTGCCGTATACATGGTCGAGAGGTCGCAGCCCCGGGGCAGTGAGCCCGACAGGATCACACCATTGGTGCTGATAATCTCTGTCGATTGCGTGCAGCCGATCGGCCTGATGGCGTCGGTTTCAGCCAGTTGGCGCATCGCGGTCGCACCGTTCGGAAAAATTCGGAGCCGCGCCGCCACCTCGCCGGTGATGCCGAGTTGCTCCAGTACCTTTGCCACGTGGATCCCGGCGGTGGACGCCTTTGTATCTGGAACGAAGATCGCGTCCGCCGCGAGCAACGCGTCACGCAGTGCCGCCGCATCATTGACCTTGACCATGGAATCACCGGCCCGGATGGCGACTGCAGTTTCGACCAGGCCGATGTCGGTGATGGAGGCGGGGGCCACCCAGTTCTCTTCCGCTAGCCTGGCGATAATCGCTGCCGTCAGGATGATGATGTCGGCCTTGGTGCCGGCGCGCAATTTGTCGGCCATGGCTCCGACCGCGCCGAACTCACCCGCGATGTCGAGGCCGGTCTGCGCCTTGAATTGTGGCGCAAGACTGGCGACCAGACCCTGCGCCGCGCCGCCGCTCAGGATGTTCAACGCAGTCATGAGGTCGATTCCATTGCGGCGATCAGGCTGTCGCGTGTGATCGGCAGGTTGCGGACGCGCACGCCAAGCGCATCGAACACGGCGTTGGCGATCGCCGCGGTGACCGGGCCGTGTGCCGCTTCACCGGCACCGAGGGGGTCACTATCGGGCCGCTGGATCAGCTCGACCTGCACGTCGGGCACCTCGCTGAAGCGAAGGATCGGATACGCTCCCCAGGTGGTGCTGGTGATGCGCTGCCGGTCGAAGCGGACGCGCTCTTTCAAGACCCAGCTGGTGGCCTGGATCGCGCCGCCTTCGATCTGATTGATCACCCCATCGGGATTGATGGCTTCGCCGACATCGACCGCGATGGTCAGCCGCCTGACGCTGATGTCCTCGGCCCCCTCGACCTCGGCAATGACCGCACAATAGGCGCCGGCGTTCTTGTAGCGCGCGAAGCCGAGGCCGTAGCCCTTGCCGGCCTGCTTGTCCGGTTTCCACTTCGCGCGTTTCGCGGCGACGCGGATCACGTCCTTGGCCCGCTCGTCCGACAAATGACGTAGCCGGAAATCGACCGGATCCTCGCCGCGCTCGGCGGCGAGCTCGTCGAGAAAACATTCGATCGCGAACACGTTTCCTTGGGCTCCCAACGTCCGCAGCGCGGAGGTCCGGATGGGCATGGTCAGAAGGCGATGACTTTCGATCCGCCAGGATGGAAAATCATAGAGCGGGATCGAATTGCGATCGGCGCCGCCGCCATTGGCTTGCGGCGGATTGGTGGAGATGGTGCGCGGAAACGGATTTGCCAGCTCGGTTCCGGCCAGCAGCGCCGGCGAGGCTGCGCGTCCCGGCCGTGCGGCGTGACCGTTGCTCCAGATCGAGTGACGCCAATTGACGATCTCGTTCTGCGCATCGAGATCGGCCTCGATCTCGATCGCCATCGCCGCGCCGAATGGCGCGTGCGACATCTCGTCTTCGCGCGACCATTGTACCCGCACCGGCCGGCGTTGGGCCGCTTTCGCCAGCAGCACCGCGTCGAGCGCGACGTCGTCGGCGGCATTGTGCCCGTAGCAGCCGGCGCCTTCCATGTGCTCGACCGTGATGTTCTCGACCGGCAATTTCAGGACCAGCGCGAGATCGGCGCGGAGAAGATAGACCCCCTGGCTGTGGGTCCAGACATGGACGCGATCCTCCGCGGTCCACTGCGCTATGGCGCAGGACGGCGCGATCGAGGCATGCGCGATATAGGGGCGGGTGTATTGTCGTCGGATCGTCCGCACGGCTGCGCGGGTCGTCGACGCCGTTCTGGTATCGATCACCGTCGGCTCAGATGGCTGGGCTTTCAGGAACGCAGCCAGTTGGTCTTCATCCGGCAGCCTTGCGTCCGATGACCAGGTCGCACCCTTGCGCAAGGCCTTCAAGGCGTCCAGCGCGCCATTCTCGGTTTCGCTGATGACGCCCACAAAGTTACCGTCGCGCACGATGGCGACAAGGCCGGCAACGGCGCGCGCGCCATCCTCACTTAGGGCGGTGAGTTTCGCCGCCGACAGCTCCGATCGCAGCACCCGGCCATGCAGCATCCCGGGGAGAGGGGTATCGTGAATGAAGCGGGGCTGCGCGAAAACCTTGTCGGGAATGTCGAGCCGCTGAACTGAATTTCCGGCCAGTATGCGCCGGGTTGACGCCTTGGGCACGGCTCCGAGCGTCGCGTCACGATCCAGCGAAACCTGCTCCGCGAGCTCCCAGTAGCTGGTCCTGACATTGCCGGGACCGGAGATAGTGCCATCTTCGACCGCGAGCGCGTCGATGCCGACGCCCAGACGATCCGATGCAGCGTGCAGGAAGATTTGCCGCACTTCAGCGCAGGCCTGCCGTATCGCGCGGCCGGACTGCTGCACGGAAAGACTGCCCGAGGTGACGCCCTCGTTGGGACTGGCCGACGTCGAGGCGCGCACCATCTGCACGCGGCCGATATCGACATCGAGTTCGTCGGCGGCAATCTGGGCCAGCGCGGTGACGATGCCTTGCCCGATTTCAACCTTTCCCGGCGAAACCGTCACCTGGCCATCCCGCGAGAATTGGACCCATGACGACAGAACGGGGTTGGCCGCCAGGCTGACGGGCAGTTTCGGCGCGGGGGAGGGTGCGCGCTCGGTCATCGGGCGGCCATTTCGGCCGCTGCGCGCAGCACCGCCCGCACCATGCGGTTATGCGACCCGCAGCGGCAAAGGTTGCGATCAAGCGCAGCCTTCACGTCATCGCTGGTCGGTGTCGGGTTCCGCTTCAGCAGTGCGGCGGCGCTGATCAGGATGCCGGAAACGCAGTAGCCGCACTGCAGCGCCTGCTCGGCGATAAACGCACGCTGCAGCGGGTGCGGCGCTTGCGCATTTCCCAGCCCCTCTGGCGTAGTAACGTCCTTGTCCGCGACCGACCACAGCGGCGTGTCGCAGGCGGCCACCGCATGATCGCCGACCAGGACATTGCAGGCGCCGCATTCATTAGCGCCGCAGCCGAAATGCGGCCCGGTCATTCCAAGCGTTCCACGCAGGACATCGAGCAGCGATCGGTCGGGATCAGCGCCGACCTCCGTCTCGACGCCATTGAGGCGAAACCGAACGCTCGACATCGAAGCGAACCTTACTTCGGCTTGTCGGCGAATTTCTTGACGACTTCGCCCCATTTCACGATATCGCCGCGCAGATACTTGTCGAACTCCTCCGGAGTCATCGACATCGCGACCGTGCCCTGTCCGGTCCAGAGCTTGACGATATCCGGCCGTTTGACCGCCGCGTTCACGGCGGCGTTGAGCTTGTCGATAACGGGCTTCGGTGTTCCCGCCGGCGCCATCAATCCGAGCCAGATCGTCGCCTCGTAGCCGGCGACGCCCGCCTCGGAGGCCGTCGGCACGTTCGGCAGCACGCTCGATCGCGATTTGCCCGTGGTGGCGAGCGCGCGCACCTGATTGCCGGCGACGTTCGGCGTCATCGCCGGAACCGCGTCGATCATCATCTGCACCTGTCCACCGATGACGCCCGTGCGTGCCTCGCCGCTGTTGCGATAGGGGACATGCACGACCTCGATGCCGGCCATGGATTTGAACAGCTCACCGGCCATGTGGTACGGCGTACCCTGGCCGGACGAAGCGTAGTTCAGTTTCCCCGGTTGCGACTTGGCGAGCGCGATGAATTCGGCGAGGGTCTTGGTCTGAACCGACGGATGCACCACCATCACGAGGTCCGAATAATTGACCGGCGCGATCGGCGCCAGATCGCGCATCAATTCATAGTTGCGGGTCGGCACCAGCGATTCATTCGCCGTCTGGGTATTCGACATCATCAGCAGCGTGTAGCCGTCCGGCGGCGACTTGACGACTTCGACCGTGCCGATCACCCCGCCGGCGCCGGTCCGGTTCTCGACCACGAAGGGTTGTCCAAAAGTCTCCTGCAGGATGCTGCCGATCTGGCGCGCCGTGACATCGGCCGGGCCGCCGGGGCCGAACGGAACGATGATCTTGACCGACCGGGCCGGATAATCCTGCGCAGCACATTGCCTCGCAACAAGACCCGAAGTCGCAAGTAGCGTCGTCGCAAGTGCCAGCGCAAACCTTGAGCCCGTCATTTCAACCTCCCGGCTTTTGATCTTTCTTCAATGTTAGCCAACTCTAGCGGCAATGGGAGTGAGCTGTCGACGATGGACTCGCGACGCCTCAGGGGAATAATACAATGCGTCCGGTGTACCGGCTTCAACCCGAAACCTGCGGATAGAACAAATCCATGAAACATCCGGGATGGTCGCGCCGCAACGTACTCAAGGGCACTGGCGCTGTTCTCGCAGGCGCAGCATTTTCGACCCGCGTGATGGCAGCGGCGCCGCCGCCGGAGCCGGTCATGCCCGCGCTAATCGAGGCGGCGAAGAAGGAAGGCCAGGTCAACTACTACACCTCGACCGATCTGCCGGTCGCGGAGAAGCTGGCCAGGGCTTTCGAGACGAAATATCCGGGCATTGCGGTTCGTGTCGAGCGCACCGGTGCGGAGCGGGTGTTTCAGCGCATCGGCCAGGAATATGCCAGCAACATCCGCGCAGTCGATGTGGTGAACTCGTCGGACGCCGCGCATTTCATCGTCTGGAAACGCGACGGCGTCCTCCTGCCTTACCTGCCCGAGGATGTCGCGACATATCCGGCCGAGCACCGGGATGTCGACGGCCAGTTCGCGAGTTGGCGCATCTGGCTCAGCATCATCGCCTACAACAGCAATCTGGTGAAGGCGGAGGAAGCGCCGAAGAGTTTTGCCGATCTGCTCGACCCCAAATGGAAGGGCAAGATCGTCAAGGCGCATCCCGGCTACAGCGGCACCATCATGACCGCGACCTACCAGATGCAGCGCGATCTCGGCTGGAGCTATTTCGAGCAGCTCGCCAGACAGAACATCATGCAGGTGCAGTCGTCGGCCGACCCGCCGAAAAAACTCGACCTCGGCGAACGCGCCGTGATGGCCGATGGCAACGAATACAATGTTTTCCAGATGAAAGAGGCCGGACGTCCGGTCGAGCCGGTCTATGCCAGCGAAGGATCGCCGTTGATCATCGGCCCGAACGGTGTGTTCAAGACCTCGCCGCATCCGAATGCGGCAAAACTGTTTCAGTCGTTCTGCTTCAGCCGTGAGGCCCAGCAGCTTATCGTCGATGTCGGCGGCCTGCGTTCGGTGCATCCGCAGGCGGTGGAAAAACCGGGACGGAAGCCGTTCAAGGATATCAAGACCATGAAGGATGACGCAGCCGCGGTGGAGAAAGAGAGTGACGCCATCAAGGCGCGCTACACCAAGATTTTCCGCGTCTGATCCGCGATGACATCCGGCTTGCCAAAGATTTCCGTCGCCGAAACTCTGGCCGGGAAGATCGTCGCATTGCAGGAAGGCGGGCTTCCCGCCGCGACCACGCGCAAATGCGAGGACTTGCTGATCGACGTGGTCGGCCTCTGCGTCACCGCGCGCAACGAGGACTATATCGCAAGCGCGCTTGGGAGCTGCGATGACGACGGGCCGTGCACGGTCATCGGTCATAAGCGCACGCTGACGGCCTCCGGTGCCGCCTTCGTCAACGGCACCGCGGCGCATGGCGAGGATTTCGACGACACGTTCGAGGGCGGTCCGGTGCATGCCGGCGCGGTGATCGTGCCGGCGGTTCTGGCGGCCTGCGAGCGGCACAATCCCGACGGGCGCATGGCGCTGACAGGGATTGCCGTCGGCACCGAAGTGCTGTGCCGGCTGAGCCTCGTGGTGCCGAAGGCCGTGCACAAGGCCGGTTTTCACCCGACCGCGGTCTTTGGCGCGATGGGGGCGGCGGCCGGTGTTGGTGCCGCGCTCGGCCTCAATGCGAAGCAAATTGTGGACGCGCTCGGAATCGCCGGCAGTATGGCAGGCGGCATCATCGAATATCTGGCCGAGGGCGCCTGGACCAAGCGGTTGCATGCGGGCTGGGCGGCCCAATCGGGCATCCGGGCGGCGCTGTTGGCGCGACATGGCTTTTTCGGTCCGCGCACGGTGTTTGAGGGTGTCCATGGGCTGTTTCATGGCTTTGCGCATACCACCAAGGGCGACTACGACGCCCTGACGGGTGATTTCGGCACGCGCTGGGTGACCGACACGCTGGCATTCAAGCCCTATCCCTGCGGGACGATGGCGCAGCCCTATATCGATTGCGCGCGGCGGCTGGCCGCGCGCGGCATCAAGGCTGAAGACATCGGTGAGATCGTCTGCGAGGTCGCGGAAGGGACGGTGCACCGGCTGTGGGAGCCGCTCGCCGACAAGCAACGGCCGCGCAACGGCTATGCCGCCAAGTTTGCGGTGCCGTATCTGCTGGCGGCCGGCTTTGTTCATGGTGGCGTCGGGCTTGGGGCCTTCACGGAAACCGCGATCCGCGACGCCAAGGTGCTCGCGCTGGCGGCAAAGGTGAAATTCGTGGTCGACCCGCAAAATCCCTACCCGAGCAACTATACCGGCCACGTCCGGGCGACCCTGACGGACGGCAGCGTGGTCGAGGAACGCCAACCCCACTTGCGCGGCGGCGCCCAGGAGCCGCTGACCCGGCAGGACGTAACGGACAAATTTTCCCTCAATGCCCGGCATGGCGGCTGGACCGCCGATCAGAGCGATGCGACGCTGGAACTGTTGGCGACGCTCTACAACGGGCGCATCGACCTTTCGTCGTTACGCGGTTAGGAAATCATGGCTGGCAGCAACGAACTCAGCGGCAAGGTCGCCATCGTCACCGGGGCGGGGCGCAATATCGGCCGCGCGATTGCGCTGGCGCTGGCGGATGGCGGAGCCTCCGTCGTGGTCAATGCGCGTAGCAACCGCGCCGAGGCGGAATCGGTCGCGCGCGAGATCGAAGCGGCTGGCGGCAGGGCGCTGGTCCACATTGGCGACGTGGCCGACGCAGCCGACGTGCAGGGGATGGCGGATACGGCAACAAGACAATTCGGGCGTCTCGACATCCTCGTCAACAATGCGGCCCTTCGCCGGGAAAAACCTTTCGCCGAGATGAACTACGCCGAGTGGCGCGAAATCCTCGATGTCACCCTTGATGGCGCGTTTCATTGCGCCAAGGCCTGCCTTCCGGGCCTGCGCCAGAGTGGAGCGGGGACCATCGTCAACATCGGAGGCCTCAGCGCGCATACCGGCGCGAAAAATCGTGCGCATGTGGTGACGGCGAAGGCGGGACTGATCGGCTTCACCCGTGCGCTGGCGCACGATCTCGCTTCCGACGGCATCACCGTGAATTGCGTGGTTCCCGGCCTGATCGGCACGCCGCGGCCGAAAGACAAGCCGGAGCCGGCGCATCACCTGATCCACCAGACCATCAGTGGTGAACGCGGCCGGCCGGAAGACGTCGCCGCGACCGTACGATTTCTCTGCGGTCCCGGTGCGCGCTATATCAACGGGCAGGCCATCCACGCCAATGGCGGGGCTTATCTCGGCGCTTAATGCATAGCCCGCGTTGCGATTCTTCTCCCCTCCTCCCACGCGCTCTTGCGCGTGGCGGGGAGGGGTCGGGGGTGGGGGGCGTCTCAGCAAATTCGCGAGCAACGGCATGCGCCGACGCACCCCCCACCCCCGCCCCCACCCCACCACTCGCTTCGCTCGCGGGGGGAGGGGAGAAGAGGCTGCGCGCGCATTTTTGACGTCGCGTGGCGGATAAATGCGCTCGGCGGCCCCGCCTTTTGATGCTAGCAATCGGGGCATGAACCAGCAGCCAAGAATCGACATCCGGCATTCCACCTGTCCGCACGATTGCCCGTCGGCCTGCGCGCTCGATGTCGAGGTGATCGATGGCGCCTCGATCGGCCGGGTGCGCGGCTCCAAGCTGCAGACCTATACCGCCGGCGTCGTCTGCGCCAAGGTCGCGCGCTACGCCGAGCGTATTCATCATCCCGACCGGCTGCTCCATCCGATGCGCCGGACCGGCCCGAAGGGGTCCGGGCAGTTCGCGCGGATTTCGTGGGACGACGCGCTGGACGAGATCGCGGCGCGGTTCGACGCGGCCGAGCGCGAGTTCGGGGCCCAATCGGTCTGGCCGTATTACTACGCCGGCACCATGGGCCTCGTGATGCGCGACGGCATCAACCGCCTCGCGCATGTAAAGAAATATTCCCGCTTCTACCAGACGATCTGCGCCAATGTCGCGCGGATCGGATTCGCCATCGGCACCGGCAAGATCGCCGGCGTCGATCCGCGCGAGATGGGCGTCTCCGACCTCGTCGTGATCTGGGGCACCAACCCGGTGAATACCCAGGTCAATGTGATGACGCATGCGATGCGCGCCCGCAAGGAGCGCGGCGCCAGGATCGCGGCGATCGACATCTACAACAACGACACCATGAAGCAGGCTGATATCAAGATCATCCTGCGGCCCGGCACCGACGGCGCCTTTGCCTGCGGTGTCATGCATGTGCTGTTCCGCGAGGGTTATGCGGATCGCGCCTATATGGAGCGCTACACCGATTGCCCCGGTGAACTCGAGGCGCATCTTGCCACGCGCACGCCGGAGTGGGCTTCTTCGATCTGCGGCGTCCCGGTAGCGGAGATCGAGGCGTTCGCGCGTCTTGTCGGCCAGACCCAGCGATCGTTCTTCCGCCTCGGCTATGGTTTTACCCGCAGCCGCAACGGGGCTGCGCAGATGCATGCGGCGCTGTGCATCCCGGCCGTGACCGGCGCCTGGCAGCACGAGGGCGGGGGCGCGTTCTTCAACAATTACGCGATCTGGAAGTTCGATGAATCAATCATCGAGGGCCACGACGCCATCGATCCGACCACGCGGGCGCTGGACCAGTCGAGGATCGGGCGCATCCTGACCGGCGATGCCGAGGCCCTGCACAACGGGCCGCCGGTCAAGGCGATGCTGATCCAGAACACCAACCCTGTGACCGTGGCGCCGGAGCAGACGTTGGTACGGCAGGGCTTTGCGCGCGAGGACCTGTTCGTAGCGGTGCATGAGCAGTTCATGACCGAAACCGCTGTCATGGCCGATATCGTGCTGCCGGCGACGATGTTCATGGAGCACGACGACCTCTATTACGGCGGCGGCCACCAGCATATCTCGGTCGGCGCCAAGCTGATCGAGCCGCCCGGCGAATGCCGCTCCAACCATGAGGTGCTGCAGGGCCTCGGCCGCCGGCTCAACGCCGTGCATCCCGCTTTCGAGATGACGCCGCGCGAACTGATCGACGCCACGCTGAAGAAGAGCGGCCATGGCGATATCGAGACCCTGGAGGCCGATCTGTGGCGCGATATCCAGCCGGATTTCCGCACCTCGCATTACCTCGACGGTTTTGCTCACGCGGACAACAAGTTCCACTTCAAGGCGGATTGGGCCAATCCTCCGTTCGGTGCCGCCGGCATGGGCCCCTGGCAGCAGATGCCGGCGCTGCCGGATCACTGGACCATCATCGAAGAGGCGGACGAGGCGCATCCGTTCCGGCTCGCCACCAGTCCGTCGCGCAGCTTTCTCAACACCAGCTTCAATGAAACGCCGTCGTCGATCGCGCGCGAGGGCGCGCCCTCTGTGATGATCCATCCCTTGGATGCGGCTTCGCTCGGGATCGCCGACGGTGACGCCGTCACGCTCGGCAATGTCAGGGGCGAGACGACGCTGACCGCGAAGCTGTTCGACGGCCTGCGCCGCGGCGTGCTGATCGCGGAATCGATCCAGCCGAACAAGGCCCATATCGGCGGCCGGGGCATCAACACCCTGACCGGCGCGGAGGTCGTCGCCCCGATCGGCGGCGCAGCGTTTCACGACAACAAGGTGTGGGTAAAGAAAGCGGCGCCAGCCACTGCGCGCAAGAACTGATCCGGCTTGCAGTCCACCGTTATCCCAAGGCAAATGTTGCGAGCTCATGATCGAAACAGGCGGGTGGGACAATGACCGACAATAGCGTGATACGTGAAAAGCGCGGGGCTGCGTTCTGGATCACCATCAATCGGCCGGACAAGCGCAACGCCCTCAACGGCGAGGTGATCGCCGGTATCGCCAGGGGCTATCGCGACGCGCATGACGACAAGGACGTGCGAGTCATCGTGCTGACCGGGGCGGGCGACAAGGCGTTCTGCGCCGGCGCCGACCTGCAGAACTCGGGCGCCGCCTTCGCGATGGATTTCGCCAGGCCCAACGTCGATTACGCGGATCTCCTGCGGTTGTCGCAGAACGCCACCAAGCCGGCGATCGCGCGGGTCGGCGGCGTCTGCATGGCCGGCGGCATGGGACTGTTGTGCATGACCGACATGGCGGTGGCGGCCGACCACGTGATTTTCGGATTGCCCGAGGTGAAGGTCGGCGTGTTCCCGATGCAGGTGATGGCGCTGTTGCAGTCGATCGCACCGCGGCGCCTGATCAACGAGTGGGCGCTGACCGGCGAACCCTTCGACGCCCGCACGGCGCAGGCCGCCGGGCTGCTGAACTACGTGGTGCCTGCAACCGAACTCGACGCCAAGGTCGACTGGCTGATCGGCCGCATCGCCGACAAGTCGCCGACCGCGATCCGGCGCGGCAAGTACGCCATGCGCGCGATCGCCTCGATGTCGTTCGACGAAAGCATCGCCTACACCGAAAGCCAGATCGCCTTGCTGGCGATGACCGAGGACGCCAAGGAAGGTCTCAAGGCTTTTGGCGAGAAGCGCAAGCCGTCCTGGCCGGGGAAGTGATCGATGTTTCGTGTTGGTACTTCCGTAGCCCGGATGGAGCCAACGGATCGCGCGAAGGCGCGGGCCGACAGCGCAATCCGGGAACGAAGGTGAGGCCGGCCCCGGATTGCGCCATCGTGCGGCGCTGTGCGCCGGCACGTTGGGCTCCATCCGGGCTACGGCTTTAGGTCCAAGCAGCAAACACAACTTCGCGATCTCGCGGTTGGATACACCCGAGGTTTGCCAGTAATCTCCTTGCCCTCCAATCAGAGGGCGCGGGGAGGCCGGGCGCCCGATGCGCCCGATAGCCGCGTGTGCAATGTTATTGGGTAGAAGCGCACACGCGTTAGTCAGGTCACACCGGAATCACCCGGCACTCCCCGCGCAATGGTTTACGGCTTATACGTGATCTCCCCGGCGATCGGCTTTCTTGCCACCGTCGCCTGCGGGACTGACCGCAGGCTTGACACCAGCACCGAGGTGTCAGGACAACACGACTTCGCCATCCGTTTCAGGCACCCTCGTCAGGAGCGCCTTCCGCGTCCATCGCATCCCCGCCCCGCGCTGGTGACGTTGCGCAACGCCCCTCTGAATGGGACGGGATGGCCAATCAATAATGCTGTTTCTACCTCGCCGTCAAATAAAATTTCTGAAAATCGGAAATTAATTTCGCGGCACCGACCGATGTCGGTTCTCTCGTGCCGGGAAGTGAACCGTCGGGCCAATGCCGTTTACGGGGAGGGCCTGGAAGTACCCGGGACAGCCTTCCAATTGCCGGGCCAGTCTGGTGTAGTAGCCAAAATCATCTGCTGGAGGGGGAAATATGGATCGCCGAAATTTCATGGCGGGATGCGCCGGGCTGGCGCTGTCAGCCAAGGCGGGCGCCGCGTTCGCCCAGTCCGGGCCGCTGACCAAGATCGTCTTTCCCTTCGCGGCCGGCGGCGGCGGCGACGCGCTGTGCCGGATCCTCGGGCAGCAACTCGGCCCGCTGCTCGATCGCACAATCATTATCGAGAACCGCACCGGCGGCGACGGGCTGATCGGGATCAAGGCGGTCAGGGGCGCCAACCCCGACGGCACTACCATTCTGATTACCACCGGTCCGACCATGTATCTGTTGCCGATGGTGGAGACGGTGCCGAGCTTCAGCGCCGCGAAGGATTTCATGCCGGTGTCGCAGCTCGCACGCTTCGAATTCGGCCTGGTCGCAAGCCCGACGATCGGGGCGAAGGATTTCAAGCAGCTGGTGGCCTGGCTCAAGGCCAATCCGGACAAGGCGACTTATGGCGTGCCGAGCAACGGCACCATCCCGCATTTCACGGGACTGAAGCTGGAAGAAGCGCTCGGCATGAAAATGACCAGGGTGCCCTATCGCGGCAGCGCGCCGATCATCAACGACCTGATCGGCGGCCATCTGCCGTTCGGCGTTACCACCATTGCGGACGCGATCCCGCAGCATCGCGCGGGCGGCGTCAGGATTCTCACCGTGAGCAGCGCGGCGCGCTCGCCATTCCTGCCTGACGTGCCGACCCTGAAGGAGAATGGTGTCGAACTGGTGGCCGATGCCTGGTACGGGATGTGGCTGCCGGCCGGCAGTCCGCCCGCTTTTGCCAGGCAACTGAGTGAGGCGGTGGCAAAGGCGCTGGCCCAGCCGGAGGTGCGCGAGAAGCTGCTGGCGATCGGCCTGATCCCGGTCGGGAGCACGCCTGAAGGTCTTACCCAGGAGCTCGCCGCCAACACCGCGTTCTGGCAACCGATCGTCCAGGCCTCGGGCTACAAGATCACCAATTAAGCGGCTTCAGGCCGGCGGGATGCCGATCTTCTTCCGGATCGCGGACAGCTCGGCCTCGTCCCAGATCCCGATCAGGACGCCGTTCCGGACCTGGAGCTGCTTCTCCGCATAGGAGGCGATCTTCTCCGTGCTGGTGGTGATGTGCCCCTTGGGGTGCAGCGCCCAGTCGAACAGGGCCGACTGCAGCCGAGCCATGACATCGGCGCAGGAGGAGTCTTCGCCGCGGTCGGTCAATTCCTGCGGGTCCTCAAGCAGGTCATAGAGCATCGGCCGGAAGCCGGAGGCGTGGATGTATTTCCAGCGGCCGTCATACACCATGAATAGCCGGCACTGCTCGATCGGCTGGTTGAGCTTCAGCCGGACGTCCTGCATGCAGTAATCGTATTCGGAGAATACGACCTTGCGCCAATTCGTGGGACGCTCGCCGCGCAGCCACGGCATCAGCGAACGGCCTTCCAGAATGTGATCCGGCGGCTTGCCGCCAAAGTACTCGATGAAGGTCGGCGCCAGATCGATCGCCTCCACCAGTGCGTCGCAGACCGTGCCTCGCGTGGCGTCGGCGGTCGCAGACGGATCGATGACGATCAGCGGGATTTTCGCGGAGGCATCATGGAACAGGTCCTTCTCGCCCATCCAGTGATCGCCGAGATAATCGCCGTGGTCGGAGGTGAACACGATCATGGTGGACTCGAGCAGGCCGCGTGCCTCGAGAAAGCCCATCAGCACGCCCATCTGGTCGTCGATCTGCTTGATCAGCCCCATATAGGTCGGAATGACTTTCTCCCGCGCCTCGTCGCGCGACATGTTGCGGGAGTAGCGCATGTCCATGTAGGCGGCGAATACCGGATGCGCCGATTGCTTCTCCTGCTCGGAGCGAACCGCCGGCAGCACGTCGCCGGGGCCATACATGCTGGCGTAGGGCTCCGGTGCGATGTAGGGCCAGTGCGGCTTGATATAGGACAGATGCATGCACCAGGGCCGGCCGTCGGCTTCGGCCTCGGTGATGAAATCCATCGCGCGCCGGGTCATGTAGGGCGTCTCGGAATCCTCTTCCGCGACGCGGGCGGCCTTGTCGGCATGCACCAGCAGCCAGCCATTCTGCAGGCTGCCGTCTTCGTCGGCGCCTGAATTGGCCCAATGCTCCCAGGGATTGGTCGCCTCATAGCCGCGCTCCCGCAGGTAGGCGTCGTATTTCGGGCGGGGCCGGCCGGTCGGGTGCAGGCCGTCGTCGCGCTCATAGGGCTCGAAGCCGCATTCGGCCACGTGAACGCCGATGATGGAGTCAGGCGCGATCCCGAGCATCTTCAGGCCTTCGAGATCGGGCGTCATGTGGGTCTTGCCGACCAGCACGTTGCGCACCCCGATTTTCTTGAGGTGATCGCCAAGCGTCGGCTCGCCGACGCGCAGCGGCCAGCCGTTCCAGTGCGAGCCATGCGAGCGCATGTAGCGGCCGGTATAGAACGACATCCGCGAGGGGCCGCAGATCGGCGACTGCACATAGGCGTTGGAGAACCGCACGCCGCGACTGGCCATGGCGTCGATATTCGGCGTCTTCAGCGTCGGGTGTCCGGTGCAACCCAGATAATCATAGCGAAGCTGGTCGCACATGATCCAGAGGACGTTTTTTGCGGGTGACATGGTTTCAGGCTTCGGGTTGGAGACTGGAATCGGTGTATTCAAATTCGATGGAAAACAACGGCAATCCGAGACGGCGGCCGGGCTGGTCATTGACGGATGGTTCGAACAATTCCCGCACGATCACGACGACGTCGGTTTCGCATGGCGGCGCCGACGGGGGCTTGATGCTGAACGTCAGGTTTCCGCCGTCGATCGCAATATCGCTCGATGATAGCATTCGGCCTCCCGCGACCACAATCATATCCGATGCGACAAGTCCGGGACGCAGGTTTCGCGTCTCCAGCGTCAACGCCCCCTGGCGCGCAACAAGCGCGAGGCGCAGCAGGAAAACCGGCTGGGTCCAGCGAAAATGCGCTTCGCCCAGACGTTCCATGGAGTACAGGCCGACAACGGCCTGCCGGCCGGTTACGGCAATCGGCCACTTTCGTTTCCCTATCTGGGTTTGCAAGGATCGCAGCGGATTGTTCGCCATCCAGATCATCTGCCCAGTTCGAACGACCCGACTATGGGCTTTGAGGAATCGCCGCCACAGCGTTGCTTCCGACACCGGCAGGTGCATCACCAGGAATTCGTCCGCAGCCGTCCTTGCCGCGAGCATTCTCGCCCGGTCCCGCAAACTGATCAATGCTGCCGGCCAGAAGGGGATGGCTTGCGTCAGAAAATCCCATGCCTTGCCGGGCCGGTGCATCGCCGTCACCACCAGGGCTCCGACCATGCAACGCGCATGCCGCGCCGCCAGAATCATATTGGGGCCCTGACCTGGCGGAGGTCCAAAATACTTCTCGAAGAAGGCGGGATCGTTGGCGATCCGTGCATTCATCTCGCCCTGTACGTAGTCTGCGGTATCGTTGTGATGTTGCGATATCTCCCTGGAATCGTCATGCATGACCACGGAGGTCGGCAGCGCCGAGATGGCATAACCGCACTGGTGCATGCGAGCTGACAGCAGCGGTGGGGCGAACTGGCCGTATTCCGGCTCGAAGGGCCCGACATTCTCGAAGACGTCGCTTCGGATTGCAAACGCCGTGCGATGAAGGCGGGGCCATGTCGAACTCGCGGACCAGCCGGCCTGGACCTCCGCGAACCATCGCTTCATGAGTGCCGCGACGCGATGGCCATCGATGTTCTCGATGCGGAAATTGCATGCCTCGCCGTCCGGGTTTGCCGCAATCCACGCGGCGAGTGTGGACAGATTGTCACGCTCGGGCACGCCATGCCCCTCAACGAACAGCAGCCATGGAGTGTCGGCCTGCTGCGCGCCTTCATTCCAGTAATCGGCCTCGCGCCCATCAGCCGGGACGCGTAGAATGGCATCCTGACTTCGCAGGACACGTCGCAGGCTGTCTTCGTCAAGCGCCGTGCCTGCCCCTGCCACCACGATGACGCGGTACGAATGGCTGGCGAGGTCCTGTTGTTCGGTCCAGAGCCGGACCCGCGCGCCGACATCACCGCGCACGTCAAAAACGGGATAAATGACGGTCAGCAGGGGCGGCGGTTTCGACTGGGCCGCAAGGTCGGCGTCTGCCGGGGTAGCCCCCGTTGCCGTGGTCTGATCCACCAGCGGAGCATCGCCGAGCAGCCAGGTGCCGGTGCTTGCCAGCAGCTTGCGCTTGTTTTCGATTCCAACGGTCCAGTTCGCATGGAAAACGAACGGCATCAGCTCGCCTTCGATTCGGCACGGACTGGCGCCGGCATTCAGCAAGTTCCGGTATCCAAGCCCGTTTGGAAACAGCAATTCGGGCAACGGGTAAATGTCGCGTAACCACGTTTTGTCGCCTTCAATGAGATGCTGCGCGGCGACCTGATCGTCGTCGACATCACCGCTGCCAATCTGGGCGGAATGGAATTCGAGCAAGGCATCGAGGAAGGCAATCGCCCGTTTCGATTGCTTGAATGAAGCAAATCCCCAGCAGAGTGCGGGGGGGAATCGCGGGAATCCCTCGGTCTGGATGGCGATGGGATAGGCCTGCGCCACCTGAATGAGATAGGGAAGCGGATTCCTGATCCAGGAAACGTCGAGATCGGCATAGACCACATGCGGATAGACCTCGATCAATTGCCGGATGAAGAGTATTTTCTTCCACGAGATCTCGGTAAATGAACCCGATCCGAAGCTGGAATATGCCGTCATCTCCACGGCGTTCTCGGAGAACTTAGCGTTGCAAACGACGTGGATGTCGGCGGAATATAATCGCGTGACGCTCTTCACCGACCGCTGCGCATTGAGAGGGCAGCCGACATAGATCTGACGGGCCTCGACGCCGGCCTGCAGACATCCCTTGATGGCGTTGGAGAGGAAGGCCTCCATACCGCGGGTGCAGAACAGGGCGACGACAGGTGCAAAACCCGCATGGTTAGCAGTGCCCGTCATGTCGTCTTTTCCCAACCCGCCAGCGGCCGCTGGTCGCGATTTTCCAAACATACGAATCGCAAGTCCGGCCTGGCCTTGGCGATCGTATGCCGCATTCAGACCGATGTTCGTACCATCTGCAACCCGGATATGCGACGGTCGAAAGCACAGCAGCGAAGGGGCTTCCGGGAAGTTGCCCAGGGAAGTCGGAGCTGTGCCGTCCGGATAATACGGCTTGGCTTCCGTTGTCGACCGGGTTATCCAGCAGCGACTATTTGTGATGGGGTCGCCTTTTGCTTTTGGGAAACCGGAGTGGTGCTCGAAAAACGAAAGTCAACCAGTCAGTTCGACCTCGCGATCGCTGACTTCGCTGCCGCTGTCAGGTTGCGTCCGCTGTGGATCAGGCTTGGCTGGAACGATATCCTCTCTCGATATCGACGCTCGACGCTGGGGCCATTCTGGTCGACGGCGAATATGGCGATTACGGTTCTCGCGCTGGGAGCGGTGTATTCGCAGATATTCAACATGCCGATCCGGCAATTGCTGCCCTACATTGGCGCCGGCCTGATCGTTTGGGGCTTCATCAGCTCGATCATGCTTGATGCCGGCGCGCTGTTTTCGGGCTCGGAAAGCTACATCAAGCAGATAAGACTACCCTATTCGCTTCACGCCTGCCGCTTCGTGTTCGGTAAAGTGATTTTGTTGGCTCATGATCTGCCGATTTACATCGTCCTGGTCGCGTATTTCGGGGCCTGGCCCGGCGCCGTCGCGCTCTACGCGATTCCGGGCTTCTTGCTGCTGGTGGTCAACGCGGTGCTCATCAGCCTCGCCCTCGGAATGGCTTCCGCCAGATTTCGCGATATCCCCCGCATCATCACCAGCCTTGTTCAGATCGTGTTCCTGATCACGCCTATTATCTGGACTCCGGACCTGCTCGGACCCCGGGCGTATCTCGCCTATGCCAATCCCTTGTTTCATTTGATAGAGATCGTACGGGCGCCCTTGCTCGGCTCGCTGCCATCGGCGCAAACGGTAATGGCGACGCTGGCGATAACCGCGGTAAATCTCGTTGCAACGACGTTCTTCTTCATCCGTTTTCGCGGCAGGATTGCTTACTGGATATGACCTCGATGATTTCAGACGGAGGGAGCGAGACGATTGTCCGGTTGGATAACGTGTCGGTGTCGTTTCCGGTCTACCAGGGTGGGTCGCGTTCCCTCAAGAAGCGCGTTCTGTTCCATGGGTCGGCTGGAAAAATCGGGCGGGATGCGAACCAGAAGATCGTTATCGAGGCCCTGTGCGACGTGTCGTTTTCGCTTCCGGCCGGAAATCGCGTGGCGTTGATCGGGCCCAACGGCGCGGGAAAGACCACGCTGTTGCGGACCATCGCTGGAATCTACGAGCCGATCGAGGGTAGTGTCGTCACGCGCGGGCGTATTTCACCGATGTTCGATATCAGTCTTGGAATCGATCCGGACCTCAGCGGTTACGAGAACATCCGCCTGCGCGCGCTGCTGCTCGGTTTTCCCCCGGGCGAAATCGAAACGCACCTGCCCGATATCGTCGAATTCACCGAACTCGGCGACTATCTCGACATGCCGGTACGGACCTACTCGACGGGTATGATATTGCGGCTCAGTTTTGCCGTCGCGACCTGCTTCAAGCCGGAAATACTGCTGATGGACGAATGGATTTTGGCCGGCGATGCGCACTTCATGGGCAAGGCGGAGGCGCGGGTTCGAAATTTCATCGAACGCGCGAGCGTGATGGTGCTGGCCTCGCATGATCTCAAGCTGTGCAGCCGCTGGTGCACGATGGCCATCTGGATGGAGCAGGGCCGAGTCAGGGAAGTGGGCCCCGTCGATCAGGTCATCAAGCAATACACCAGGTCCGTCTAAACCAGCGCTGATCAGCGTCTTATCAGACCGAGTCGGTAGCCCCAGTGAAAAATGAACTGGCGCAACAGATAGGGCGCCAGGGCGTTGGATATTTCGAGCTGGCTCGGCACGTATCCCAGGTTCCTCAAGCGAAGGCTCTGCATCTCCTTTCGCCCGAGTTCGTAGTTCTTGGTGGTTTTCTGTGCGTCATGCACGCGAAAGCAGGCGAGAAACCTGCGCAGCCGCGCGAATTTGAATCCGGCCGCGTGGGCCCGCAGCATGAAGTCCCAGTCCAGCGCATACTGAAATTTGGTATCCATTGGCCCGACCGCATCCCACACCCGGCGTCGCCAGAACATGGTTTCCTGGGGCACGTAGCCGGCATAGCGAAGCGCTTCGCTGCTATGCGCCGGCAAAATGGCGCGACCGATTTCGGAGCCGGCATAATCGACGAAAATGCGATGCCCGTAGACGATGTCGATTTCCGGTCTCGCCTTGAAGAAATTGGCGATGCAGGCCAGCGCGCCGGGCAGCAGGATGTCATCACTATTGAGATAGGCCATGATCTCGCAATCGAGGCCCGCAAAGCCTTGGTTGATCGCGTCGGCCTGCCCGTCGTCCGGCGCACTGCGCCAGCTGATCTTGTCGCCGTAGCGCTCTAAGATATCGATACTTCCGTCCGAGGAGCCACCATCCTGGACATGGTAGTGCAACGCCGGGTAATTCTGGCTGAGGACACTGTCGATGGTTGCGCCCAGGAACGGCGCGTGATTGAGGCTTGGCGTCACGATCGCGATGGCCGGAACGCGCTTCGGCAAGCTCGGCGCCTCGGGCAGCGAATGCAGATCAAGCGGGCGAGGCGAATGCTGTTCGAAGGTCCACATCGGCGGCCGCAGCCAGAAGCGGCGCAGATGCGCGCGAGATCTGGCGTAGGCCTCCTGAAGCTGGCTCTGACTCTTGTCCAGGCCATCCAGCCGAGACTCGATTGCGTTCAGGCGCGCCAGCAACTCACGCTTAAATTCGTCGTCCATTTAGTCACTATCTGGGAAAACTCAGAAAGGGGGATGATAAGTTGATTTTAACGTCCAATCCACGGCCGACGAGGCCGGAAATGGTTTTTCGACACCGGCTATCGAGCCTCTGTCGGCTGGCTGACAAAGCATTTCGGGGCTCCGGTTCGAGCAAACTGTCGGCGTCATGCCTGCCAAAACGGCAGTGTACTTGCTAAGCCGACTTTCGCAATGGTTCTTCACCAAGGCGTGAGCCCGCGACAGGGCTGAGATCGAGCTATCCCGCATTGGCCTTCAGGCCGGCAGCCTCGATGCCCGCGACCGCGCAGATCTCGTCATTGTCCGAAGTGTCTCCACTGACACCGACCGCACCGAGCAGGACGCCGCCGTCCTGGATCAGCACGCCGCCGGGCACCGGAATCAACCGGCCCTGCGCCATTGTGTTCACGGCACTGACAAAATAGGCCTGCTCTTGCGCACGCTGGAACAGCGCCCTTGAACCCATGCCCATTGCCAATGCGCCGTAGGCCTTGCCATGGGCGATCTCGCTGCGCATCAGGCTGGTGCCATCCTGCGCCGCGGAGATTTTGACGCAACCGCGCGCATCGAGAACGGTGACCACGAGGGGTTTCAGTTTCTTCTCGACGCCCTTTGCGAGAGCGACGTCGAGAATCTTGCGGGCGACGTCGAGGGTCAGTTCAGCCATGGATCGGTTCCTTTGTGATCGGGGAGGGATAGGGGGTGGCGCCCGCGCTGTCGAGGCTCATCGCCAGCGCGCGGGCGACGTGAAGGGCGCCACGGCCGGCGCCGTCCTTGATCTGGTGCCGACACGAGGTGCCGTCGGCGATAATGAGCGTGGCCTCGTCCGCGCGCCTGATGGCGGGCAGCAGCGACAATTCGGCCATCTCCATCGAGGTGTTGTAGGTATCGGCGCCGTAGCCGAAGGCGCCGGCCATGCCGCAGCAACTGGATTCGATGGTCTCGACATTCAGGCCGGGGATCAGCCGGAGCACCTGCTCGACCGGCTTGAAGGCGCCGAATGATTTCTGGTGGCAGTGGCCATGCACCACGGCTTTCGCGGCAACAGGTCCGAGCGGCAGCGAAAGGCGGCCGGCCTCGGCCTCCCGCACCAGGAATTCCTCGAACAGCAGCGCATGCGCGCTGACGCTTTTGGCCGTCACGTCCGATCGCAGTGACAACAGCTCGTCGCGCAGCGTCAGCAGGCAGCTCGGCTCCAGCCCAATGATCGGCACGCCGCGCGCGGCGAACGGCGCATAGGTCTCGACCAGCCGATCGAGTTCGGCGCGGGCGTGATCGACGAGGCCGGCCGAGAGAAAGGTCCGTCCGCAGCACAGCGGCCGGCCTCGGTCCGCCGGCTTTGGAATATGGACGCGGTATCCGGCCTCGACCAGCACGCGCAACGCGGCGTCGAGGTTTTCGCGCTCATAGGCGCGATTGAACGTGTCGGCGAACAGCACGACCTCGCGGCCATCGGCCGGGCCGGTCGCCTCGACGTCCGATTTGAACACGTCGCGCCGCCACTCCGGCAGAGCGCGCTGCGCGCTGATCCCGGCGAATTTCTCGAACCATTTTCGCAGCAGCGGGCTGCGGTTGCGAAGATTGGCGAGTGGGGCGAAGCGCGAAGCCAGCGCCGCATAGCGCGGGAGATAGCCCACCAGCCGGTCCCGCAGCGACAGCCCGTGTTTTGCCGCCCGCGCCGCCAGCACCTCGATCTTCATCTTGGCCATGTCGACGCCGGTGGGGCATTCGTGGCGGCAGGCCTTGCAGGACACGCAGAGTTTCAGCGTGTCCATCATCTCGTCGGACGCCAGCGCATCCGACCCCAGCTGGCCTGATATCGCCAGCCGCAAGGTGTTGGCCCGGCCTCGCGTGACATCCTTCTCGTTTCGGGTGGCGCGATAGGACGGACACATCACGCCGCCTTCGAGCTTGCGGCAGGCGCCGTTGTTGTTGCACATCTCGACCGCGCCCTGAAAACCGCCGCCGGCACCGGGATAGGCGGACCAGTCGAGCGCGGTCTTCAACTCAGCGACGCGGTAGTCCGGCGGATAGCGGAACAGCGACCGGTCATCCATCCGGGGGGCATCGACGATCTTGCCGGGATTGAGCACATTGCCGGGATCGAAGCGCTGCTTGACCTCGCGGAAATCGGCGATGATTTGCGGGCCGAACATCGCCTCGTGAAATTCCGAGCGCACCAGACCATCGCCATGCTCGCCGGAATGCGAGCCTTTGTATTCCCGCACCATGGCAAAGGTTTCTTCGGCGATGGCGCGCATCGCCTTGACGTCCTTCTCCAGCTTCAGGTTGAGCACCGGGCGCACATGCAGGCAGCCCTCGGAGGCATGCGCATACATGGTGCCGCGGGTGCCGTGCCGGGCAAAGATCTCGTTGAGCCGCGCGGTATAGTCGGCCAGATGCGGCAGCGGCACCGCGCAGTCCTCGACGAACGAGACCGGCTTGCCCTCCTGCTTCATCGACATCATGACGTTGAGGCCGGCGGCGCGGAATTCGGCGATGCCTGTCTGCAAGCTCGGTTCGGTGATCTCGACCACGCCGCCCCATTTGCGTTGCGGCTGGTCCCAGCCAAAACCGAGATCGGCCATCAGCTCGCCGAGCTGCTTCAGTCGCCGGAGGTTTTCGGCCTGATCCTCCTCGGCGAATTCCACGATCAGCACGGCATCGGGATCGCCGCGCACGGCGGTGCCGATGATCGGCTGGAACATCGCGATCTCGCGTCCCAGCGCCAGCATGGTGCGATCGACCAGTTCGACCGCGATCGGGCGCAATTTCACCAGATGCTGGGCGGCATCCATCGCCTCGTAAAAGCTGCCGAAATGGCAGACGCCCAGGACCTTGTTGCGGATCACCGGCCACAGTTTCAGTTCGACCTTTGTGGTGAAGGCCAGCGTGCCTTCGGAGCCGATCAGCAGATGCGCCAGATTATTCGGCGCATTGCGCGGCACCAGCGCATCGAGATTGTAGCCGCCGACCCGGCGCTGCACTTTCGGGAATCTTTCGGCGATCTCGGCCGCCTCCCGGGCGCCGAGATCGAGCATGTCGCGGAATAGGGCAGGGCCGTTGTCGCCGGAATTCACCTCGCCGAAATGCAGCCGACTGCCGTCGGCAAGTGCTGCATCCATCGACAGCGTGTTGTCGCGCATGGTGCCGTAGCGCAGCGACCGGCCGCCGCAGGAATTGTTGCCGGCCATGCCGCCGATGGTGGCGCGCGAGGCGGTGGAGACATCGACCGGAAACCACAGCCCGTGCTTTTTGAGCTGCCGGTTGAGGTCGTCGAGCACGATGCCGGGCTCGACCACGCAGGAGCGGTTCTCGAGGTCGAGCGAGACGATGCGGTTGAGGTGTTTGGAGAAGTCGACCACGATGCCGTGGTTGACGGTCTGGCCGCATTGCGAGGTGCCGCCGCCGCGCGGCGTCACGATCCGGCCGTCATCGCGGGCGATTGCGAGCGTCCGCAGCGCCTCGTGCATGGTCTTGGGGATGACGACCCCGGCGGGCATGACCTGATAAAACGAGGCGTCGGTGGCATAGCGGCCGCAGTTGAACGGGTCGAAAAAGACGTCGCCCGTTATCTCGCGGCCCAGACGCGCGGCAAGGGCGCTGTTTTCAGCCGAATTCCCGGTCTTTTCGGCCCGTTCCGCCGCCATCGGTGCGCTCTCGTGTGATGCGCCATGTCTTGCATCCGGGTTTTGGCTTTGCAAGGAATACCTCAGTGTACGGGGTGCTTGACGGCCGATGGGGCCCTGTCCATAAATCGGGCGGATCATGGACCCAGGCAAGCAGATCGATCTCGGGGACATCAGCCAGAAATCCGGGCTCATTCCCGATCGCGTGGTGCGCACATTCTGGCATGGTCCGTTCTCGCCCTATGAAGCGCTGTGCCTGTCCAGTTTCGTGACCGCCGGGGTTGGCGTCGAACTGTTTTCGGAAGCGCCTGTGCCCGGCCTGCCTGATGGTGTGATCTGGCGCAATGCGCGGGAAATTCTCGACCAAGAGGTCGCCTTCTATCGGCACGAGTTCGACGGACCCAGCCCCGCCCTGCATGCCAACATTTTCCGCTACGCGCTTCTCGAAAAATTGGGAGGTTGGTGGATCGACACCGACGTGATGTTGACCGCCGCCCAACTGCCGGCGGTCACGACTTTCATCGCACAACAATCGGATCAGGAATTAGCGGTCGGCGCGATGCGCTTTCCGCCGCGCCATCCCTTGATGAAGGCGGCGCTGGAGCGAGCGGCGGCGGGCCTGGAGGACGCGCGCTGGGGCGAAACCGGCCCCAAACTGTTGACCGAATTGCAGCCGCTATTTGCGCCGGAGATGCTGATCGCGCCGCGCCAGAGCACTTATGAAATCGGCTCGGAGGAATTCCAGAAATTCTTTCTTCCGCAAGCCCGCGAAGAGATCGAAGCGCGCACCGGTAATTCCACCTTTGTTCATTTGTGGAACGAGATGTGGCGCAAGGCCGGGGTGCCGAAGAACATCGCTCCGCCAAATGGGAGCTGGCTCGACCGCATGTTCGAGCGTCATCAGGTCGCCGCGGTCTGGTCCGACCGGCTGGACGGAGCGTACATCGAGCGGTGGGCAAATTTGCGCCGCGACCGCGATCACGCCGGCCACTACAATCTCGTTCACGACCGGGAACTCAGACGTCTGCGCGCGGAAAGGGACGCGCGGTGGTTCGGGATGAGCCGAACTCTGGTGGATATGAGAGCCCGCGCGAAACGGCGCTTGCGCCGGCTATGGAGCGCCCGGAAATGACGAGGCTTTGTGTCGCGGGGGTGGTTGCGATTGTTTCGGCCGCCCGAGGCTGTTGGCAGCCAAACTCGGCGATGTTGCAATGCAATCGCGTGCAATTCCAAGGAGATAAAACGTTGACCTCTGCTCGGGACAAGCCCAAGGAATAGTGATATTCGGGCCGTGCGAAACCAAGGCAAGACTGGGAAGGACGCCACATGACCCTGCACACTGGTAGACATTTTCTCCAGATTCCAGGCCCGACCAACGTGCCCGACCGGGTGTTGCGGGCGATGGACATGCCCACCCTGGATCATCGCGGCCCCGAATTCGCCGAGCTGGGTCATGCCGTGCTGGCGGGCTGCCAGCGCGTGTTCCGGACCAAACAGCCGGTCATCATCTATCCGGCGTCGGGAACCGGCGCCTGGGAAGCGGCGATCGTCAATACCCTGTCGCCCGGCGACAAGGTGCTGATGGCCGAGACCGGCCAGTTCGCGGTGCTGTGGCGCGGCATTGCCGAGAAATTCAAGCTCGAGGTCGAATTCCTGCCCACCGACTGGCGGCACGGGGCCGACGTCGAGCAGATCGAGACCAGGCTGGCCGTCGACCGCGACCACAAGATCAAGGCCGTCTGCGTGGTGCACAACGAGACCTCGACCAGCTGCGTCACGCATCCGCTCGAGGTTCGCAAGGCGCTCAATCGCACCAATCACCCGGCGCTGCTGATGGTCGATACCATCTCGGGTCTGGCCTCGCTGGAATACGAACACGACGCCTGGGGCATCGATATCTCCGTCGGCGGGTCGCAGAAGGGCATGATGTTGCCGCCGGGCCTCAGCTTCAACGCGGTCTCGGAAAAGGCGCTGGCGGCCTCGAAGGCGAACAAGTCGCTGCGGTCCTACTGGGACTGGCATGAGATGATCGCGATCAACAAGCTGGGCACGTTTCCCTACACCCCGGCGACCAACCTTCTGTTTGCGCTGAAGGAAGCGATCGCGATGCTGGAGGAGGAAGGGCTCGACAACGTATGGGCCCGTCACATGCGCCACGGCGCGGCCACCCGCGCCGCCGTCAAGGCGTGGGGGCTGGAGCTGGTCTGCCTCGACCCGCACAGCTATTCGCCGGCGCTGACCGCGGTGATGGTCCCGGACGGACATGACGCCGACGCCTTCCGCAAGGTGGTGCTGGAAAACTTCGACATGTCGCTGGGCACCGGTCTCGGCAAGCTCAAGGGCAAGGCGTTCCGGATCGGCCATATCGGGCATTTCAACGATTTGATGCTGATGGGCACGCTGGCCGGCGTCGAGATGGGTCTCGATCTCGCCAAGGTGCCGCATCGCAGCGGCGGCGTGCTCGCCGCTATGGAAGTCCTGAAGGGACGCGACGTGGTGCCGATGTCGAAATCCGCGGTTGCCTGAAGGCGTCAAATTGCCTGCCGTCATTGCGAGCGAAGCGAAGCAATCCATGTCGCCCCGCAAAGAAAGATGGATTGCTTCGTCGCTTGCGCTTCTCGCAATGACGTCAAACAACAGAAAGAGCGTGCGATGAACGCCCCGGTAGCAGCCACCGAAGACCTGATCTATTCCGTCCAGGACGGCATTGCCCACCTGACCTTCAACCGCCCGCAGGCGCGCAACGCGCTGACTTTCGCGATGTACGAGCAGATGGCGACGATTTGCGAGACCGTGAACGGCGACCGATCGATCAAGGCGATGATCCTGACCGGGACAGGCGACAAGGCGTTCGCGTCCGGAACCGACATTTCGCAATTCCGCGCCTTCAAGACCGCGGAGGATGCGCTCGAATATGAGGAGCGGATCGACCGCGTGTTGGGCGCGCTGGAAAAAGTCCGGGTGCCGACCATTGCGGCGATCGCCGGCGCCTGCACCGGCGGCGGGGCGGGAATCGCCGCCTGCTGCGATATCCGGATCGGCACCGCTTCAACGCGGATCGGCTTTCCGATCGCGCGCACGCTCGGCAATTGCCTGTCGATGTCCAATATCAGCCGGGTCGTAGCACTCGTCGGGCCGGCGCGGACCAAGGACCTGATCTTTACGGCGCGGCTGATCGAGGCGCCCGAGGCGCTGGCGCTCGGTCTGCTCAACGAAGTGGTGCCTGACGTTGCGACGCTGCAGCGCCGCGCCGCTGAAACCGCCAGGCTGATTGCCGGCCACGCGCCGATCACGATGGAAACCGCCAAGGAAGCGGTGCTCCGCCTCCGCCGCACCTTGTCGCGCGAGGAGGGCCGGGACCTGATCCTGCGCGCCTATATGAGTGAGGATTTCCGCGAGGGCATGGATGCCTTCCTCAACAAGCGCACGCCGCAGTGGAAGGGCAAATAGCTCTTGGCAAGCGACTGGATGCGGCGGCGCCGTGAGGCGACGCCCCTTCCGTCGATGACTCATGCCAAAGCAGGACAGCCCGGACCTGCTTGAATTCGCCGTCGTAACCCCGCACAATGGTGTCTAACAGGCCATACTCGATGTAGCGGCCCGAACAACGACATAGGGATGAAACACGTGCGAAACACCATCAAAGCTACGGCCGCGCTGGCGGCCATGCTCGCGAGTGCGCCGGCCATCGCCGCCTGGGAGCCGACCAAGCCGGTTGAAATCGTGGTGGCGGCCGGAGCCGGCGGCGCCTCCGACCAGATGGCGCGGATGATGCAGGCCGCGATCCAGAAGAACAACCTGATGAAACAGCCGATGGTGGTTTCGCTCAAGGGCGGGGCCTCCGGCGCCGAAGCGCTGATGTACATGAAGTCCTCGGACGGCGACGCCAACAAGGTGCTGATCGCCTATTCCCTGATCTACATGTTGCCGCTGTCGGCCAAGATTCCGTTCAACTGGCGCGAGTTGACGCCGGTGTCGGTGGTGGCGATGGATCAGTTCGTGCTGTGGGACAATGCCGCCGGGCCGAAGACCGTGAAGGAATTCATTGCCGCCGCCAAGGCCGCCGCTTCGCCGTTCAAGATGGGCGGCACCGGCTCCAAGCGTGAGGACCATGTCCTCACCGTATTCATGGAACAGAAGACCGGGGCGAAATTCTCCTATCTGCCCTACAAGTCCGGCGGCGAGGCGGCGACGCAGCTGGTCGGCAATCACACCGAAGCCAACGTCAATAACCCAAGCGAAAATCTCGAGGTCTGGCGCGCCGGCCAGGTCCGCGCGCTCTGCGTATTCGACAAGGAACGGATCTCCTACAAGACCAAGGTGACCGAGACGCAGTCGTGGAACGATATCCCGACCTGCAAGGAAGAAGGGCTCGACGTGCAGTATCTGATGCTGCGCGCCATGTTCCTGCCGGGCAAGGTGACCGCCGAGCAGGTCGCGTTCTACGTCGACCTGTTCCAGAAGGTGACGCAGACCACCGAGTACAAGGAATACATGGAAAAGCAGGCGTTGAAGCCGGTCTTCCTCACCGGAAAGGACATGCTGAAATTCCTCGAGGAGGACGACAAGCTCAACGCGTCGCTGATGAACCAGGCGGGTTTCGTGGCGAAGTAACGCGCGGCACTGTCATGGCCTGCGACGGGGTCGGCGCGAAGCGCCGCCTCGGCGGTGGGTAACGGTTTTTGCAGTGCTCGACGAAAGACAGCGACCCCCCGATGTCCAATACCGAAATAGAAATTGTCGTCGAAGACCCGACCGCGCCGGAGGCCGACTCGCCTGTGGTGACCAGTGTTCGCGTCGTCGACGTGACGGTATCGTTGTTGCTGCTGGTGCTGGCGGCAGTCCTCGGTTTCGACAACTGGCGCACCGGCATCGCCTGGGATTCCACCGGCCCGCAGGCCGGCTACTTTCCGTTTTACCTGTCGATCATCCTCGCCGGCGCCAGCCTTTATGGCCTCGTCGCCGCCTTTCGGTCGCGCAAGGAGGCCAGGGAAACCTTCGTGACCCGCGCGCAGCTTCGTCGCGTCATGCAGGTGTTCGTGCCGACGCTGCTGTTTTGCCTGGCGGTGCAGTTTCTCGGACTCTATGTCGCGAGTTTCGGCCTGATTGCCGCCTTCATGCGACTGGTCGGACGGATCGCGCTGTGGAAATCGCTGCTGACGGCGTTCCTGTTCACCGCCATCATGTTCCTCACCTTCGACGTCGCATTCGACGTGATCATGCCGAAGGGGCCGCTCGAAAGAGCCATGGGTCGTTAGAAACTTGGGCCGCTAGGAAATTGGGCCGCTAGGAAAAATCGCCATGGAAGCTCTCGGCCTGCTCATGCACGGCTTCGCCGTCCTGCTGACGTGGAAGACGTTGACGCTGATGATGGTCGGCCTCGTGCTCGGCATTTTCGTCGGCGTGCTGCCGGGGCTCGGCGGGCCGAACGGCGTCGCGATCCTGCTGCCGCTGACCTTCACCATGGACCCGACCTCGGCGATTGTGATGCTGTCCTGCATCTACTGGGGCGCGCTGTTCGGCGGCGCCATCACCTCGATCCTGTTCAATATTCCGGGCGAGGCATGGTCGGTGGCGACCACCTTCGATGGCTATCCGATGGCGCAGCAGGGCAGGGCGGCGGAAGCGCTGACCGCGGCGTTCACGTCGTCCTTCATCGGCTCGCTGGCCGCGGTGCTGCTGATCACCTTCCTGGCGCCGATGATCTCGTCCTTCGCGCTGAAATTCGGGCCGCCGGAATTTTTCTCGGTCTATCTCCTGACCTTCTGCTCGTTCGTAGGCCTCGGCCGCGAGGCCAAGCACAAGACCGTCATCTCGATGTCGCTCGGCCTGCTGCTGGCCGGCATCGGCATGGATACGGTGTCCGGCCAGCTGCGCATGACCTTCGGTTCCAACGATCTGCTGCGGGGAGTCAATTTTCTGGTCGCCGTGATCGGCCTGTTCGGCATCAGCGAAATCCTGCTGACCATGGAGGAGCGGCTGGCGCTGCGGGGCCATGCCGCGGGCATCAGCCTGAAGGTGGTGCTGAAGGTCTGGAGAGAGCTGCCGAGGTACTGGGTGACGCTGCTGCGCTCCTCCTTCATCGGCTGCTGGCTTGGAATCACCCCGGGTGGCGCGATCGCCGCATCCTTCATGGGCTACAATCTGGCAAAACGGTTTTCCAAGGATCCCGAGAGTTTCGGCAAGGGCCGCATCGAGGGCGTGTTCGCACCGGAAACCGCCGCGCATGCTTCCGGCACTGCGGCGCTGCTGCCGATGCTGGCGCTCGGCATTCCCGGCTCCGGCACCGCGGCGATCCTGCTCGGCGGGCTGATGGTCTGGGGTCTCAACCCCGGTCCGCTGTTGTTCGTCGAGCACAAGGATTTCGTCTGGGGCCTGATCGCCTCGATGTATCTCGGCAACGTGGTCGGCCTCGTGCTGGTACTGACCACGGTGCCGATTTTTGCCTCCATCCTGCGGGTGCCGTTCGCCGCTGTTGCCCCCATGATCGTGGTGTCCTGCGCGATCGGCGCCTACGCGATCCAGAACGCGATGTTCGACATCTGGCTGATGCTCGGCTTCGGCGTCGTCGGCTATGTTTTCAAGAAGATCGGCATTCCGCTGGCGCCGTTCACCCTGGCGCTGGTGCTCGGCAACCGCGCCGAGGATGCGTTCCGGCTGTCGATGATCGGCGCCGGCGGCGACATGAAGGTGTTCTGGTCGAACGGCCTGGTCGGCTCGATCACCACGCTGGCGATCGTGCTGCTGTTCTGGCCTGTCATCGAAAGGGTGTTTGCCGGTGCAGGACGGCTGATGCGACCGGCGAAGGCTTGAACCTCACACCACCTTGGCTTGCCGCAGTTCCGCGATCTCGCTCGCGGCGAAGCCGAACTCGGCCAGCACCTCGTCGGTCTGCTCGCCGAATTCCGGCGGCCGCGCCGCCATCCTGCTGGGCGTGCGCGACAGCGTGACGGGCTGGCCGACCAGACGGATCTGGCGGTTCTCGGCATTGGGCACGTCCTGGGCGATGCCGAGATGCTTGACCTGGTCGTCCTCGAACATCTGGTCGATCGAATAGATCGGGCCGCAGGGCACGCCGGCGGCGTTCAGCTCGCTGACCCAGGTGTCGGTGGATTTCTTCTCGGTGAGTTTTCCGATCACCGCATTCAGCGCGTCGCGGTTCTTCGAGCGCGCCGGCGCGGTGGCATAGTCCGGATTGCTGAGAAGCTCGGGCGCGCCGATCGCCTGCGCGCAACGCTCCCAGATCCGCCCGCCCGTGGTGGCGATATTGATGTAGCCGTCGGAAGTCTTGAACACCCCGGTGGGAATGCTGGTCGGGTGGTTGTTGCCGGCCTGTTTTGCCACATCCTTTTCCATCAGCCAGCGCGCGGCCTGGAAATCCAGCATGAAGATCTGCGCCTGCAAGAGCGAGGTTTGCACCCACTGGCCCTCGCCGGACACCTCGCGCTCCAAAAGCGCGGTCAGGATGCCGGTGGCGCAGAACAGCCCGGCGGTAAGGTCCGCCACGGGAATGCCGACCCGCATCGGGCCTTCGCCCGGCGCGCCGGTGATCGACATCAGCCCGCCCATGCCCTGCGCGATCTGATCGAAGCCGGGACGCTTGTGATAGGGACCGTCCTGGCCGAAGCCGGAGATGCTGCCATAGACGAGGCGCGGATTGATCTTGCGCAGGCTCTCGTAATCGATCCCGAGCTTGGCCTTCACGTCGGGACGGAAGTTCTCGACCACCACGTCGGCCTTGGCCGCCAGCCGCTTGAACACCTCGAGGCCCCTGGCGTCCTTCAGGTTGAGGGTCATGGCCCGCTTGTTGCGGTGCAGGTTCTGGAAGTCGGAACCGCCGCGCGGGCCGCCCGGCTGCTCGCCGGCAGCGTCCTCCATCAGCGCATCGATCTTGATGACATTGGCGCCCCAGTCCGCCAGCTGCCGGACGCAGGTCGGCCCGGAGCGGACGCGGGTGAGATCGAGCACGGTGAAGCGGGACAGGGCCTGCGAGGCGCGGGGAGAGGGCATTCAGGGGTCTCCGGTGACAAGGGAAGTTTGGACGCGCCTGAGCCAGCAAGCGGTCCAGTCCTGCAGCCAGTGTGGTATAGGTGACCATCCCACTATCGACAATCCTCTGATTGGCTGTTAGCCGCTTGTGATCGCGAGGGATTTCGGCATTGATCGATACTCTGCCAAGGGGCGCTCCGCCGAGGGGGCGCCGATGACCGTCTTGACCCGGGCGCGGCGCCTGTTCGCGGGGTGGTCCGCCAATCTGTTCCAGATGATTTTGGGGGTGACCCAGCAGATCGCCCTCGTTCCGGTGTTCCTGCATTTTTGGACGAGCGAGGTTCTGGCCGCCTGGCTCGTCGTCTACGCGGTCGGCAATCTGGTTCTAATTGCCGACAGCGGCCTCCAGTTTCGCACCATCAACCGCTTTCTCGGGCTCAAGTCGAGCGTTGACTGCGACGGCCGGACGGCATGCTTCTACGCGGCGATGCTGCGGATCTATCTCGGGTTTACCGGATTTCTCGTCGTTCTCCTGTTGGGCTGCGCGCAGCTGCTTTCGCCCTCAGCGGTGCTGGGGTTTCGGGCCGTTTCCGGTTTTGACGCGGCCTTCCTCGTGATGGCCGGCGGCATGTTGCTGACCCTGCCGTCCGGCCTGGTGTCGGGCTTGTATCGTGCGCGCGGACTCTACGGTCGCGCGGGACGACTCCAGAACTGGGCGTTGCTGGTCGGGCAGATCGGCCAGCTGGTCGCGATCGCCGCCACGGGGAGTCTGCTGGCGGTCGCCATTGCGTTTGCAGCGCCGCAAGTGCTTGTCGCGATCTATCTTCTGATGTTCGATGCGCCCCGCCAATTTCCGTATCTGCGCGGGGTACGGGCGAAGCCATCATGGTTCTGGATTGCCGGCCAGTTTCGCAGGGCTGTTCCCTTCGCCGTGGCTGGCGCCACGGAGCTGGCATTGCTGAACCTTCCGGTTCTGATGGTCAGTGCAGTGGTATCAGATCGCGTCGCCGTGGCGCAGTGGGGCCTCACCCGGGTGGTTGCCGGGTTGCTGCGGGCGCTCTGCGTTGCGACCACGCTGCCGCTCGCCGCCGAGCTTGGCCACGATTATGCCGTCGGCCTGAAGGACCAGCTGCGGAGCCTCTATGCGCGAGGGTCGGTGTTCGTGACCCTGCAGGCGAGCATCGTGGTGTCCGGACTATTGCCGTTCTGGCCGGATTTCTTCGCGCTCTGGACCCACGGTGCCATTCCCTATGATTCGTTGCTCGCGACCACCTTGCTGATCGGCACCAGCGTCATTGCGCCGTCGATCCTGGCGCTGGTCTACGCCAACTACAGCAATCGCGGCGACCTTCTGGTGCGGACGAAGGGGCTCCAGCTCGCCGTCTTTCTACTGCTGTCGGCTCTGCTGATCCAGCCGATGGGTCCGCTTGGCGCCGCGATTGCGGTCGTCGCGAGCGACCTTCTCATTCAATTCGGGCTGCTGGGAATCATCATCATCAGGCAAACGCTGCAGCGGCCGCTTCAGCACGTCGCCTTTCTGGCTGCGATCATGATTCTCGTGACATCGGGAGGCTGGGCGCTAGGCGCGATGATCCGGTCGTGGGTGCCGGGAACCGGACTGGTTCGTTTTGCAGGCGAGTGCACGCTGTGGCTGATTGTCGTAGCCCTCGTTGCAAGCCCGTTGGCCCGGGCGAGTTGGCGCAACAGGTTGATCGCGGCAATCCCGCGTTAGCCGTTATGCCGAAAGACCGGCCTGGCGAATGAGATATTGCCCGTAAGCGGTGCCCTTCATCGGCTCGGCAAGCCGCAGCAGTTGCTGCGCATCGATAAACCCCTGGGCAAAGGCGATTTCCTCCGGACATGCGATTTTCAGGCCCTGGCGTTTCTCGACGATGTGGATGAATTGCGAAGCTTCGAGCAGCGATTCATGGGTGCCGGCGTCGAGCCATGCATATCCGCGGCCAAATCGTTCGACATGAAGTTCGCCGCGCTCGAGGTACCACTGATTCAGATCGGTGATCTCAAGCTCGCCACGCGCCGACGGCTTCATCTCGCGGACGACGTCGACCACCCGCTCGTCATAGAAATACAGGCCGGTAACGGCGTAGTTCGATTTCGGCGCCATCGGCTTTTCGACGATCCGCAACGGGTGATGCGCGGCGTCGAACTCGATTACCCCGTAACGCTCGGGGTCGTCGACCCAGCAGGCAAACACCGTTGCGCCGCGGGTTTGCTTCGCGCAATCGCGCAACAGCGCGCGCAAATTGTCGCCATAGAAAATGTTGTCGCCGAGGATCAGCGCCGACGGGTCGCCGGCGAGAAACTCCCTGCCGATCAGGAAGGCTTCCGCTATTCCGCCGGGATGATCCTGGATCGCATAGGACAGCTCGATCCCCCATTGCTTCCCGTCGCCGAGCAGGCGCTGGAATTGCGAGATTTCTTCCGGCGTGGTGATGATCAAGAGCTCGCGAATGCCCGCGAGCATCAGCGTGGTCAGCGAATAATAGATCAACGGCTTGTCGTAGATAGGCAATAACTGTTTCGACGTGGCCAGGGTGAGCGGATAGAGCCGCGTTCCCCGGCCCCCGGCCAAAACTATTCCCTTGCGCTTCATACGCCAAACTCTTCGCATTGCGATGGATTAAACTCAGGGCTGCCTCGTTAGCACGCGCGTTTGCGCATCTCAAAACGTTCATGTCAGATGCAGTCCGGTGATCACGGCCGGGCCGTTCGCCATCCGGCATTCGAAACTGTATTAATTTAGCAATATCAATGCGTTGCCTGGGGTGCTCGATCGCATTGCGAGTTCAGGGCTGGTGTTATACGAATTAGGCGTTGCGACGCTTTGGCCGCGCCGTTTCCGCCATCGCCCGGTGCGTTCCGCGACTTAACTGACAAGGCATCATGTCAAAGCGCGTCTATTGCACCTACTTCGATCACAACTACCTGTCGCGTGGACTTGCACTTTATCACTCGCTGCAGCGGCATGCGCCGGGCGCGCAGCTGTGGGTACTTTGCTTAAACGAGCAGTGTTACGGAACCCTAACAAAGCTCGCGCTGCCCAATCTGATCCTTCGGTCGCTCGCGCAGTTTGAAGCTGAAGATCGCGAGGTCGCGGCAACCCGATCGGCGCGCAGCCTAATCGAGTATTACTTCACCTGCTCACCGGCCTGGATGCGTTTCGTAATGTCGAACGAGCCCGAGGCCGAATGGGTAACCTATCTCGATGGCGATCTGTTCTTTTTCGAGTCACCAGAAGTGATCTACCGGGAATTGCAGGATGCCTCGGTCGCGATAATTCCGCATCGTTTTACGGCCAGGATGGCAAGGTTGCGAAAGTTCGGAACCTACAATGTCGGGTGGGTGGGAGCACGCAATGATCCTGACGGCATCTCCGTCATCATGTGGTGGCGGGAGAAATGCATCGAGTGGTGCCATGACTACGTCGATGGTGGTCGCTTTGCCGATCAGGGTTATCTCGACTCCTTCCCGGGGCTGTCTTCGCGGGTCAAAGTGATCGAAAATGTCGGCGCAAATCTCGCGCCCTGGAATGTCGGAAACTACCAGATCGACTTTCGCGACAACAGGGTGATGATCGACGCAATGCACCCGCTGATATTCTTTCACTTCCAGGGCGTGAAGAAGGGCTGGGGCTGGTTCATCTTCAACAGCCACCGTCGGTATCGCGCACCTTTCTCCGGCGACATGCGCCAACACATCTATCAGCCCTACATCGATGAATTGCTGCAAATCGAAAGCGCAGTCGATCCGGTCCTGCAGCTTTCCGGCGCCAAGCCCCACCGCCGCTCGGCCGTCGGCGACATCAAGCAGTTCTTGGCCGACAAGGTACGCAGCGTCGGCATCCGGCTGTTTCAGTTGCTGGATATCGCGACCGGGCGCGCGTTTCTTGTCTTTCGCGGCAAGGCGCACTAGGCGCCGAGACTGGGAACACCTGAAGTGGAGATGCCAATTCCGGCGCCCTTATACCAGTGGTTGGCCGGTTCCTCCGGAAGGAAGCTGAACCGGCGTCCATGGCGCATGGAGAATTCCGCAAGTTCGGACGTGACATGGGAATTATCGCCCAGCACGATCGCGCGGGGGGTGAGTTTGTTCTTGACCAGTTCGTATTCGGCTTGTTCGTAGCTGGCACTATGGTCGCTGTCATTGATGAACAGGTCGATCTTGTCCAGCGTTTCAAGAGATTTGAGAGAATCGCCGTACAGAACCTTGCCGAACTCTGCGTACGCGCCCTTGAGAAAATAGCCGGCGAGCGGGTTGATGTCCGTTCCGAAGTATCTTCCTGGATGGCCTTCGGAAGCGTTGCGCTTCAGTGCTGCACACAGCACAACTGCGCCCATGCCTTGATCGACGCCGGTTTCTACCACGACTTTGGGTTTGGTGGCGCGCACGACCGCATACCATACCATCCTTCTGCCGACGTGCGGTTCCAGGTCCGTGCGATACCGATCCGGATGTGTCGGCAGTAGGTCGGTTATGTGACTCCTGAAGTCCGCGTCATCCTGAATTTCGCTCAGGTATTCCCGGATGACGTCCGGACTCCGGTTCAAGATGCCCGATAGCCCCGCAATGAAGTTTATCTGACAGCGCTCCGTCAGCGCGTAAGTAAAATTGCTCTCCTCGTGAGACTTGAAAAGCCAGGTAATCCAGGCGCGAACCGTCGGCCAAATATAGTTCAACCAGGTGGAAATCGCTCGGTTTGGGAAATTCAGAATCGGAAATATCCGATGACCCGTCAGCCGCCTCTTTATGTGACGAAGGGTATCGCGAACGGTCATGAAGGTTTCCAGCAACTATGCTTCAATGGCCGCGCAGGGCCAGTATTGCAGGTTAGATTCTCAACATCGACACTGCCAACGAGGCTTGTTAATTCTATTGTTTGTTGATCTATACGTCTGCGAAGTCAAGTTCTGTGCAAAAACCGGTGACTGATGTTACCTCCATTTTGGGACTATCGACGCGAGTATGATGAATTGCGGGACGAGGTTCTCGCCGCGGTTGACCGGGTTTTCAAATCCGGCCAGCTCATTCTCGGGCCGGAAGGCGTCGCCTTCGAACGCGCGATGGCCGGCTATGTCGGGGTGAGCGGCGGAGTCGGGGTCAACAGCGGGACGGACGCGATCTATATCGCGCTGGCGGCGGCAGGGGTTACCGCGGGCGACGAGGTGATTACGGTACCGAACACCGCGGTGCCGACGGTCTCCGCGATTCAGATTCTCGGCGCCCGCCCGGTGTTGGTGGATATCAGGGACGAGGATTTCCTGATGGACGTCGCTCAAATCGAGGCCGCGATCACGCCGCGCACCAAAGCGATCATTCCGGTCCACCTGTACGGCCAATGTGTCGATCTCGATCCGCTGATGGCGATCGCAACGCGGCACGGGTTGAAGGTGATCGAAGATTGCGCACAGTCGCAGGGCGCCCTCTACAAGAACCGCAGGTGTGGCAGCATCGGGACCGCATCAACGTTTTCGTTCTATCCGACCAAGTTGCTCGGCGGCTATGGTGACGGTGGCATGGTGCTGAGCGACGATGAAGCGGTCGTTCGTCTGGCCCGTTCGTTGCGCTTTTACGGCATGGAGGAAACTTATTATGCCGAGCGACACGGCTACAATTCACGGCTCGACGAAGTTCACGCGGCGATTCTCGCGCTGAAGCTCCCCAGGGTTGATGGCTGGATCGGTCGCCGTCGTCACATTGCCAGTCAGTACAGGCGGGGATTCGAGGGCAGCGGACTGCGGCTGCCAACGGAAAACGCCTATGGCCGGCATGTGTATCATCTCTTCGTGGTGGAAACTCCCGGTGACCGCGACGCGACCTTGCAGCGCATCGATGCCCGCGGTCTGAAATGTGGCGTCCAGTACAGGTGGCCAATCCACCTGATGAGGGGTTACGAGGATCTGGGCTATCGGGCGGGGCAGTTCCCGGTCGCGGAGAAGAAAGCCCAACGGATTTTTTCGCTGCCGATTTATCCGCATTTGAAGGACGAGGAAGTGGACGAGGTCGTTGCAGTCGTAAGAGCGGCGATCTGATGGCCGGTCAGGAACATATCGGCTGGCTGCGCGAGCGCTTGCAGGCCTCATTGATTGTCGAGCCCCGGGATCCCTCGGAATTGCTGGAATGGCTCGAGGCGCGGCGCAAGGATGTGCCGTTTTCGGCCCATCTGATCCCGCTTCGGGATGTCGCCAACTGGCAGCAGGCCGACAATGGCAATATCACCAGCGCGACGGGTCAGTTTTTTCGGATCGAGGGCGTCAGGGTCAAGAGCGCGCCGGGATTACGCGAGATATCCGGCTGGGACCAACCGATCTTCACGCAGTCGGAAGGCGGCGTTCTGGCTCTGCTTTGCCGCGAGACGCCCGACAAGGGCGTCGAGTTCTTGCTTCAAGCCAAGGCCGATCCGGGCAATATCGGCTATCTGCAATTTTGCCCGACGATCCAGAGCACCTGGGAAAATCTTCGCGGCCTGAAGGGCGCCCGGCGCGCGCCATTCGCGGAATGCCTCGACGCTTCAGAAGACATCCGCGTAGTCTACAGATCGAAACACAACGAGGAGGGAAGCCGGTTCTGGCAGAAATCCAATGAGAACATGATCTTGTTTGTCGAGGATTCGGCCCGGCTTGAGATCAACCAGTCGAGCTATCGATGGGCAAGCCTGTCCCAGATCAAGGCGATGACATTGCTCGATAACGTCATCGGGCCCTATGTGCGGACGGTGATTGCCCCGCTCTGATCAGAGAGCGAACAGGTAGGTCACGGTGCCTGAGCGATGCCCGGTGACAGCGGATACGTCGTAGGCGATGCCGGGCCACTCCTGCAAGAGCTGCAACCCCGCGCTCTGGCAAAGCGAGATCAATTCCTGCCTGCCGAAGACGACCTCGACGACCGGTGCACCGTACGCGTACTTTCTCAAATAGGTGGTCCGGTAATCATCGAACACCGGCACGCTGTGGAAAACGCAGTAACGCGCCGCGACGCGCGCGGCTTCGCGGATAGCTGCTTGATAGTCGATGATGTGCATCAGCGACACCCCATTAAAGACGATGTCGAACGCGCCGTCCGGATAGGGCAGCCTTGTCGCATCGGCGACTTCGAACGATGCCGAGGGGTAGCGGGCGCGGGCGCGTTCGATCATGGCATCGGAATAGTCGACGCCGGTGTAATCGACGCCGTCCCGGAGCAGGGTCGAGAACACCTCGGAATAATAGCCGCTGCCGCAGCCGACATCGAGCAGCCGCGGATGCGGGATGCCGGTCGCCGTAATCGCTTCCGCCGCGACCTGGAAATCGCGCCGCGGATCGCCGCGCTTCATCGCGGCGATCAGGCTGTCATAGGCGCGCTCCTGCCGGGCGACCGTGCGCGCGGCCAGCCATCCGCCGGACGATGCTGCGGCCCTTCTCGCTTCCTCCACGCCTGCCAGCACCCGATAGTCGGTCGAGAACAGGATTTGACGTCGCAGGATCGGCGTCGCCTTGATGATACGGCCGCCAATCTTTCTGATGATACGGGGAAGCTTCATGGCCGCGCTCGCGCTTGTTCGGCGAATCCGAGGATCTCCTGGGTACGATGACGAAAAGTATGCTGCGCCATCGTCCGGGCCTGGCCGGCGCGCGCGATATCGGTGCGGCTCTGCTCATTGCGTAGTGCGCGGTCGATGCCGTCAAGGCAGTCGTCGATTCCGTGCCACACGGCGACATCGCGATCGGGCTCAAATAGCGTATGGAGATTGTCCTTGAAGTCGGTCAACAGAAAAGTCCCGGCGCCGGTCGCCTCGAACAACCGCATGTTGCCGGCTTTCTGGCCGGTGAAATCGATATGCGAGTTGAGGGTGATGCGGGAGCGCCTCAGGACCTGGTACATGTCCGCGCCCCAGACTTCGCCCTGAAAGCAGCGATGCAGCGGCGAGGCGTCCGGAAGCGCGTGCGGGCGGCTGCCAAACAGTTTGAGATCGTATCGTCTCGCGACCGCCTCCAGCAATGCGATGCGCAGCCGGTGATCGGCCGATACGGTGCCGACGAAGGAAACGTCGATATCCGCCGCGGGCGCTGTTGGCAAGGCGTCGAGGACGGCGGGTTCGAAGGCCAGGTGATTGACTTCGGCCCGAACCCCAAGGCTTCGAAAGTAATTCACGTTGGCGGCCATCTGCGACATCATCAGATCGTAGACGCTCCAGTCCTCGCCGCGGGATGGCTCGATGCCGATCTGGCCGATCAGGATCGGGCGACCGATGCCCTTGATGCGGCGCACGAGGCCGGCGTTCACATGGAAAGTGTCCTGGTTGATGATCAGGTCCGGCCGGAACTCCTCGATCTGGGCGAGCAGGATATTCTCGGCCTCGGTGTCGAGCGACGGGCTCAGCCCGACCTTTCGGGCCAGCGGCCGCAGTAGCGGCTTGAACGGCGTGACGGCGCGTTGCAGCCATCCGGGTAGCGCTCGCGGCGCGGCTGCGCCTGGCGGCGGCGCCGGTTCGACCGTCATGCCGTGCTCGCGCGCCCAGGCCGACTGCAGCCACGGATTGTTGACGTGGATTTCCGCCGCGGGATGCCCTGACGCCGCAAAATTCCTGGAATAGAAATCAGCGACGCCGAACAGGCTGGCATTCCGCGCGGCCATCTGCGCGTCATAGGAAGTGTTTTCGAGCCCGGGCTGGCGGCGATAGAGCCAAGCCAGAAAGCGCGGATAGTCCGCGTTGAGGACGAGGATGCGCATGACTGTCTAGACCGCGATCCTGAAGCCGTAATTCTTGTCGATCCAGTCCTTGTAGGCGCCGCTGGTCATCTCGCGCCACCAGTCTTCGTGGTCGAGATACCACTGGACGGTCTGGCCGAGGCCGGCATCGAAGTCGATGCTGCATCGGTAGCCGAGTTCGCCGGCCAGTTTCCTGGCGTCGATGGCATAACGGTGGTCGTGGCCGGGCCGGTCCGTCACAAAGTTGATCAGCGCGCGGCAGGAATTCCCCGATGCCGCGGGGCATGCCGGAAATCGCGACGCCAGATTGGCATCGGCGGCGAAGGCGCGGTCGAGCGTGTCGCAGATCAGGCCGACGACGTCCCTGTTGTTGCGCTCGTTACCGCCGCCGACGTTGTAGGTTTCTCCGACGCGACCCCGCTCGATGACGGCCATCAGCGCCGCGCAATGATCGGATACGTGCAGCCAGTCGCGGACGTTGGAGCCGTCGCCGTAGATCGGCAGCGACTGGCCCTCCAGCGCATGAATGATCATCAGCGGGATGAGCTTTTCCGGATGCTGATAGGAGCCGTAATTGTTCGAGCAGTTGGTGATCAGCGCCGGCAGGCGATAGGTCTCGACATAGGCGCGCACGAGGTGGTCGCTTGCCGCCTTGCTGGCAGCGTAAGGCGAATTGGGGCGGTACGGCGACGCTTCCGAAAACGCCGGGTCGGTCAATTGAAGCGAGCCATAGACCTCGTCGGTCGATACATGGAGAAAGCGGCTCTGGTCGAGCGTTCCGGCCGAACGCCAGGCGTCGAGCGCGGCCCTGAGCAGTGTAAAGGTTCCGAGCACGTTGGTTTGCAGGAACGCTTCGGGATCGGCGATGGAACGGTCGACATGCGATTCCGCCGCAAGATGGGCGACGTGCGTGAACTCGTGTTCCTCGAACAGCCGCCGCATCAGTGCCGCATCCTTGATATCGCCCTTGACGAACAGAATGCTTCGATCGGCGATCAGCGGCTCGAGGCTTCGGACATTGGCGGCGTAAGTCATCGCGTCGACCACGACCAGCCGATCGATCGGCTGCCCGGCGCGCCATGCGTGGACCAGGTTCTGGCCGATGAAGCCCGCGCCGCCGGTGATCAGAACGCTTCGCATCGGAACCTCTGGGTTGCCCTGCACCGGAATATGGTTCCTGGAGGGGGTAAGTCGCTGCCGTCTGCCCTGATATCGACGGCATCGGGAGGGCAAAACGTATCGTTTAGTCGTTTAGCGTCGGCGGCGAAGCTCGTTATATTCCGTGCTTCGGTCGTCGTCACCCATTGTTATTTCCTGCCGGGCATTGTCGCTTGTCTGGTAAATAAGGGGCCTCGTGCGAGTCGACCGGGGTTGGAGTCAAGTATCATGTCTTTGCCGTTGGGCAAGCCTGCATCCGCGATGCCGAATGTCATGTCGTCCAACGTCCTGCGCCAGGTCGTGTTCGGTGCGGCTTTTGCCATTTTGATTGCGCCGAATTCCGTCCTGGTTCTCGGATTTGGCATGACAGGAAGTCCGGGCAACAGTCTGGTTACCGGTGCCGTCCTGATGCTTGCCACGATAGCGGTAGGCTTGCTGTGTTTCCGGCGCGACATCGTCTTGCTGCCCGCCGATTATCTCTTCCTCGCGCTCGCGCTCGTGCTCTGCATCGCGTCATCGTCCGTGATCAACGGATGGACGACGAACGCAAAAGAGTACCAGCTGCTTGCGCTTTCGCTGGCCGCCTATCCGGCCTGCCGCTTGATATCGGGGGCAGATATGCTTGCAGGACGCTTCTCGTTACTTGGGTAGTCGGCATTGTCGCGCTGCTGGGCACGATCGCGACGGGGAATGCGCTCTTGCGGCAGTGGAATAGTGCAGACTGGAGACCGCTCGTTTTCGGATTCGACGCGGCAGGAACCTATTTTCTGGGAACGCTGAGCATTTTCGTCATAGCGCTTGTCACTACCGGCGAGCTGACGACGCGACGTACCGTTCTCATATCCGCGCTGATTTTTCTGCCGATGATCGTCTTTACGGCGTCGCTGGTGCGCTTCACATTCATTGCTCTCGCCGGCGCTTTGTGCATGGCAACCATTTTGAGCGAAGCCAGACAGCGCAGACACGTCGTCGCCATTGCGCTCGTGATCCTCGTTGCAATCGCTGCCGGCTTGTTTTCCCGGTCCGACAAGGCCAAACAATCTCTGGTTCTTGCAGTAGAGCGACCGACAGCGATTGAGTTGCCGTCTGGCAATACGGGGCTGGCTGACAAGGCAGGATCGTCCGGCAGCCTGGAATCGTCCGGCTCTGTCGCACCGGGGAAGGCGCCGAGCTGCAATCTGAAGGTGAGTCCTCTGAATTCCATCTTGATCAGAAAAGTGCTCATACAGGATGCAGTTTTTCTGATCCCAGGATCGGGGTGGATTGGAACCGGGCTCGACACCTTCATGGAGTTCTCCTGCATCAAGGGGACCCAGGCTCACAACTCCATTCTCCAGGCAGCGGTCGAGTTTGGCTGGCTGGGCGGGTCGCTGCTTTTTCTTATCATAGCGGTGGCGGTTGGTTCGATACTGCCGCTGGCCAGATATGACAATGCGTCAAGGTTCGTGCTGTGCAGCCTCGCCTATGTGGTCCTCATAAGCCTGGCGCATGGACGTCTCAGCCGGGACGGGGTTCTGTTCGCATTCCTGGGTGCCGCCGTCGGTTTGAGGGAGACCTTCCGCGCCCAGCCTGCGACGGCGATATCACCGGCGTCTGCGTGAGATTCGCCCGACGCCGCGTGGCGGGATCATGCCGCATCGGGAGATATCAGCAACTGGCATGGAACCAGTTGTGATCCGGCCGCCGAGGCGCGTTGTCGGCATGCGTGTCGCGGGGCTGCAAATTTGCACAAACGCCTTGATTTCCGAGAGCTTTTCTTAATATAGAACGCCACGCAAGCCCGTGCGGTTCGATGTCCGGGACATCGTGCGACCGCCCTTGGATCCCTTTTTCCGACGCCCCCTCTCCTTGGTCCCGCCAGCAGGTTCAAACGAATGTACGTGATTGGAATTAGCTCCGGGATCAAGCATGGCCACCATGATGGTGCGGCAGTCTTGCTCCGGGACGGGGAGCTGGTCGCGGCAGCCGAAGAGGAGCGCTTTACGCTGGCCAAGCATGCGCGGGGCGAGCTGCCGCGCGGTGCAATCGGCTATTGTCTCAAGCAAGCGGGCATCACCATCCGGGATGTCGACTGGATTTGCTCGCCGCTCAAGACCTACACGAACTACAGCCAGCGCCTGACGGAATACTTCAAGTACCAGTTCGGCTACAGTCCGAAGATCGAGCTTTACGATCACCACCTCTGTCACGCGGCAAGCAGCTTCTACGGATCCGGATTCCCGGAAGCCACCGTGGCCTGTTTCGATTTTTCCGGCGATTCCAGTTCAGGCCTGGTCGCCCACATGAAGGGCAATGATTTCCGGGTGCTCACCCGTTTCGGCCGCCACAACAGCCTTGGTCTCTATTACGGGATGCTCACGCAATATCTCGGCTATCAGATGACCAACGACGAATACAAGGTCATGGGACTGTCCTCCTATGGAAGCCCGGAATATCTGGACAAATTCGCCTCGATCCTGCGTCCAAACGGCATCGACTACGAACTCGACGGAGCGTTGGACAAGCGTCAGCGCGACGCCGAAATCTACACCAGCGACTTTTCCACGCGACAGGAACGGATCTTTACCGAGAAGCTCGAGGATATCCTGGGTCCCCGCCGGATTCGCGGCGAGGCGCTGGATCAGCGGTTCACCAATATCGCGGCCAGCGGCCAGAAGCAGCTCGAGATCGTCACCACGCAGGTGGTTCGTTCCGCCATCGAGGCGACCGGCTGCGCCGATGTATGCCTGGCCGGCGGGGTTGCGCTGAACTGCAAAATGAACATGGAGATCGCGGCGGAGCCGTCGGTCGGCCGGCTTTACGTTCCACCAGTGCCCCACGACGCCGGCGTCGCGCTCGGCGCGGCGATGATGAAATGCGCCGAAGCCGGCCACAAGATCGCGCCGCTCACCCATGCCTATTGGGGCCCGGAATATTCCAATGACGTGATCAGGGACACGCTCGACAAGATCGGAGCGCGTTACGAAGTGCTCGACGATCCGGTCAGCCGCTGCGTGACCGATCTTGTCGACCAGAAGACGGTGGGATGGTTTCAGGGCAGGATGGAGTACGGACCGCGCGCGCTCGGCAACCGCTCGATCCTGGCGGATCCCCGCTCCGCCGGCATGAAGGACCGGATCAATCTCGGCATCAAGTATCGCGAGGAGTTTCGTCCGTTCTGTCCGTCGGTGCTGTACGAGCGCCAGAGCGAATATTTCGAGGATGCGTTCGATGCGCCGTTCATGGTCGTCACGTTCCCGGTCAATGATATGGTCAAGCAGATGATTCCGGCCGTGGTTCATGTCGACGGGACGGCTCGTATTCAGAGCGTCCATTCGGAAACCAATCCGATGTACAGCCGCTTGATCGGCGAATTCGGAAAGGCAAGCTCGGTTCCAATCCTGATCAATACCAGTCTCAACATCAACGAACAGCCGACGGTGAATTCGCCGCTGGAGGCGCTGCACACCTATTTCTGCTCGGGCCTCGACGTCCTGTTCCTGGGCCCCTACCGGTTGACGAAATCAGCCTAGAATTTCGACAAGCGAATGCGCAGGGAGCGGCAGATGTCAGAGCTTTGGAAGCGGATCGAGCACGGCTACCTCCGGCCGCTGTTGCGGAAACTGCGACCGTCGCGCCACGTCCGCTATGGGGGCATTGCGATCCGTTATCGGGAGGAGCTTGACGGCGGTGGGACCGAATTCGGACAGGACTTCATTTCCTACTTCAACGCTCGCGGGATGCCGCGGCAAAAGCGCATCTTCGAATGGTGCTGCGGCCCGGGATTCATCGGCTTTTCATTGCTGGGCAACGGCCTGTGCGAGACGCTTTGTGTGGCCGACATCAATCCCGAAGCCGTGGCTTCCTGCGGAAATACCGTGCGAGTGAACGGTCTTGAAGATCGGGTTTCTGTCTACCAGTCCGATAATCTGAAGAACATACCCCGCTCCGAGAAATGGGATGTGGTGGTCAGCAATCCTCCGCATTTCATCGATCAGTATATCGGCGACTTGCGCGCGCACGACCCGGATTGGCGAATTCACCGGGAATTCTTTGCAACGATCGGCGAGTTTCTGACCCCGGGCGGTGTCGTCGTATTGCAGGAAAACAACCGCGGTTCGACGGTCGAAACCTTTCGTCAAATGATCGAGCAATCCGGCCTCGAGATCGTCTTCACCGACGGCGACTTCCCCACGCTGACGAAGGAGAGTTCATTCTTCTACATCGGCATGATTCGCCGGGGCGACACGCCGCCGCAATGGACCATCCCAAAGGTTGAGCGCACCTATGCTGCGTCTCAAAATACCACGGTGTGGCGGCGGTCGGGAAATCCGGCGTAACACCATCTCGTTGTTGCGCAGGCGCAACGCGAGAAGTAACCGGCCGAGCGCAGCCGACAACGCGTTCATCTTGAGCCGCGCTCGTCGGTAATCACCTTGCCGTCGTTGGGAAGCGATCCCGGGCCGACCAGTTCGACCTGGCCGCCGAGTTTTGCGACGGCGCGCAGCGTCGCGGCGATCTCGTCCTGAAGCCCGCCGCCGGGCGACGCGCATTCGCACCGAAGCGTCATCACATCGGCCTCGTCCTCGCGGGTCACGACGAGCCGCAACCGGCCGAGTTCCGGATGACGCTTGCCGATTTCGGCGATCTGTTCGGGCCGCACGAACATGCCCTTGACCTTGGTGGTCTGGTCGGCTCGGCCCATCCAGCCCTTGATGCGCATGTTGCTGCGGCCGCACGGGCTCGGGCCTGATAGCGCCGCGGTGAGATCGCCGATCGCCAGTCGAATCCAGGGGTGATGGGGATCGAGCGAGGTCACGACGATCTCGCCGACGTCGCCTTCGGCCACGGGATCGCCGGTGCCGGGCCGCACGATTTCCATGATCAGGTCCTCGTTGACCACCATGCCCTCGTGCGACGAGGTCTCGAAGGCGATCAGGCCGAGATCGGCGGTGCCGAAGGCCTGGTAGGCATCGACGCCCCGCGATTTGATCTCCTGCTGCAGCGACGCCGGGAATGCCGCCCCCGACACCAGCGCGCGCTTGATCGAGGAGACGTCGCGCCCGGCGGCTGCCGCGGCGTCGAGCAGGATTTTGAGGAAATCCGGGGTGCCGCTGTAGCCGACCGGCCGATAGGCCTCGATCAGCTCGAATTGCGCCTCGGTATTGCCGGGACCGGCGGGAATCACCGCGCAGCCGAGCGCGCGGGCCGAGGCATCGAAGATGAAGCCGCCCGGGGTCAGGTGATAGCTGAAGGTGTTCAGCACCACGTCCCCCGGCCGGAACCCGGCGGCATACAGCGCCCGGGCGCCGCGCCAGGGGTCGGTATGGGTAGCCTCCGGCTCGAAAATCGGACCCGGGGAGGTAAACAGCCTCCCAAACGAGCCTGGAGGCCCCGAGACGAGGCCGCCGAACGGCGGGGCTGTCTTGTGCAGGGCCGGGAGATCGGATTTGCGCAGCAGCGGCAGCCCCGCCAGCGCCGCCCGGCTGGTGACGCCGGCGGGATCGATCCCCGCGAGGCGTTCGGCATAGGCCGGTGCCGCCATCGCCTTGCGCAGCACCCCCGGCAGCCGCGAAAACAGCTCGGCCTCGCGCTCGGCGGGCTGGCGTGTCTCGAGGGCATCGTAGTGGTCGGTCATGGCTGGTCCTGTGTGTTCGAGCCAATTGCGCACCGCCTCGCACGTGGTATCAGACGGCGGCACCCGGTGTCGGAGTTGCCCCAACAGACGGGCTGGTTGACGGATTGGCTGACGGAATGGCTGAAGGACAAACCGCCGCGGCAGAGGATTCTGTCGACATCGTCGCGAGACTGAAGCTGCGCATGATCGACCACGCTTTGCCGTTGTGGTCGAAAGAGGGTTGGGATTCGACGACCGGCGGCTTCATCGACCGGCTCGACCAGGATGGCCGCGCCGATCGTCTCGCGCCCCGTCGCGTCCTGGTGCAGACCCGGCAGATCTATTGCTTCGCCAAGGCCGCGCAGATGGGCTGGTATCCCGAAGGCCGCGAAATCGCCCTCAAGGGCCTCGATCATCTCCTGACCAGAGCGAAAGCCCCCGACGGCCGTCCGGGCTTTGTCCATGTCCTGACGCCCGATGGCGCGGTTCTCGACCCGCTTCGCGACACCTATGACCATGCGTTCGTGCTGCTGGCGCTCGCCAGTGTCTATGCGCTCGACCGCGACGCCCAGGTCCGCGCTGAAATCGACGCGCTGCTGTCGTTCCTGGACGCGCATTTGTGCTCGCCGCATGGCGGCTTTCTGGAGGGATTGCCGGCGTCGATGCCGCGCCGGCAAAACCCGCATATGCATCTGTTCGAAGCCATGATCGCGACCTTCGATGCGACCCATGAGCCGGTGTTCCAGAACCGCGCCGGCGACTTCTTCGCGCTGTTTCTCGCCAACCTCTACGACAAGCAGAAACGGGTGCTGGGCGAGTATTTCGAGGAAGACTGGTCGAGGATCGAGCCGGTCAGCGTCGAGCCCGGGCATCAGGCGGAGTGGGTCTGGCTGCTGAAGGGATTTGAACGGATCACGGGCTGCCCGACGGGGCGTCCTCGCGGAGAACTGCTCGCAACCATGCTGCGCTATCGCGACGAGGCCACCGGCTGCCTGGTCGATGAGGGCGACGCCGAGGGCAACATAAGAAGGCACACGCGGCGCCTGTGGCCGCAGACCGAGATGGCCAAGGCGTGGATCGCGCAGGCGGAGGCGGGCGAGGCCGGTGCCGCCGATGAAGCGCGCATGGCGCTGGCGCGGCTCGAGCGACATTATCTCCGGCACCCCGTCGCGGGCGGCTGGTACGACCAGTTCGATCGCGACGGTGCGTCGCTGGTCGCCACGATCCCTGCGTCTTCGTTCTATCATGTCCTCAGCGCGGTCGCGGAAGCCGAACAGGTGCTGGCTTAAGCACCCTGGGTGCTCGGTTGAGCACCCCCGGTGCTCTGTTGAGCACCCGCGGCATCACAGCCACCGCTTCCTTCGCTTGAAGCTCTTCAGGTTCTTGAAACTCTTGCGCTGGTCGCCGGCGCCGCCGAGGTAGAACTCCTTGACGTCCTCATTGTCGCGCAGCTCGTCAGCCGAGCCGTCGAGCACCACCTTGCCCTGTTCCATGATGTAGCCGTGGCTCGCCACCGAGAGCGCGGCGCGCGCGTTCTGCTCCACCAGCAGGATGGTGACGCCGAGATCGCGGTTGATCTTGCTGATGATCCCGAACACTTCCTTGACCAGCAGCGGCGACAGTCCCATCGACGGCTCGTCCATCAGGATCACCTTCGGGCGCGCCATCAGCGCGCGGCCGATCGCCAGCATCTGCTGCTCGCCGCCGGAGAGGTAGCCGGCAAGGCCGGTGCGCTCCTTCAGGCGGGGAAAATACTCGAACACCCGGTCGATGTCGGCGCCGATCTCGTTGTCGCTGCGGGTGTAGGCGCCGAGTTTGAGATTTTCGATCGACGTCATGTCGGCGATGATGCGGCGGCCCTCCATCACCTGGAAGATGCCGCGGCGGACGATCTTGTCGGGATCGATGCCGTTGATGCGCTCGCCGTTGAAAACGATCTCGCCGCGGGTGACTTCGCCGTCTTCGGTCTTGAGCAATCCGGAGATCGCCTTCAGCGTGGTCGACTTGCCGGCGCCGTTGGCGCCGAGCAGCGCCACGATCGCGCCCTGCGGCACATCAAGGCTCAGGCCCCGCAGCACCAGGATGACGTCGTCATAGACCACCTCGATGTTGCGCACGCTGAGCAGCGGGGCAATGGCTGGTGCCGCCGCTTTTGGCGGGCGGTCGATTTCGGTGGCTTCGGTCATGCCGTGATCCTGATGTCGTGAGTAGAGCAACAGAGTCGCGCTACACTCTCTGCCGTCATCACCCGCGAAGGCAGGTGATCCAGTATTCCAGAGGCTCCTGCGTTCAACCGAGGAGCCGCGGCGTACTGGATCCCCGCCCCCGTGCGCAATTGCGCACTAGGCGGGGATGACGGCGGAGTGCGTTCGGCCGTCCCGGCGGGACGACCCGTTGCTTACCAGCCGAGCCATTCGGCCTTGCGCGGCAGGTCGATGGTCTTGACCTTCTCGAGCTTGATCGCGCCGTTCTTGACGAGATCGTTGAGCGGCGCATCGGTCGCACCCGTGATCTTCATGCGATAGAGATCGACCTTGAGCGTGCCGCGGTGATCCTTTTCGGTGAAGGTCGACGGATTGCATACGCCTTCCATGCCGGCCGGCACCCAATCCTTCTTCTGGTAGAAGCCCTTCTTGACGTTCTCGCCGGTCGCGCCGCCGTTCTTGGCGGCCCATTCGACGGCTTCCCTCGTGTAGAGTGCGCTACAGACGCCCGCGATGTAGTGCACCGGTCGATAGACTGTACCGGCCGCGTCCGACATCTTGGAGATTTCCATCAAGGTCTTCATGCCGGGTGCGTCGCCGCCCCACGCCACCGCGGTGCGCAACGGAAACACCACGCCATTGGCGGCAGCGCCGGCGGCCTTGGCGGCGTTCTCGTCCATGCCCCAGACGTTGCCGAGGAACTGGACATCGACACCCGCGGCCTTGCAGGCGTTCAGCACCGAGATGTTCGAGCCGGCGGTATTGCCGAGATAGGCGTAGTTCGCGCCGGAACTCTTCAAGGTCAGGCATTGCGCGCTGTAGTCGCCGGGCGTCAGCGCGAACACGATCGGCGGCAGCAGCTCGAAGCCGAGTTCGGCCGCCATCGCTTCACCCGCCGCCTTGGGCGCGTTCGGATACGGATGGTTGGCGCCCATATGGACGAATTTCGGCTTGCCGGGCTTGCCCTTGGCCTTCCAGTCATCGGCGGCCCAGGTCAGCATGCCGCGAACCGCGTCGGAATAGCTCGGACCGTAGAAGAAATTGTAGGGAGCGGGCTTGGCCTTGCCGCCCGCGCCGGTCGGGTCGGAGAGCGCGGCAGCGTAGGACGCCGAGATGTCGGGAATCTTGTCTTCGGCGAGGAAGCCGGTGAGGGCTTCGGTGTCGGCGGTGCCCCATCCGAGAATGGCGGCGACCTTGTCGGCGCCCGACCATTTCTTGTACTGGGCGATCGCACGCGGCACCTGATAGCCGTAATCGACGGTATCGAGGTTGACCTTGGTCTTGTTGATGCCGCCGCTCTTGTTGATCCAGGCATAAGTATCGACGATGCCTTGTCCGTACGGCGTTCCGACGTCGGACGTCGGGCCGGAATAATCGACGAGATTTCCAAGCGGAATGGGCGTCTGGGCCATCGCAGGCGTGACGACGGACATGCCGCCAAGCGTCACCGCAAATGCGGCGGAGCTGAGAAGAGCTTTCATGATCATATGCGTATTCCTCCGGTTCTTTTCTTGAGGTTCTCTTCTAGTCGGTCCCGTTCCAACCTCAATGCGAGAACGGGTAGAGTTTCCAGTAGGCCTTGATCTGTCGCCAGCGGTGCGCGAGCCCATCCGGCTCGAACACCAGAAAGATGATGATGATGATCCCGATCGCCATCTCGCGCAGGAAGGCGATGTTGTTCTTCAGTCCCAGGAACTGGTCGATCGGGCTGTCGCGCAGCGCGACGCTCAGCCACTCCATCGATTCCGGCAGCAGCACCATGAAGGCGGTACCCATCAGCGTGCCCATGATCGAGCCGAGGCCGCCGATGATGATCATGGCGAGAAAGATGATCGAGCGGTCGATGCCGAAGCCTTCGTTGGAGACCACCTGGTTGTAATGCGCATAGAGCGCGCCGCCGACGCCGGCAAAGAACGCGGCGAGGCCGAACGACAGCGTGCGGTACTTGGTCAGGTTGATGCCCATGATCTCCGCCGACAGATAGTGATCACGCACCGCGATCAGGGCGCGGCCGTCGCGCGAGCGGATCAGGTTGGTCACCAGCAGGTAGCAGACCACGACATAGGCGAGCACGACGTAGAAATACTTCTTATCGCCGCGCAGCGAATAGCCGAAGATCGAGAACGGCTCGGCGCTGGCCGGCACGCTGCCGCCGGTGAACCATTCGGCCCGGGCGAAGAAATCCAAGAGGATGTATTGCGCGGCCAGCGTCGCGATCGCGAGATAAAGTCCCTTCAGACGCGCGGCGGGCAGACCGAACACCAGTCCGACCGCCGCCGTCACCACGCCCGCGAGCGGAATGCAGAAGAACACGGGGATGCCGAACCGGTTCGACAGATAGGCCGAGGTGAACGCCCCGAAGCCGAAGAAGGCGGCATGGCCGATCGAGATCTGGCCGGTGAAGCCGACCACGATGTTGAGGCCAAGCGCTGCGATGCCGAAGATGCCGATCTGGATCAACAGGCTGAGAGTGTATTCGCCAAGGACATATGGCGCAAAACAGATCAACACGATGCCGGCGATCATCGCGTTGCGCCCGGTACGGGTCGGGAACACGGTGGTATCTTCCGCGTAGCTGGTGCGGAAATCGCCTGATGGAATGAGGGTGGAGCCTGCCATGTTGATTATACCCGCTCGATGTCTTTGGTGCCGAACAGGCCATAGGGCTTGATCATCAGGATGACGATAAGTGCGTAGAATGGCGCGATCTCGTAGAGATTGCCCCAGTGCAGATACTCAGAGTCGAGGAAGTGCGCGAAGTTTTCCAGCAGGCCGATGATGATGCCGCCGAGCACCGCGCCGCCGACGCTGTCGAGCCCGCCGAGGATCGCCGCCGGGAACACCTTGATGCCGTAGAATGCCAGACCCGCGGAAACGCCGTTGACCACGGCGACCACCACGCCCGCGACCGCCGACACCGTCGCCGAGATCGCCCAGGCCATCGCGAACACGTTCTTGACCGAGATACCGAGCGATTGCGCAACCTGCTGGTTGAATGCGGTCGCGCGCATGGCGAGGCCATACTTCGAGAAGCGGAAGAACCAGGCCATCCCGATCATCATCGCCACCGAAACCGCGAGACTCATGAGGTAGACGGTCTGCACCTGCAGTCCCAGAATGTTGACGTTCTGGGTGCCGAAGACGCTGGGAAACGGCTGCAGATTGACGCCGAACATCCACTTCATCAGCGCGGAGAACACCGTGGACAGCGCGATCGTCACCATGATCACCGAGATGATAGGCTCTCCGATCAGGGGACGGAGGATCACCACCTGGATTGCGATGCCGAGCACGAACATGAAGACCAGGGTGATCGGCATGCCGAGCCAGAACGGCACCTGGTATTTGGTCAGCAGCGCCCAGCAGACCCAAGCGCCGACCAGCAGCAATTCGCCCTGCGCGAAGTTCACCACCTGGGTGGCCTTGTAGATCAGCACGAACGACATCGCGACCACGCCGTACAGCGTGCCGACCACGAGACCGTTGACCAGGAGCTGGATCAGAAGCTGGGTGTTCATGCTGTTCGACAGACGTGAGTTGCGGGGTTCTTCCCCTCTCCCCTTGTGGGAGAGGGTGGCCGCGATGCGAAGCATCGCGGACGGGTGAGGGGTTGTTTCGGCATTGCGAGGTCGGAGACAAAACCCCTCACCCAACCGAGTCCTGATCGACCGTCGGTGATGCCCTCTCCCACAAGGGGAGAGGGCGATGCGATTGGCATTTCGAGGTGCCTGCCGAGTTCGATGGAGATGCTTCTGTCCCTCATTCCGCGGCCTCCGCGACGGCCGCATCGTGACCGAGGTCGACCACCGCCAGCGTGGTGCGGATGCGCTGGGTGGTGCCGTCCTGGAAGCGGATCACGGTATCGACGGGGATGTCGCTCTTGCCGCCGTAGATCGCGTCGATGATCCCGGCGTATTTCTCGTTGATGACGCTGCGGCGCACTTTGCGGGTGCGGGTCAGTTCGCCGTCGTCGGCATCGAGTTCCTTGTAGAGCAGCAGGAAGTGGGAGATGCGCTGCGCCGGCGGCAGGGTGGCGTTGACGGTTTCGACTTCCTTGCGCAGCAGCGCGTAGACTTCCGGGCGCGAGGCGAGATCGGTGTAGGTGGTGAACGAGATCCGCTTCTTCTCCGCCCATTTCGAGATGATCGAGAAGCGGATGCAGATCATCGCCGCCAGCGCGTCGCGGCCGGCGCCCAGCACCACGGTCTCGGCGATGTAGGGCGAGAATTTCAGCTTGTTCTCGATGTATTGCGGCGAGAACCGTTCGCCGCGCGCGGTTTCCGCCAGATCCTTGATGCGGTCGATCACCACCAGCTGCTTGCCAGGATTGAAATAGCCGGCGTCGCCGGAATGCATCCAGCCATCTTCCATGTCGGCGGCGGAAGCCTCCGGGCTCTTGTAGTAGCCGAGGAACATGTTGGGGTGACGCACCACGATCTCGCCGACGCCGTGGATATCCGGATTGTCGATGCGGATCTCGATGTCGGCGGCCATCGGCACGCCCGTGGTGTCGGGGTCGACCTGCCCAAACGGATGCAGGGTGTAGGCTCCGAGCATTTCGGTCTGGCCGTACAGCGTGCGCAGCGGCACGCCCATCGCCTGGAAGAATTTGAACGTGTCGGGGCCGAGGGCGGCGCCGCCGGTCGCCGCCGAGCGCAGCCGGGAAAAACCGAGGCGGTCGCGCAGTGCGCGGAACAGCACCATGTCGGCAATCGTGGAGTGCTTGCCGTGCGCCAGCGCCGCAAGGCCGGTCTTCATGCCGAATTCATAGAGGCTCTGCTTGAGCGGCGAGGAATCCATCACGCCGGCGCGGACGTCGGCGGCGATCGATTCCCAGACCCGTGGCGCGAACAGCACGAAGGTCGGCGCGATCTCGCGGAAATCGTGCATCATGGTGTCGGGCTGCTCGACGAAGTTGACCTTCATCCGGCACAGCAGGCCTTTGCCGAGCACGTAGACCTGTTCCATGATCCAGGGCAGCGGCAGCACCGAGACGTATTCGTCGTCCGGTCCCTTCGGATCGAATGACAGGTAGGTGGCGCAATGCCGCAGCACGCGGCCGGCGGCCAGCATCGCCAGTTTTGGATGCGCCGTGGTGCCCGAGGTGGTGCAGAGGATCGCGACGTCCTCGCCGTTGGCTTCGTCGACCAGTCTGTCGTACAGGCCGGGTTCGCGCGCGGCGCGGGCGCGCCCCATTTCCGCCAGCCTGGCGGCTTCCATCAGTCGCGGGTCGTCATATTTGCGCATGCCGCGCGGGTCGGAATAGACGATGTGCTTGAGTTGCGGCGCGCGGTCGGCCAGCGCCAGCAGCTTATCGACCTGCTCTTCATCCTCGGCGAAGACCAGTTTGGCTTCGCCGTAGCTCAGGAGGTAGGCGGCTTCCTCGTCCAGCACGTCGCGATAGAGACCGAGCGACATGGCGCCGATGGCATGGGTGGCGATTTCGGCAGACACCCAGTCCGGCCGGTTGTCGCCGATGATGCCGATGACGTCACCGCGGCCGAGCCCGAGTTCGACCATGCCGAGCGCGAAATCGTGCACCCGGGCCTGATAGTCGTTCCAGGTGAATACCTTCCACAGTCCAAAATCCTTTTCGCGCAGCGCGATCTCGCCGCCGTGCTCCCTGGCGTTGAGGCGCAGCAGCTTCGGAAAGGTGTCGGCTTGGGCGACGCGGCCGGCGTAATCCATCATGCCGCGGTCTCCGCTGACGCCGGCCTGTCGTCGGGATCGACCAGGACCTCGTCCTCCTCGCCGAGATAGGCGCGCTTGACGTGCGGATCGGCCAGCACCGCGGCGGGATCGCCTTCGGCGATCTTGCGGCCGAAATCCAGCACCATGACACGGTGGGAAATATCCATCACCACGCCCATGTCGTGCTCGATCATCATGACGGTCATGCCGAACTCTTCGTTGAGGTCGACGATGTAGCGCGCCATGTCCTCTTTTTCCTCGAAGTTCATGCCGGCCATCGGCTCGTCGAGCAGGATCAGTTGCGGCTCCAGCGCCATGGCGCGGGCGAGCTCGACCCGCTTGCGCAGGCCGTAGGGCAGGGTGCCGGCGGTGGCCTTGCGCACCGACTGCAGATCGAGGAAATCGATGATCTCCTCCACCTTGCGGCGATGCTCGAGTTCCTCGCGTCGCGCGCCGGTCAGCCAGTACAGCGATCCCGTCAGGAAATTGTTCTTCAGCAAATGATGGCGGCCGACCATGATGTTGTCGAGCACGCTCATATGATGAAACAGCGCGAGATTCTGGAAGGTGCGGCCGATGCCGAGCCGCGGCCGCGCGTTCGGATTGAGCGCGGTGATGTCCTGCCCGCGATAGAACAGCTGGCCTTCGGTCGGCTTGTAGCGGCCCGAAATGCAGTTGACGATCGAGGTCTTGCCGGCGCCGTTGGGGCCGATGATCGAGAACAACTCGCCATCGTTCACGCCAAAACTGACCTCGGTGAGCGCACGCACGCCACCGAAGCGCAGTGACACCCCGCGCACTTCCAAAGCGTAATCCACCTATTCCTCCGAGATACGGCGCTTGACGCGCTCTTTATCTGTCTTGCTCGCACCGAGCCGATCATACATGGACCGTCTTGGATAGGCCAACCGAGGTAACGCCGCACCCTGTCTCCGCCTGGTCCAGGATCCTCTTTGGTTCATGGGCCACGCTAAGAGATGGCCCTCAATAGGGTAAAGCGGTACTTTGAAATGTCTTGCGCCTGACAATCTCCAGGCAAATTTCGTCAGCGGCCATGACCGGCGTTTTGTTCCGAAGGGGACGGCGCGATGATGGACCATGATTATTGTTGCGGCGCAGCATAGAAGTCGTGTGACATCAGGGGGACGGTTCAACGTTACAATGATTGCAGCAGATAATTTGAAGCGCATCGCGGCCTGGTCGCGCGAACTGAACGAGCGGGAGACCGAGATCGCGCGCGCCGGCATCGTCGAAAAATCCTACCGCGCCAATGAATTCATCTTCATGCGGGGGGATAATTTCGACTACTGGACCGGCGTCGTCACCGGCCTTGCCCGGATGGGCATCGTGTCCCGGGGCGGCAAGGCCGCCAGCTTTGCCGGCCTGACCTCCGGCGCATGGTTCGGCGAAGGCAGCGTGCTCAAGAAGGAACCCCGGCGCTACGACGTGGTGGCGCTGCGCGACACGCGTCTGGCGATGATGGACCGCAGCACCTTCTTCTGGCTGTACGAGAACAGCGTCGGGTTCAACCGTTTCCTGGTCCGGCAGCTCAACGAACGTCTGGGTCAGTTTATCGGGCTGCTCGAATATGGCCGCACGCTGGACGCCACCGCCCGTCTGGCGCGGTCGATCGCCTCGCTGTTCAATCCGATCCTCTATCCGGACCTCACGCTTCATCTGGAGATCACCCAGGAGGAAATCGGCGCCCTGTCCGGCATGAGCCGGCAAAATGCCAACCAGTGCCTGAAGCGGCTGGAGAGCCAGGGGCTGCTGCGGCTCGAATATGGCGGCGTCACCATCGTTGACCTCGAGCGACTGCGCCGTTACGGCGAGTAATGAAGTTCAGACTTCCAGCCATTCCTTGCGAATGGCATCGTTGGCCTTGAGCTCGGCGGGCGTGCCCTCGAATACGATGCGGCCGTGGCCCATCACGTAGACCCGATGCGAGATCCGCATGGCGATCGAGAGTTTCTGTTCCACCAGCAGGATGGCGACGCCGCGGCGGGCGATCTCGGCGATGAGATCGCCGACCTGCTGCACGATGATCGGCGCCAGCCCCTCGGTGGGCTCGTCGATCATGACGAGTTCGGGGTCCCCCATCAGCGTCCGGCAAATCGTCAGCATCTGCTTTTCGCCGCCCGACAGCACGCCGGCCGCGGTATCGGCGCGGGCGGCGAGGTTGGGGAACATCTCCAGCATGTCCTCGAGCCGCCACTTGCCGGCGCGGCTGGTATCCTTGATGCCAAGCATCAGGTTTTGCCGCACCGTCAGCCCGGGAAAGATGTCGCGGTGTTCGGGCACGTAGCCCAGCCCGAGATGCGCGATCCGGTAGCTCGGCAGTCCCGCGATATCGGTGCCCTTGAACTTGATCGAGCCCTGCGGCGGCACTTCGCCCATGATCGCCTTGACGGTGGTGGAGCGGCCGACACCATTTCGGCCGAGCAGGCTGACGACTTCGCCGGCATCGATACGCATATCGACGCCCTGCAGGATGTGGCTCTTGCCGTAATAGGCGTGCAGGTCGCGGACCTCCAGCATCAGGCGGCCTCCTCGCCGAGATAGGCTTCCCGAACCTTCGGATTGCCGCGAATCTCTTCCGGCGTGCCCGAGGCGATGATCTGGCCATATACCAGCACCGAAATACGGTCGGCGAGGCCGAACACCACGCTCATGTCGTGCTCGACGATCAGCAGCGTGCAGCCTTCCGTGAGGCGGCGGATCAGTTCCACCGCGCGTTCGGTCTCGGCGTGGCTCATGCCGGCGGTCGGCTCATCCAGCAGGATGACATTGGCGCCGCCGGCCACCGTGATGCCGATCTCGAGCGCGCGCTGCTCGGCATAGGTCAGCAGGCCGGCCGGCACGTCGCGGCGCGCGGTCAGGTTGATGTCGCTGAGGATCCGGGCGGTGCGCTCGCGCACCTCAGGCAAATTGTCGATGTTCTTCCAGAACGTATAGCGGTAACCGGCGGCCCACAGCACGGCGCAGCGCAGGTTCTCCCACACGCTCATATTGGCGAACACGTTGGTGACCTGGAAGCTGCGTGACAGGCCGCGGCGGTTGATCTGGTAGGGCGGCAGGCCCGACACCACTTCGTCGCGCAGCAGGATGCTGCCGGCCGAGGGCACCATGTAGCCGCTGATCAGGTTGAACAGGGTGGATTTGCCGGCGCCGTTCGGTCCGATCAGGGCGTGCCGTTCGCCCTGCGCCACGGTCAGGTTCACGTTGCGGATCACCGAGGTGATGCCAAAACTCTTCTCGACTCCGCGCAATTCGATGGCGGTGCTCATGCGATGGCTCCCTTTTCGCGGGCACCACCGGTGGCTTCGTCCCAGGCATGTCCGACCATCGTCCAGGTCTTGCGCGCCACCCAATAGCCGCCGACCAACAGGATCGCAGAAAGCGCCCAGAGGTAGCGGTTCGCCGCGTCGAACGGGATGCCAAACGCCTTGATGTGAGAATCGTCGCCGCCGTGGACGGCATAATAAACAATGATTTCGGTCGCGAGGATGAGGCCGGCGAGCATGGCGAGCGTCGGAACGAAAGTGATCAGATAGCTGGGTAGCACCCTGCCGAAGGTGCCGGCCTTCAACAGCGGGCGATGCATCATCAACAGTCCGGTGATGCCGCCCGGTGCGAACAGCACCACGGCGATGAAGATCAGCCCGAAATAGAGCTGCCACACCTGCGTCAGGTCGCTGAGGCCGAGCGAGAGAAACGTGACGAAGATCGCGCCCACGATCGGTCCGATAAAGAAACCGATACCGCCGATATAGGCGGCGAACAGCACCGTTCCCGACTGCACGGCGCCGAGATAGGCCGAATTGGCGATCTCGAAATTGATGGCCGCGAGCGCGCCGGCGATGCCGGCAAAGAATCCGGAAAAGCAGAACGCGAGGTAACGCACGACATGCGGATCGTAGCCGACGAACTGGACCCGCTCGGGATTGTCGCGCACCGCATTGCACATCCGCCCGAGCGGCGTGCGGGTGAGGGCGTACATGGCGATGACGGCCAGCAGCGTCCATGCCGCGACCAGGTAATAGATCTGGATTTGCGGCCCGAAGCTCCAGTCGAACAGCCGAAACACCTTGGTGCGGTTGGCGGAGATTCCGGCTTCGCCGCCGAAAAAGGTGCGCAGGATCAGGGCCGACGAGGCGATCAGTTCGGCGACGCCGAGCGAGATCATCGCAAAGGCGGTTCCGCTACGCTGGGTCGAGACCCAGCCGAGCAGCACCGCGAACAATAATCCGGTCAATCCGCCGATCAGTGGCACCAAGGGCAGCGGGATCGGCAGCTTGTTGGTGCCGATGATGTTGATGGCGTGAATGACCAGGAAGCCGCCGAGGCCGTAATAGACGGCATGACCGAACGACAGCATGCCGGTCTGGCCCAGCAGGATGTTGTAGGACAGCGCAAAAATGATCGAGATGCCGATCAGGCTGAACGTGGTCAGCGATCCGCCGGAGCTGAACAGTTTCGGCAGCAACAGCAGAGCGATCGCCGCTCCAACCCACAATCCGTAGAATTTGAGTTTTTCGGCGGCGGCCGGATAGGGTGGTGCAGTGCTTTGGGTTGTCTCGGTCATGTGTCGCGTGTCCCGAGCAGGCCCATGGGACGGAAGATCAGGATCAGGACCAGCAATACGTAGGGCATGATCGGCGCGATCTGGGCGATCGTCACGTTCCAGATATCGGAGAGCCAGGTCGCCGCATAATCCGGGCTGAGCGGACCGAAGGCGCCGGACAATGAGCCGTTCATAGAGACCGCAAAGGTCTGCACCAGGCCGATCAGCAGCGAGGCGACGAAGGCGCCAGGCAGCGAACCCAGTCCGCCGACCACCACTACCACGAACAGGATCGGTCCGAGCAATCCGGCCATGTTCGCTTGCGTCACCAGTGCGGGACCGGCGATGACGCCGGCGACGGCGGCGAGCGCGGTGCCGACGCCGAATACCAGCATGAAGATGCGTCCGACGTTGTGGCCGAGATGGCCGACCATGTGCGGATGGGTCAGCGCCGCCTGCACGATCAGGCCGATCCGCGTCTTCTTGAGCGTGATCAGCAGGGCCGCGAAGATCAGGATGGAGACCAGCAGCATGAACATCTTGTAGGCGGGGTAATTGGTCGAGAAGATCGTGAAGGCCGAGAAATCCAGCGACGGCGGTATGCGGAAATCCACCGGGCTCTTGCCCCAGATGATCTGCACGACTTCCTCGATCGCGAAGGCGAGGCCGAAGGTGAACAGCAGTTCGGCGACGTGGCCGTTCTTGTGGACGCGGCGCAGGCCATAGCGCTCGACGGCGGCGCCGATCGCGCCCGCCAGCAATGGCGCGATCACCAGCGCGGGCCAGAAGCCGAACCAGCGGCTGATCTGGAATCCGAAGAATGCGCCGATCATGTAGAAGCTGGCATGCGCGAAGTTGAGCACGCCGAGCATGCTGAAGATGACGGTGAGCCCGCTCGCCATCAAAAACAGCAGCATGCCGTACAGCACACCGTTCAGTGTGGAGATGACGATCAGTTCAAGCACGGCGCACCGCCTGGGGAAATAAGGGACGCGTCCGCCCCCGGAGGATCGGGGCGGACGGGTTACGCGTGAATGGTTACTTCGGCCGTTCCATCTTGCAGGTGGTCGGCAGCATGGTCTGGGCGGTATCGATCCTGGCGATGAGCTTCCAGCCCCAGCCGGTCTTTTCCTCGTCGAACGGTTCCTTTGCGGTGCGCTCGCCGAGCGAGGAAATGTAGATTGGCTGGAAGAACTGGTGGTCGTCCTTGCGCATGTTGCCCTTGCCGCCGTTGAAGACGTCGAACTCCATGCCTTCCAGCGCGAGCGCGACCTTGACCGGGTCGATCGACTTGGCCTTGTCGGCGGCGGCCGCCAGCATGCGCATCTGGTT
>NZ_JAUSLT010000181.1 GCF_030646015.1 Bradyrhizobium sp.
GACCACCGGCTCGAACGCCATCACGATGCGGCGCTCGTACAGCGCGGTGACGATCTCGTCGGTGACGCGGATATAGACGCGGCGCTGGGCGTCGCGCTCGACATTCGGGCGCCACACCGAAAACGATCCGGAGCGGCGGCGCTTGGCGCTATCGAGCGTTTCATGGGCGCGGTTGATCGCCTCGTCGGTGCTGCGCGCATAGCGCGGCACGCTGACCGCGCCGATCGACGCGGTGACCGATACGGGTCCGGATTTGGTCGGCACCACCTCGTCGCGAACGCCGGCCAGGAACCGCTCGGCGGCGACATTCATGTCGTCGACGGTGCAGTTCTTCAGGATCAATCCGAATTTGTTGCCGGAGAACCGGCCGAGCACGTCGCCGCCGCGCAGCCGTGTCCGAATGCGTCTGGCCACTTCCGAAATCACCGCGTCCGCGACATCGAAGCCGAAGGCATCGTTGATGCGCGCCAGATGATCGATGCCGATCAGCATGAAGGCGCAGGAGGTGCGGAAGCGCGAGGCTTCCTCGATGGCCTCGGCCAGCGATCCCACCAGATGGGTGCGGTTGAGCTCGCCGGTCAGCGGGTCGTTGCGCGACAGCTTCAGCAGCTGCTCGTCGCGGGCGTGGGCCTCGTTGTTGATTCGAACGATGCCCTGGGCGCGCGCCGGCCTGCCGTCGGGGCCGGCGAACCAGCAGCCGGTCTCCTCGATCCAGAGCACCGGCGCCGAGGTAGAGGTGCGCACGCCATACTCGATCCGGTACGGCACGTCGTCGCCGCCGCGCGCCGGTGGCGAATGGCCGAGCGCGTCGGAACGGACGCCGCGCGCCGGCTCGATCAGCTTGGAGAATTCAGCGCCGCTGGCCAGCGACTCCGCCGGAATATCCGGAAAGACCTGACTCAAATGATCGCTCCAGAGCATCGCGTCGGTGGCGATGTCCCACACGAAGGCGGCCTGGCCGAGCGAAGCGAGGATGGTCGAAGCTTTCGGAAGGTCGGATGTCACAAGCGCCTCGTTTCGGGACACGGAGGGGTGATTCTCTGTTTCTAGGATAGTGCCTGTTTTGCTCCCGACCAGCGCGTATTCCGCAAAAGTGAGGCCGATGCGCCGATCCTGACCGGAAAATGCCCGGTGCTGCGTCCGTCAATGATTTGGAAACCATGGCGCGCGGTCGCCGGGAACAAAGCGGCGGGCAGCGGTATGAGACTTGCGAAGCGAAAGTCGGAAAAGGGCGTCACGTCCCAAAATGTGACAGTTCAACCGGATTTCGATTTACGATGTCAGAAAGAGGTCGGCCAGAGCAGGCGGTAGATGGCGGCGGCTTTGCCGGCGTCAGGCCGGCTTGCGTCGCGCTGGTGCCGGTGGCGCAGCCTACCGAATGGACAGGCAGAGCCCACCAGCCGCCCTCGCGGCCCGCCTCGACCTTTATCGCCCAATTGCTCGCAACCGCCGAGCAGGCCCCGCAAACCCGTTGCCTGCGCCGGGCCACGGTTGCCGACGCGCAGACCGCTTACGGCGCCAACCGGCACCAGGCCCGCGCAGCCGGGACCCGGACCCGGCAAAGCATCTGAACCTGAGAGTTAGCGCGGCCTGTCCGGCGACGGCTGCGAACCGTCGCCCGGCTGCAGTCCGGGAGATGGCACCTCCGGCGAGGGCGCTGATGGCGTGACCTCGGGATGCACGATTTTCGGCTCCGCGCGATCCAGCGGCACGGCTTCGGCGGTAGGCGCCGAAGGAGCCGGCGTGGACACCGGTTCGAACTGGGATTCGGACTGAGCCGCCGCGGCCTTCCGCGCATCCCGCTGCGACATGGCAGGAGCCGCCTGCGCGCCGCGCCGCCGGCGCAGCGCAATGCCCGACAGGAAGTCCACCAGTGCCAGCAGCGTCAGCAGGAAAAAGGTCGAGGTGCCGAACTGCGGCAGCAACACGAACTCCGCGGCCGCGCCGCCAAACACCAGCAGCGAAAGCAGATGGTCCGTGAGATATTTCGCGCCGGGGCGCGCGCCCTTGATGACCTCGCACAGCAACATCAGGATGCCGAGCGTCAGCAGGCCATCGGTCAGCGTCACCGGCCAGCCGGTGCCCGAGGGCAGCGGCAACGTAAAGAGCGGCGCGGCGAACGACACGTCGCGCATCAGGAAGGCGATGATGTTGTAGATGGCGAGCGGAATCAGAAGAAGCGGAAAACCGATCATCGACGGCGAGGCCTTCTTTTCAGAGCGAGCCGTCCAGCTCGCAAGGAACCGTCCTATCTCACTCGTTGGCCGAATTCAGGCCGACGCTGCTGATTCCGTGGGTCCCGGCTCTGCGGCGCATCGTGAAGGACGCTGCGCCGCGTCCGGGACACGAGATTCATTTCCGGCGTTCCCCGGACGCTGCGCAGCGCGAAGCGGTGCGCTGCAGATCCGGGGTCCAGATGCCGGGCGACGCTGCCAATCGAATGCAGCAAAACCGCCTGAAGCGATCAGGATTCCTTCTTGGCCTTCAGGACCTGGCGGCCCTTGTACATGCCGGTCTTCAGATCGAGGTGGTGCGGGCGGCGCAATTCGCCGGAATCCTTGTCCTCGGCATAGGTCGGCTTCTTGAGCGCGTCCGCCGAGCGGCGCATGCCACGCCGCGAGGGCGATGTTTTTCTGCGGGGAACGGCCATGTCGGTATCCTCTAGGGTGTTGCGGAGGCATCGTCCGTGCGGACGCCCGGCGCAGTGAAGCGCGGGCTGAAATGCCGATAAGGCCGCGCTTATAGAGGATGGAATGCCCCAAAGCTAGGTTCAAAATACGCCCAAATGGCTCAAAAAGCGCGATTTTCTCGCCAGCAGCGCTGTAACGCCGTGGCCTGCGCCCGGACCATATAGGTCCCGGCCAGGCGGCGAACCCCAGGACCCGGATTGCGGGCGCTGCGCTTGATGGGATTGGGCAGGATCGCCGCCAAAAGGGCGGCTTCCCGGGGCGCCAACGTGGAGGCGGAGCGGCCGAAGGCGTAGGTAGCCCCCGCTTCGGCGCCGAACTGGCCGGTTGGGCCCCATTCGGCGATGTTGAGATAGATTTCCAGGATTCGCTGCTTTGGCAGCACCAGATCGATCCAGATCGCCAGCGGTATCTCCAGGCCCTTGCGGATCACGCTGCGGCCCGGCCACAGGAACAGGTTCTTCGCCAGCTGCTGGGTGATGGTCGAGCCGCCGCGCGCCACCTCGCCGTCCTCCGCGTCGTCGATCACGTCACGCAGCGCGTCCCAGTCGACGCCGTGGTGGCTGCAGAATTTGGCATCCTCGGAGGCCACCACCGAGCGCGGCAGCGCCGGCGAAATGGCAGCAAAATCGATCCATTGCCGCGATACCGGCGCACCCTTGAGCCAGCGCCAGGCCATCAGCGTCGAGACCGGATGGCCGACGCGATAGAACGGTGCCACCAGATACGGCAGCAACAGCACCGCCAGCACGATCAGCAGCAAATTTCGGGCAATGCGCAAATTGACGGATTTCTGGTTCAAGACAGCGGACGCAGGCCGGCGAAGCCGCCGGCTTGACGATATGTTCCTGATCGTCCGGCTTTTTCCAGCTCTTTTAAGGCGTGGCGAGCCGTTCGGCCGGAATTGACGAAGCCGGTGCCATCAACGATGGTCCGGCTCGAACCGATCTGGAGCTATTCTTGATGACGACCGGCACTGCACACTCCGACTTTGCAAAACGACTGGACCAGACCGCGGAAGACACCGAGGCGCTGCTGGCGAAGCTTTTGTCCGACACGCTTCTGCCCGACGAGATCGCGCGGCCGAAACGGCTGATGGACGCCATGCGCTATTCCAGCCTCGGCGGCGGCAAACGCCTGCGGCCGTTCCTGGTGGTCGAGAGTTCCGCCGTGTTCGGGGTGCCGCGCGAGGCCGCGCTGCTGGCCGGCGCCGCGCTCGAATGCATCCACTGTTATTCGCTGATCCATGACGACCTGCCCGCCATGGACAACAGCGACCTGCGCCGCGGCCGGCCGACGCTGCACAAGCAGACCGACGACGCCACCGCGATCCTGGCCGGCGACGCGCTGCTGACGCTGGCCTTCGACATCATCACCCGCGACGAGATCCACAACGACGCGACGGTGCGGCTGAAACTGACGCGCGCGCTGGCGCGGGCATCGGGAATCGGCGGCATGGTCGGTGGCCAGATGCTCGACCTCGCCGGCGAGGGCCGGTTCGGCGACCGCGAGCCGGTCGACGTGGCGCGGCTGCAGCAGATGAAGACCGGCGCGCTGTTGCGCTATGGCTGCATCGCCGGCGCCATCCTCGGCCAGTCCTCGCAGGCGCAATACCAGGCGCTCGACGATTACGGCCGCGCGCTCGGCGAGGCGTTCCAGATCGCCGACGATCTGCTCGACGTCGAGGGCGACGCGGCCGCACTCGGCAAGCAGACCGGACAGGACGCCGCACTGGGCAAGACCACTTTCGTCACCCAGCTCGGCATCGACGGCGCCAAGCAGCGCGTGCGCGATCTGCTGGCCACGGCCGATTCCGCACTCTCGATCTTCGGCGCCAAAGGCGACGTGCTGCGCGCGACGTCGCGGTTTGTCGCCGAACGCAAGAACTGACGTGCCGGCGGCCGGGAAAGAGCTCGATGAGGCTGTTGCCCGACTAAAGAGGATGCCGGCGCCGGTCCGCGTGGTCTATGCGCGGCCGCGCACCTTCGTCTCGATCGGGATCGGCACGGTCTGCTTCTTCCTGCTGCCGGACTCGCTTCGGCTGGTGACACGGCTCCTGATCGGCTGGGATATTTTTGCTTCGCTCTATCTGGCGCTCGCTTACGCCATGATGTTTCGCTGCGATCACAGCCACATCCGCCGCAATGCGATCCTCGAGGATGACGGCCGCTTCCTGATGCTGCTGGTGACGGCGCTGGGCGCGTTCGCCAGCATCGGCGCGATCGTGTTCGAACTCGGCTCATCGCACCGCGGCGCCTACGAGCTGACCCTGGCGGTGGTGACGATCGTGCTGTCATGGGCGGCGGTGCATACCACCTTCGCGCTGCATTACGCCCATGATTATTACCGCGGCGCCAAGCCCGGCGGCCTGCAATTCCCCAGCGGCGACAAATCAGACCCCGCCGACTATTGGGACTTTGTGTATTTCTCGTTCGTGATCGGGATGACGGCGCAGGTCTCCGACGTCGGCATCACCGACAGGATCATCCGCCGCACCGCCACCGTGCACGGTATCATCTCGTTCGTGTTCAACACCGCGCTGGTCGCGCTGATGGTCAATATTGCGGCGAGTGCGATCTAGATTTGCAATGTCATTTCGGGGCGATGCGAAGCATCGAACCCGGAATCTCGAGATTCCGGGTTCGCGCTGAAGCGCGCCCCGGAATGACGTCCATCTGCTTGCCGCCAGGGCCGAGACGACCTCTGGTTACGGGCACACGCCCGACATGATGGCGCTGTAGCCGTTGCAACCCCGTTCGCGTTCGATGCCGGTAAGCGGCTGGCCTCTCGTTCCTATGCCCGGCCCCGTCCGCGTCTGAGAACGTCCGGCAAGGGCTTGGGCTTGCGGAACCTGTCTTGCTTCCGGAGCCTGCCTTGGTTCCGGCCTGTCGCGCCTGACGACCGGCTGCTTCCCGCGGCGCTTCTCGCACTCATTGTCGTCATTGAGGAACGAGCCGCTGGCGCAGGTGATCCTGGTGCAACGGTCGCCATCGGCCTTGTAGCCGTGCTCGCAGACCATCGGGCAGACCCGCGCCGTCTTCAGCTTGATCGTGTCGAGCGCGTCGGTCGAGGCCAGCCTGGTGTCGAATTTGGTCTTGGCATAGCGGTTGAACAGCGTCAGCGAGCGCTGCGACGCCGTGTTCCAGTTGCCGTCGGCGTCCGCGCTGAGGCAACCGACGCGGCGCAATTCGGCCTGCACGGATTTGGTGAGATCGGCCTGCGGCGGCCCGGCGTTCAGCGCGGCCAGGCTCGTTCCCTTGTCGGCACTCTTATCGAGTTGGGCCTTCTCCGCCGTGGACGGAACGCCCGCGGGCTGTTCGGTGGCGGCGCGGCTGCGCTCGGCCTCGACGACCTTGTCCTGGGCGACCTGCTTGGCTTTTTCGGCGGCGATACGGGCCTGCTCCGCCGCTTTCGCGTCGGCATCCGCCTTGGCCTGCTGGCTCTTCTGGGCGCCCTCGGCAGCAAGCCGCGCCCGCTCCTGTTCGGCCAGCCGCGCCTTTTCGGTGGCGGCGACCCGGGCTTCCTCCGCGGCAAACTTGGTCAATTGGATCTTGGCGAGGCTGGCGTAGAAGCCGTCCGGATACTGCGCAAGGAACGCGTTCATGGCATCCTTATTGCCGATCTGCAGCGCCAGCTCATAGTCGCGGCGGGCTTCGGCCTGCGGACTGGGCGCAGGCGCCGTCGGCGCCGCCCTGGTGGGCGCCGGCACCAGCGGCACGTCTTCGCCGCCGAGCGAGCCATAGACAAACGGCTCCTGCCGGTTGCTGGTGGTCCTCAGCACGTCGTCGCGAACGAAGCCGAACGCACGGCGCACATCGAGCCCCGGCGTCGTCAGATGCTTCGACAGCGCCACCGTGAACGGGCTGTTCTTGCCGTCGCCATCCGCCGCGGTCGATCCGGCCTTGGCCGAATAGGCGATCAGCATGTTCGGGCTGTTCGGCTCGACCTTGGCCAATCCCTGCCCGATCGCGCGCGACGCGACGGTTCGTTTCATGTTTTTCGAGAACGGATTGTCGCGGCAGGCATCGAGGATCACCAGCCGCAGCTTCTTGGCGGGTTCGATCGCCAGCAGCACGCGGTCCAGCGAAAGGGCTTCGTCGTAGACGTCGGTATCGCGTTCCAGCTTCGCATCCACCGGAATCAGATAATTCGCACCGTCCACCTCGATGCCATGGCCGGCGTAATAGACCACGGCGATATCGGCATCGCGGGCGCGGTCGGCGAAATCGCGCAGCGTGCGGCGCGTTTCGGCCGCCGGCAGATCCTGGCGCGAATCGACGACGTCGAAGCCGGCATTCCTGAGGGTCGCGGCGATCACGGCGCCGTCATTGACCGGGTTGGGAAGCTTCGCCACGTTCTGGTACGCCGCATTGCCGAGCACCAGCGCCACGCGTTTTTCGGCCCATGCCGGCTGGCACACCAGCAGAAGTGCCGCGGCGAGCAGGAACCGGTACAATTTTAGCGATCCAGATGCATTCATCATGACACTTCTCGCGACGTAGCCGTTCTTGACTGTAGCCTGCCTACCAGAACCCCGCAGCGGGGCTTGTGAGCCAGGTCACGTTCGAAATCCGCTCCGATCGACGACACTATTCGCCAGAGGGCACAGACAGGAACTGGAACTCCTTGTCATTAGTGCCGCCAAGGCCACATCGGTTCGCTGTTTTTCGATCACGTTTCTCTTTACCCTCCCCTGGAGGGTGAACGCTAACCTGCCTTCCGTTCGACGTGTACCCACCGGCTGCTGACAGCCACGGGATCGCTGCTGGCCCTCACTTCGACCTTGTACTGCTCGATCTCGGCTTCGTTCACGTCAGCATCGCTCATGGCGTAGCTCACCCGGCGCAGGATCGGCCAAAGCTGACCGGTCAAATCCGACAGATCGACCTTGATATGGGGGTACTTCGATGCCCCGGTGTTCAATTGTCCCACGGCTTGTCTTGTGAACATCGTCCCGAACAATTGCTTGGAACGCTGCAACCCGTCGTCGGTCAATGTCACCGATTGCGACGTGCCGGCAGGATCATCGATCATTCCTTTTTGGTACAGCCGGCCCAATGCATCCGGATCGAAGCCCCTACCAGCCCGGTTCTGATCGTGAAGGGTCAGATGGAGCAGCGCCAAAACGGCGTCATCGATCCGGTCCGTGTCAATCGTCATCGCAATATCTCCCGCAAGCCATGCAACTCCGCAATCCTTACCCGGAACGTAAGCGTCTTGCCACGTTCTCCGGCAGGAATTTCTTCATTCGACTTTTCCGATTGCACCACACATCTGCGTCAAAACCGCACGTCATCCGTAGCGCAATCGATCCGTTCGTGGCTTAATCAAATCCAGAACAATTCCACTCAAGGGAGCCTCAACGTGAGCCATGACCGTTCCACCGTCGAAGCCGTCGTCCAGCATTATTTCGACGCGCTGTATGAAGGCGATGCCAACAAGCTCGGCGAGGTCTTCCACCCCTCTGCCGACCTGCGCTGGGTGGAGAAGGGTGCGCTGCAGGTCCTCACCGTGCCCGACTGGCTCGATCGCGTCAGCAAGCGTCCCTCCGGAAAGGCCGAAGGCAAGGCGCGCGAGGATTTCATCGTCACGATCGATCGCTCGGACGACTCCACCGCCTTCATCAAGGTACGCTGCCAGTTGCCGCCGCGCTATTTTACGGACTATCTGGTGGCGATGAAGCTGGCAGACGGCTGGAAGATCGTCTCCAAGTCCTACCGCTACGATCTGCGCGAGTGAGGCGCGCCTAACCCGGCGTTGCCGCCTGGGATATCGTTTCATTGCCGCGCGGGCGCCTGAAAAGATTTCCCCTGATCACCCGCATCACGACGGCGGGGTGCAACAGTCGCGCCGGCGGCGCTTCCAGATTGGCCACTTTCAGGAACGCCTTCGCCAGCACGGCGTCGTGTCGCGCCGCCATGTGCAGCTTGCCGATATACCAGTTGATGAACCGCACCTTGGGCGGGCGCGGCCCCTGCACCTGCGGGTGGCGCAGGTCGTTGCCGACGGCGATATCCCACGGCGTATCGATCGCCCCCTTGGCCGCATGGAAGAAACGCCGCGCCAGATCGGCGTCGCCGTCGCGAAGGCAGGCCTGCAACAGCGTGGCTTCCTGGGCCGCCACCGTCATGCCCTGGCCGTACACCGGGTTGAAGCTGCACAGCGCGTCGCCGAACACCAGATAGCCCCGGGGGAACCGGGTCATCCGCTCGTAACGGCGCCGCAGATTGGCCGGATAGCGGTAGCTGACGAAATCGCTCAGCGGCTCGGCATGCGCGACGATGTCGTGAATGTCGGATGTCGGCAGTGAGCCGGCATAAGCCGCGAACATCTGGGGGTCGTCGGGCGCATGGTCGCCGAAATAGCCGCCGATCGAAACGATCCAGCGGTCTTCGGTCTGATACAGGATGGTGCCGTTGCGCCAGTTCGGGCCGCTGCCGGCGACCACGACCGCGACCTTGCCACCGAGATCCGTTGGGCGCCGGCGATAGACACGCGTGGTGTATCCGATCCCGATCTCGATCCTTTCCTCCTCGGGCCGCGCATAACCAAGATTCTCGAACCATGCCGGGCTCGACGAACCGCGCCCGCTGGCGTCGACCACCAGATCCGCCGTGACATTCTGTTCCACGCCGTTGCCGATCCGGACGCGGACGCCCTTGATGACAGTGCCGCCGTCATCCGCGACCAGCCCCTGCACCGCGCAGTTTTCGATCGCTCTGATATTGGGCAGCGCCAGCAGCCGGCGCCGGACGTGGCCCTCCAGCACCGGACGGGAAGCCAATAGCCCGATCAGGTCGCTCGGCGCCGATTTGATCGTCACGCCGTAGCCGATCCAGCTCACGTCCTGGACGATATCGCCCCGGGCGCCGCCGCCGGCGACGACCTCATCGGTCCAACCGGGAAAGAAGGCCTCGATCACGCTGCGGCCGCGCGCCAGCAGGCCGTGGGCGTGACGCCCCTGCGGCACGCCCTTGCGGGGGACGTCGGTCAGCGGAAGCGTATCGCGCTCCAGCACCGTGACTTCTGCATAGAAATCCGCCAGCGCCCGCGCGGCCAACAGGCCGCCCATGCTTGCGCCGATCACCACCGCATGCTGACCGATCTGTTTCATGTGATGCTCCCGCGCTGAACCCTCTGCATCTGCAGGGATTCCGGTGGTACGGGGCTGGAAGCGAACCGGTTCTGCGGAATGACGGATGCTCCGGTCACAAATTTGTCAGCCGCCTTCGTGAAACCGGACGGGCTCCGGGCCGTGCATTGACCTCGCGCCGCTTCCGGGCGAATTGAGGGAACGGGGATTTCACGTGGAAGCCGAATTCCAGATCTTTCTGATACTGCTCGCGGTACTGGCGGGCACCGCCCTGTTGGCGCGGCGGGTCAACATTGCGCCGGCCATCCTGCTGCTGCTGGCCGGCGTCGCACTGGCCTTCGTGCCGGGCATGCCGACGCTGGAATTGCCGCCGGAGCTGGTGCTGCTGGTGGTATTGCCGCCGCTGATCTATTCGGCCAGCGTCGCCATGAGCTGGCGCGAATTCAGATCCAATCTGCGTCCCATCATCCTGCTGTCGGTCGGCTGCGTGATCTTCACCGCCTGCGCGGTCGCCACCGCGACGCATTTTCTGATCGGGCTGCCGTGGAACGTCGGCTTCCTGCTCGGCGCCATCGTGGCACCTCCCGATGTGGTGGCGCCGCTGGCGATCGCCCGCAAGCTCGGGCTGCCGCGCCGGATCCTCGTCATCCTCGAGGGCGAGGGCCTCGCCAACGACGCCACCGCGCTGATCCTGTACCGCTTCGCGGTGGCGGCGATTTCGACCGGGATGTTCTCGCTGCCGAAAGCGACCGGCACCTTCGCCGTCATCATTGTCGCCGAACTGCTGTTCGGCGCCGCCATCGGCTGGCTCTCCCTGCGGATGCGGCATCGCGCGCGGGATCCGCAGGTCGAGATCACGCTGTCGCTGCTGACGCCCTATATCGCCTTCTGGATCCCGCACCATTTCGGCGGCTCCGGCGTGATCGCCACGGTGGCCTGCGGGCTCTATATCAGCTGGAACGGCCCGCTGCTGATCTCCTCGGCAACACGGCTGCAGGGCATCTTCTTCTGGGACCTCGTGATCTATCTGATCGAGGGGCTGCTGTTCCTGCTGACCGGATTCCAGATGCGGCTGCTGTTCGAGAAATCGAAGGCGTTTCCGCTGGACGACATCCTGATCGCGACCGCGCTGGTGGCCGCGATCATCATTATCGCCCGCTTCGCCTGGGTCTATCCCGCCACCTATCTGCCGCGGCTGTTGAGCCGGCGGCTGCGGGCGCGCGATCCGTCGCCGTCGTGGCGCACCACCTTCGTGATCGCCTTCACCGGCGTGCGCGGCGCGGTGTCGCTGGCCGCGGCGCTGGCGCTGCCGCTCGCGCTCCCCAATGGTGACGGCTTTCCGTATCGCGACCTGATCCTGTTCGTGTCGTTCGGCGTCATCTTCATCACACTGGTCGGACTGGGGCTCGGGCTGCCGCTTGTCGTGAAGTGGCTCGGCATCGCGGACGCCGGCCGCGACGAACATCGCGCGGACCATGAGGCGGAAATCGCCGCCCGGCGCGAGGCCCTCGGCGCGGCCCTGGCGTCGCTCGATGCCATGACCGACGACCGTGAATTATCCGACGAAGTGGTCAAACTGCTGCGCGCGCGGCACGAGATCCGTACCAGCCAGTTGCCGGATTCGCTCGATCCAGATCTGTACGATGCCTCGGCCGATGGCACCGACCTGACGCGGGAGCTGATCGGAGCGGAGCGGAAATTCATCCACGTCCTGCTGCGCGACGGCAAGATCACCGACGAGACAAGGCGGCGGATCGAACGCGATCTCGATCTGGAGGAAGCGAGCCTGGCCAATCGGGAATATCGCAGGGTGCAGATGTAGGATCTCTCTCCACGAGTCGTCCCCGCGAACGCGGGGACCCATACGCCGTGCACTCTCGATGATACACAGACCGCAGACACCTACTACGAAAACTACCGCCGCGGATTATGGGTCCCGGCGTTCGCCGGGACGACCCGTTTAAGCAGGGTGCCTCATTCCGCCGCCGCGGTCCGCGGCCGCCCGACATATCCGGCCGCATCGCCAAAGCGCTCGACCATGACGGCGGGCAGGTCCTTGGCCTTGCTGGTGACGCAGGCGCCGGAGCGCACGGCGTAGCGGTCCTGATGCGCCAGCTGCGCGGGCGGCGTGCCCTGCTGCAGCGCGCGGGCCTGCTCCATCACCAGCTTACGGAAATGCATGATGCCGAGATCGGTCGGCCCGAGATGCTCGCGGGTGCGGTCGGCGATCGGACCCTGGCTGTCCTGCACCGCGGCGTCCTGTTCGGAGACGCCCTTGATGCCGGTGTAGCTGCTGGTCTTCTGCAGCTTGCGGTCGATCAGATAATCGTTCGATTTGTTCCTCAGCGGGATGTAGTTTTCGTCGACCTCGGAGATTACGCCATTGCCGCGGTCATAGGCGTCGCGTTCGGCCTGCGTGATCGGGCGCTCCGGATTCCAGGCATAGGTGAAGATCCAGCAATTGGTGTCGGTCACCGGCACGAAACTCTGCCCAAAGATGTTTTCGCCCGGCATCGCGCTCGGCGCATAGGCATGCACCGGCATCAGGAACTGGGCGATGCGCCAGTAGATATTGTCGGTGCCGGTGAGACGGCCGCCGCCGATGGTCAGCCCGGCCTCATGCGGAATGATCTTGATCACCGGCCGCGGATCCTCGGCGATCCAGCGCATGTGGTCGGTGGCGACCCGTGTCAGAGGATTCACAAAGTGCTTCTTGATGTCGAGGATTTCGTTCTCCTCCTTCTCGAAGCTTAAGTGCGCGAAGGTGAAATGCGCGGTGTCGATCGAGCCTTCCAGCGCCTGCACCCAGTTGCAGTCCTGCCATTTCTTCGAGACGTAGCGGTGCGAGGCCGGCACCAGCGCCATTTCCATATCCGGCAATTCGGGGACCGCATCCGCCGGGCCCATATAGGCCCAGATCATGTCGCCCCATTCACGCACCGGATAGGACTTGATGCGGATCAGGTCCTTGGCATTGAGATCGGGATACGAGGTCGGCATGTCGACGCAGCGGCCGTCGGTGTCGAACTTCCAGCCGTGGTAGACGCAGCGAATACCGCATTCCTCGTTGCGGCCCAGCCAGAGATTGGCGCCGCGGTGCGGACAATACTGGTCGATGATTCCGACCACGCCGCGCGAATCGCGAAAGGCCAGAAGCTCCTCGCCCATCACCGTGATCTTCTTCGGGGTGCCGTCGGCGTCAGGCAATTCCTCGGACAGCAGCACCGGGAGCCAGAAGCGGCGCAGCAATTCGCCCATCGGCGTGCCGGCGTCGCTTTCAGTCAGGAATTTGTTGTCCTCGGCGCGGAGCATGGGGCGGCCTCCGGGGTGTTACTTTTGGCCAAGCTTGGCGCAGGTATCGTGAGGCGTCAACGCGCTTGGTGATAGCCTCTCAACTGTCGTCCCTGCGAACGCAGGGACCCATAATCCCGGTCGTCTGTTGTTGCAGAAGGTATCTCACACCGGCTTTTCATTGATGGGCCGCGGCGTATGGGTCCCTGCGTTCGCAGGGACGACGGATGAGAGACGTCTATACCGGCCGTTCGCCCTTCACCGTCACCCGCGTGCCGGAACGGGTGTGCGGCCAGTAGTCCCACATCGCGCGGTGCTGGGCGCAGCGGTTGTCCCAGAAGGCGATGGCGTTTTGGGTCCAGCGAAAGCGGCACTGGAACAGCGGATTTTCGCAGTGCTGGTAGAGATAGGCCAGCATGGCGTCGCTCTCGTCGCGGGGAATGCCAATGATGTGTTTTGTAAATCCGCGATTGACGTAGAGCGCTTTCTTGCCCGTCACCGGATGGGTGCGCACCACGGGATGCTCGGCGCTGGGATAGGCCGGCCGGTCGGCGACGCCGTAATTGGCGTAGAGGCCGCGATAGGTGGATTCGCCGTCATGCAGCGCGGTGAGGCCGTCGAGATAGGTCTTCATGCGGTCCGACAGCGATTCATACGCCGCATACATATTGGCGAACAGCGTGTCGCCGCCGCGCGGCGGACACTGTTTGATATAGAGGATCGATCCCATCGGCGGCTCGACGTCGCAGGACACGTCGCTGTGCCAGCCCTCGCCATTGGCGCGTGGTGAATCCTTGTCGGCATAGATCTTCATCAGCGCGGGATCGTCGCCCTCATGGGGCGCTGCGGGATGAATGTGCAGCTCCCCGAATTTCCGGCCGAAGGCGAGATGCTGCTGCGGCGTGATGTGCTGATCGCGAAAGAAGATCACGAGATTTTCGGCGAGCGCGCGGTGGATCTCGTCCATGGTCCGGTTGGAGAGCGAGCCTGCGAGATCGACGCCGGATATTTCCGCGCCGATGATCGGGGTGAGTTTTTCGACGCTTATGGTTTCGTAGGGGGCCTCTTCGCCTGACGTGTGCCGATAGCGCGGGCCTTGTTTGCTGGACAGCGAAGACATGGGGCGATCTCCGGCTTTTCTTGATTGGCTGGCATCGTAGCCCGGATGGAGCGAAGCGCAATCCGGGAACAGTCGTGCCACTTGAGAGAAAGCCCCCGGATTTCGCTTGCGCTCCATCCGGGCTACGGGGGCCTGAAGGTGCCCTACTCCGCCGCGGTCACCGGCACGTTCGCGCCCGCGCCATAGCGCTGGTCGATATAGTCGATCACCATCGCCTTGAATTCGGTGGCGATGTTGGGGCCGCGCAAGGTGCGGAATTTCTTGCCGTCGACGAAGACGGGGGCGGCCGGGGTTTCGCCGGTGCCGGGCAGCGAGATGCCGATATCGGCATGCTTGGATTCGCCGGGGCCGTTGACGATGCAGCCCATGATCGCGACGTTGAGCGATTCGACGCCGGGATAGCGGCTCTTCCAGCTCGGCATTTCCTCGCGGATGAAATCCTGGATCGAGCGCGCCAGTTCCTGGAAGGTGGTCGAGGTGGTGCGGCCGCAGCCCGGGCATGCCGCGACCAGCGGCACGAAGGTACGGAATCCCATGGTCTGCAGCAGCTCCTGCGCGACCTGGACTTCGAGCGTGCGGTCGCCGCCGGGCTCGGGCGTTAGCGAAATCCGGATAGTATCGCCGATGCCCTGCTGCAGCAGGATGCCGAGCGCGGCCGACGAGGCGACGATGCCCTTGGAGCCCATGCCGGCCTCGGTGAGCCCGAGATGGATGGCGTAATCGGAACGTTCGGCCAGCGTTTCGTAGACCGCGATCAGGTCCTGCACCGCAGAAACCTTGGCCGACAGGATCATGCGGTTCTTCGGCAGGCCGATTTCCTCGGCGCGCGCGGCCGACAACAGCGCCGACTGCACCATGGCCTCGCGGGTCACCGCGCGGACGTCCTTCGGCGCCGGCAGCAGCGCGTTTTCGTCCATCAGTTTTGTGAGTAGTTCCTGATCCAGCGAACCCCAGTTGGCGCCGATCCGCACCGTCTTGTTGTACTTCAGCGCCATCTCGACGATGTCGGTGAACTGGGTGTCGCGCTTGGCCTTGAAACCGACATTGCCGGGATTGATGCGGTATTTGTCGAGCGCCTCGGCGCAGGCGGGATGATCGGCCAGCAGCTTGTGGCCGATGTAATGGAAGTCGCCGATCAGCGGCGTGGTGATGCCGAGCTTGCGCAGGCCGTCGCGGATATGCGGCACGGCGGCGGCGGCTTCGTCGCGATCGACGGTGATGCGCACCATTTCCGAGCCCGCGCGCGACAGCGCCGCGACCTGCGCGATAGTGCCCTGGATATCGGCGGTGTCGGTGTTGGTCATCGACTGCACCACGATCGGCGCGCCGCCACCGACGGCGACATTGCCGACCATGACCTGGGTGGTTTTATGCCGGGGGCTGGGGCCGGCGATGTCGTCGTCGGTAAGTTTTTCGGGCTTGTTCATGGGGTCTCGAATATCAGGTTTTGGTGACATTCACCAAGGGGCCAGTGGCAGATGCCGGCGCGCTCTTTTGGGTCGGATTATTTCTCTTTTGGTTCAATGGCTTATTCGGCCAATCCGGCGGAAAACGTGGCTTCGGTGCCGCGCCGGCCCTTAGCAGCTATATCGGGCCGGAATCCGGGGATTAAAGGGCAAACCCCGGAGGGAGGCTGCCTTTTCAGCTCTTGCCTGCTGCCCTAGCATGACCGGAACTTTGCCGGGAGCAACAGTAATGCCGCAGCGTGACGGATTGATTACCACGGCGGAACTCGCCGGAATCCTCGATCATCCCGATCTCCGGCTGTTCGATTGCACCACCTATCTCGAATATCAGCCGGAAGGCTCCGGCGTTCCCTATATCGCGGTGCCGGGACGGCACACTTTCGAGGCCGGGCATATTCCGGGCGCGGATTTTCTCGACCTGCAGGGCGAATTCTCGAAAGCCAATATCGAGCTGCATTTCATGATGCCGGCCACCGCCCAGCTCGAGGCAGCCTTCGGCCGTCATGGGGTCGGCGCGCATAGCCGCGTGGTGCTGTACTCGATCGGCACCGCGATGTGGGCGACGCGGTTCTGGTGGATGCTGAAGTCGCTCGGCTATGACAATGTCGCGGTGCTGGACGGCGGGCTCGACGCCTGGAAGGCCGAGGGCCGCGCGGTCGAGACCGGCCCGGCGAAAGGCTATCCGCCGGCGACCTTCATGGCCAAACCGCGCGCGGGCTATTTCGTCGACAAGCACGAGACGTTGCAAGCCAGCAGCGACCGCGACACCGTCGTCGTCAACGCGCTCAACGCGCAACTGTACAAGGGCCTGGATCCGAGCCGCTACGGCCGGCCGGGACGGATTCCCGGCAGCGTCAACGTGTCGGCGGCGACCTTGATCGATCCGGAAACGAAAACGTTCCTGCCGCTGGCGGACGCGGAGACCAAATTCGCAGCACAAGGCGTGACAAAAGACAAGCGCGTGGTCGCCTATTGCGGCGGCGGCATCTCCGCCACCATCGACCTGTTTTTGCTGCACCGGCTCGGCTACGAAAATCTCACGCTGTACGACGCCTCGATGGGCGAATGGGCGAAGGATGAATCGCTGCCGATCGAGACGGGGTAACTCGCACACCCACTGCTGTCATCGCCCGGCCCCGACCGGGCGACCCAGTATTCCAGAGACGCCAGCGATTGAGCCGAGAAGCCGCAGCGTACTGGATCGCCCGGTCAAGAGCCGGGCGACGACAATCTTTTCCAATCTTTATTGCAGCGGCCTCGGCGGCCCCATCACGCCGGCACGTTCGGATCCGGCACCACCTTCGGCCCGGATACCTCGGGCCGGTTCACCAGATAGAGTCCCGCGATCACCAGCAGCGCCGCGACCCCGAATGTGATCGTCAGCGTGTCGTTGAGGATAAAGTAACTGGCGACCACGCCGAACAGGGGCGTGATGAAGGTGAAGGCGGACAGCTTGCTGGCGGAATAGGTCTTGATCAGCGCGAACCACAGCAGGAACGTCAGTCCGACCACCCAGAATGCCTGGTAGGCCAGCAGCGAGACCGACAGCAGACTGGGCATATGGGTCAGCCGTTCGCCGGAGATCCACGCCGCGAAACCGAGGATCGGGATCGACATCGCCACCTGGTAGCCGAGGCCCTTTTCCGCCGGCGCCTTCAGCAGCGAGGTCGCCTTCACCAGCAGCGTGGTGGCCGCCCACAGCGCGCCGCCGGCGACGATCAGGAGATCGCCGAGCAGCACGTCGGCATCGACATTGGCCTGCGGCACGCCGATTGCCAGCGCCACACCGGCAAAGCTCAGGGCGAGGCCGCCCCATTGCGACGCGCGCAGCCGCTCGCCGAGAAACGAATAGGAGCCGAGCGCCACGAAGAACGGCGCGGTGTAGAGAAACACCACCGCGCGTGATGCCGAGGTCAGCAGCAGGCCGCGATAGATCAGCACGAACTCGACGCCGAAAATGATGCCGGCACACAGGCCCGGCCACAGCGTGCCGTCGCGCTGGAAGAATTTGACACCGCGCCACCAGCCGATCAGCAGCAGCACCGGCAAGGCGCCGACCGAGCGCACCAGCGCCTGCATCATCGGCGGCACGTCCGGCAGCACCAGTTTTACCGCGATCTGATTGAACCCCCAGCTCAGGCACAACATCAGCATCAGCGCGATGGCGCCGGCGCTGAGCGGACGCCCGGCCGATGGCTGCATTTGATCTGACGACATTCATCCTCGCGACCGGCTTGGCGCCGTTTCTTATTATGCGGCCTTCTGGCAGTGCGCGCAGGTGCCGGTGATTTCGACGACGGACAGTTTTGGCGCGAAGCCGGAGGCGCGCGCCGCGGCGTTGAGGCTTTGGGCTACGGGTGCCGCCGGCATTTCGCCGACCGAACCGCAGCGCTCGCAGATCAGGAACGCCACCATCGCGGTCGCGTCATGGTCGTGCGCGCAGGCCAGGAAGGCGTTGCGGCTTTCGATGCGGTGGACTAGGCCGTTCTCCATCAGGAAATCGAGCGCCCGGTATACCGTGATCGGCGCCGGCCGCGGCATCGACTTTGCCAACTCGTCGATCACCTCATAGGCGCCGAGCGGGCGGTGGCTGGACAACAGCGCCTGCAACACCTGGCGGCGGATCGGGGTGAATTTCTGCGCCTTGAGCTTGCAGACCTGCTCGGCATGCAGAATCCCGTCCGCGGTGCAGCGGTCGTGATCGTGATCGGGCGCGGGGAAGGTCGGCTTGGCCAGGGTCATGACGGCCCATGATGTAACGCGGATGAACCTGATGGTCCATGTTTCGCGATCCGGCCGATTGCACCGCAATATCTGGGCTTTTTTAGCGCACGGAGCTGAATTGCCGGTCCAAGCGGCATTCCGGGGCCGAGCCATGTGCTGCCCGCGGAGCAGCTCTCTGCTGCTGGCCGGTTCTTAATTAACTTGAAAAGTCCGATTGATGAGCTAGCTTATAATATCGTTTGCTTACGGAGATACCCATGCCCGGTTCCGTGGATATGAACTTCCTGTTCACGCTGGGCGAAGTGCAGCGGATGATGCGCGCCTATGCCGACAAGCAGGCGGCGCGCTACGGCATCACCCGCGCGCAATGGGCAGTGCTGGCCAAGGTGGAACGCACCGAGGGGCTCAAGCAGTCGGAGCTTGCCGAACAGATGGAAATGCAGCCGATCACGCTGACGCGGCTGATCGACAGGCTGTGCGACGCCGGCTGGATCGAGCGGCGCAGCGACGCCAGCGACCGCCGCGTCAACCGGCTCTATCTGAAGAAGGCCGCGCGCCCGCTGCTCGGCAAGCTCGGCGGGCTGCGCTCCGAACTGACCGCGACCGCGCTCGAAGGCATCAATCCGGCCGACGCCCACCGGCTGCTGGGGCAGCTCGAGGCGATCAAGGAAAACGTCCGCAACGCGATCCAGAACCCGGCCGGCGCACCGCTCAACAAGGAGCAGCGAATTGGCTGATCCAGTCCTCAAATTTCCGCCGGAGCAGAAGGGCGAGCCGCCCATCAAACCCCGGACCAGGATCGCCGCGGAGCCGCGCCGCCGCCTGATGGCGGGCATGCGACGCTACCGCCGCTTTCTGCTGCTGGTGGTGCTGCCGCTGGTGGCGCTGGTGGCCGGCATTACCTTCTATCTCAACGGCGGCCGCTACGTGACCACCGACGACGCCTATGTCGGCGCCCAGAAGGTGCTGATCACGCCGGATGTTTCCGGCAAGATCATCAGCGTCACCGTGAAGGAAGGCCAGCAGGTCACCACCGGCGACGTCCTGTTCCAGATCGATCCGGTGCCGTTCCAGCTGGCGCTGGCGCAGGCGCGCGCCAAGCTCGAAGACGCCAGGACCAGCCACGCCAATCTCGTCGCCGACGTCAAGCTCTATGCGCAGACCATCGAACTGGTCAACGCCGGCATCGCGCTGAAGCAGAAGGACGTCGAGCGCAAGACTTCGCTGGTGAAGAGCAATGCCGGATCTCAGCTCGATCTCGACAACAGCGCCACCGCGTTGGTGACCGCGCAGGCGCAGCGGCAGCTCGTGACGCAGCGGCGGGCGAACGCCCTCAACCAGCTGCTCGGTGACCCCGATCTGCCGCTCGAACAATTTCCGGCCCATATGCAGGCCAAGGCCGTGCTCGACGACGCCCAGCGCAATCTCGATCTCTCGACCGTGCGCGCGCCGATGAACGGCACCGCGACCCAGGTCGAGCAGATCCAGCTCGGCCGCCATGTCATCGCAGGCAGCCCGGTGTTCTCGGTGATCGATACCTCGAACCCGTGGGTCGACGCCAATCCGAAGGAATCGGATTTCACCTATGTCGCGGTCGGCCAGTCCGTCACCCTCGACGTCGATGCCTTCCCCAACCATGTCTTCAAGGGCACGGTCGGCTCGCTCTCGCCCGGCACCGGCGCGCAATTTGCGATCCTGCCGCCGCAGAACGCCACCGGCAACTTCGTCAAGGTGGTGCAGCGGGTGCCGGTGCGGATCTATTTCGACAACAACGACGCCTTCGTCCGCAAGCTGAAGGCCGGCATGAGCGTCTACGCCACCATCGACACCAAGCACCGCCGTTCGCTCGCCAATCTGTTCGGCTCGCCGGCGGTGGCGGCGAAGGAGGACTGAGCGGCCATGCCGAATTCGGCCGCAGCCCCCGTTGCCGTTCCCGGCCTGCGCCGGACCATGGTGACGATCTGCGCGATGACGGCGACCATCATGCAGGCGCTGGACACCACCATCGCCAACGTCGCGCTGCCCTACATGCAGGGCACCCTGTCGACCTCGCAGGACCAGATCAACTGGGTGCTGACCTCCTACATCGTGGCGGCGGCGATCATGACCGCGCCGGTGGGCTGGATCGCCAACCGCTTCGGCCGCAAGCGGATTTTCATCATCTGCTCCGCCGGCTTCACGATCGCGTCGGTGCTGTGCGGCGCCGCCCAGGACATCTACCAGATGGTGCTGTTCCGCCTGCTGCAGGGCGTGTTCGGCGCAGCCCTGGTGCCGCTGTCGCAGGCGGTGATGCTCGACTCCTACGCGCTGCATGAGCGCGCCAAGGCGATGGCGATCTGGGGCATGGGCGTGATGATGGGCCCGATCATGGGGCCGTCGCTGGGCGCCTGGCTGACCGAGACCTATTCCTGGCACTGGGTGTTCCTGGTCAATTTGCCGTTCGGTATCTTCACCGTGCTCGGCCTGATGGTGTTCATGGACGAGACCGGGAAGAACCGCGAGCTGCGCTTCGACTGGTTCGGCTTCACCGCGCTTGCGATCGGGATCGGCAGCCTGCAGGTCGCGCTCGACCGCGGCGAGCAGCTCGGCTGGCTGAATTCCAGCGAGATCATCGCCGAGTTCATCGTCTCGGCCGTCGGGTTCTATTATTTCCTGGCGCATTCGCTGACGACGGAAAAGCCGTTCATCCAGTTCGCGCTGTTCCGCGACAAGAATTTCGTCGGCGGCTGCGTGTTCATGTCGGTGATGGGCGTGGTGCTGTTCTCGACCATGGCGCTGGCATCGCCGTTCCTGCAGAACGTGCTCGGTTATCCCATCATCACCGCCGGCCTGCTGCTGGCGAGCCGCGGCTTCGGTACCTTCGTCGCCATGATGATGGTCGGGCGGCTGATGCGTTATATCGAGGCGCGTACGCTGATCGTCACCGGCCTCGGCACGACCTGCGTGTCGCTGTTCTGGATGACGGCATGGACCGACCAGACCGGCGTCAACGAGATCCTGACGATCAGCATCTTCCAGGGTTTTGGCTTTGGCCTCGTCTTCGTGCCGCTCTCCACGGTGGCATTTTTGACGCTGCCCAATCATTTGCGCACCGACGGCACCTCGATGCTGACGCTGTTGCGCAACGTCGGCAGCTCGATCGGTATATCCCTGGTGATCTCGCAGCTCACCGAGGGTTCGCGGTGGAGCTACGCGGTGCTGTCGCAGCACGTCAATCCGTTCAACCACGCGATGCAGATGCCACAGGTGCGGGCCATGATCGACCTCGGCACCGACAAGGGCCGCGCCATGATGGACGCCATCGTCAAGCTGCAGGCGCAGGTCATCGCCTTCTCGCACGATTACCAGATGGTGATGATCTTCACGCTGTGCGCGATCCCGCTGACCATCATGATCGGATCGAGCAAGGCCACGCTGCGCAAGCAGTCGGTGGCGCCGGAACATGCGGTGATCGAGTAGCGGCCTTCTTCTCCCCTCCCTCCACGCGCTCTTGCGCGTGGCGGGGAGGGGTCGGGGGTGGGGGGTCTATCAGCGCACTCGCTGCGAGTAATCACCGCGTACTACTGGCAGCGAATTAGCGGAAGCACCCCCCACCCCCCGACCCCTCCCCACCGCTTCGCGGGGGGAGGGGAGAAGAAAGTAAACGCAGGCAGGTGGGCGTTATACCGCCGGCTCTGCGGCGCTCTCGAACAGATGCACGATGGCGTTGGCGTAGTATTTCAGCAGGATCAATTCGTCCGGGTTGGCGCGGTAGCTGCCGTCTTCCTCCAGCACCAGATGGCGCAGCGTCAGCATGCGCAAGCCCACTGCAATCGCGTAGTCGCGGTCGGCGCGCGGGATGTGGACGTAGGTGCCCTGGGCCTCCAGCACGCCGATCAGGCTCGATACAAGTTGCTTGATGTCGAGCAGAGAGAGCGGCTTGTCGCCGGCCTCCAGCATCGCGGTCGAGACCAGCGAAACCGGCAGCGCCGGGACCACCCGGCCGACGGCTTGCATCAGTCGGTTGCCGAGCCTTTCGGTCTCGGCATGGCGCGCCTCGGATGTCAGCAGGCGGAAATCGATGTTGGCCTCGGCGACATGCTGGCGCAGCGACACCGGCTCGCCGAAACTGACGCAGGTATAGCCGAAGCGATGCCACTCGCCGCGGATCGCCATCCCGATGTGGCGGAGGACGTGGCTCGCGAACACTTTTGCGTTGAAGCCGAACACCGGCTTTTTCCCCGGCTCGGTACTGGCGGCGGAGGTCAGCATGCGGTCCTCCAGCACACGGTCGTAATTGACCGCGACAGGGACGAACACCACGTCGCGCGGACCGAGCGGATCGAAACCCGAGACCATGTAGCTCAACAGCCCGAATTTCGGCGGGCGCAGCCGGCCGTCGCGGCTGAGACCGCCTTCCGGAAAAATCGCTTGCGTGACGCCCGCCGCCGTCGCCATGTGGACGTAGCGCGCCAGCACCTTGCGATAGAGCCCCTCACGGGAATCCCGGCTGATGAAATAGGCCCCCATCGACCGGATCAGGCCGCGCAGCCCCCAGACCTGCGCCCATTCACCCACGGCATAGCTCAGCGCCGACGAGGTCGCCGCGACATAGGTCACCAGCACGTAATCCATGTTGGAGCGATGGTTGATGACGAAGATGACCGAAGATCCGGGATCGACCTTGGCCAGCGCGTCGTCGTTGCGGTAGCCGATGCGGACGCGATAGAGCATCTGCGAGATGCTCCTGGCGATCCGCGTTCCCACCCGAAAATAGGCATAGGCGCTGAACGAGGGCACGATCTCCTCGGCATAGCGCTTTACCTTCTCCATCGCGACGTCGCGCGGCACGCCGGCTTCTTTTGCGTATTCGTCGGCCGCATGCAGCACTTCCGGATCGAACATCAGGCGGTCGATCAGCACCTGGCGCCTTGTCAGTTTGAACGGCTGGATGCGAAGCTTGAGGCGGGTGTTGAGCTCGTCGATGGCACGATTGGCGCGCCGCCGCAGCGCCCAGCGGACGCTCGGCATCAGGATGCGGTCGAGCACAGCCAGCGCCGCCAGCACGGTGACGAGGACGACGGCCCATAGCGGCAAGGTAACTTGCGAGCCCATATCACCCCCCATTTCGCCGCGTGCCACGGATCGGCGTCCGGCCACGGGCCTTTTGACCGAGGATACCATCGAAGGCGTCGCCCGGCCGCAAGAGGCTTTGTGGCTGTGCAGCCTTAAATTGACGCGGCCGGGATGGCTCCTTGAGCCATCCGCACCGGCCCGCCCGGCACGAAAGCGTCGAAGGCCGCCCAGAACTGCGCGCGATAGAGGTCGGCTTCCTGCAGGATTTCATGCCTGGCGCCCTCGATCGCCAGATGCGATCCCGCCGGCAGGCGCGCGGCAAAGTCCTTGACGGCTGCCGCCGATACCACGGTATCGGCACCCGCAGCC
>NZ_JAUSLT010000184.1 GCF_030646015.1 Bradyrhizobium sp.
GGCGGTCGCCGGCGGCCTGCAGAAACTGCCGGAATACGCGCCGCTGCTGCACTGGGCGCCGGTGGCGTGCTGGGCGGTCGCCGGTGCCGGCCTGCTGGCGATCGCGGCGTTGCGAGCGCAGCAGGGGATGATCGTGCGGAGAATCTGACGTCATTCCGGGATGGTCCGAAGGACCAGACCCGGAATCTCGAGATTCCGGGTTCGCTCGCCAAGGGGCTCGCGCCCCGGAATGACAAATTCACGGCTTCGCGGGATGAATAAACGTCCACGGCGTGACCTCCGAATCCGTCGGCACCTCGATTTCGATCAGATAGGGTCCGCCATGCGCCAGCGCCTTTTCCAGCGCGGCACGGAAATGATCCGGTGAGGTGACGCGCGCCGCGCCGACCCCGAAGGATTCCGCGAGTTTTACAAAATCCGGATTGACCAGGTCGGACGCCACCACGCGGCCCTCGAAACGCTCGCGCTGGTCGCGCCGCACATTGCCGTAGGCGTTGTTGTTGAACACCAGCGTCACCACGGCGATGTTGAACTGCACGGCGGTTGCGAGTTCCTGCACGCTGAACATGAAGCCGCCATCGCCGGTGATCGCGACCACCGGCCGGTCGGGATTGGCCACCTTGGCGCCGAGTGCCGTGGGAAAGCCGGAGCCGAGCGTGCCTTGGTAACCTGAAGTGATGAACGTGCGCGGCTGGTAGACCGGAAAGCCGTACCAGGATGCAAAGCCGACCTGCGACAGCTCATCGGTGACGATGGCGTTTTGCGGCAGCACCTCGCGCAAAATGTTGAGGTACGCCATCTGTGGCTGCACCGACTGAATTTCCTGCAGCGCCGCCGCCGAGGCCTCGCGGATCGTGGCGCGACGGCCGCTGGTTTTTGCGTAGCCAGCCTTTCTCACCGCCGCGAGCAGCTCGCTTGTTCCCGCCTGCGCATCGGCGACCACGGCGGCATCTGGCGTCAGGCGGCGCATCTCCGACGGATCGATATCGATGCGAATCGATTTCAGGCCCTGGGGCTGAAACGGCCACCGGAACCCCGAGGACGGCAACTCCATGCGGCTCCCGATCCCGATGATCAGATCGGTCTTGGGCCACAGCCTGTAGGCCGCCGCCATGGTCAGCCCGAGTTCGTGGGCGTTGGAGACGATGCCGCGGCCGCTGCGGAACGCCACCACGGGCGCGTCGATCAGTTCGGCGAGTTCGAGGATGTCGTCACGCGCGTCGATGGCCCCGCTGCCGACAAAAATCATCGGCGTCTTGCTGCCGGCAATCAGCGCGGCGGCGGCCTTGATGCGATCGGGATCGGGCAATGGCGCCGGGAACGGATCGAACACTCTTGCCGGCCCGGTTTCCGCGCGCTGCGTGAACACGTCCCAGGGCATTTCCAGCGATGCCGGCCCGCGGCGGCCCGACAGCATCTCCTGAAAGGCGCGTGAGACCAGCGCCGGTGCGTTATCGGGATATTCGATGCGGTCGGCCCATTTGACAAAAGTCCGCAGCGTCGCCAGCTGGTCCGGCATCTCGTGCAGATGGCCGCGGCCCTTGCCGAGAAAATTCGTCGGCACCTGTCCGGTCAGGCACAGCACCGGTTCATTGCAGCCGAGCGCGGTGAGCAGCGCCGCGCTGGCATTGAGGACGCCCGGACCGGGCACCACGCTGAACACGCCGGGCCGGCCGCTCGAGCGGGCATAGCCGAAGGCCATGTAGCCGCAGGCCTGCTCGTGCCGCGCGCCGATCACTTTCAGCTGCGCCTGATGAAAGCCGTCGAACAGGCCGTAGATCTGCGCGCCGGGCAGGCCGAACACGGTATCGACCCCGTGCGCGACCAGACCGCTGACAATCGCTTCGCCGCCGGAATTTACGCTCATGGTGATGTCCAATCGCTCAGAAAGATGTTCATCAGGCCTCGTCAACCACGCCATTGCGCAGCACGCCGACGCCATCGGCCTCGACCTCGACGACGTCGCCGGGTTTCAGGTAACGCGGCGGATCGAACCGTGCGCCGGCGCCGGTCGGTGTTCCCGTGACGACGACGTCGCCGGGCACCAGCGTGGTGAAGGTCGAGAGGTAGTTGATCAGATAGCGGAAGCCGAAGATCAGCCGTCCCGTGCGGTCGTCCTGCCGCGTCTCGCCATTCACCCGCGTGGTCAGGCGGATGTCGGCGATCTGGGCTTCACTGGTGTAGGGGACGATCCACGGGCCGAGGCTGCCGGTCGAGTCAAAATTCTTGCCCTGCGTGACATTGAACTTGGCGTGCCGGACCCAGTCGCGGATAGTGCCTTCGTTGCACAGCGTGACCGCGGCGATGTGCTCCAGCGCAGCACTCTCCGCAATGTGCCGTCCGGCCTTGCCGATGATCAGGACAAGTTCGCCCTCGTAATCGAGCTGCGCCGAGGCGCGCGGGCGCACCAGCGGCGTCTCATGGCCGACGAAGGAGCGCGGCGTGCGCATGAACATGCTGGGATACTTCGGGGCGTCCAGGCCGTCCTTGTACTCGGCGTTACGGTCCGGGTAGTTGACGCCGATGCAGATGATCTGTTCCGGCGCCGGGATCGGGGGCAGCCAGGTGATGGCATCGAGCGCATGGTCCGGTCGCCGGCGCGCGGCTTCCTCCGCCAGTCTTGTCAACGCGCCCGCGGCGATGATCTCGCGCAGCGTCGGATATTCCTTCGCGAAGTGAGCGGAGAGATCGACGATGCCGCCGTCGACAACCGCGCCGTATCGGGTCGCGCCGTCGATGGAGTAGGTGGCGAGGCGGGGAGGGGTCATCGGGTTTCCGGACTCAGTCTGCAATGGTGACATCGGCGACGAACAGCGGTTCGCGCACGGCCTGGCCGACAAAGGGCGAGCCCTGTTCGAACCAGGAACGTGGCGCCGGCGCGCCCCACAGCGTTTGCCGGCGCGGATCCTTCAGCGACCAGCGCAGCGGCTCGTGGTCGTGATCGCCGGTAAAATAGTCGCTGGTATAGAGCTCCAGCCGGTGGCCGTCGGGGTCGCGGACATAGAGGAAGAACGCATTGGAAATGCCGTGGCGGCCGGGTCCGCGCTCGATGTTCTTCAGGTACCCGCTCGAAGCCATCACGTCGCACAGGTGCAAAATGTTCATCGCGGTCGGTACCCAATAGGCGAAGTGGTGCAGGCGAGGGCCCTTGCCGTTGGTAATGGCGAAATCATGAACGTTGCCCTTGCGGTGCATCCAGGCTGCGGCCATGCGGCCGTGCGGCCCGTCTTCCTCGCCATACTCGGTGAGGCGAAAGCCGAGCCGCGCATAGAAATCGACGGTGTCCTGCACTTCGGCAGCGAATACGTTGAAATGGTCGATCCGCTGCGGATGGCAGCCCTTGTAGAGATCGTAGCGGCGCAAAAGATGTGGCCGCTTGTCCATCGCGGCATAGAGTTCGATCTGAAACCCGAAGGGATCAGTGAAGTGCAGGGTGCGGCCCTGAAACGGTTGCTCGGTGAACGCGTAGCTCACGCCGGCCCCGGAAAAAAACGCCGCGGCCTTGTCGAGATCGCCTTCGTTGCCGACCTTGAACCCCAGCCGGTTGCACGCCGCCGTCGCCGCTTTTCGCAGCACCAGCGAGTGATGCTGATGCTCCTCGCTGCCGCGCAGATACACTGCCTTGTCGTCGTGGTCCTCGACATGCAGCCCGACCGTGGCTTCGTAAAACTCTCGGGATGCCCCAAGATCGGTCACGTCGAGCACGACGTGGCTGGAGCGGATGATGTTGAACGGTGGATCGAAGGTGTGTGTAGGTACCGGCATATTTTCTGTCCCAGTTCGTAGATTTCTATTCCTCATGGTGAGGAGGCGCTTCTTCAGCGCCGTCTCGAACCATGAGAGCCCGTGGCGCCATCCTTCGAGACGCGCGCGAAGAGCGCGCTCCTCAGGATGAGGAGGAGCCCAGCTTCTGAATCTTGTGGGTGCCCCGCGCCAGCGAGACGTGCTTGGTTTCCATGTAGAAGTCGAACGAATAGTCGCCGCCGTCGCGGCCGATGCCGGAGGACTTCATGCCGCCGAACGGGGTCGGCAGATGGCGGACGTTCTCCGAATTGAGCCAGATCATGCCGGCTTCCAGCGCGTCGGCGACGCGCAGCGCGCGGCCCATGTCGCCGGTCCAGACATAGCCGGTCAGGCCATATTGCACGCCATTGGCGATCTCGATCGCCTCGGCTTCATCGCGGAACGGGATCACGGTCAGGAACGGTCCGAACACTTCCTCCTGCGCGACCCGCATTTTTGCAGTTGCGCCGGTGACCAGCGTCGGCTGCACATAATGCCCGCCGCCGGGGCCGTCATGCGGCTTGCCGCCGATCGCGATCACCGCGCCGTCCTTCCGTGCGACGTCGAAATAGGAGCAGACTTTTGCAAGATGCCGCTCGTGGATCAGCGGCCCGATTTCGGTGACGGGATCGAGCGGGTGGCCGACCCGGAGCGCTTTCACCCGCGCCGTCAGCTTCTCGATGAATTTTTCGGCAATGCCCTGCTGGACCAGGAGCCGGCTCGACGAGGTGCAGCGCTCGCCGTTCAGCGAGTAGATCATGAACACCACGGCATCGAGCGCGCGCTCGAGGTCGGCGTCGTCGAACACGATCACCGGGTTCTTGCCGCCGAGTTCGAAATGCACCCGCTTCAGGGTCGGCGCGCCCTGCGCCATGATCGCCGATCCCGTCGAGCTCTCGCCGACAAAGCCGATCGCCTTGATGGCGGGATGTTCGGTCAGCGCCTTGCCGGCTTCCTCGCCGATACCGTGCACGGTGTTGAGTACGCCGTCGGGGACGCCGGCCTGCTTTACAAGTCTTGCCAGCAGGTCGGCCGTGACTGGCGACCATTCCGCCGGCTTGTGCACCACGGTGCAGCCGGCGGCGAGGGCAGGGGCGATCTTCCAGGTCGACAGCATGAACGGCGTATTCCACGGCGTGATGACACCGACCGGGCCGATCGGCACCCGGGTCGAAATGTTCCAGTGCTCTTCACTGGGCGTATTGAGTCCGTCTCGCGCCTCGGCGCATCTGTCGGCGAAGAAACGGAAATTTTCCGCCGCCCGCACCGCGGCCTTGGCCATGAAGCGGTGGGCCTGGCCGGTGTCGATGCATTCGAGCACGGCGATATCGTCGGCGCGGTCCTCGATGGCGTCGGCGACGCGATGCAGCAGTTTCTTCCGCATCGGCGCCGGCATGTCGCGCCAGGCCTTGAAGGCCTTTGCCGCCGCGGTGGCGGCCCGATCGATATCCTCAGGCCCGCCGCGGGCGACGGTCGCCAGCACCGTGCCATCGATCGGCGATCTGGTTTCAAAACTGTCGCCGGTGACCGACGGTTCGATCTTGCCGTCGATCATGTGTCCGATGCCGTCGGCCCGCAGTTGCTTCAGCAGCGGTGCCGCGCGCTCGCGGTTGGCGGAAAATACGTCTTTCGGCGTGGCCTTATCCATTGATGGTCTCCACTTTCAGGGCGTCGTGGATGTTGTTGCGCTTCCAGCTGGTTTCCTTGTCGTTGATCTGCATATCGAACGACAGTGCGAACTTTGAATTTGCAAAGACCGGATCGAGATGGTCGGACAGCGCGCGGAGAATATGCTCGCCGGCCTTCTTTCGCGCCGCGAGATCGCGGCCCTCGCCAAGCCGCAGCACCATCGCGAGAAAGCCGTGGTGCGGATTGCCGTCGGCGATGGCGTAATGCTCGCATCTGACGGCGCGGACTCGAATCCCTCCGAGCGGAAAGATCCCGGTTTCCACCGCCGCCTTGCGAACCACCTCGACAATCGCGGCCATGTCGACGCGGGCGTCGAGATTGGCTGAATATTCGATGGTGAAATGCGGCATGTCCTGTCTACCCCAACGAGTGTGCCTGAATGCTTCAAGCGAAGTAACAGCTCACCGTGCCGTAAGCGCCATAGTCGGCCTGAATCGTGTCGCCTTTGCGGGTCTCGATCGGACGGATGAACGATCCCGCCAGCACCACTTGCCCGGCTTCGAGCGCTAGCCCATTGGCGGAGATCTTGTTGGCGAGCCAGGCGACGCTGGTCGCGGGATGGTTGAGCACGCCGGCGGCGAGCCCGGTCTTCTCCAGCTGGCCATTACGGTAGCACAACGCGCCAATCCAGCGCAGGTCGGCATCCCCGGGGCGCAACGGGCGGCCGCCGAGCACGATCCCGGCATTGGCGGCGTTGTCGGCGATGGTGTCGAAAATTTTTCGCGTCGATTTGGTCACGGGATCGATCCGTTCGATCCGTGTGTCGAGAATTTCCAGCGCCGGCACCACGAAATCGGTGGCGTTGAGCACATCGAAAAGGGTGCAGTTCGGGCCCGACAGCCGCTGCTTCATGATGAAGGCGAGTTCAGCCTCGATCCGCGTGCCGATAAAACGGTCCGAGGGTACAAGGCCGCCATCGGCAAAGAACATGTCGTCGAGCAGGATGCCGGAATCCGGTTCGTCGATATTGAGCGCGCTCTGCATCGCCTTCGAGGTCAGGCCGATCTTGTGGCCTTTGACGACGCGGCCCTCGGCGAGCTTGATCGCGACCCACGCCTTCTGGATCGCATAGGCGTCATCAAGCGTAATGCCGGGATGATCCAGCGACAGCTGCCGGATCTGCTGGCGGGTCTTTTCCGCCTGATGCAGCCGTTCGGCGGCGCTGCGGATTTCGTCTGCGGAAAGAGCCATGCGGAACCAGCAAAAAAGAGGATGCCGGCAAATGATTAACATGTTAAATGGTTAGGCGCAAACTGATTTGCTGCTTGCTGCAGCGCAAACCTGGAGCATCCGATCGACATGGCGCGGAAGCAGTCGGCCAAAAATTCCGGATCGGGTCCGGCGGGCGTAGCCGCGCGGCGGGTGCCGATGCGGGACTTCTCCCGTTCGCTGCCGATGTCGCTGCTGCGCGCGCGCGAGGCGGTGATGCGGCAGTTTCGTCCCTCGCTGCGCCATCACGAGTTGACCGAACAGCAATGGCGTATCCTGCGCGCGCTGGCCGCGGTCGAGACCATCGAGGTTACCGAACTGGCGCGGACCGCGTTTCTGCTCGGCCCGAGCCTGTCCCGCATCCTGCGCGACCTGGAAGCGCGGCAGCTGATCGAGCGCCGGGTTGCGGAAGCCGATCAGCGCCGCGCCGTGGTGTCGATTTCGGCTGATGGCCTCAAGCTGATCGCGGCGGTCGCACCGTCGTCGGAAGCGATCTATGCGGCCATCACCAAGCGTTTCGGCGCCCGCAGGCTCGCCGAGCTACAGGAGATGCTCGCCGCGCTTGAACACAGCCTTTCCGCCATGGAAGTGGCGGAGGAAGGCAGTGTGGAAGCGGACCAGTAAGCGCAAATTTGCATGATGCTACCGGCACGGTGCATAGCGGCCCGGCAAATCATCGCAATCGCGCCTCGAGGATGGTGGAAGCCATAGACACGCCCGCGATTTTTCGCTCAAAGTGGCCGCCAAGCCGGTCATGAAAACCGGTGCGGGAGCAGGGTCGCCGCTGACGATGCGGCCGGCGCCGAACCAGGGACAGGGTGAAAATCCGCATATGGTCACCATACAAGTTCAGAACCTGATCAACTTCGTTGCCGAAGTCTTCGCCCATTCCGAATCCTCGCCCGAAGAGGCGAAACGTATCGCGACCTATCTGACGACCGCCAATCTCACCGGCCATGACAGCCACGGCGTGATCCGGGTGCCGGTCTACATCCGCTGGAAGAAAATGGGCTCCGTGGTGCCGAACCAGATCGCCGAGGTCGTGGTCGATACGCCGTCGCTGGCGGTGGTCGACGGCAAGTTCGGCTACGGGCAAACCGTCACGCCGCAGGCGGTCAAGATCGGCATCGAGAAATGCAAGGCATCGGGTTTGTCGGCGGTGGCGCTGCGCAATGCCGGACATATCGGCCGGGTCGGCGACTGGGCGGAAATGGCGGCAGCCGAAGGACTGGTCTCGATCCACTTCGTCAATGCCGCCGGCTCGCTGCTGGTCGCGCCTTTCGGTGGCGTCGAGAAGCGGCTGTCGACCGCGCCCTACTGCGTCGGCATCCCGCGCGTGGGCCAGGATCCGATCGTGCTGGATTTTGCGACGTCGATCGTCGCCGAAGGCAAGGTGCTGGTAGCGAGCCGGGGCGGCAAGAAATTGCCGAAGGGAGCGCTGATCGATGCCGACGGCAGCTTGAGCGAGGATCCGGCGGTGCTGTACGGGCCGCACAGCGCGGAGGGACCGCGCGATCACAGCAAGGGGTCCGGCGCGATCCGCGCCTTCGGCGAGCACAAGGGCTCCGGCCTCGCCTTCATCTGCGAACTGCTCGGCGGCGCGCTGACGGGGACGGGAGCGACGTCGGGAGACCGGCGCTTTGCCAACGGCATGCTGGCGTTCTATGTCGACCCCAAGGTGATCGACACCAGCAATTTCTTCGACGGCGAAATCTCGCGCTACAGCGACTTCATCCGGGCGACCAAGCCTGTGGCCGGCGTCGATGCCGTGCTGATCCCTGGAGATTCCGAGCGGAAGACGCGCGCCGACCGCACCAAAAACGGCGTGCCGCTGCCTGACGATACCTGGGCCGCGATCGTCAATACTGCCCGCGAGGTCGGCGTCAGCGAAGTCAGCATCCAGAAGGCCGCCAGCTAGGCGGCGGTGAATTTTCAACCGATTGCAACGATCACAGAAGGAAACGCGATCAATGACAACCAACAACGTCAAGAAAGTCTGGGCTTCGGGCAAGGCCGTGGTCAATGCCTGGCTGGCGATCCCGTCGGGCTTCTCCGCCGAGGTGATCGCGCAATGCGGTTTCGACAGCGTTACCGTCGACATGCAGCACGGCGTCCAGGATTACCAGTCGATGGTGCAGTGTTTCCAGGCCATGAACGGTCATCCGGTGACGCCGATGGTCCGCGTTCCCTGGAACGAGCCCGGCATCATCGGCAAGGTGCTCGACGGCGGCGCCTATGGCGTGATCTGCCCGATGATCAACACGCCGGAGGAAGCCAAAAACCTGGTTCAGTACGCAAAATATCCGCCGAAGGGTACGCGCTCCAACGGCCCGATCCGCTCCGGCATGTACGGCTCGGCCGGCACCTATCAGCAGACCGCCAATGACGAGATCGTGCTGCTGCCGATGATGGAGACCAAGACCGCGATCGAGAACATGGAATCGATCCTCGATGTCGAGGGCATCAATGGCGTCTATATCGGTCCTTCCGACCTCGGCTTCTCCTACGGGCTGGTGCCGAAACTGGACCGCGACGAGCCGGAGATCCTCAAGATCTATGAGAAGATCATCAAGGAGTGCGGCAAGCGCAACCTCTATCCCGGCATCCACTGCTCGGGCGCGGAGGGCGCTACCCGCGCCATCAACATGGGCTTCAAGCTCGTCACGCTGTCAAACGAAAGCGGACTGATGGCGACCTACGCCAAGATGCAGGTGAACCAGACCCGCAAGGACTCCGGCGGCAAGGCGTAGTAAGAAGCGAATGGCGAATAGCGAATGGCGAATGGGGATTAGAGAGTAGCGAGTTGCGGTGGGGTAACACCCTTCGCTACTCGCCATTCGCTACTCGCCATTCGCCCCTTCACCAAGGAGACATCCCATGGCCGCAGCCCCCGTCATACGCCTGCATCCCGATGATGGTGTGCTGATCGCACGCTCCAGCCTGCCGCCCGGCATGGTGGTGGCGGAGGGGGTTACCACCGCCGAGCGGATTCCGGCCGGCCACAAGGTGGCGATCAGGCCGATCGCGATGGGCGAGCCGATCCGCCGTTATGGCCAGATCATCGGCTTCGCGACGGTGCCGATTGAGCCTGGCCAGCATGTGCATACCCAGAATTGCGGCATGGGCGATTTCGCCAAGGACTATGCCTTCGGCGTCGACGTCACGCCGACGCCGAATTTCGATCTGCCCGCGACGTTTGAAGGCATCCGCCGCCCCGACGGGCGCGTCGCCACCCGCAATTACATCGGCATCCTCACTTCGGTGAACTGCAGCGCGCATGTCGCGGGCATGGTCGCCGATATCTTCAAGAAGAATCCGTTCACCGGCGACAACCCGCTGGCGGATTTTCCCAATGTCGACGGCGTGGTCGCGCTGACCCACAAGACCGGCTGCGGCATGACCCAGGACGAGCCGCTGCGCCTGCTTCGCCGTACCCTCGGCGGCTATGCGCGGCATGCGAACTTTTCCGCTGTCATCGTGCTGGGGCTGGGCTGCGAGGTCAACCAGATCGGCGGGCTGATGCAGGAGCAGAAACTCGCCGGACGCTTGCGCGCGATGGACATCCAGGAAGTCGGCGGCACCCGCAAGACCGTGGAAGCGGGCGTTGCCTTCGTGCGCGAGGCGCTGGTCGACGCCAACAACGTCAAGCGCGAGCCGGTCTCGGCCAGCGAACTGACCGTGGCGCTGCAATGCGGCGGCTCCGACGGCTATTCCGGCGTCTCGGCCAATCCGGCGCTGGGGGCTGCGAGCGATCTGCTGGTCCGCCACGGCGGCACTGTGATCCTGTCGGAGACACCGGAGACCTACGGCGCCGAACATCTGTTGACCCGCCGCGCCGTCAGCCGCGAGGTCGGCGAAAAGCTGGTGGCGCTGATGCGCTGGTGGGAGGAATACACGGCGCGGGAAGGCGCCGAGATGAACGCCAATCCCAGCCCCGGCAACAAGGCCGGCGGTCTGACCACGATCCTGGAGAAGTCATTGGGCGCGATGGCCAAGGCCGGCAGCACCAATCTGGTCGACGTGCTGAACTACGCGGAGGAGGTGACGAAAAAGGGCTTTGTCTTCATGGACACGCCCGGTTACGACCCGGTCGCGGCAACCGGGCAGGTCGCCGGCGGCGCCAACCTCGTCTGCTTCACCACCGGCCGCGGCAGCGTGTTCGGCTGCAAGCCGGCGCCGTCGATCAAGCTCGCCACCAACTCGGCGATGTACAAGCGCATGGAAGACGACATGGATGTCAATTGCGGCACCATCCTCGATGGCGAAGAGACCGTGCAGCAATGCGGCCAGCGCATTTTCGAACTGATGCTGGAAACCGCCTCAGGCAAGCCGACCAAGAGCGAGAGTTTTGATTTCGGCGGCGCCGAGTTTGCGCCATGGGTGCTCGGGGCGACGATGTAGAAGAGCGAATGGCGAGTAGCGAATGGAACTCGTTCCCTACTCGCCATTCGCCCCTTCGCTAGGCAACTGCTGCCCGTTGTTAATGCTTGATCCCACCCGGAACCAGTGTTCTGCTTAAAAAAGCTGCTGGAGCACACAGACTTTGTCGATCTTCGTCGCACTACATCACGTCACGCATTACAAATACGACCGACCGATCGACCTCGGCCCTCAAACCATCCGCTTGCGCCCGGCGCCGCATACCCGCACGCCGATCCTGAGCTATTCGCTCAAGGTCACGCCGTCCAATCACTTCGTGAACTGGCAGCAGGATCCGCAAGGCAACTGGCTGGCCCGTTTTGTCTTTCCGGAGAAGGCGAGCGAGTTCAAGATCGAGGTCGATTTCACGGCGCAGATGACCGTGATCAACCCGTTCGACTTCTTCGTCGAGCCCTATGCCGACAGTTTTCCGTTTGCCTATACCGACGATCTCAAGACCGAACTCGCGCCTTATCTGGCGACCATGGAACCCGGACCGCTGTTTGCAAAGTACCTCGCGAGCATTCCGCGCGAGGCGACCAGCACGGTCAATTTCCTGGTCGATCTCAACGCGAAACTGCGCGACCAGGTCCGCTATATCATCCGGATGGAGCCGGGCATCCAGACTCCGGAGCAGACGTTGGCATCAGGCGCGGGGTCCTGCCGCGACTCCGCGTGGTTGCTGATTCAAACGCTGCGCCATCTCGGACTCGCTGCCCGTTTCGTGTCGGGTTATCTCATTCAGTTGCGCCCCGACATCGATCCGGTCGAGGGGCCGCGCGAGGTCGAGAACGATTTCACCGATTTGCACGCCTGGGCCGAAGTGTATCTGCCGGGTGCTGGATGGATCGGGTTCGACGTCACCTCGGGCATGCTGACCGGCGAGGGGCACATCCCCGTCGCCGCCACGCCGCATTACCGTTCGGCGGCGCCGATCTCGGGCGCGGTCGGATTTGCCAATGTCGAATTCGGCTTCGAGATGAACGTCAAGCGGATCCGCGAAGCGCCGCGGATCACCCGGCCGTTCTCCGACGAGTCCTGGGCGCGGCTCGACGCGCTCGGAGAAAAGGTCGATGCCGATCTCAAAGCGGGCGACGTCCGCCTGACCATGGGCGGCGAACCGACCTTCGTCTCGGTCGATGATCTGGAATCGCCGGAATGGAACATTGCCGCGGTCGGCCCGACCAAGCGCGGTCTCGCCGACGATCTGATCCGAAAATTGCGCACGCGCTTTGCGCCGGGCGGGTTGCTGCATTACGGGCAGGGCAAATGGTATCCCGGCGAAAGCCTGCCGCGCTGGGCGTTCGGGCTGTACTGGCGCAAGGACGGCGTACCGATCTGGAAGAACTCCGAACTGATCGCCACCATCGAGAAACCGCGCAAAGCCAGTATCGAAGATGCCGAACGTTTTGCCGAAGGCACCGCGAAGAAACTCGGCGTCGATTCCGAGTTCATCCTGCCGGCGTTCGAAGACCCCTCGCACTGGCTGCAGAAGGAAGCCGGGTTGCCGCCCAATGTCGATCCATCCGATTCCAAACTGTCCGATCCGGAAGAGCGCTCGCGCATGGCGCGGGTGTTCGATCAGGGGCTGAACGTGCCCAAGGGTTTTGTGCTGCCGATCCAGCGCTGGAATGCCGAGGCCCCCAAATCCACGCGCTGGAAGAGCGAGCGCTGGAAATTGCGCCGCGGCAATCTGTTCCTGACGCCGGGCGATTCGCCGCTGGGCTTGCGGCTGCCGATCGCCTCCTTGCCGCATATCGAGGCGGATGAATATCCCTACATCGTCGAACAGGATCCGCTGGATCCGCGCGAGGAGCTGCCGGTCTATGACGGTGCCGCGCCAGCCGGCGCAGCACCTCATCAGGAGGTGCAGGAGCAGCAGCTCAGGGGCGGCGGCGTGCGCACCGCGATGTCGATCGAGATCCGCGACGGCATTCTGTGCGCGTTCATGCCGCCGGTGGAGAAGCTGGAGGATTATCTCGAACTGGTGACGGCGGTGGAGGCGACCGCCGAAGAAATGCAGATGCAGGTCCATGTCGAGGGCTATCCGCCGCCGTATGACCCACGCGTCGAGGTGATCAAGGTGACGCCCGACCCGGGCGTGATCGAGATCAACATCCAGCCGGCGCAGAACTGGCGCGAGGCCGTCGATATCACCTTCGGGCTTTACGAAGATGCCGCGCAGACGAGGCTCGGCGCCAACAAGTATTTGGTCGACGGCCGCCACACCGGCACCGGCGGCGGCAATCATGTCGTGGTCGGCGGCTCCACGCCCGCGGACTCGCCGTTCCTGCGTCGTCCGGACTTGCTGAAGAGCCTCGTGCTGTACTGGCAGCGGCATCCGTCGCTGTCCTATTTGTTCTCCGGCATGTTCATCGGTCCGACCAGCCAGGCGCCGCGTATCGACGAGGCCCGCCATGACGGGCTTTACGAACTGGAGATTGCGCTGTCCCACGTGCCGCCGCCGGGCACCCCGGCGCCGCTGTGGCTGGTCGACCGCCTGTTCCGGCACATCCTGGTCGATATCACCGGCAATACCCACCGCGCCGAAATCTGCATCGACAAGCTCTATTCGCCCGACGGCGCCACCGGGCGGCTCGGGCTGGTCGAATTCCGCGCTTTGGAAATGCCGCCCGATCCGCGCATGTCACTGGCGCAGCAACTGCTGATCCGGGCCTTGATCGCAAAACTCTGGCGCGAGCCGCAGCAGGGCAAGTTCGTGCGCTGGGGCACCACGCTGCATGATCGCTTCATGCTGCCGCATTTCCTCTGGGAGGATTTTCAGGGCGTGCTCGAGGAGCTGAAGCAGTCGGGCTACGATTTTTCGCCGGACTGGTATGCGGCCCAGCTCGAGTTTCGTTTTCCGGTGTTCGGCCGGGTCCACCATGGCGGCGTCGCACTCGAAGTGCGGCAGGCGCTGGAGCCCTGGCACGTTCTCGGCGAAGAGGGCTCGGCCGGCGGCACCGTCCGCTACGTCGATTCCTCTGTGGAGCGGCTGCAGGTCAAGGCCACGGGCTTCGTCGAGGGTCGCCACGTCGTCACCTGCAACGGCCGGCGGATGCCGATGACCGAAACCGGCCGCGCCGGCGAGGCGGTCGCGGGCGTCCGCTTCAAGGCCTGGCAGCCGCATTCCGGCCTGCACCCGACCATCCCGGTTCACGCGCCGCTGACATTCGACCTGATCGATACGTGGAACGGCCGCTCGCTGGGCGGCTGCGTCTACCACGTCGCCCATCCGGGGGGCCGCACTTACGACACCAAACCGGTCAATTCCTACGAGGCCGAAGCCCGCCGGCTGGCCCGGTTCCAGGACCATGGCCACACCCCCGGCAAGATCGACCCGCCCCGCGAAGAACGCACAATTGAGTTCCCCTTGACCCTCGACTTGAGGGCGCCGCTCCTGCATTGAATAGGCAGAGGCTGGAGACTCGGGATGGCGGGAAACGACGGCCAGGAAAGTAGCGGCGCAAGCCTTCGCAGTCAGGGAGCCAGGGCCCGCCCGGGCAACCGGCGCGTGGCGCAGTGGGCGCGCGACTATGTCCGGCTGCCGGGAATCCCGGATGAATATATCGGCCAGGATGGCGCGCCGCGCGCGGTCTGGAACCGGTTCTTCGAGGCCTTCGCGAGCCTGAGCCCCGCCGATATCGAACGCCGCTTCGGCGCCGCCGACCGGCATCTGCGGGAAGCCGGCGTGACCTATCGCGCGCCGGGCGAAACCGCCGACCGGCTCTGGCCGCTGAGCCATCTGCCGCTGCTGATCGACGAGGCCGACTGGCAGCAATTGACAGCGGGCATCGTGCAGCGCGCGGAATTGCTCGAGCTGGTGCTGAACGACCTCTATGGCGACGGCCGCCTGGTGGCGGAGGGTGCGATACCTGCCGCGGCGATTGCCGGCAGCACCGAATATCTGCGCTCGGTGTGCGGCGTCAAACCGCCGGGCGGCCGCTATCTCAGCATCTATGCCGCCGATGTCGGGCGCGGGCCCGACGGCCGCTGGTGGGTGCTGGGCGACCGCACCCAGGCGCCATCGGGCGCGGGCTATGCGCTTGAAAACCGGCTGGTGCTGTCGCGCGCCTTTCCCTCGCTCTACAAATCCATGAACGTCGAGCGCGTGGCCCCGTTCTTCGAGGCCTTCCGCGACTCACTTCGCGCCAGCGCCGACCGCGATGAGCCGCGCATCGGATTGCTGACGCCGGGCACCTTCAGCGAAACCTATTTCGAGCACGCCACGCTGGCGCGCTACCTCGGCTTTCTGCTGGTCGAGGGTGACGATCTCGCCGTCAGCGGCGACCGCATCCATATCCGCACCGTCGCCGGGTTGAAGCGGCTCGACGTGCTGCTGCGCCGGGTCGATTCCAATTCGCTCGATCCGCTGGAGCTCGACGCATCCTCGCAACTCGGCGTGCCCGGCCTGATCGACGTGATCCGAAAGAACGGCGTCGTGATGGCCAACATGCCGGGCTCGGGCGTGATGGAGGCACGGGCGCTGTTGGGTTTCCTGCCTAGCCTGAGCCAGCGGTTTTTCGGCGAAGACCTGAAGATGCCGCATATCGCGACCTGGTGGTGCGGCCAGAAGGCCGCGCGCGAGGAAGTGCTGGCACGGCTCGACGAATTCGCCATCGAAGGCGCGTATGGCAGGGGCGTTCCCGGATTCGGCAGAGGCCCCATCCTCGCCGGCGAATTGTCGGCCAGCGAACGGGAACGGCTGAAGACCGCGATATCGGACCGCGGCATCGATTATGTCGGCCAGGAACTGGTTCGGCTGTCGACCACGCCGGTATGGGACAACGGACACATCACGCCGCGCCCGTTCGTACTGCGCGTGTTCGCGGCGGCGACGCCCGGTGGGTGGACCATCATGCCCGGCGGGTTCTGCCGGATAGCCGATCAGCCCGATGCCCGCGCGGTGTCGATGGGCGACGGCGCGAGGGCGGCGGATGTCTGGGTGGTGTCCGACAAGGCGGTATCGACCGCCAGCCTGCTGCCGGCGGTCGACAACGTGCGGATCCGGCGCATCGCCGGCGTGGTGCCGAGCCGCGCCGCCGACAATCTGTTCTGGCTCGGCCGCAATCTCGAGCGCGCCGAGGCGACGC
>NZ_JAUSLT010000189.1 GCF_030646015.1 Bradyrhizobium sp.
CGGCCGGCCCGGCGAACAGCGCCTCGACGCTGCCGTCCCCGAGGTTGCGCACCCATCCCTCGAGATCATGCGCCCTCGCCCGGTGCTCGACCCAGGCGCGATAGCCGACGCCCTGCACCCGGCCCCGGATCGTCACCCGACGGATCGCCGCGCTCATCTATTTGCCAAGCCCCAAAAACTCGGCGCTGCGCGCCTTCACGTCGGCCTCGCGCATGACGCGGCCGGTCAGGTCGGATGACGCAAGGCCTTTCAGAGTCCTGGGCGGCTGGCCCTCACGCAATGCTTTAAGCGTCTCGTAAACCGCCTGCGTGGCGGCGGCGAACGGCGCGTGACCCTGCAGCGCGATCCGCACCCGCTGGCCCGCGAGGATACCGGGATCGCTCATCTCCTCCGGCGCGCCGCCGAGCACGATCGGCAGCGTGGTGGCGGCGGCGATGGCTTGCAGCTCTGCGAGCGTCTTCACGCCGGTGAAGAACAGCGCATCGACGCCGGCAGCCTCATAGGCCCGCGCGCGCGCGATCGCGTCCTCGATCGACGTCACCGACGCCGCCCCGGTGCGCCCCATGATCACCAGCGTCGGATCGCCGCGCCCGTCCAGCGCCGCCTTGATCTTGCCGACGCCCTCCTGCAGCGAAATCAGCTGGGTCTTGGTCACGCCGTACGCCTGCGGCAGCAGCGTGTCCTCGATGGTGAGGCCGGCGGCGCCGGCCGCCTCCAGTTCCTGTACGGTGCGGCGGACATTGAGCGCGTTGCCGTAGCCGTGATCGGCGTCGACCAGCACCGGCAAGTCGGCGGCGCGCGACATCCGGCGCATTTGTTCCGCGAGTTCGGTGAGCGTAATCAGCGCGATGTCGGGATCACCTAACACCGCGAGCGAAGCCACCGAGCCGCCGAACATGCCGAGTTCGAAACCGAGATCCTCGGCGATGCGGATCGATGTCGCGTCATAAACGGAACCGGGCCGAATGCAGGATGATCCCGACAGGATCGAACGCAACGCTTCGCGGCGCCTGCGGAAAGCCATTAAGGAACTCCTTCGCGTCTGTATTCTTCGTCATTGCGAGGAGCGAAGCGACGAAGCAATCCAGCTTTCTTTCTTCGCGCGGCAAGATGGATTGCTTCGCTGCGCTCGCAATGACGGTATCAGGCGAATTCGAGAATCAGCGCATCGACCGCCAGCGTCGCCCCGGCGGCGGCGTGAATCTTCTTGACGGTGCCGTCGCGCTCGGCGCGCAGCACGTTCTGCATCTTCATGGCCTCGACCACGGCGAGCGTTTCGCCGGCTTTGACTTCCTGGCCCTCGGCGACCGCGATCGACACCACCAGACCCGGCATCGGACACAGCAGCTTCTTGCCGGTATCGGCCTTGACCCCGACCGGCATCAGCCGCGCCGCCTGGGCCTCGCTCTCGGTGAAGACGTTGACCGCGACCTCAAACCCCTGATGCGCGAGGCGTATGCCATTGGGAATCGGCCGCACCTGCATCGCGACCAGATGGCCGTCGATGGTGCCCTGCCAGACCGGATCGCCCGGCGCCCATGTCGAGACGATATGGTGCGGATGACCCTGAGTGCCGTCGGCGTTGATAAAGCGCACCGCAATGCCATCGGCTTCACGCACAATATCGAGCGCGATTTCGTTGCGTTCCAGCCATACCGCACGGCGGCCCTCGCGCTGCACCGCCCTTCCCGTCAGCTGGCCGGAAATCTGCCGCTTGCGCTCGCCGAGCACGTGGTCGATGGCGGCGCCGACCGCCGCCAGCCGGCGGGCGATCTCGCCTTCGGGCACGCGAACCGCAAAACCTTTCGGAAACTCCTCGGCAATGAAACCGGTGGAGAGATTGCCGCCGCGCCAGCGCGGGTGATTCATCAGCGCCGACAGGAACGGGATGTTGTGCCGGATGCCGTCGATGTAGAAGGAATCCAGCGCGGTCGACTGCGCCTCGATGGCGGCGGCGCGCGATGGCGCGTGGGTCACCAGCTTGGCGATCATCGGATCGTAATAGATCGAGATCTCGCCGCCTTCCTGCACGCCGGTATCGTTGCGAACGGTGATGCCGTCGTGGGAGCTTTCGACCGGCGGGCGGTATTTCACCAGCCGTCCGATCGAGGGCAGGAAGTTGCGGAACGGATCCTCGGCATAGACCCGCGACTCCACCGCCCATCCGGTCAAAGTGACGTCCTTTTGCGCCAGCGCCAGCTTCTCGCCGGCGGCGACCCGGATCATCTGTTCGACCAGGTCGATCCCGGTGACCAGTTCGGTAACGGGATGCTCGACTTGCAACCGCGTGTTCATCTCCAGGAAGAAGAAGCTCTTGTCCTGGCCCGCGACGAATTCGACCGTGCCGGCGGAATCGTAATTGACCGCCTTTGCCAGCGCGACGGCCTGTTCGCCCATCTGGCGGCGGGTGATCTCGTCGAGCAGCGGCGACGGCGCTTCCTCGATCACTTTCTGATTGCGGCGCTGGATCGAGCATTCGCGTTCGCCGAGATAGATCACGTTGCCGTGCTTGTCGCCCAGCACCTGGATTTCGATGTGGCGGGGATCGACGATGAATTTCTCGATGAAGACGCGGTCATCGCCGAACGACGATTTTGCCTCCGCCTTGGCCAGCCCAAAGCCTTCGGCGACTTCGGAGGTCGAATGCGCGATCCGCATGCCCTTGCCGCCGCCGCCGGCGGAAGCCTTGATCATCACGGGATAACCGATGGCGTCGGCGATCTTGACCGCGTGCCTTTCGTCCTCGATGACGCCGAGATAGCCCGGCACGGTCGAGACGTCGGCCTTGGCGGCCGCCTTCTTGGACTCGATCTTGTCGCCCATCGCGGCGATCGCGCCGGCGTTGGGGCCGATGAAGACGATCCCGGCCGCATCAAGCGCGCGCGGAAAGGATTCACGCTCGGACAGGAACCCATAGCCGGGATGCACCGCCTCGGCGCCGGACTTGCGGCAGGCCTCGATGATCTTCTCCATCACGAGGTAACTGTCGGACGCCGCGGGTGGCCCGATCAGGACGGCATCGTCGGCCATTTCGACGTGCAGCGCGTCACGGTCGGCCTCGGAATAGACCGCGACCGTCTCGATCCCCATGCGGCGGGCGGTCTTGATGATCCGGCAGGCGATCTCGCCGCGATTGGCGATCAGAATACGTTTGAACATGGGGCTATTTACTTGCAACCGAAGGGCGGGGTCCAGCCCTGCGGTGCGGCTGGACGGGGGACGATTTATCAGTTCCGTCGTACAGCAAAACTGAACGGAGGCAACGGTTTATGCGACCCAATTCCGCTTCAGGGAGAGATTTAATACGCCATCCCAGCCGTTACGGAGATATCCCTGATGGCTGCTGGATGGCCTTGATCTCGGCTTCACCGCCGCCGGTCTTGATGACGTCGCCGACATGCTTTCCCACCAGCGCCCGGGCGAGCGGGGAAACATAGGATACCGTCCCCTTGGCCGGATCCGCCTCGTCCGAGCCGACGATAGCAAAACGCTGCTCGCGTCCGTCATCGCGAACGATCGTCACGCTGGTTCCGAACTGCACGGCGTCATTGTCGGGATCTGTGGCAACCAGCTCCGCGCTGGCGCGCCGCGCGCTCCAGTAACGCAGATCGCGCCCGGCGCTCGCCAACGCCGCACGGTCACCCGCGGCCTGCGCCTCGCCATGCTCCCGGCGCGCCGTTTGCAACGCAGCCTCGATCAGCGCCAGGCCGTTCGCAGTGACGAGATTGGGATGCTCCGGGATTGGCCGGTCGGGCAAATCCTCGACGAAATCATCCTCGTTGACGAACGCTCTGCTCATGGCCGGAATATGGGTATTCTCAGGCGCGGTTTCCACTCCAGGCTCGTCGGCCTGACGGACCTCACCCGGAATACGTATTAAACCTGCCGCGCGTGTAGGCATGGGAAACCGCCTTCATCAGCTCGCCCGCCTCGGCTTCCAGATATTCATTGGCAACGATCAAGGCCCGTATAGTGGATCGCATGTCGCCGCCACATGCCGCGATCGCCTGATCGACGGCAGCCTCCAGCCCGTCATCCTTCTCTGCATTCGCTGGTGAAGAGGTGGACATCAGGGGTTGTTCCATCGGGGGCGCGGTGGAACAATGTTCTTCTTTTGTTCTCATGAAGTCAAGCCGCGCCCGCGCGCAGGTCGACCGCCGGAACGCCGCCCTGCATCGCATGGCGACGTTCCGCTACTTTGCTTCAGCGCGCGCTCCGCACCGCGATCTATCTCTAGCGCTTCTTGCGTGAACTGCGCATGGCGGGGCACGGCCAGCCCGGATTGCCGCAGGTCTGCACGTCGCCGTTGGCGGGATCGTTGACGGCGATGTAGCCGGTGTTGCCACTGTGATAGAGGTAGCAGAACGATACCGGGAAGCTCTGGTCATAAAACGGCGACCTGATCCGCAACGTCTGAGACCCGATGCTCAGATAGTTCAATGACTGGGTGGTGCGCGGCGGAATGTTTCGTTGAACCACCGCGTTGCTGACGGTCCAGGTGTAGTTGGAGTTGTTGTAGAAATGCCGGCTGCAATAGAATTGCGCGGAGGCGTTGGTCGCAGACAGCAGCGTGACGACAAGCAGTGCAATAAATCCGGTCAAGACTTTCATGAAATTCTCCTTGGGACAATACACGCCAAGGTAGCTCAGTAAACAAATACAATCAACGCTAGTTCAGGTTGCAAAACACCGTCGACCACAACCGAGACCGGCTCGCGGCTTCCGTGAACGCCACCGAAGAGTTCCAGGAGGCCTACCCTGTATGGTCGAGCACCCCCCGAGGCGTGGCGCAAACATGATGCGCTCCCGCGTCGCGCAGTTCCGCTTCGCTGCCGTAACCGTAGAGCACGCCGACGGCGGTCATTCCGTTGTTTCTCGCGCCCACCATGTCGTAGCTGCGGTCGCCTATCATCATGGCCTGTGACGGGTCGATGCCCATGGACTGCAGGGCATGGCCCAAAAGGTCGGTCTTGTCGGAACGCGTGCCGTCCAGTTCGGCACCGAACACACGTTCGAAATAGCCCCGCAATTTGAAGTGATCGATGATGCGCTCGGCATAGATACTGGCTTTGCTGGTCGCGACAAACATGCGCCGGCCCGACCGGGCCAGCGCGGACAAGGTGTCCTCGATGCCGGGATAGACCTCGTTCTCGAACAGCCCGATGTCGGAGAACCGTTCGCGGTAAATCGTCACCGCCCGGTCGGCCAGTTCGTCTGACCCAAGCAGCTTCTTCATGCTGCCGCGCAGCGGCGGGCCGATGCACCAGGTCAGTTCGTCTGCCGCCGGAATTGGCCGGTCGAGCTTGCCGAGGGCGTATTGGATCGAACGCGTGATGCCGGGCTTGGGGTCGGTCAGCGTCCCGTCAAGGTCGAAAAAGATCACGGTCATCCCGGCCAACCCTCCCGTTGAGACGTACACAGCCAATACAGCAGTTCTTGTCGCTGTCATGGCTGCCCTGCACGGTTTTTCCCAACTTTGGCGCCACCCGCGACCTTCGATGACCAACAGGCCTCTCGATCAATGCGCGGACTTCCCGTAACGTTGCCGCAAGTTTCGTAAAACCAAACAGAGGCTATGGCCTGGATGCGTTTCCTGATCGTGATACTCGGATTTCTCTGGGCTGGGCAAAGCTGGGCGGCCGGCGCGGTCGTCAAGGACGGCGGCACCTTGCAGGTGGCCGGCGTGACCTACCGGCTCGACGGCATCGATGCGCCTGAACTCGACCAGATGTGCATCGACGAGCACGCGGATGCCTGGGCCTGCGGCGTCGAAGCGCGCGACCAGCTGGTCAAATTGATCGGCGACCGTGCGGTCCGTTGCGAGGATCTCGGGCTGGCCCCTTACAAGAGCCGGCATATCGGCATTTGCACCGTCGAGGGCGAGAAGGCCACCCTGAACCAGATCGTCGTCCGCCAGGGGTTTGCGCTGAACTTCAAACCCTATGCCAGAGGTCGCTTCAAGGACGACGAGGCCGGTGCGAGGGAGCAGAAGCTCGGACTTTGGAAGGGCTGCTTTGCTTCGCCATACGAATTCCGCCGCGGACGCAAGGATGGCGCCTTGCTGGGGGATTCCTGCAGACCCGACAAAGACCAGCAAATACGAGCGGTGCTGTTCCCCGAACACCCCGTGATGCCGCCGGGCTGCAACATCAAGGGAAAATTGGCGGTGCGCGCCCGCGTCACCGGCAATGTCGGCGTCTATCACCTGCAGGGCTGTCGCAGTTACCCCGGCACGACCGAGCCGGATCGCTGGTTTTGCACCGAGGAAGACGCCCAGGCCGCGGGATTTCGCTAGGCAT
>NZ_JAUSLT010000190.1 GCF_030646015.1 Bradyrhizobium sp.
ATGCTGGAGAAATTGGCGCTGTTGAAAATCGCACTCTGCAGCGCGCCCGCCTTGAGCAGCGCCTCTTCGGCCTTCTGGCGCGCGGTGTTGTCGGTGCCGATCAGGAGAAAGCCGATAATGACATCCTGCGCATCGCGCAGCGCCGTGACCGACACCACGGCCCCGAACCGGCTGCCATCCTTGCGGATATAGGTCAGCTCGTAGATGTCCTCGATGCCGCGCGAGGCCTTGAACACCAGCGCTTCGAATCCCGGCGTGATCGGGGTCGCGAACTCGACGCTGAGCGCTTTGGCGCGCGCGATCAGCTCCGGCGGATCGGAAATGTCGGCCGGCGTGATCTTGTTCGTCACTTCCGCGGCCGTGAAACCCAGCATCCGCTCGGCGCCGACGTTGAAGATCTGAATGACGCCCTTGGCGTCGGTGGCGATGCTGGAGAAATTGGCGCTGTTGAAGATCGCGCTCTGCAGCGCGCCCGCCTTCAGCAGGACGTCTTCAGCCTGTTTCGGCACCGCGTCTCCAGTGCTCTCGGAGACGCCGATGCATGCCCTCGTCCCGTCGTCTCCAAGGGTCAAGGTACTTCTCCCGATTATGCATGCTTGCCCCGCTCAGCGGATCAATTGCGCAGGACTCAAAGCTAACGGTGCGAGCAGTATTTCAACCGAGTTTTGCAGTTGAAATCGGGTGTACGGCTTCTGCAGGAAGTGCGCGCCGTCAACAAACATCGTCTTCATCTTGTCGTCGATGGTCGTGCCGGTGGTATAGAGCACCGGCAAATTCAGCCGTAGCTTGATGGCCTGATCGGCAATCTCGTAGCCGCCAAGAACGGCGCGCTTGAGGTAGATATCCGTAAACAGCGCATCGATCCGTCGGGGCGAACGCAGCAGCAAGAGCGCCTCATCGACGTCGCTGGCCGAAAGGATATCGTGACCGAGGTCCTGGATCATCGTCTCCGCGTCGTCGCGGAGAAAGCCATCATCTTCAACGATAAGTATCACGGCCATGAAAGCTGTTTCTGCCGTGACAACCAGAATCGCGACTATTCGAGCCCATCCGGCCGTGACACGGCCATCGGCCCCCTTTCGAGCGCTATCAGGGCTGAGGGATACGCGCGCCGGGGCAAAAGGTTCCCGCGGCGGCGAAATAATTCCCATACACCAGAATATTCAGAAATATATGTGTTATATCAATACCTTATAAGGAAAGTCAGGCTGAGATCAGGAGCGTGCTGCAGGTCGGGCCTCTTACTGTGCATGGGGTTGTTTTCGCGTTTTTTGTCTCGGCCCTGCGTACACCGCCAAAGGGACGGTTACGGCTTGAAAAATGCGGGATCGTTGAGCGCCTTGATCATGCTGTCCACCATGTCGGCGGCGGCGTGATCCTCGCGCTCCTCCAGCAATTCCCACATCTTGCGCAAATTGGCGCGCATCGGCGCCTTCAGCGAGGGATCGCGTTCGATAAGGGTCCGCGCGATGCAAAAAGCGATGCCTTCGGTGCCCATCTTGGTCTGCTCAATAGTCGCTTTGCTCATGACGAGCTCCTGTCGGGTTCCATGTCTGATTGCGGCCGCTGTTAAATGAATTGCCCGCCGATAGATAGCCGCTATGGCACGCGCCGACCGGGTGCCGGCGCGTGAGCGCCCTACTCCGCCAATCCTACTCTGCCAGGTCGGCCGGGATCGTGGCCGGGCCGGCCAGCGGCTTTTCTTCCATCAGGATCATGCACAGCAATGAGGTGGCGATCAGTGCCGTGGCGGCGCCGAACACGTAACGGAACGCCGTGACCATGTCGGCGGCGGCAATCGAATTCACCGGACCGCGATGCTCGCCGCCAAGAGAGCCGACGAGCGAGATGTCGGCGCCGAGCGCCATCAGCAGGATCGCGCTGAATGCGGCCACCATGAAAGACGCCATCAGCGCGCGAAAGAAATTCATCGCGCCGGTGGCGGTACCGACCTGGAACCGCATCACCGAATTCTGCACCGACACCACACTGACCGGAAACACCGTGCCGAGCCCGAGCGCGTACACCGACAGCAGCGCCAGCAGGCCCCATAGCGGCATCGGCACCAGCGTGAGCACGGCTCCCGCCAGCACCGCGCATCCGGTGCCGACGATGGCCACCCGCTTGTAATGTTTGGCGCGGGCCATGGTCTTGCCCGCGATCGCGGCGCCGACGGTCGAAACCGCCGCCAGCGGAATCAGCGCCAAGCCAGCCTCGCTGGCGCTGAGATGATAGACCACCTCGTAATACAGCGGCAGATGCACGGTCAGCCCCAGCATCGCGCCCATCGCGCAGCTGCCGGCCGCCATCGCATAGGGCACCACCGTGCCACCCATCAGCGGCAGCGGCAGGAAAGGCTCGTCGGCATTGCGGGCATGCCACACGAACGCGAACGCGAGCGCGACGGAGGCGCCGATCATCGCCATGATGACAGGCGACATCCAGAGATAGCGGTTGCCGCCCCAGGTCAGCACCAGCATGATCACGACGGCGGAAGCCATCAGCAGCACGCCGCCGAGCCAGTCGACCTTGCGCCTGCGGTGAAACACCGGGATCTTGCCCATCTTCGGCAGCAGCAGCGCCAGCGCGCCGAGTGCCAGCGGCACGTTGATCCAGAAAATCATTGACCAGTGCAGGTGCTCGGCGAACACGCCGCCGAGGATCGGCCCGCCGATGCCGCCGACCACCCATACGCCGCTGAAATAGGCCTGATACTGGCCGCGTTCGCGCGGGCTCACCACGTCGGAAATCACGGTCTGCACGATCGGCATGATGCCGCCGCCGCCGAGCCCCTGCAGGCCGCGCGCCAGAATCAGCACCGGCATGTTCGGCGCCAGCGCGCACAGCACCGAGCCCGCGACGAACAGGCTGAGGGATACGATGATCATGGCGCGGCGACCGTAGATGTCGCTGAGCGTGCCGAATACCGGCGCCACCGCGGTCGATGCCAGCAGATAGGCCGAGATCACCCAGGACAGGCTGGAGACATCGTTGAACTGGCGGCCGATGGTCGGCAGCGCGGTGGCGACGATGGTCTGGTCCAGCGCGGCCAGAAACATCGTCAGCAGCAGGCTCATCAGGATGGTGCGGACTTCGCTTGGCGTCAGCGGCACCTGCGGCGCGATCGGCGGCGCATCGGTGAGTTCGATGACCTCCCCCGGCAATGGCGTGGGATCGCCGGCGGTGGTCTCGGGCAATGTCTTGATGTCAGCCGGGTGATGGCCCTGCCGTTCGAACTTGTTCATGCGGCCGTGTGTGATCGGGGCGCGGCGGGCCGCGCGGAATCGCTATATGGGCTAATGTACGGGGAAAATCGCGGCTGCGGCAGCGGGTTGCGCGCATGGGTGCATCCCGCGAAGCGACAATCGCAATCGCGCGGCCGATCTATCCTGCACAATTAGGATTGCGGCCGCTTCTTCAGCCGGGCCCGCTTCGGCAACAGCGCCGGCCATTGCACGATGTGGTCCTCGAGGTCGGCATCGGCGATCTCGTTCTCGGTTCCCTGCACCCGCCCGCGCACGGAGACGCCGGCTTCGTGCACGGTGTTGGGATCGCCCGAAATCAGCGGGTGCCACCAATAGAGATCGCGGCCCTCGGCCACCAGCTTGTAGCCGCAGCTCGGCGGCAGCCAGTTCAGGGTGCGGACGTTTTCAGGCGTGAGCCGGACGCAGTCCGGAACCTGGTCGGAGCGATTCGCATAG
>NZ_JAUSLT010000198.1 GCF_030646015.1 Bradyrhizobium sp.
TCCGACGTCGTGCTGATCGCCCGCGTGCGGTCGCTGACCCGTCTGAAGATGATGACCGATGAGCTGCGCATGCGCGCCATCACCTCGCTGGAGATCGGCGTGCAGGCGCCGGAGCGCAGTGCGGTGGCCGACACCGGGAAGGGCGGCCGCATCCTGCTGGTCGACGACCGTCCGTCATCCTATGAGCGGCTGGCGCCGGTGCTCTCGACCGAGCACACCGTCGACGTCGAAGCCAACCCGGCCGAAGCGCTGTTTCATGCCGCCGAAGGCAATTACGACCTGCTGATCGTCTCGCTCGGGCTTGATAATTTCGACGGCCTGCGGCTGTGCAGCCAGGCGCGCTCGCTGGAGCGCACCCGGTCGGTGCCGATCCTGGCGATCGCCGACGCCGACAACAATGCGCGGCTGCTGCGCGGGCTCGAGATCGGCGTCAACGACTATTTGCTGCGCCCGGTCGACAAGAACGAACTTTTGGCGCGGGCGCGAACGCAAATCCGCAAGCGGCGTTACACCGACCATCTGCGCGACAACATGCAGAACTCGATCGAGGCGGCGATTACCGATGCGCTGACCGGCCTGCATAACCGCCGCTACATGGAAAGCCATCTCGGCGCGCTGGCCGAGCAGGCCGCGAGCCGCGGCAAGCCGCTGGCGCTGATGATGCTCGACATCGATTTCTTCAAATCGATCAACGACAATTACGGCCACGACGCTGGCGACGACGTGCTGCGCGAATTCGCGGTGCGGATCCGCAAGTCGATCCGCGGCATCGATCTGGCCTGCCGCTACGGCGGCGAGGAGTTCGTCATCGTGATGCCGGAAACCGATTTGCATGTCGCGGGCATGGTGGCCGAACGGCTGCGCCGCTCGATCGCCGGCGAACCCTTCGCGGTCAACAAGGGCGCAAACCGCATCGAGGTCACGATCTCGATCGGGCTGTCGACGCTGGAAAACAAGGGCGAGCCGGTCGCGGATGTGCTGAAACGCGCGGATACGGCGCTGTACCGGGCCAAGCATGACGGGCGCAACCGGGTGGTCTCGGCGGCGGCTTAAATTCTCTCCGCCGTCGTCCCTGCCTAGTGCGCAATTGCGCACGGGGCGCAGGGACCCATCACCACCGGCGGTTATGGGTGAAACGAGATTCTGCAACAGCCACCGAGTTTACGCCGCGCCGCCGCGGCGTATGGGTCCCCGCGTTCGCGGGGACGACGAGGGAGTGGTGACTGGTGCGCTTTCCTCCCCATCCACCTTCACCCCCGCATTCGCCAGCAGCACCTTCGCTGCTTCCTTCGCGGCGCGCGCCATCGAGGGGTCGTTACGCACGAGGTCCTGCGCGATCGAGCCGTCGACCAGCAGCGTCAGCTGGGTCGCGAGACCTTCGGCGTCGGCGACTTTGAGCTGCTTCAACAAATCGCGAAACCAGAGCCTTCGGCTTTCCTTGAAGGCGACCGCGATTTTTCGGACCGACTGATCCTCTACCCCGAGTTCGGCGACCGCGTTGACGAACGGGCAGCCGCGAAAACCCTTGGCCGCAAAACCGCGCTCGAGCCGGTCGAAGGTGCCGAGGATCTGTTCGACCGGCGGTTTGTCGGAGGGAGGAGCCTTGGTGAAGCGGCCCGCCAGGTAGGCCGCGATCAATTCGTCCTTGGAGGGAAAGTGATTGTACAGCGTGCGCTTGCTGATGCCGATTTCGGCGGCGATGGTGTCGACGCCAACCGCGCGAATGCCGCGCTGATAGAACAACAGGTCAGCGGTTTCGAGAATCCGCTGTTTCATGGTGGGTTTTTCGTGTGGCGGCATATCGAGAAGAAAACCTTTCTCCGGCTGCCTTGACAGCCCGGCTGCTCCCACATTAATTACACAGATCGGTGTAATCAAGTCCGATGCGACGGCAGGGCGGCAAATTGCGGCCGCGGCCCAACGGGAGAAAAACAACAATGTCCCTGCTGCAAATCCTGCGTCCCACGTTGCCCATCCTGATCGGCGCTTCCATCATGCTCACCTTGAGCATGGGCCTGCGCCAGAGCCTCGGCATTTTCCTGCAGCCCCTGACCCAGGACATCAAGATTTCGGTATCCGATTTCACGCTGGCGCTGGCGGTGCAAAATCTCGCCTGGGGCTTCCTGCAGCCGCTGGCCGGCGCCATGACCGTTCGCTACGGCTTTCGCCCGATCATGATGGTCGGCTCGCTGTTCTACATCGTCGGGCTCGCGCTGCTGGCGACCGCACAGGGCATGCTCTTTGTGATGATCGGCGGCGGCGTGCTGATCGGCACGTCGCTGGCGTGCACGGCAGCCGCGATCGCGATGTCGGTGGCGGCGCGCTCGGTGCCGGCGGCGGTCCGCAGCACGGTGATGGGCATCGTCTCGGCGGCGGGCTCGCTCGGCGCCTTGCTGTCGGCGCCGATCGGGCAGCTCCTCAACGAAGGTTTCGGCTGGCGCACCGGCATGATGGGTTTTGTGATTCTGTCGCTCTTCATGCTGCCGGCGGCCTGGTATGCGGGCAGGGTGGACAAGGTGCCGCTGCCGCCGAAGGGACCCGACGACATCGCCGATACCTCGGCTGCGGTCGCGGTGAAAATCGCGTTCAGCAATGCGTCGTTCGTGGTGATGACGCTGGCCTATTTCGTCTGCGGCATGCAGCTGGTGTTTCTCACCACGCATCTGCCGTCATACCTCGCCATCTGCGGCATGGATCCGATGCTGAGCGCGCAGACGCTGGGCATGATCGGCGGCTTCAACGTATTGGGCAGCCTGTTCTTCGGCTGGGCCGGCCAGCGCTGGAACAAGCTGGCGCTGCTCGGCGGCATCTACATTGCGCGTTCGCTGATTCTGGCCTGGTACTTCATGCTGCCGCCATCGCCGGCCTCGACGCTGCTGTTCGGTGCGCTCATGGGATTCCTGTGGATGGGCGTCGGTCCGCTGGTCGCCGGCGCCGTCGCCGAGATGTTCGGGCTGCAATGGCAGGCGATGGTCCAGGGGCTCGCCTTCATGAGCCATCAGCTCGGCAGTTTCCTCGGCGCCTATGGCGGCGGCCTGCTGTACGACCAGCTCGGCTCCTACACCATGGCGTGGAGGATCGGCGTGGCCCTGGGTCTGGCCGGCGGCATCATCCAGGTGGCGTTCGCGCTGATACGGCCGAGCGCGCCGCCGATGCTGAAGACGGCGTAGGGACTGCCCGCAAACGTTGCGTCAGCCGTCGCACCGTGAGCCCGTTGCGTGCGGGCTACCGTCCGCCCGGCACGAAATGGTCGCGCACCGACGCTGACAGGCCGGTTTTGACATCGGCAGCCCTGAACTCGATGTCGGTTGCTTCCTTCGGCAGTTTCGCCACCGGCACCTGGACGGACACCCTGACTTCCCTTGTCTGGTCCGGTCCGACCTCGATGATCAGTTTGCCGTCCGCGCCGCGTTCGATCCCCGAGGTGCGGACCTCCGCGGCGGGAAGACCGATTAGCTCCAGCGCGAAGGCGCGGGAAACGCCGGCCTTGTTGAGGAAGCGCACGGTATAATCGTTGCGGACGCTGCCGTCGGCGAGCGTGACGAACAACGGACTGCGCTCGTGCAGCGCGCTGATGCCGAGCGAACTGCGGGTCGCCAGCGTGTACAGCATGATGCCGCCGACCACGGCAATGATGGCGGCATAGAGAATGGTGCGGGCCCGGATCAGGCGGTAGACCGGCGGCTTGCCGGCGAGGCGGCGCTCGGCGTTGATGTCGGTATCGTAGGCGATCAGTCCGGTCGGCCGGTGGGTCTGCAGCATGATCGCGTCGCAGGCATCGATGCACAGCCCGCATTGAATGCAGCCGAGCTGGATGCCGTCGCGGATATCGACGCCGGTCGGGCACACGTTGATGCACTGGTGGCAGTCGATGCAGTCGCCGGCGGGCTGGCCGGCAAGGCGCAACTGCTCGGCTTTCTTGACGGAGGTACGGGGTTCGCCGCGGTCGCGCCGGTAGGTGACGTTGAGCGCCCATTCATCGGTCAGCGCCGCCTGGATGCGCGGCCACGGGCACATGTAGATGCAGACCTGTTCGCGCGCGTGGCCGGCAAAGACATAGGTGGTCGCCGTCAGGATGCCGATCCAGAGATAGGCGATGAACGGCGCCTGCAGGGTGGCGAGTTCCTTCACCAGCGTCGGCGCATCGGCGAAATACAGCACCCAGGCGCCGCCGGTCCACCAGGCGATCATCAGCCACAGGAAGTGCTTGGTGGCGACCTCGCGAATATGCCGGAAGTTCCAGCCGCGCTTGTCCTTGAGGATGCGGTCGCGGCGGTCGCCCTCGACCCAGCGCTCGACGGCGTAGAACAGGTCGGTCCAGATGGTCTGCGGACAGAGATAGCCGCACCAGATCCGGCCGGCGACCGCGTTCATCAGGAACAGCACCATCGCCGCGATGATCAGCAGGCCGGTGAAGTAATAGACCTCCTGCGGCCACAGCTCGATGAAGAAGAAATAGAAGCGGCGGTTCGGCAGGTCGAGCAGCACCGCCTGGTTGGGCAGGCCCGGTCCGCGGTCCCAGCGCACGAACGGCAGCAGGTAATAGACCGCCAGACCTACTATCAGCAGCGTCCATTTGATCCGGCGGAACCGGCCATGGACGGCCTGCGGATAGACCTTCTTGCGGGGCGCATAGAGCGGCCCTTCGATGATGGTTTCGCCCATGACGCGATGCCTTCGGAGCTGAGTCAATTCGCCGTCGCAGTGTCAGATCTATTCGCGGCGTTCGGGCACGAGATTGATTCAAATCAATCCGGCGCTGCTTCACTTCAATATATTATAAAACACTAATATAATAATCGAGGAGGTTACCGATGTCGCCCTTTGACAAGGCCTGGTCGCCCTACGCCGCGGGTATCCTGATAGGCCTGCTGCAAATACCGGCATTCCTGCTCATCGAGACCGCGCTCGGCGCTTCATCCTCCTATGTCACGGTGGGTGCGGCGATTGCCGGCCTGGTCGATCCCTCGCTGCTCAAGATCGACTACGCGGCGAAGCATATTGCGGCGAACGCCAAGAATCTCTGGCAGGTCGCGTTGGTGATCGGTATCGCGCTCGGCGCCTTCGTATCGATGAAGCTGTCGGGCGCGGTCCGCGCGCCGATTTCGCCGATCTGGGCGAGGGCGCTCGGCTCATCCTCCTCCAGCCTGCGCTACGCGGTGGCGTTCGTCGCCGGCTTCCTGATGCTGTTCGGGGCCCGGATCGCCGACGGCTGCACCAGCGGCCACGGCCTGTCGGGGATGGCGCAATTGTCCGTGGGGTCCACCGTCGCGGTCGCGGCGATGTTTGCCGGCGGCATTGTCACGGCCTCGTTGCTGCTGCGTCGAATTTAACAAGGGAGGGTTGATCATGTCGTCCGTTGCAGTCGGAATTCTGAGCGGCGCGCTGATGGGAATCGTGTTCGGCTTCGCGCTGGAAAAATCGCGGGTGTTCGAGCCCGGAATGATCGTCGGCCAGATGCAGTTGCGCAACTGGATCATGCTCAAGGTGTTTCTGACGGCGGTCGCGACCGGCGCCGTGGTGCTGGCGTTCCTGCACGGATTCGGTTTCGTGAAGCTGCAGCCCAAGGCGGCGCTTTACGCCGCCGACATCGTCGGCGGGCTGATCCTCGGCGCCGGTATCGCGCTGGCGGGTGCATGCCCCGGCACCACGCTGGCGCAGATCGGCGTCGGCTATCGCGACGCCATCTTCACGCTGTTCGGCGGCCTGGCCGGCGCGGTGGCGTTCTCCTACGCCCAGCCCTGGCTGGCCAAGTCGCTGATCGGCACCGGGCCCAAGCTGTTGTTCACCGACCTGGCCGGCATTGCCTATTGGCAGGGTGCGCTGGCGCTGGCCGCGGTCATCGTCGTCATCCTGGCGCTGATCGAGCGGGCGCGGCCATGGCGCAACGACCTCGGCGCGGATGTCGACGGCGACGTGTCGGGAGAGGCGGCGCGGCCGCGCAATCGCCTGGCGCCGGCCGAATGACCACGCCGGCTTTTCACCAAATCCTCCTCAACCACGAAAGATAAAGACCATGAGCAATGTTGGATCGATTGATCGCGTCGCGCGTATCATCGTCGGAATTGTGCTGCTGGCGTTTGCCATCCCGCTGGGCTTTCCCCAGACCGGCTGGAATTGGGTCGGCTGGATCGGGATCGTGCCGATAGCGACTGCCGTGTTCGGCTTTTGCCCGGCGTATGCCCTGTTCGGCTTGTCGAGTTGCCCGGTCCGGCAGGGAAAATGATGGGATCGCGGATATCGCTTCACCAAATGAAAACGGGGCCGCGAGGCCCCGTTCGAAGTCAGTAGCGTCCCGCGATTGTTACTTGATCTTGGATTCGCGGAATTCGACGTGCTTGCGCGCGACCGGGTCGTACTTCTTCTTGACCAGCTTGTCGGTCATGGTGCGCGAATTCTTCTTGGCGACGTAATAAAAGCCGGTATCCGCCGAGGAAACGAGCTTGACCTTGATGGTGACCGCTTTGGCCATGTTTAGAACCCTTGATGTCTGGAATCGGACGCCGGCCCATCAGGCCCGCATTTGCCGCGCAACCTAGCTTCTGACAGCCCAAAGTCAAGGTTTTGCAGGCGAAAACCGGCCCGATTCCGGTCCATTAACCCTCGAAGAACCGGTTTTTCGGCCGTGGCAGGCCCAAATTCTCCCGCAGTGTCCGGCCCTCATACTCCCGCCGGAAGATTTCGCGCTTCTGCAGTTCCGGCACGACCTTGTCGACGAAGTCGTCGAGCCCGGCGGGCAGGAACGGGAACATGATGTTGAATCCGTCGCAGCCTTCCGTGGTCAGCCATTGCTCCATCTGGTCGGCGATGGTTTCCGGCGTGCCGACGAACGAAAGTCCGCCATAGCCGCCGACCCGCTGCGCCAGCTGCCGCACCGTGAGTTTTCCCCGCGCGGCGAGGTCGACCAGCCGCTGGCGGCCGCTCTTGCTGGCGTTAGTTTCGGGGATCTCGGGCAGTTGTCCATCGGGATCGAAGCCGGATGCGTCGGTTCCGAGCTGGACCGACAGCGAGGCGATGGCGCTGTCGTAATGCACCATGCTGTCGAGCAAGGCGCGTTTCTCTTTTGCCTCCTCGACGCTGTCGCCGACCACGACGAAGGCGCCGGGCAGGATCTTCAAATGGTTGCGGTCGCGGCCGAGCCTGTCCATGCGGCCCTTGATGTCGGCGTAGAGTTTCTGGCCGTCGGCGAGCGGGCCGCCGCCGGTGAATACGGCCTCCGCCGTCTCCGCCGCGAGTTGCCTGCCGTCCTCGGAGGCGCCGGCCTGCACGATCACGGGCCAGCCCTGCACCGGGCGGGCGATGTTGAGGGGGCCGCGTACCCTGAGATATTTGCCCTTGTGATCAAGCACATGCATTTTTTCGGGATCGAAATAGAGCCCGCTCCCGACGTCGCGGACAAAGGCGTCGTCGGCGAAGGAATCCCACAGGCCGGTCACCACATCGTAGAATTCGCGCGCCCGCTTGTAGCGCTCGGCATGCTCCATGTGGTCGTCGAGCCCGAAATTCAGCGCCGCATCCGGGTTGGAGGTGGTGACGATGTTCCAGCCGGCGCGGCCATTGCTGATGTGGTCGAGCGAGGCGAAGCGGCGGGCGACATGGTAGGGCTCATCGAAAGTGGTCGATCCCGTCGCGATCAGCCCGATATGTTCTGTCACGGCCGACAGTGCCGACAACAGCGTGAACGGCTCGAACGAGGTGACGGTGTGGCTGCGCTTCAGCGCATTGACCGGCATGTTCAGCACCGCGAGATGGTCGGCCATGAAGAAGGCGTCGAACTTTCCGGCCTCCAGCTTCTGGATCAGCTTCTTGATATGCGAAAAATTGAAATTGGCGTCCGGCCAGGCGCCGGGATAGCGCCACGCGCCGGTGTGAATCGAGACCGGCCGCATGAACGCGCCGAGCCGCAACTGACGTTTTGCCATCGCCCATTCCGTGTTGGTTGTTGTTGGGTAGGAGATAGGGATGTCTTTTCGCAAAGGCATCAGGCGAGCGTGAGAAGATTCTTGCGAATTGAGCGACACTTGGGGGGATGTTTCAACGTCATTGCGAGCCAACGGGTCGGCGCGAAGCGCCGCCCGATGACAGGCTCCGCGAAGCAATGCATCTATCCAAGCAAAGAAAGAATGGATTGCTTCGTCGCAAGGGCTCCTCGCAATGACGTTGAGAGGTCGGCGGCCAGCTCACGCCCCCAGCACGTCCTTCTGCATCTTGTTGCCGTAGAAATGGAAGAACGGCACCGGCGCGTCGTGGCTGAGCGGGCCGGTGGCGAGGCGCTTTTCCAGTTCGTTGAGGACATTTTTCGTCATCGGATGGGCGTCGGCCAGATGTTTGGAGCCGAGATCGACCCATACCAGTTCGACCAGTTCGGCCTCGGCATGGACCACGCCCTCGACGCGATGGGCGATGGCGGAGGCATCGGCGGTGAAGAACCTGGTATCGAAGCGGCGGACGCGGCCGGGCGGGGTGATGGCGCGCGCGATCAGGAACAGTCCCGAGGGATCAGGCAGCAGGCCTGCTTCGGTGAACGCCTGCCAGGCGCCTTCAAGCTTCGGCGGCTTGCCATCGTTCCTGCGGCCCAGGCAAAGCCCGGTTTCCTCGCAGGCCTCGCGGATTGCGGCGATCGCCAGCGAGCGCGCCCGCGACGGCGTGATCTTCGGGCTGCCCTTCATCAGATTATCTTCGAGCGCCTTGGGTATCGGCGCCGCCACCGGCACGCGGTTGTCCGACTTGTCGACCCGGCCGCCGGGAAACACGAATTTGCCGGGCATGAACACCACCTTGTCGTGGCGCTTGCCGACCAGCACTTTCGGGGTGGCAGCGCTGCGATCGACCAGGATCAGCGTGGCGGCGTCTTTCGGCCGGAAATAGGGGTGATGGTCGGCCTCTTTTCCCTGTTCCACGGCAGCAGCAGCTTCAGTCATTCCATCCCCACTTGTTCTTCGTTTCTTGTTGGCTAGCCGGGCGATATCTCATCCGGCGCATTCTCGTCAAACCCGTGCATGCGCAGCGCCCACTGCAATCCGACCACCGCACCCTTCACCGGTTGCAGCATCAGCAGCGACAGGATCAGCGTCAACGGCAGATAGATCGAAAGCTGCAGCAGCACCGAAGGCGCATAATCGGTTTCGATCCACAGGATGGTCGGCACCACGATGTGGCCGACGATGACGATGACGAGATAGGCCGGAAGATCGTCGGCACGGTGCGGCGTGAAATCCAGCCCGCAAGCCGAACAGTGATCGTCGACCTTCAGGAAGGCGCGAAACAGTTTTCCCTCGCCGCAACGCGGGCAGCGGCAGCGAAAGCCGCGCTTCAGGGCGGTCCACACGTCGCGCTTGGCGGCCGGTGACTGCTCCGGCGTCCAGGTTCTGGGATGCGCGGTGATGGTTTCCATGGTCTATCCTTTGAAGGGCTTGCCCTTCTTCGATTTGCCCGACTTTCCCTTGTCTTTGCCTTTGCCCTTGCGTGGGCTGCGGCCGGGATGCGTCTTCGCCTTCGCTCTCATGGTGTCGCCGGCGCCGGGGCGCCTGCTGCGTCCGCGCGGGGCGACGGTGCCTTCCGACAGCAGCTCGAAGCGCAGCGCGCCTGCCACTGGGGCTGCTTCTACCAGACGAACGTCGACGACGTCCCCCAGCCGGTGCATGGCACCGCTGCGTGTGCCGACCAGCGCGTGGCGGGTCTCGTCATAATTGAAGTATTCGGTGCCCAGCGTGCGGATCGGGATCAGGCCGTCGGCACCGGTATCCGAGAGCTTGACGAACAGCCCGGAGCGGGTGACGCCGGAAATGCGACCCTGGAACGTGGCCCCGATGCGGTCGGCGAGAAAATGCGCGATCAGCCGGTCGGCGGTCTCGCGTTCCGCCTTCATGGCGCGCCGCTCGGTGACGGAAATCTGGGCGGCGACCTCGCTCAGCGTCTCGACCGTCTCGGTCTCCGGCAGCGCGCCTTCGCCGAGCCCGAGCCCGCGGATCAGGGCGCGGTGCACGACGAGATCGGCGTAGCGCCGGATCGGCGAGGTGAAATGCGCATAGCGCCGCAGGTTAAGGCCGAAATGGCCATAATTCTCGGCGGCGTATTCGGCCTGGGATTGCGAGCGCAGCACCACTTCGTTCACCAGCAGTTCGGCATCGTGCCCCTTGACCTGCGCCAGCACGTAATTGAACAGCGAGGGACGCAACGCGCCGCTCTTGGCGAACGGCAGATCGAGCGTTTTCAGGAACTCCTGAAGATTGTGCACTTTCTCCAGCGTCGGTTCATCGTGCACCCTGTAGATTAGCGGCAGCGCCTTCTTTTCAAGCATTTCCGCCGCCGCGACATTGGCGAGGATCATGAATTCCTCGATCAGCTTATGGGCGTCGAGCCGCTCCGGCACGACCACGCGGTCGACCGTGCCGTCGGGTTTCAGCAGAATCTTGCGCTCGGGAATGTCGAGATCGAGCGGATCGCGTTCGTCGCGCGCCTTCTTCACGGTGGCATAGGCGTCGTAGAGCGGTTTTAGAATGGGATCGAGCAGCGGACCGGTGGTGTCGTCGGGCCGTCCGTCGATCGCGGCCTGCGCCTGCGCGTAATTCAGTTTTGCCGCCGAGCGCATCAGGATGCGGTGAAAGCTGTGCGAGCGCTTGCGGCCGTCGGCGCCGATCACCATCCGCACCGCCAGCGCGCCGCGCGGCTCGCCCGGCACCAGCGAGCAGAGATCGTTGGAGATCCGCTCCGGCAGCATCGGCACCACGCGATCCGGAAAATACACCGAATTGCCGCGCGTCAGCGCGTCGCGATCCAGCGCCGAACCCGGCCGCACATAGAACGCGACGTCGGCGATCGCGACATGGACGATGTAGCCGCCCTTGTTGCCGGGATCGGGATCGAGTTCGGCATGAACGGCGTCGTCGTGATCCTTGGCGTCGGGCGGATCGATGGTGACCAGCGGCAGCTCGCGCCAGTCTTCGCGCCCCGCCAGCGTCGCGGGCTTTGCCGCTTCGGCGTCGCGCAAAGCCGAGGGCGAAAACGCCTGCGGAATCTCGTGGGAGTGAATCGCGATCAGGCTGACCGCTTTCTCCGAAGCGAGCGAACCGAGCCGCTCCTTGACCTTGCCGGAGGCGAGGCCAAAGCCGCGCGAGCGCACGATTTCGATGCTGACGAGATCGCCGTCCTCGGCGCCGCCGGTGTCGGCCCTGGCGATGTTGAGTTCACGCCCGACCTGCTTCTTGTCGACCGGGATCAGCCGTCCGCCGCCATCGGGCAGGGCGCGGAAGATGCCGAGCACGCGCGATTTGGCGTGATCGACCACCTTGATGATGCGGGCGCGATAGACCGCGCCTTCGGCATCGTCGAGTTTCTCGATCCGCAGCAGCGCGCGGTCGCCGACGCCGGCGGCGGTGCCCGGCGGCGGCCGCCGGGGCACATGGATGCGGATCTTCGGCGGCTCGCCGCTTTCGACCTCGTCCCATTCGGTCGGCGTCGCGATCAACTCGCCATCGGCGTCGCGGCCGCTGATGTCGGCCATCAGGGTGGCGGGCAGGGCGGCCGGCTCGGCGATCTTCTTGCCGCGCTTTTCGATCACGCCTTCATCGGCGAGTTCACGCAGGATGCGTTTCAGCTCGGCGCGGTCGGCGTTCTTCAGGCCGAATTCCCGCGCGATCTCGCGGGTGCCGACGGTTCCCGGATGCGCGCGGACGAAGGCGACGATGGCGTCCCGTGCCGGAAAGCCGCTGTCGCGTTGCTTGGCCACTTAGCCGCGGGCCTTGCCGGCGGCTTTCTTCGCCGGCGTCTTCGGCGCCGGCTTGGCGGCGGAGGTCTTGGCGGCCGGGGTCACCGGCGCGCGGGCCTTGCTGACGGAATCGGACTTCGGCTTGGCCGCGGCTTTCTTCGCGACCGCCTTCTTGGCCGGTTTTGGGGCCTTCGGATCGGCATCCGCCTTGACCGCCGCTTTCTTGGGCGCCGCCTTCTTCTTGGCGCCGCGCTTCGGCTTGCCGCCGCCCTTGGCGACGCGTTCGTCGATCAGCGCGATGGCTTCTTCCAGCGTGATGGTTTCCTGGGTCTTGTCGCTGGGGATGGTGGCGTTGACGCCGCCCGAGGTGACATAGGCGCCATAACGGCCGCTCTTGACCGCGACGCCGCCGAGGGTCGGATGATCGCCCAGCGGTTTGCCCGGATCGGCGCCGAAACGGCGGCCGCTCGGGCCCTTCAGGATCTTTTCCGCGATCAGCGTCACCGCGCGGTTGAGCCCGATATCAAACACCTCGTCGCCGGCCTCGAGGCTGGCATAGGTCTTTTCGTGCTTCACGAACGGTCCGAAGCGGCCGAGGCCCGCGGTGATCGGCTCGCCGGTCTCCGGATGCTTGCCGATCTCGCGCGGCAGCGACAACAGCTTTAGCGCCAGATCCAGTTCGACGTCGCTGGGCGAGGTGTTCTTCGGAATACCGGCGCGCTTCGGCTTCTCGCCTTCGGCATAATCTTTGGGCTCGCCGAGCTGGATGTAGGGGCCGAACCGGCCGGCCTTCACCCATACGCCGCGATCGGTCTCGGGATCCTTGCCCAGCAGGCGGTCGGCGCTGGCCTCAGAGTCAGCCGCGAGCGGGCGGGTGTAGCGGCACTCCGGATAATTGGTGCAGCCGACGAAGGCGCCGAACTTACCGGCCTTGAGGTTGAGCTTGCCGGTGCCGCAGGTCGGGCATTGTCGGACATCGCCGCCATCGGCGCGCGCCGGATAGATGTGCGGTCCCAGCATGTCGTCGAGCGCGTCCAGCACCTGCGTCACCCGCAGATCCTTGATCTCGTTGACGGCGCCGATGAAGCCGGTCCAGAAATCCTGCAGCACCTGCTGCCAGGAAATCTCGTTGTTGGAGATGCGGTCGAGCTGCTCTTCGAGCGCCGCGGTGAAGTCATACTCGACATAGCGGGCGAAGAAGTTTTCCAGGAACGCGACCACGACGCGGCCCTTGTCCTCGCCATGCAGGCGCTTCTTCTCGAGCTTGACGTAGCCGCGGTCGCGCAGCACCTGCAGGATCGAGGCATAGGTCGAGGGACGGCCGATACCGAGCTCTTCCATGCGTTTTACGAGTGACGCTTCGGAGAAGCGCGGCGGTGGCTCGGTAAAGTGCTGGGTGACGGCGAGGTCCTGCTTCTTCAGCGCTTCGCCCTCGCTCATGGCGGGGAGGCGGCGCGAATCCTCGTCGTCGCCGTCGTCGTCCTTGCCTTCCTGGTAGAGCGCGAGGAAACCGTCGAATTTTATCACCTGCCCGGTGGCGCGCAGCTCCAGCACGCGCGAGCCCGCCTTGGCGGCGATATCGACGGTGGTGCGTTCCATTTCCGCCGATTCCATCTGGCTGGCGATGGTGCGGGTCCAGATCAGTTCATAGAGCCTTGCCTGGTCGGTATCGAGCCGGCGGCGCATCTCGGCGGGCCGTCGCGACAAATCGGTGGGGCGGATGGCTTCGTGCGCTTCCTGGGCGTTCTTGGCCTTGGTCTGGTACAGCCGCGGCGTCTCCGGCACATAGGCCTTGCCGTAATCCTCGCCGATCACGGTGCGCGCCTGCGTGATCGCCGAACCGTCGATCTGCACGCCGTCGGTACGCATATAGGTAATGAGACCGGTGGTCTCGCCGCCGATGTCGATGCCCTCATAGAGCCGCTGCGCGATCCGCATGGTGTGCGCCGGCGCAAAGCCCATCTTGCGGCTGGCTTCCTGCTGCAGCGTCGAGGTGGTGAAGGGCGCGTGCGGATTGCGCCGTGCCGGCTTTGCCTCGACGGTGGAAACCGAGAAGTTGGCGGATTCGATCGCCTTCTTGAGGTCTTCGGCTTCCGCGCCGGTGCCGATGTCGAGGCGCTGGATCTTCTTGCCGTCGGCGCCGATCAGCCGCGCCTCGAAGGCGTCGCCGCGCGGCGTCGTCAGGGTCGCGACCAGCGACCAGTATTCGCGCGGAATGAATTTTTCGATTTCGAGCTCGCGGTCGCAGACCAGCCGCAGCGCCACCGACTGGACGCGGCCCGCCGAGCGCGCGCCCGGCAGTTTGCGCCACAGCACCGGCGACAGCGTAAAGCCGACCAGATAGTCCAGCGCGCGGCGCGCCATATAGGCGTCGACCAGCGCGCCATCGATCTGGCGCGGGTTCTTCATTGCCTCGGTCACCGCCTGCTTGGTGATGGCGTTGAACACCACGCGTTCGATCTTGTGGTCCTTGAGCGCGCGCTTCTCCTTCAGCACTTCGAGCACGTGCCAGGAGATCGCTTCGCCTTCGCGATCGGGGTCGGTTGCGAGGATCAGTTTGTCGGCGCCCTTGAGTGCCTTGGCGATGTCGTTGAGCCGGCCGGCCGCCTTGGGGTCGATCTCCCAGATCATCTGGAAGTTGGCGTCCGGATCGACCGATCCGTTCTTGGCCGGGAGATCGCGGACATGGCCGAACGAGGCCAGAACCTCGTAGGAGGCGCCCAAATATTTGTTGATCGTCTTGGCTTTCGCCGGCGACTCGACAATGACGATATTCATGTCATTCCAATGGCTTACGGGGAAAATAAAGGCCGGTTCCGCGAGACTCGCGTCGGCCGTTTCGAAGCGAACATGGGTGGTGAGGCCGCCCCTGTCAAATGAACTGATGTGGAAAGCGCCGGAAAAGGGCCCGCTAAATTATCATGGGAGTTGCAATATGCGTCCTGTAGTTGCGCTCACAGAGGGTGTAGATTGTAACGATACACGGGGGTGGATGTGACTTTTTGACCAGGACAGGACGCCGGCGGACGCGCTTGCCCCCGGGCAGGGGCGAGGGCCTGCTATCAGATGATCCGCCGGGGGATGGCGGGCCGGATGAAGCCGCGAGCTTCATCGCGGAGAGCGTCGCCGATCTGGCCCTGCTGGCGCGGCTCCACCGGCTCGGCGTCCTCGTGCGTCTGCTCGACATGGCGCAACTGGAAGCCGAGGAGCGGGTGAGGCTGCGCAGCAAAAGGAAGCTGTCGTGAGGGGATGCGGCTAGATCATCGACACCAGCCCGCCGCCGTGGCGCTCCAGGCGGCCGGCGAGTTCAAGCTCCAGCAGCACGGCGCGCACCACCGACGGCGAGGCGCCGGCCATCCGGATCAGGTCGTCCAGCAGCACGGGCGTTGGACCGAGCAGGGCGGTGATGCGGGCGCGGTCGCCCGCCTCGGGTTCGACATCAATCGGCTCGTCGTCCGGCTCACGCAATTGCAGCGGACGTCCCATGATCGGCTCGACGGCGCTGATGATGTCGGACGCCTCGGTGGTCAGCGTCGCGCCCTGTTTGATCAGGTCGTTGGTGCCGGCGGCGCGCGGATCGAGCGGCGAGCCCGGCACCGCGAACACCTCGCGGCCCTGTTCGGCGGCGATCCGCGCCGTGATCAGTGATCCCGAGCGAAGCGCAGCCTCGACCACGACGACGCCGAGCGCCGCCCCCGAGATCAGCCGGTTGCGCCGTGGAAAATCGCGGGCGCGCGGCACATGCCCCATCGGCATTTCGGAAATCGCCGCCCCGCCGGACTCCAGCAACGACGCCAGCAGGTCTTCGTGTTCGGGCGGATAGATCCGGTCATGCCCGCCGGCCAATACCGCCACGGTGCCGCCCGCAAGACTGGCGCGATGCGCCGCCTGATCGATGCCGCGCGCCAGCCCCGAGACGATGACGAACCCGGCGTCCGAGAGGTCGCGCGCCAGGGTGCCGGCGAATTTCAGCCCGGCGCCGGAGGCGTTGCGCGAGCCGACGATCGCGAGCATCGGCCG
>NZ_JAUSLT010000203.1 GCF_030646015.1 Bradyrhizobium sp.
CGTTCATCGATACCGCAAAGGTCTGCACCAGCCCGATCAGCAGCGAGGCGGCGAAGGCCCCGGGCAGTGAGCCCAGTCCGCCGACCACGACGACCACGAACAGGATCGGTCCGAGCAGTCCGGCCATGTTGGCCTGCGTCACCAGCGCCGGACCGGCGATCACGCCGGCGACCGCGGCGAGCGCGGTGCCGACGCCGAACACCAGCATGAAGATACGGCCGACGTTGTGTCCGAGATGGCCCACCATGTGCGGATGCGTCAGCGCAGCCTGCACGATCAGCCCGATCCGGGTCTTCTTCAGGACGATCAAGAGCCCGATGAAGATGACGATGGAGACCAGCAGCATGAACATCTTGTAGGCGGGGTAGTTGGTCGAGAAGATCGTGAAGGCCGGAAAATCCAGCAACGACGGCACCCGGAAATCGACCGGGCTCTTGCCCCAGATGATCTGCACGATTTCCTCGATCGCAAAGGCGAGGCCGAAGGTGAACAGCAGTTCGGCGACGTGGCCGTTCTTGTGCACGCGGCGCAGGCCGTAGCGCTCGACGGCGGCACCGAGTGCGCCGGCCAGCAATGGCGCGATCACGAGCGCGGGCCAGAAGCCGAACCAGCGGCTGATCTGAAATCCGAAGAACGCGCCGATCATGTAGAAGCTGGCATGCGCGAAGTTCAGCACGCCGAGCATGCTGAAGATGACGGTGAGCCCGCTCGCCATCAAAAACAACAGCATACCGTACAGCACACCGTTCAGTGTGGAGATGACGATCAGTTCAAGCACGGCGCACCGCCTGGGGAATAGGGGACGCGTCCGCCCCGGAGGCCCGGGGCGGACGGGTTACGCGTGAATGATTACTTCGGCCGTTCCATCTTGCAGGTTGTCGGCAGCATGGTCTGGGCGACATCGATCTTGGCGATGAGTTTCCAGCCCCAGCCGGTCTTTTCCTCGTCGAACGGTTCCTTTGCGGTGCGCTCGCCGAGCGAGGAAATGTAGATCGGCTGGAAGAACTGGTGGTCGTCCTTCCGCATGTTGCCCTTGCCGCCGTTGAAGACGTCGAACTCCATGCCTTCGAGTGCGCCCGCAAGCTTGATCGGATCGACCGACTTGGCCTTGTCGGCGGCGGCCGCCAGCATGCGCATCTGGTTGACGGCGCGGGGGTAGAACAGGCTGAAGTCGTATTTCGCGCGCAGTGCCTTCTCGAATTCCTGCGACGGCTTGTTGTCGAGGTTGGCAATGCCTTCGCCGACCTGGAACACCTGATGGTTGAGGTTGGCCTGCTTGATGGCGGTCGGGCCGCCGGTGCCGCCGGCGTAATAGGTGTACCAGTTCACCTTCAATCCGGCGTCCGCCGAAGCTTTCAGCAGCAGCGCGAAATCCTGGCCCCAGTTGCCGGTCACCACGGTGTCGGCGCCCGATGCCTTGATCTTGGCGATATAGGGCGCGAAATCGGTGATTTTCAGCAGCGGATGCAGTTCGTCACCGACGATCTTGATGTCCGGCCGCTTGGCGCCGAGCATCGACTTGGCGGCGGTTCGGACCGAGTGGCCGAACGAGTAATCCTGATTGATCAGATAGACGTTCTTGATGGCGGTCGCGGTCTTCATGTAGTTGGTGAGCGCCTCCATCTTGATGTCGGAGTTGGCATCCCAGCGGAAATGCCAGAAGCTGCACTTCTCATTGGTCAGGACCGGATCGACCGCGGCATAGTTGAAGTACAGCACTTCCTTGCCGGGATTGCGCTCGTTGTATTTTGAAACGAAATCCGTCAGCGCGCCGGCGACCGAGGAGCCGTTGCCCTGGGTCAGAATCCGGATGCCCTGATCGATGGCCTTCTGGGCCTGGATCAGGCTCTCCTGCGGATTGGTCTTGTTGTCGAAAGCGACGATTTCGACCTTCTTGCCGAGAACACCGCCCTTGGCGTTCAACTCCTCGGCGAGGAACTGAAAGGTCTTCAGGCCGATTTCGCCAATGCTGGCGCCGCCGCCCGACAACGGGTCGATATAGGCGATCTTGACCGTCTCCTGCGCGATCGCAGCCGTGCCGAACATCGGCAGCGCGACGGCCGCAGCCATCATCAATTTACGCATGTGCTTCTCCCTTTATTGGCTTTTCTTGGGTTCTGGCTGGGCTCAGATGCCGGAATGGCTGGATTCCAGTCATTCGGCATCTGTCCTCACGTGTGTTGATTGTGGTCCAAGGCTCCGTAACCCGCAAGCCCGGTGACGCCTGGCCGGTAACGGCCTCCCGGGGATCGATTTGCTTGGGGGAAGGGGGGCATGATAGGGGTTTGGCCGCCCGGCTTGCGTCCTTGGGACCGAAGTGACTGGCCGGTCCAGCGCAACGTTTGGTAGTTCGTCGTCGCCCGGCTGCTCTTGGGTAGTTGCTTTTGGGTAGCCTTGGCGTTGTTGGAGAAGACATGACGGTTCAGGATTCAAAACGGCGCGTGGCGCTGATCACCGGCGTCACCGGCCAGGACGGTGCCTATCTCGCCGAATATCTGCTCGGCCTCGGCTACACCGTGCACGGCATCAAGCGTCGATCGTCCTCGTTCAACACCGCGCGCATCGACCACCTTTACGAAGACCCGCATGCCGGCAACGTGCCGTTCCTGCTGCATTACGGCGACATGACGGATTCGACCAATTTGATCCGGCTGATGCAGCAGATCCGGCCGACCGAGATCTACAATCTCGCGGCGCAGAGTCATGTCGGCGTCAGCTTCGAAAGTCCGGAATATACCGCGAATGCCGACGGCGTCGGCGTGCTGCGGCTGCTCGAAGCCATCCGGATTCTCGGCATGGAAAAGGAGACCCGGTTCTATCAGGCCTCCACCTCGGAATTGTATGGTCTGGTCCAGGAGGTTCCGCAGAAAGAAACCACGCCGTTCTATCCGCGCTCGCCCTATGGCGTCGCCAAGCTGTACGGCTACTGGATCACGGTGAACTACCGCGAGGCCTACGGCATGTATGCCTCCAACGGCATCCTGTTCAATCATGAAAGCCCGATCCGCGGCGAAACCTTCGTGACCCGCAAGATCACCCGCAGCGTCGCCCGCATCGAGACCGGTCTCGAAGACACGCTCTATCTCGGCAATCTCAGCGCCAAGCGCGATTGGGGGCATGCCAGGGATTATGTCGAGGGCATGTACAGGATATTGCAGGCGGATGAACCCGACGATTTCGTGCTGGCGACCGGTCAGACCCGCTCGGTGCGTGAATTCGTCGAATTGGCGTTCGCGGAAGTCGGCCGCGGCATCGAATGGCGCGGCAAGGGTGTCGACGAAACCGGCGTCGATGCGAAATCCGGCAAGACCCTGGTTCGCATCGATCCTGCCTATTTCCGGCCCACCGAAGTCGATCTCCTGGTTGGCGACGCCAGCAAGGCGCGCGACAAACTCGGCTGGAAGCCGACGACGACGTTCGCGCAGCTGGTCAGCGAAATGGTGGCGGGCGATCTCGCGATTGCGCGGCGGGAGGTCGCCAATGGCAAGAACCCCGTTTGAGCTGAAGGGCAAGACGGTCTTCGTTGCCGGCCATGGCGGCATGGTCGGCGGCGCGCTGGTGCGCCGGCTCGGCCAGGAAGATGTCCGCCTGCTGACGGTCAAACGCAACGAGGTCGATCTGCGCGATCAGGCCGCGGTCGCCGGCTGGTTCGCCAAGGCGCGGCCGCAAGCCGTGTTTCTGGCGGCGGCGAAGGTCGGCGGCATCGTCGCCAACAATACGCTGCGCGCCGAATTCATCTACGAGAACCTCATCATCGCGGCCAATGTGATTCACGCCGCGCATCTCAACGGAACTGAGAAGCTGATGTTTCTCGGCTCCTCCTGCATCTATCCCAAGCTGGCGCCGCAGCCGCTGCGCGAGGATTCGATGCTGACCGGGCCGCTTGAGCCGACCAACGAGCCCTATGCCATCGCCAAGATCGCCGGCATCAAGATGGTCGAGGCCTATCGCAGCCAGTATGGCTCCGACTTCATCAATGTGATGCCGACCAATTTGTACGGGCGCGGCGACAATTATCATCCGGAATACAGCCACGTCGTCGCTGCCCTGATCCGCCGCTTTCATGAAGCGAAGGTTGCCGGCGTCGGGAACGTCGTGGTCTGGGGCACCGGCACGCCGCGGAGGGAATTTCTCTATGTCGATGACATGGCCGATGCCTGCGTGCATCTGATGAAGACCTATTCCAGCGAGGAACTGGTCAACATCGGCACCGGCGAGGACATCACCATCGCCGAGTTCGCGCGGGTGGTCGCCGCCACGGTAGGATACACCGGCGAGATCAGCTTCGACGCCTCGAAGCCCGACGGCACGCCGCGCAAGCTGCTCGACGTCAGCCGCCTCGCCAGACTGGGCTGGCGCGCCAGCACCTCGCTCGAGGAAGGCATCCGGCTGGCCTATCAGGCGTATCTCAGCGAACAGAAGTGATTTCCGCCCGGGCGGATTCGATTTATCCCGCTTGTAAGATGCGCCCGGCCAAAGGTACGCTTCGCCCGAGAAAACCATAATCGCGCGGCGGCATTGTTCCATATGGGATTGCCGAGCCGCAGCGAAGGTTATGTTCGGGGGAAGCATGATGAAATTTCCGCGTCGCCAATTCTTGCATCTGGCCGCAGGCGCCGCCCTGCTGCCAGTCGTTTCGCCGAGCGCCAAAGCGCAAAGCTATCCGACGCGTCCCATTCGCCTGATCATCGGCTACACCCCCGGCGGCTCGGCGGACATGACCGCGCGACTGATGGGGCAGTGGCTCTCGGAGCGGCTCGGTCAGTCATTCGTGATCGAGAACCGGCCCGGCGGCGGCACCAACATCGCCACCGAGGCGGCGCTGCGGGCCGCGCCTGACGGTTACACGCTGTTTCTGGTTGCTCCGGCCAACGCCATCAACGCGACGCTCTACAGCAAGCTCAATTTCAATTTCCTGCAGGAGGCCGTGCCGATCGCGGGCATCATCCGTTTTCCCAACGTGGTGGTGGTGAACCCCGAGGTTCCGGTCAAGACCATCCCCGAACTGATCGCCTACGCCAAGGCCAATCCCGGCAAGCTCAACATGGCGTCCTCCGGCAACGGCTCCACGATCCATATGTCGGGCGAATTGTTCAAGATGCTGACGGGCATCGACATGCTGCACGTGCCCTACCGCGGCGGCGCGCCGGCGTTGACCGATCTGCTCGCCGGACAGGTTCAGGTGATGTTCGACAACCTTCCGACCTGCGCCGGGCACGTCAAGGCGGGCAAGCTGCGGGGTCTCGCGGTCACCAGCACGACGCGGTCGGAGGTGTTGCCGGACCTGCCGACGGTGGCCGATTTCCTGCCGGGCTACGAAGCCAGCGCCTGGTATGGCCTCTCCGCGCCGAAGGGCACGCCCCCCGAGATCGTCGAGACGTTGAACAAGGCCGTCAACGCCATCCTGGCCGATCCCGCGGCGAAGGCGCGGTTCGGTGAACTTGGCGCCGTCCTGCTGCCGGGCTCGCCGGCTGATTTCGGCAGACTGGTGGCGGATGAGACGGAAAAATGGGGCAAGGTGGTGAAGTTCGCCGGCGCCAAGGTGGATTAGCGGCAGGCCTTGATCAAGCTTTAGCGGCGTTGCGCGGCGCGGTCTTGCCGAGCGTCGCCGCCATCGCCGATATCAACGGCTTCATGAAGAAGGCGTCGTTGGCGGGCGCGATGTCGGTGCGCAAGCCTTGGGACTTGAGTTCGTCGGACACCACGGGCCCGACCGAGGCGATCGGCGTGCGCGCCAGCCCCTCGCGCAAACGCGCTTCACATCCATGCGCCCGCGCGACGTCGAACAGGCGGCGCGCCTGGCCCGAACTGGTCAGCGCAATCGCGTCGATACGGCCCTGCGCCATCTCGTCGATCGCGGTGATGATGTTGGTTTCGGCGGCCTGCGCGTCGTAGACATAGGGCAGCACGGCATCGACGTCAGCGCCTTGCGCCGTGATCGCGCCGATCAGCGTCGAGTGATCCTTGTCCGGGTAGAGCTGCAGGCCGACGCGATGGCCCGCAAGATCGACGCGCGACAGCATCTCGGTGATTCCCTCCGAGGTCGGCTTCTCCGTCGTCATTTGCGGCTCCAGCCCGATCTCGCGCAGCGCTTTGCCGGGCTTGGGACCTCGCGCGAACTTGCGCGCCTTGCCGAGTGCGGTGACAAAATCCTGGTCGACGCCGGTCCGCCGCGCCACCTTCATCAGCCGCCGCAGACCCTCGCCGGTCATCAGCACCAGATCGTCGCAGGGTCTTGCGATGAAGCGGCCGATCCAGGCCTCGACCGGCGCGGAATCCGGCGCGTCGCGGATGGTGAACATCGGACATTGCAGCACGTCCGCGCCCTGCTCGGTGAGCAGGCGGGAAAACTGCGCCTCTTCGCGTGTTTCCAGGATGAGAATGCGATAGCCGTTCAGTCTGTCAGCCATGATCCTGCTCGAGCTCGGGTCGCCTGTTGTTTGTTCATCATGACGCTCCGACCGGGATTGGCGCAAGGGCGTTCCGGGTGATAGAGCAGGCCGCAAATCGCTGTTCCGTCCCCGTCTCCCGGAAGTCATCAAGCTCGCCATGCCCGATCATCAGTTCGTTCTGACATTGTCCTGCCCGGATCGCCCCGGCATCGTTTCGGCCGTATCGACGTTCCTGGCCCATAACGGGCAGAATATTCTCGATGCCCAGCAGTTCAACGACGTCGAGACCGGTCATTTCTTCATGCGGGTGGTGTTCAATGCCGCCGATCTCGCGGTCAATCTGGCGTCGCTGCAAACCGGCTTCGGGGCGATCGCCGAACGCTTCGGCATGGAGTGGCTGATGCGCGACCGCGCCAGCCGCCGCCGGGTCATGCTGCTGGTCTCGAAATCCGATCACTGCCTCGCCGATATCCTTTATCGCTGGCGCACCGGCGAACTCGAGATGATCCCGACCGCGATCGTTTCCAACCATCCGCGCGACACCTACAGCAATCTCGATTTCGGCGAGATTCCGTTTCACTATTTGCCGGTCACCAAGGAGACCAAGCGCGAGCAGGAGACTGCAGTCTGGAATCTCGTCGGCGAGACCAGGACGGACCTCGTGGTGCTGGCGCGCTACATGCAGATCCTGTCGGACGAGATGTCGGCCAGGCTGTCGGGGCGCTGCATCAACATCCATCATTCGTTCCTGCCGGGCTTCAAGGGCGCGCGGCCCTATCACCAGGCACATGAGCGCGGCGTCAAACTGATCGGCGCCACCGCGCATTACGTCACCAGCGCGCTCGATGAGGGGCCGATCATCGACCAGGACGTCGAGCGCATCAGCCACCGCGATACGCCCGAAGACCTGGTTCGCAAGGGCCGCGACATCGAACGCCGCGTGCTGGCGCGCGCCATGCGCCATCATCTAGAGGATCGCGTGATCCTCAACGGCCGCAAGACCGTGGTGTTCATGGACTGATGCGAGGCTTTAGTCGAATTTCGGATTGAACGCTCTCGGATTCCAGCCGAAGTCGCGCGTAGCCGGCGCGGAATCGAAGGTCATGTCCTTCATCATGCGGATGCCCATCGCGACATTGGCGCCCGGAAACAGCCGACGCGCCACCAGGAAGCCGGCTCGCCACAATGAAGGCGGCACCGAAATCATGCGCCGTGGCATCCGCAAGCCGTCGAAAATCCTGCCGATCATTTCCCGGTAGGCGAGCGTCTCGCCGCCCGGCAGCGAATAGAACTTGTTGATCGCAGCGCGGCTCGAGGCCGCGGCAAGCGCGCCGATCGCCAGATCCTCCGCATGTACCGGCTGGCGCAAACCCGGCGCTCCGCCGACCAGCGGCATGAAGCCGAACCTGCGAATAAGCCGCGACAGCGGCGTGATATTGGTGTCGCGCCCTTCAGCGTAGATCAGCGTGGGACGCAATATCGTCCAGCCCACATTGTGCGCTTCACACGCCGCCGCGATTCTTCGCTCGGCATCGGCAAGCCTTCCTATCATCTCGCGTTCGGCTTCGACTTCGGTGTCCTGCTTCGTGATCACGCTGGTCGAACTGAAGACGACAACTCGCTTCAGGGACGGGTTGAACAGCCGGGGCAGGGCGTTGGCCAGGAGAATGGCGTCAGCGGTGCAAAACAGCGTCGTGAATGGCGGAAACTTCAGTGAATCCGGCTTCTCCAGATCGCCATGGAACCAATCGACTCCCGGTGTGCTCCGGTGCGATCTCGACAGGACAAATGGCCGTTGGTCCACGCGCAGGAGGTGCTCGACGATATAGCCGCCGACCAGTCCCGTGCCACCTATGACCAGACTCCTGGTTTGCTCGGCTTCGCTTCTCTTGGCGTCCACTAGGCCCACTCGCTCCGGGCGACTCTCGAATCGCTCTCATGCACAAAGCGATCGTGCATTCTTAGTAGATCGATACCGGAACACACAATCGCTAAGCGGATCATCGTTAATGGTTGCTCGCGGTCTATCGCATGCGCTCCGCTGATGACGCGTCGGGTTTGGCGTCATCTCTTTCCGCAGCGGGCTGCAGTCGTTTCTTTTCCCGTTCCTGCATGAACTCGTCGTATTTCGCGGTACCGGGCCTCGGCGGGGCATCGGCGGGCATGCCACCGGCCCATTGCGGGATGGCATCGCTCATTCCGGCCGCGAGCTTTTCGTTGATGGATCCGCATCCGCCCAGGCCGCACGACGCAAGCGTGACGGCAAGGGCGACGACAAGATGGCGGGTGCCTGTGGACATTTGCTTGAGGTCGCAACCGTGTCTGGTGAGTTCTCGTGGGCGCTCCCGATCGCTCCCCCGATGGATCCGGCGCGTCCACGACGTCGCTCTGCCGGATTGCGTCAGTCTAACGCATCAGTAGAACTGATAGAATTGTACTTCGTCGGGATTGTTGGTAACTTTATACCGTATACTCACATCCGAGACCGGCCCGGTCAACTGGCCGGGAATTGCGGCACGGCCGGCCGGGCGTTCGGGCGACTGCTATTGACCCTGCCGCGCGGGGGTCGCCATGCCGCGCCGATATAGGACGTCATGCCGCGACGGCACATGGCTGAAAGATCGGGGTTATGGTACGGCAAAAGCCGGGATACTCGGTTCGAAGCACGAAACCGACCAGGGGAGAGCGTTCATGTCGATTCGCACTGATTTATTGTCGTTGGCTGCCACGGGCATCGCACTCGCCGTCGCGGCTGGAGCAGCTCCGGCCAGCGCGCAGGAGAGCGTGAAGATCGGCCTGATCCTGCCGATGACGGGCGGCCAGGCGTCGACCGGCAAGCAGATCGACAATGCGGTCAAGCTCTACATGCAGCAGAAGGGCGATACCGTCGCCGGCAGGAAGATCGAGATCATCCTGAAGGACGACGGCGCGGTTCCAGACAATACCAAGCGCATCGCGCAGGAACTGATCGTCAACGACAAGGTCAATTTCATCGCCGGCTTCGGCGTTACCCCGGCAGCCCTTGCCGCGGCGCCGCTGGCAACCCAGGGCAAGATCCCGCAAATCGTGATGGCGGCCGGCACCTCGATCATCACCGAGCGCTCGCCCTATATCGTGCGCACCAGTTTTACCCTGGCGCAATCCTCCACCATCATCGGCGACTGGGCTGCCAAGAACGGCATCAAGAAGGTCGCGACGCTGACCTCCGACTACGCGCCCGGCAACGACGCGCTGAACTTCTTCAAGCAGAATTTCACCGCCGGCGGCGGCGAGATCGTCGAAGAGGTCAAGGTTCCCCTGGCCAATCCCGACTTTGCGCCGTTCCTGCAGCGGATGAAGGATGCCAAGCCCGATGCGATGTTCGTGTTCGTACCCGCCGGGCAGGGCGGCAACTTCATGAAGCAATTTGCCGAGCGCGGGCTCGACAAGAGCGGCATCAAGGTAATCGGTCCCGGCGACGTGATGGACGACGATCTCCTGAACAACATGGGCGATGCCGCGCTCGGCGCCGTCACTGCGCATTTGTATTCGGCGGCCCACCCCTCCGCGATGAACAAGGAGTTCGTCGCCGCCTACAAGAAGGCCTTCAACAGCCGTCCGGGTTTCATGGCGGTCGGCGGTTATGACGGCATCCACCTGATCTACGAGGCGCTGAAGAAGACCGGCGGCAAGACCGACGGCGATGCGCTGATCGCTGCCATGAAAGGGATGAAGTGGGAAAGCCCGCGCGGCCCGATCTCGATCGATCCGGAAACCCGCGACATCGTGCAGAACATCTATATCCGCAAGGTCGAGAAGGTCGACGGCGAGCTCTACAACGTCGAATTCGCGACTTTCGAGGCTGTCAAGGATTCCGGCAAGACGAAGAAATAACCTGTGCGGCTGAGAGGTGAGCCTCATCCTGAGGAGCCCGCCTCTTGGCGGGCGTCTCGAAGGATGGGCAGCGGAGCGAGGCCCTCGTGCTTCGAGACGACCCCAACGGGTTCGGACCCGTTGGGGCCTCCTCAGCATGAGGGCCTACTCTAGATGACCACGCTGTTCACCATCCTGTTCGACGGCGTCGCCTACGGCATGTTGCTGTTCGTGCTGGCCTGCGGCCTTGCCGTCACGCTCGGGCTGATGAACTTCGTCAACCTTGCGCATGGCGCGTTCGCCATGACCGGCGGCTATGTCTGCGCGGTGCTGGTCAACCAGTCCGGCTGGCCGTTCTTCGCCGCGCTGCCGCTGGCGTTCGTCGTGAGTGCGGCGATCGGCGTGGCGCTGGAACGTTCGCTCTACCGTCACCTCTACACCAGAAGCCATCTCGACCAGGTGCTGTTCTCTGTCGGCCTCGTCTTCATGTCGGTGGCGGCGGTCGACTACATCATGGGATCGTCGCGGATCTTCATCAAGCTGCCGGCGGCGCTGGAGGGGCAGATCGATTTCTTCGGCGTCGGCATCGGCCGCTACCGGCTGATGATCATCGTGATCTGTGGCCTGCTGACCGTGGCGCTTCAACTGGTGCTGGCGCGCACCCGGTTCGGCAGCCGGCTGCGGGCGGCGGTCGACGATCCCCGCGCCGCCTCCGGGCTCGGCATCAACGTGCCGCAGGTGTTCGCCTTTACCTTTGCGTTCGGCTGCGGGCTGGCCGGCCTCGGCGGCGCACTCAGCGCCGAGATCCTCGGGCTCGACCCGTATTTTCCGCTGAAGTTCATGATCTACTTCCTGATCGTGGTCACCGTCGGCGGCTCCTCCAGTATCACCGGGCCATTTCTGGCCTCCCTGCTGCTCGGCATCGGCGATGTCGCCGGCAAGTATTACGTGCCCAAGATGGGACCGTTCGTGATCTACACCATCATGATCGTGATTTTGATCTGGCGTCCGAACGGTCTGTTCGGCCGCACGGCCACGCGTTGACGCCGATGAGCGCGAGCAACGATGTCTCCACCTCTGCGATGGCGAGCGGCCGCTGGCGTATCAGCGAAGTAGTGTTCTGGGTGCTGGTGCTGGCCTGTCCTTTGCTGTTTCCGTCGCGCTACCTGATCATGACCGACATCCTGCGGCTGGCGCTGTTCGCGCTGTCGCTCGACCTGATCCTCGGCTACGCCGGCATCGTCTCGCTCGGACACGCTGCCTTCTTCGGCGTCGGCGCCTACTCGGCGGGATTGCTGGCGCTGCACGGCATCATCAACGAGCCCGTCATTGCGCTGGTCGTCGCGGGCTTCGCCGCGATGGTGCTCGGCTTCTTCACCAGCTTCCTCGTTATCCGCGGCGTCGACCTGACGCGGCTGATGGTGACGCTCGGCATCGCGCTGTTGATGGAGGCGCTTGGCGAACGCTTCTCCAATATCACCGGCGGCACCGACGGGCTGCAGGGCATCGAGATGCAGCCGCTCCTCGGCATGTTTGCCTTCGATATGTTCGGCAAGACCGGCTTCTGGTACTGCCTGATCGTGCTGTTCCTGTTGTTCCTGCTGGCGCGCCGGATCGTCCATTCGCCGTTCGGCCTGTCGCTGCGCGCGATCCGGAACAATCCGTTGCGGGCCGCTGCGATCGGCATCCCGGTCAACCGGCGGCTGATCGCGGTCTATACGCTGTCGGCGTTTTACGCGGGGATCGCGGGAGCGCTGTTCACCCAGACCACGGCGCTGGCCTCGCTGGATGTGTTCTCGTTCGAAAAATCGGCCGATCTGATGCTGGTCCTCGTCATCGGTGGTACCGGTTATCTCTACGGCGGGCTGATCGGGGCGGTCGTATTCAAGATGCTCCAGGAGGTTTTCCAGACCATCACGCCGCAATACTGGCTATTCTGGATCGGCCTCGTGCTGGTCGTGATCGTGCTGGTCGGCCGGGCCCGCATGCATCGCTGGGCCCTGTGGCTGCCCAACCTGGTGATCCGGCGGCTTGCCGGACGCAAGGCGGTCGTTGTGGTTCCCGAAAGTGACGCGTCATGACGGTTGCGCTGGAAACGATCGGACTGGAGAAGCGCTTCGGCGGCCTCAAGGTCACCCAGGACCTGTCGCTCAGGATAGAGCAGGGCGCCCGCCACGCGTTGATCGGCCCGAACGGCGCCGGCAAGACCACCGTCATCAACCTCCTGACCGGGGTGCTCAAGCCCGATGCGGGGCGCATTCTGCTGGAGGGCAACGACATCACCGACCTGGCCGTCCACACCCGGGTGCTGCGTGGGCTGTCGCGCACCTTCCAGATCAACCAGCTCTATGCCGATCTGACGCCGCTCGAGACCATCGGGCTTGCGGTCTCCGAGCGGCTCGGCCGCGGCGGCGACTGGTGGCGCCGGATGGGGACGCGCGACGACGTCAATGCCGAGATCGCGGAGAATCTGGCGCGATTCCACCTGCTCGACGTCATGAACGAGCTGACGGTGACCCTGCCTTACGGAAAACAGCGCCTGCTCGAGATCGCGGTCGCCATTGCCGCCAGGCCGCGCGTGCTGCTGCTGGACGAGCCGGCCGCCGGCGTGCCCGAAAGCGAGCGCCACGATATCCTCGCGGCCGTGGCGGCGTTGCCGCGCGACGTCACGGTGCTCCTGATCGAGCACGACATGGATCTGGTGTTCTCGTTCGCCGACCGCATTTCGGTGCTGGTCAATGGCGCGATGCTGGTGGAGGGCCCGCCGGACGAGGTGGCGCGCGATCCCAGGGTGAAGGCGGTCTACCTCGGCGAGGCCGCCGATGCCTGATCTCCTCGCCATCGAAGGCCTGCGCGCCGGTTACGGCGAAGCGGTGGTATTGCCCGGAATGTCGCTTCGCCTGCCGGAAAGCCAGGTGCTGGCGCTATTGGGCCGCAACGGCACCGGCAAGACCACGCTGATCAATTCGATCGTCGGGATCACCCGCCGTTTCGGCGGCACCATCTCCCTCGGCGGGATCGACATCACCGCGATGCGGCCGGATCAGCGGGCGCGGACGGGCATCGGCTGGGTGCCGCAGGAGCGCAACATCTTCCGTTCGCTGACGGTGGAGGAGAACATGACCGCCGTCGCCCAGCCGGGGCCGTGGACGGTGGCAAAGGTCTACGAGATGTTTCCGCGGCTGAAAGAGCGCCGCAACAATTTCGGTAACCAGCTTTCCGGCGGCGAGCAGCAGATGCTGGCGATCGGCCGCGCGCTGACGCTCAATCCGAAGGTGCTGCTGCTGGATGAGCCGACCGAGGGGCTGGCCCCGATCATCGTCGAGGAACTGCTCGAGGCGCTGGGCACCATCACCCGGGCCGGCGGCATTTGTTCTGTTATTGTCGAGCAGAACGCGCAAAAGATTCTAGGGCTTGCCGACCGCGTTGTGATATTGGAGCGCGGCGCGATCGTCCATGATGCGGCAAGCAGCACGTTGAAGGCCGATCCCGCCGTCCTGGAACGCTTTCTCGGCGTCTCCGGCACCGTCGCACACTAGTTTGTTTTGATGCGTTTGCTTGACGCGGACCGGTACCCACTTCGCCTGAAAACGCTATGAAAATCCTCGGGAGTTGAGACCATGCAGCGAACCAAAGCCCCTTTCCGCGCCGACGAGGTCGGCAGCCTGTTGCGGCCGCCGCGCATCAAGGAGGCGCGCGCCAGGCTGGAGAAGGGCGAGATCTCCGCCGACGACCTGCGCAAGGCCGAGGACATGGAGATCGAAAAGGTCGTGCACAAGCAGGCCTCGATCGGCCTGAAGCTCGCGACCGACGGCGAATTCCGTCGCTCCTGGTGGCATTTTGACTTTCTCGCCAAGCTGACGGGATGCGAACTGTTTCATCCCGAGACCGGCATCCAGTTCGCAGGCGTGGAGACCCGGCATGACGCGGTGCGGGTGATCGGCAAGCTCGATTTTCCCGCCGACCATCCGATGCTGGACCATTTCCGCTTCCTGAAGAAACATGCGGACGCCGCGCATGTGATGCCGAAGATGACGATCCCTTCGCCGGCGGTGCTGCACTTCCGCGGCGGCCGCAGGGCGATCTCGAAAGACGTCTATCCCGATCTCGATGCGTTCTACGAGGATCTCGGCAAGACCTACCGCAAGGCGGTCAAGGCATTTTACGATGCCGGCTGCCGTTACCTCCAGTTCGACGATACGGTGTGGGCCTATCTCTGTTCGCAGGAAGAGTTGCAGAAGGCCCGCGAGCGCGGCGACAATCCCGACGGCCTGCAGGAAATCTACGCCCGGATTATCAACTACGCGATCGCCGAGCGGCCGGCCGACATGACCATCACCACGCATGTCTGCCGCGGCAATTTCCGCTCCACCTGGATTTCGTCCGGCGGCTATGAGCCGGTGGCGGAAACCATGCTGGCCGGCACCAATTACGACGGCTATTTCCTCGAATACGATTCCGAGCGCGCCGGCGGCTTCGAGCCGCTGCGCTATCTGCCGAAGGGCAACAAGATCGTGGTGGTCGGCGTCATCACCTCGAAATCGGGCGAGCTGGAAAAGAAGGAAGACATCAAGCGGCGGCTGGAAGAGGCGAGCAAGTTCGTCCCGCTGGACCAGCTCGCGGTATCGCCGCAGTGCGGTTTCGCTTCCACCGAGGAAGGCAATTTGCTGACCGAGGAAGAGCAGTGGGCGAAACTGAAGCTCGCGGTCGATGTCGCCAACGAGGTGTGGGGGAAGTAGGGGGGCGCTTTTCCTGACTGGCCCGGAGGCGGGTCCGCCGCAAAGCTCGCATGCGCGGACCCGAAGAAATCAAATAGCCTTGAGCTTGCGATAGGCGAACCAGACCATCCTCAATAGCAGCCAGCCGTCGCGAAAGCGCGAGATTTGGGTTTCGCCGAAGGTGCGCGCCTTGTAGTGGATCGGCGTCTCGACGATTTTCAGGTTCTGCTTGGCGGCGCCGAAAATCAGATCGAAATCGCCGAACGGATCGAAATTGCCGAAATAGGCGCGCTCCCGCGCCAGCACCTCGTAGTCCTTTCGCAGCAACACCTTGGTGCCGCACAGCGTATCGGTCAGGCGGGTATTGACGAGATAGCTGAACAGATAGGCGAAGCAGCGGTTGGCAATGAAATTCAGCGGGCGCATCGCCTCGCTTTCCATGGGATAGACCAGCCGGGTGCCGTTGACAAATTCGGCCTTCCCGCTCTCGATCACGGCGTGGTATTTCGGCAGTGCCTCCGGCGGCATCGTTAGATCGGCATCGAGGATCATCAGAACGTCGCCGGTCGCGGCGCTGAACCCCTTGCGAACCGCGTCGCCCTTGCCTTTGCCGTCTTGTTTCAGAACCTTGATATCCCAGCTGTCCCGATAGGCCTCGCGCACTCGCTCGCATTCCTCGAACGTGCCGTCGCTGGAATTCCCTTCTACGAACAGGATTTCTTGAGAACTTCCGAATCGGGGCATGCGCCGGATCGCGTTTTCAATGTTGCCCCTCTCGTTGCGACAGGGAATGAGAACGCTGGCGGAAAATTTGCGGTCAGGGAAATGGCGGACCGGCCGTCCTATGATGTAGGTCCGCAGGCACAGCTGCCTGATTCCCGGCAGCGGCGCGATGTACCGATTGATAAACGGCCCAAGCCCGAGCCAGCGTCGCGGTAGCAATTGGCGCTGCTCCTGGCTGATCACCTCGAAGTCGGCGAGGTCCATCAGGTTCAGGAAGTCGGCGGTGGCGATATAATTGATTTCGGGCTGCTTGCTGCGCAGGCGTAACGTCTCGGCGAGTTTCAGGATCGGTTCCCACATATGCGAGTAATAGGCGATGATGTTGCGCGTCGAAGGCGAGCACAATCGCTGGGTCAGCCGCAAGGTGCCGTCGATATCGTCGAACATGCCGATCGTGTCAGCCATCACGATGTAGTCGAACGGTCCCTCGATTGAGGTCATTGTGGCGGGATCTTCGATGTCCCCGTAAACGAAATGCAGGTGGGGATACCGAGCCTTCGCCTTCGCGATTGCCTTGGCGCCAAAATCGACGCCGACACCATATGACGGCTTCAGGGCGGCCAGCAAATCCCCCCGACTGCAACCGAGTTCGAGCACTCGCTTGCCGGGCGGAATCAGAAATCGCATGAACTTGCGGTCGTCATCGTGATAGGCGGCGTTGAATTCACGCCAGCGATCGAGTTCCTCGCTGTTACCCTCGAAGTGGTCGAGTAGGTCGCGTTTGCGCCGACTGGAAAGCTCGATTGAGTCAGGGGGGGCTGGTCGTGCGGAATTCATTGCGGCGTCGGATAAAGTCAAAGTCCATGCCTTTGATCTGGAAGGAATCGAAACAGGCAGTCGGATCTCGCCAAAACGCGACCGCTTCGATCGATCCTGATTTCTAGACTGAATTGTCGCTCGGCTGTACCGAAATCGTTTCCTCTGGGGCTTGGATTCGTCGACCTGCCGTCGGCCGGGATGATGCCGCGGTGCAGGAGCCGCTCGGAGCACATTTCCAAGGGTGGGCAGACAGTGCTAGGACACCCGCGCCATCCTTCGCTGCCCACCCGCCTTTCCCAAACCCGGCTTCATGAAAAACGACCAGATCCTCAGCCTGATCTCCGAGTTCTGCCGGCAGGCGGATATGGCGGAATCGACGTTCGGCCGCCGCGCCGTCAATGACGGCAAGCTGGTGCACCGCCTGCGCGAGGGCAAGCGCATCACCATCGACACCCTGGATCGGATTCAGGCCTATATCGCTGCCTCCACGCCCGGCGGTCTGCCGCCGCCGCGCGGGCTCGAGGTTCCCGCCGAAAAGCGCGACCCCAGGGGCAATTTCCGGTTTTTCGAGAACCGCCAGAAGTACCTGCTGTTCGTCCATACCTGCAGCGAAAAGCGGGTGATCGCCGAGCGGGTGGCGCTGGAACTCGGCAGCATCCACCCCCGGCCGCCGGCGCTGCGGGTGTTCGATGCCGGGGTCGGCGACGGTACGGTGCTGGCGCGGGTGATGCGCTCGATGCACGGGCGCTTCCCCCACATGCCCTTCTATATCGCCGGCAAGGAGCTCAGCCTGGAGGATGTCCGGCTCACCCTCGACAAGGTGCCGGACCGGCTGTTCGAGCACCCGGCGACCGTTTTTGTGCTGACAAACATGTATTACGCCGAGGCGCCCTGGCTGACGCCGGCCTCGCCCGCGGCGGCCGCGGGCATGATCTGGCACGAAGTGGCCCTGCAGGGGGCCTCCTCGGGCGAATTCGAGGCCCAGATCGCCGCATTGGGGCCGTTTCTGGAGCAGAACTGGCGGGCCAATGTCAGCCCGCGCTCCGGCATGCCGGTCTATGAGCGGCCGGTCGCCATCGTGCTGTACCGGGAGGACCACCGGTTTTTGCTCGATTCGATCATCCCGCGGGCCGGCCGTTCCGAGGCCAATTTCGACCTGATCATCGCTTCGCAGCCCTACCGGGCCAAATCTTCTGTGAATTTCCGCGCCAAGCGTATCATAGCACCGCTGGCCCGGGCGCTGCGGGCCGGAGGCCGCCTGATCGGAATTCACTCCCACGGACAGGATCCGGGGCTGGAGATTATCCAATCGGTCTGGCCCGGAGAAAATCCTTTCGCGGTGAGCCGTCATGAGCTATTGCGCGCGGTGAAATACGAGCTGGGGTCGGCCGGGCGCGACCTTAACTTTAATGCATATGCCGATAACCGCTCGATCTTCCGATATGATATGGAAGCGCTGCCCAACGAGGTCACCGGCTCGATCGGAACCTCCACGGCCTTTGCAGCGTGGAACGCGGCGGTGTATGTCGCCCAGATCGAAGACGACCGGTTGACGGAAATGACAGAAAGCGGCCGCACTCTCGATGCCACCAGGGAAGTTCTGCGCAAGCATAACGGGCTCTGGTTCTATGACGAATCCTACGTCATCTCGCGCCGTCGCGACTGACACTTCAGGCACATTTTTGATAACGGACCGCCGAGGTCAGGCGGAAAAGGGGTTGGTTGATGCGCGCGTCTTATCTGTTCACCAGTGAGTCGGTTTCCGAAGGTCATCCGGACAAGGTCTGCGACCGGATTTCGGACGAGATTGTCGATCTGTTTTTCCGCGAAGGCCAGAAGGCGGGCTTCGATCCCTGGGCGATCCGGGCAGCCTGCGAAACGCTCGCCACCACCAACCGGGTGGTGATCGCCGGCGAGACCCGCGGTCCCGCATCCGTCACCAACGAGCAGATCGAAAGCGTGGCGCGCGCCGCGATCAAGGACATCGGCTACGAGCAGGAGGGCTTTCACTGGGAGAAGGCCAACGTCGAGATCCTGCTGCATCCGCAATCCGCCGACATCGCGCAGGGCGTCGACGCGCTGCAGCCCGGCACCAACAAGGAAGAGGGCGCCGGCGACCAGGGCATCATGTT
>NZ_JAUSLT010000016.1 GCF_030646015.1 Bradyrhizobium sp.
CGCATCTCTTACTCCCTGGCGGCAGCGCGTCTCTCGACGGGCCGGCGCTTAATAATGGTCTTCGTAGCGTTTGGCCAGATCGTCGATGTTCTCCGGCGGCCAGTTCGGAACATCCATGCCGAGATGGAGACCCATCTGGGCTAGAACTTCCTTGATCTCGTTGAGCGACTTGCGGCCGAAATTCGGGGTCCGCAGCATCTCGGCTTCGGTCTTCTGGATGAGATCGCCGATGTAGACGATGTTGTCGTTCTTGAGGCAGTTGGCCGAGCGGACGGAGAGCTCGAGCTCGTCGACCTTCTTGAGCAGCGCCGGGTTGAAGGCCAGTTCCGGGACGGAGTCCTGGGCCTTTTCCTTGGTCGGCTCTTCGAAATTGACGAACACCGAGAGCTGGTCCTGGAGGATGCGCGCGGCGTAGGCCACGGCGTCTTCCGGCGAGATGGCGCCGTTGGTTTCGACGGTGAGGGTCAGCTTATCCTTGTCGAGGCTTTCCCCGGCGCGGGTCGCGTCGACCTTGTAGGAGACGCGGCGGACGGGCGAGAACAGCGAATCCACCGGGATGAAGCCGATCGGGGCGTCTTCGGGGCGGTTCTTGTCGGCGGCGACGTAGCCCTTGCCGTTATCGACGGTGAACTCGATGTTGATCTCGGCGCCGTCATCAAGGTGACAGATAACCAGATCAGGGTTCAGCACTTCGATATCGCCGGTGACCTTGATGTCGCCGGCGGTCACGGCACCCGGGCCCTGTTTGTTCAGCGTCAGGCGCTTGGGGCCTTCGCCGCCCATCTTGAGGGCGATTTCCTTGACGTTGAGTACGAGGTCGGTGATGTCTTCGCGCACGCCCGGGAGCGACGAGAATTCGTGCAGGATGCCGTCGATCTGGATGGCGGTCACCGCGGCGCCCTGCAGCGACGACAGCAAGACGCGACGCAGCGCGTTGCCAAGGGTCAGTCCATAGCCGCGCTCAAGCGGCTCGGCCACGACCGATGCCACGCGCGCGTTGTCGCTGCCCGAAACAAAGTCCAGCTTGGTCGGCTTAATAAGCTCTTGCCAGTTCCTCTGGATGGTCACGGTAACGTCCTTTCAAATGTGCGGCGCTCGCCCGCCGCTCAGCCGCAAGTCAAAATAGGGCAGCCCGGCCGCGGGGGAGTGCGGCAGGGTGCCAAACCCAATTAGACGCGGCGGCGCTTGCGCGGCCGGCAGCCATTGTGCGGGATCGTGGTCACGTCGCGGATGGAGGTGACGTTGAACCCGGCTGCCTGGAGCGCACGAAGCGCCGATTCACGGCCCGAGCCCGGGCCGCGGACTTCGACCTCGAGGGTCTTCATGCCGTGTTCCTGGGCCTTCTTGGCCGCATCTTCCGCCGCCACCTGGGCAGCGTACGGGGTCGACTTGCGCGATCCCTTGAAGCCCATCACGCCCGACGAGGACCAGGAGATGGTGTTCCCCTGGACGTCGGTGATGGTCACCATGGTGTTGTTGAAGCTGGCGTTCACATGCGCGACGCCGGAGGTGATGTTCTTACGTTCCTTGCGCTTGACGCGCACAGTTTCTGGCTTAGCCAATTTTCATCCTTCAGTTCGATATCGACGCTGCCGTAGTGCCAGCAGCTCCATCAAAGGTGATCAGCGATCCGTCGGGAGCGGTCAGGGAGTGCCCTGCCCGCGGCCGGTGGTCGCCTCGGGTCGCTTACTTCTTCTTGCCGGCGATCGGCTTTGCGGGACCCTTGCGGGTGCGCGCATTGGTGTGCGTGCGCTGGCCGCGGACCGGCAGGCCGCGACGGTGACGCAGGCCCCGGTAGTTCCCGAGGTCCATGAGCCGCTTGATGTTCATCGCCACGTTGCGGCGGAGGTCACCCTCCACGACGTAGTCGCGATCGATCGTCTCGCGGATCTGGATCACTTCGGCGTCGGTCAACTGGTTGACGCGACGATCCGCCGGGATCCCGACCTTCTTGCAGATATCTTCGGCGAACTTGTCGCCGATGCCGTGGATGTATTGCAGGGCAATAACCACACGCTTGTTCGTCGGAATATTGACGCCAGCGATACGAGCCACGTCCGCTCTCCTTCGTGCCGGCCCGCTTACGTAGGGGCCGTTTTCATAACAACAAGGGACCGGACTCCGACCCCTCACCCACTGAGGAACCGAATCCAGCCCAAAAGATCCTTGAGACTGGCGCGGTTCTATTGGCCGAATCCCCCAGTGTCAACTGGCGGCCGGCCTGATTCCTAACGTCCGATGGCGCGGCGGATCGCCGCCGTCACCTCTTCGACCGGGGCCATTCCGTCCACGGTCTTCAGCGTCCCCTTGCCGCGGTAGTAAGCGACCAGGGGTTCGGTCAATTCGCGATAGACTTCAAGGCGCTTGCGCACGACCTCGACATTGTCGTCGGCGCGCGCGCCGCCGGTTTCCTTGGCCCGATTGGCGACCCGCGACACCAGCGTGCCGGCGTCGGCAGTGATCTCGATCACCGCATCGAGCTTCAGCCCCTTCTGGGCAAGCATCGTCCCCAGAACGTCGGCCTGCGCGACGGTGCGGGGGAAGCCGTCGAGGATGAAACCGTTGGCGCAGTCCGTCTGGTCGATCCGCTCCGACACGATGCCGTTCACGATCTCGTCAGAGACGAGGTCACCTCGATCCATGACCTCCTTGGCCGCCAGCCCCATCGGGGTCTTGGCGGCAATGGCCGAGCGCAGGATGTCGCCGGTCGAAAGCTGCGGGATCGCGAGCTGCTCGACGAGGATTTTGGCCTGCGTGCCCTTGCCGACGCCTGGCGGTCCCAGAAGGATCAGCCTCAACGCTTCCGCCCTCCGAGCCGCGAGCGCTTCACCAGGCCCTCATATTGCTGGGCAATAAGATGGCTCTGGATCTGGCTGATGGTGTCGAGTGTCACCGTCACCATGATGAGCAGCGAGGTGCCGCCGATGAACTGGCTGACGTTGAGCTGGCTGTGGATCATCTCGGGGATCAGCGCCACCAGCGTCAGGTAGAGCGCGCCGATCACGGTGATGCGCGACAGCACGTAGTCGATGTGCTGCGCCGTCCGCTCGCCCGGCCGGATGCCGGGAATGAAGCCGCCGGAGCGCTTGAGGTTGTCCGCCGTGTCGGTCGGATTGAACACGATCGAAGTATAAAAGAACGAGAAGAAGATGATCAGGACGGCGAACAGGATCAGATAGAGCGGCTGGCCGCGGCCGAGCAGCGCAGCGGTGACCGAAACCCACTGCGGCGCGTTGCCCTGCGCCGCGAACGAGGCGATCGTCGCCGGCAGCAGCAGCAGGGACGAGCCGAAGATCACCGGGATCACGCCCGAAGTGTTGAGCTTCAGCGGCAGGTGCGAGGTGTCGCCCTGGAACATCTTGTTGCCGACCTGGCGCTTTGGATACTGGATCAAAAGCCGCCGCTGGGCGCGTTCGAAAAAGACGATGATGGCGATGACGACGATGGCGATGGCGGCGATGCCGAACAGCCAGGCCGGCGACAATGCGCCGGTGCGGCTGAGTTCGAGGGTCTGCACGATCGTCGTCGGCAGGTTGGCGACGATGCCGGCGAAGATGATCAGCGAGATGCCGTTGCCGACACCGCGCGAGGTGATCTGCTCGCCCAGCCACATCAGGAACATGGTGCCGCCGACCAGCGTCACGACCGTCGAGAGGCGGAAGAACCAGCCCGGATTGAGCACGACGCCCTGGCTGCCCTCGAGCCCGATGGCGATGCCGTAGGCCTGGATGGCGCAGAACACGACAGCGAGGTAGCGCGTGTACTGGTTGAGCTTGCGGCGGCCGCTCTCGCCTTCCTTCTTCAACGCCTCGAGGCGTGGCGATGCGGTCGTGATGACCTGCACGACGATCGAGGCGGTGATGTAGGGGATGAGGTTGAGCGCGAAGATCGCCATGCGCTGCACGGCGCCGCCGGCGAACATGTCGAACATGCCGGCAATGCCTTGTTTGGCAGCGTCGAAGGTCGCGGCATAGGCGTCCGGATCGATCCCCGGCACCGGGATGTAGGTGCCGAGCCGATAGACGAGCAGCGCGGCCAGGGTGAACCAGATGCGCTGCTGCAGGACCTTCGCCTTGGCGAAGGTCGAAAAGTTGAGATTCTTGGCTAGCTGCTCGGCAGCGGACGCCATGGTCGCTCCTCTGGACCGAAGCTCTTACGCGTCAGCCTTGGTTTCTTCAGCCTTGGGCATATCGACCTTGCCGCCCAGAGCTTCAATAGCAGCGATCACGCCCTTGCTGGCGTGGTAGACGTTGAAGGTCACTTTCTTGGCCTTGAACTCGACCGGACCCTGCACCAGCCGGACGCCGTCGAGGGCGCGGCGGATGACGCCGGCCTTGATCAGGGCCTCGGCGTCGATGACGCCCTTATGATCGAGCTTGCCGCTGTCGATATAGGCCTGGATGCGGTCGAGGCGCAGCGTGTTGTAGTGCTTGACGTTGGGCACGTTGAAGCCGCGCTTGGGCATACGCATGTGGAGCGGCATCTGGCCGCCCTCGAAGCCGTTGATGGCGACGCCCGAACGCGCAGTCTGGCCCTTGCCGCCGCGCCCGCCGGTCTTGCCCTTGCCCGAGCCGATACCACGGCCGACGCGCATGCGGATCTTGTTCGCGCCCGGATTGTCGCGGAGTTCGTTCAAACGAGCCATTCTCGTGTCCTAACTTTACTGTTCGCCGACGACGCGGACGAGGTGGCGGATCTTGTAGATCATGCCGCGCACTTCCGGAGTGTCCTTGAGCGTCCGCTGCTTGCGGATCTTGTTGAGTCCGAGCCCGATCAGGGTCGCCCGCTGGTCCGCCTGACGGCGCACGGGGCTCGCGATCTGCTCGACGGTTACGGTCTTGTCAGCCATTTACGCCTCCACCGATTCCTGGCCGCGACGGGCCTGGAGCTCCGACACCTTGAGGCCACGGCGGGCCGCGACGGAGCGCGGGCTGTCGACCTGCTTGAGCGCGTCGAAGGTGGCACGGACCATGTTGTAGGGGTTCGAAGTGCCCTGCGACTTGGCGACGATATCGTTGATGCCCAGCGTCTCGAACACGGCGCGCATCGGACCGCCGGCGATGATGCCGGTGCCCGGCACTGCGGCGCGGAGGATCACCTTGCCGGCGCCATGGCGGCCGACCACGTCGTGATGCAGCGTGCGGGCTTCGCGCAGCGGCACGCGGATGAGCTGGCGCTTGGCCTGCTCGGTCGCCTTGCGGATCGCCTCGGGAACTTCGCGCGCCTTGCCGTGGCCGAATCCGACCCGGCCCTTTTGGTCGCCGATCACGACCAGCGCCGCAAAACCGAAGCGCTTGCCGCCCTTGACGACCTTCGCCACACGATTGATGTGGACGAGCTTGTCGACGAATTCGCTGTCACGCTCTTCCCGGCCGCCCCTGTGGCCGCCACCGCGCTCGCGTTCACCTGCCATGGTGTTTTCCGATCCTTAAGAGACTTTGCCTTGAGGAGCTTGCGCTCCCGGCCCTGTGTCCGTTCAATTCCAAAACTTAGAAGCTCAAGCCGCTTTCACGCGCCGCATCCGCAAGCGCCTTGACGCGACCGTGATAGAGATACCCGCCGCGGTCGAACACCACTTCGGTGACGCCGTTCTTGACGGCGCGTTCCGCCAGCAACTTGCCGACGGCCTTCGCCGCGTCGATGTTGGCGCCGGTGTTGCCCGTTTCGCGCATCGCCTTCTCCAGCGACGACGCCGACGCCAGCGTCTCGCCCTTCAGGTCGTCGATGACCTGCGCGTAGATGTGCTTCGACGAGCGGAATACCGACAGCCGCGGACGGCCGCTGGCGGTGCGGCGCAGCGACAACCGCACGCGTTTCTTGCGCCGGTCGTTCGTGATCTTGAGTCTCGACATGGCCGGCTCCGTTACTTCTTCTTGCCTTCCTTGCGGAAGATAAACTCGTTGGAATATTTCACGCCCTTGCCCTTGTAGGGCTCCGGCGGACGATAGCTGCGAATCTCGGCGGCGACCTGACCGACGCGCTGGGAATCGTTGCCGGCAATGATGATCTCGGTCGGCTTCGGCACCGTAATGGCAATGCCTTCCGGGATCGCATAGACGACGTCATGGCTGTATCCGAGCGCGAGCTGCAGGTTCTTGCCCTGCAGCGCGGCGCGATAGCCGACGCCGGTGATCTCAAGCTTCTTCTCGAAACCCTTGGTGACGCCCTCGACCAGGTTGGCGACCTGGGCGCGCGCGGTGCCGTACATGGCCTGCGCCCGGTTGGTCTTGATCCTGGGCGCGACCTTGACTTCGCCGTTCTCGAACTTCACTTCGACGTCGTCGTGCACGATGAACTGAAGCTGGCCCTTCGGCCCCTTCATCTTGACGGTCTGGCCTTCGACGGTCGCGGTAACACCCGACGGAACCGTCACAGGCTTCTTGCCGATACGTGACATAGTGATTCCTTCCTCAGAACACCGTGAAGAGAATTTCGCCGCCCACGTTCGCTTCGCGCGCTTCGTGGTCAGCCATGATTCCCTTCGGCGTCGATAACACGGAAATGCCGAGACCGTTGTTGACGCGCGGCAGGTTCTTGACCGAGGCATAAACCCGACGCCCCGGCTTCGATACCCGCTCGATCTCGCGAATGACCGGCTCGCCATCGAAATATTTCAGCTCGATCTCGAGCTCGCTGCGGCCGGACGCGTGCTCGACGCTGGCGTAGCCGCGGATGTAGCCCTCGCTCTTGAGGACCTCGAGCACGTTGGCGCGCATCTTCGAGCCCGGGGTCGAGACCTTGGGCTTGGCGCGCATCTGTGCGTTGCGGATGCGGGTGATGAGATCGCTGATCGGATCGTGCGTTGACATGTTCCGACCCCCTTACCAGCTCGACTTCACGAGCCCGGGAACCAGGCCCTTGGACCCGAGTTCACGCAGCGCGATGCGGCTGAGCTTGTTCTTGCGATAGACCGAACGCGGACGGCCGGTCATTTCGCAGCGATTGCGGATCCGGGTCGCCGACGAATTGCGCGGCATCTCGGCGAGCTTCAGCGTCGCTGCGAAGCGCTCTTCCATCGGCTTCTTCTTGTCCGCGATGATAGCCTTGAGCTTCGCGCGCCGGGGCGCTGCGTTCTTGGTCATCCGCTTGCGGCGGTTGTTCTTCTCGATCGAACTTTTCTTTGCCATGCTTGGCTCCTGGGTTTCCGCGTTTGAGAGGCTTGTCAGCGTCTCACTGCCGGAACGGGAAATTGAATGCGGTCAACAAGGCACGCGCTTCGTCGTCGGTCGGCGCCGTGGTGCACACCGTGACGTCCATGCCCCATGTCTCCCCCATCTTGTCGAAGTCGATTTCGGGGAAAATGATGTGCTCCTTGATGCCGAGCGAGTAGTTGCCGCGGCCGTCGAAGCTCTTCGGGTTGAGGCCACGGAAATCCCGCACGCGCGGCAGGGCCACGTTGATCAGGCGGTCGATGAACTCGTACATCTTGGCCTTGCGCAGCGTGACCTTGGCGCCGATCGGCTGGTTTTCACGCAGCTTGAAGGTCGCGATGGCGACGCGCGAATAGGTCACGATCGGCTTCTGGCCGGCGATCAGCGCGAGATCGGCAGCTGCCAACTCGGCCTTCTTGCGGTCGTTGACCGCCTCGCCGATGCCCATGTTGAGCACGACCTTGTCCAGGCGCGGCACCTGCATGACGTTGGCATAGCCGAACTGCTCGGTCAGCTTGCCGCGGATTTCCTTGTCGAACTGTTCGCGTAAACGCGGAACGTAAGCGGTCTCAGCCATCGATCTCTGCTCCTGAGCTCTTGGCAATACGTACCTTCTTGCCATCGGCCTGAATCTTGAAGCCCACGCGGGTCGGCTTGCCGTCCTTGCCGACAATCGCGATGTTGGACAGGTGGATCGGCGACTCCTTCTGGATGATGCCGCCCTCCTGGGCCTGGGTCTGCTTCTGGTGACGCTTGATCATGTTGACGCCACGCACCAGCGCCTTGTTGGCGTCGGGACGCACCTCGAACACCTCGCCGGTGCGACCCTTGTCGCGGCCGCTCAGCACGATGACCTTGTCGCCCTTCCGGATCTTGGCAGCCATCACAGCACCTCCGGCGCGAGAGAAATGATCTTCATGTGATTCTTGGCGCGCAGCTCGCGCGGCACCGGCCCGAAGATGCGGGTGCCGACCGGCTCGGACTGATTGTTGATCAGCACGGCGGCGTTGCGGTCGAAGCGGATGACGGAGCCATCGGCGCGGCGGATGTCCTTGCGGACCCGCACCACGACAGCCTTCATCACGTCGCCCTTCTTCACCTTGCCGCGCGGAATCGCTTCCTTGATCGACACGACAATAACGTCACCCACGGTGGCATAGCGGCGCTTGGAGCCCCCAATCACCTTGATGCACATGACACGGCGTGCGCCTGAATTATCGGCCACGTCGAGGTTGGTCTGCATCTGAATCATTGATGCACCTCGTCCTCTTTCTGATGCGCTTATCCGCGCTTAAAATTTTCCTGAAGTCTTGCGGCTAAGCCGCTGAACTCAGGCCGTTTTCTTCTGTTCACCCCGGACCACAGTCCAGCGCTTCAACTTCGAGATCGGCTTGCTTTCCTCGATCCACACCTGGTCGCCCGGCTTGAACTCGTTGTTCTCGTCGTGCGCGTGGTAGTTTTTCGAACGGCGAATCGTCTTCTTGTAGATCGGATGGGTAAAGCGCCGATCGACGCGCACCACAACCGTCTTGGCTTGCTTGTCGCTGACGACCACACCTTGAAGCGTACGTTTCGGCATGTCGGCCCCTTACTTCTTCGCGTCGCGCTTCTGCGCGGCGATGGTCTTGATACGGGCGATGTCGCGGCGGGCTTCACGCAGCCGCGAAGTGTTCTCCAGCTGCCCGGTGGCGCGCTGGAAGCGCAGGTTGAAGCGCTCCTTCTTCAGATTGAGGACGGCGTCGTCCATCTGATCGGGGCTCATCGCACGAACATCGGCGGTTTTCATCTCGGCCATGATCACATCCTATTCCGCAATGCGCGCAACGAAGCGCGTCTTGATCGGCAGTTTGGCGGCAGCCAGCGACAGCGCTTCTTTCGCGGTCTGGATGGTGACGCCGTCGATCTCGAAAATCAGCCGACCGGGCTTCACCCTCGCGACCCACAATTCCGGGGTACCCTTGCCGGAGCCCATGCGGACTTCGGCGGGCTTCTTCGACACCGGCACGTCCGGGAAGATGCGGATCCAGACCCGGCCCGCACGCTTCATGTGACGGGTCAGCGCGCGGCGCGCGGCTTCGATCTGGCGGGCGGTGATGCGCTCGGGCGCCATCGCCTTCAGGCCGAACTGGCCGAACGACAACGTCGCGCCAGAGGTCGCAACGCCGTGGATACGGCCCTTATGCGCCTTCCGGAACTTCGTCTTCTTTGGTTGCATCATGGCTTACGCCCTCAAACCTTCTCTATTGCGCTCAAGCAGCGTCGCGACGCGGCCGCGAATTGTCGCCCTCGGCCATTTTCTTGTCCTGGGCCATCGGGTCGTGCTCAAGGATTTCGCCCTTGAAGATCCAGACCTTGACGCCGCAGGTGCCGAACGTGGTGAATGCGGTCGCGACGCCGTAGTCGATGTCGGCGCGCAGCGTGTGCAGCGGCACCCGGCCCTCGCGATACCATTCCATGCGGGCGATTTCGGCGCCGCCGAGACGGCCCGAGCAGTTGATACGAATGCCCTCGGCACCGAGGCGCATCGCCGACTGCACGGCACGCTTCATGGCGCGACGGAACGCGACGCGGCGCTCGAGCTGCTGGGCGATCGATTCGGCAACCAGGGTGGCATCGAGTTCCGGCTTGCGGATTTCGACGATGTTGATGACGACGTCGGAAGCGGTGATGTCGGCAACCCGCTTGCGCAGCTTGTCGATGTCGGCGCCCTTCTTGCCGATCACAACGCCGGGACGCGCCGAGTGGATCGTCACGCGGCACTTCTTGTGCGGGCGCTCGATCACAATCCGGGCGACGGCCGCCTGCTTGAGCTCCTTGTGCAGGATCTCGCGGATCTTGACATCCTCGTGCAGCAGCTTGCCGTATTCGTTCTTGCCGGCGAACCAACGGGAATCCCACGTCCGGTTGATGCCGAGACGAAGTCCGATTGGATTGATTTTTTGACCCATCGTTCTCTCCTGCGCCCGCTTTTAAGCGCTAGCCTCGGCCTCGACCTGACGAACGACGATCGTCAGCTGCGAGAACGGTTTGAAAATACGGCCCGAACGGCCACGGCCGCGCGGTGCGAAACGCTTCATGACGATGCCGTTGCCGACATGCGCCTCGGCGACGATCAGATCGTCGACCTCGAGATCGTGATTGTTCTCGGCGTTTGCGATCGCCGATTCCAGGCACTTCTTGACGTCGACCGCGATCCGCTTCCGCGAGAACTGCAGGTCGGCGAGCGCCGCCGAAGCCTTCCTGCCGCGGATCAGTTGCGCGACAAGGTTAAGCTTCTGCGGGCTCACCCGCAGCATTCGGGCGATCGCCTTGGCCTCGTTGTCCGGGAGGCTCCGTTCGCGCTTAGGTTTGCTCATCGCTCAGTCCTCAAGCCTTCTTGGCTTTCTTGTCGCCAGAATGGCCGTGGAAGGTCCGGGTCGGCGAGAACTCGCCGAACTTGTGGCCCACCATTTCCTCGTTAACCGATACCGGCACATGCTTCTGGCCGTTGTAGACGCCGAAAACCAGGCCGACGAACTGCGGCAGGATGGTCGAGCGGCGGCTCCAGATCTTGATCACGTCATGACGGCCGGACGCTCGCGCGGCATCTGCCTTCTTGAGCAGAGAGCCTTCGACGAACGGGCCTTTCCAGACTGAACGAACCATGTCCGGCGTTCCTTACTTCTTCCGCTTGTGGCGGCTGATGAGAATGAATCGATTGGTCGACTTGTTCGAGCGGGTCTTCTTGCCCTTGGTCGGCTTGCCCCACGGCGTCACCGGGTGGCGGCCGCCCGAGGTGCGGCCTTCGCCGCCGCCGTGCGGATGGTCGACCGGGTTCATGGAGACGCCGCGGTTATGCGGCTTGCGGCCGAGCCAGCGGTTACGACCGGCCTTGCCGATCGAGATGTTCATGTGGTCGGGGTTCGACACCGCGCCGATGGTGCCGGTGCAGCGGCCGTGGACCAGGCGCTGTTCGCCCGAATTGAGGCGGACGATGACGTAGTCGTGGTCGCGGCCGACCAGCTGGGCGTAGGTGCCGGCCGAACGTGCAATCTGGCCACCCTTGCCGATCTTCAGTTCGACATTGTGCACGATGGTGCCGATCGGCATGTTGCCGAGCGGCATGACATTGCCCGGCTTCACGTCGACATAGTTGCCGGCGACCACGGTGTCGCCGACCGCGAGACGCTGCGGGGCGAGGATGTAGGCCTGGGTGCCGTCGGTATACTTGATCAGCGCGATGAACGCGGTGCGGTTCGGATCGTATTCCAGCCGCTCGACGGTCGCGGGCATGTCGACCTTGGTGCGCTTGAAGTCGACGATGCGGTAGGTCTGCTTGTGACCGCCGCCGCGAAAACGCACGACCATGCGACCGGTGTTGTTGCGGCCGCCCGAGGAATGCTTGCCCTCGGTCAGCGCCTTTACCGGCTTGCCCTTGTAGAGCGCCGAACGATCGACCAGCACCAGCTGGCGCTGGCCCGGTGTCGTCGGATTGTATTTTTTCAATGCCATCGTCGTATCGCCTTATAGACCGGTGGTAACGTCGATGCGGTGGCCCTCTTCAAGGGTCACGATCGCACGCTTCACGTCCGACTGCGAACCGAAGGTGCCACGGAAGACCTTGGTCTTGCCCTTGCGCACCAGCGTATTCACGCTCTTGACCTTGACGTCGAACAGCTTCTCGACGGCTTCCTTGATTTGCGGCTTGGTCGCCTTGCTGGCGACCTTGAACACAACCTTGTTGTGCTCGGACGCCATCGTCGCCTTTTCGGTCACGACCGGGGAAACGATGATGTCGTAATGGCGCGGATCGATATTCTTCATTTGAAGCGCGCCTCCAACGCATCGAGCGCCGCCTTGGTCAGAACCAGCTTGTGGCGTCGCAGAATGTCATAGACGTTGATGCCCTGGATCGGCAGCACGTCGATGTTCGGAATGTTGCGGGCCGCCGCGGCGAAACCGTTGTGAACCTCGGCGCCGTCGATGATCAGCGCGTTGGTGAGGCCGAGACCGGAGAAATGTCCGACCAGCGCCTTGGTCTTGGCAGCTTCCAGCACCGCCGACTCGATCACGATCAGGCCGCCGTCCTTGACCTTGGCGGACAGCGCATGGCGCAGCGCCAAAGCGCGAACCTTCTTCGGCAGATCGAAGGCGTGCGAGCGGACCACCGGACCGAACGCGCGGCCACCGCCGCGGAACTGCGGCACCCGGGCCGAGCCGTGACGCGCACCGCCGGTGCCCTTCTGCTTGTACATCTTCTTGCCGGTGCGCCAGACGTCGGCGCGACCTTGCGTCTTGTGGGTGCCGGCCTGACGCTTGGCGAGCTGCCAGTTGACGCAGCGCTGGATGATGTCCTTGCGCGGCTCGAGGCCGAAAATGGCATCCGACAGCTGAACCGAACCAGCCGCCTTGCCTTCAAGCGTTGTGACTTTCAATTCCATCTCACACGCCCTCCTGCTCGGCCGGCGCTTCGGCTGCGGGAGCCTGTTCGCCGCCACCGTCGGCCAGGCGGAACTTGCCCGGCTTCGGCGCGTCTTTCGGCAACGCCTTCTTCACGGCATCGCGTACCGCGATCCAGCCGCCCTTGGAGCCGGGAACGGCGCCTTCGACGAGGATCAGGCCGCGCGCCACGTCGGTCTGCACGACGCGCAGATTAAGCGTGGTGATACGATCGACACCCATGTGACCGGGCATCTTCTTGTTCTTGAACGTCTTGCCGGGATCCTGACGTCCGCCGGTCGAACCGATCGAACGATGAGAGACCGAGACACCGTGGGTGGCGCGCAAGCCGCCGAAATTCCAGCGCTTGATACCGCCGGCAAAACCCTTGCCGACCGAGGTGCCGGTGACGTCGACGAACTGGCCGACCACGAAATGGTCCGCCTGAATTTCGGCGCCGACCGGGATCAGCGCGTCTTCCGACACGCGGAACTCGGTGACCTTGCGCTTGGGCTCGACCTTGGCGACCGCGAACTGGCCGCGTTCCGCCTTCGGCAGATACACGGTCTTGCGGGTGCCCGAGCCGAGCTGCAGCGCGACATAACCGTTCTTTTCGGTCGTGCGGTGACCCAAAACCTGGCAATTGCCCAGCTTCAGCACGGTCACGGGGATATGTTCGCCGGTCTCCGTAAAGACCCGCGTCATTCCGACCTTTTGTGCGATCACTCCGGAGCGCATCGGCGTGCTTCCTGTTCTTTCTGTCCGCTAACTTCGGACGGGATCTAAAAAATCAGAGCTTGATTTCGACGTCGACACCGGCGGCCAGGTCGAGCTTCATCAAGGCATCGACGGTCTGCGGGGTCGGATCGACAATGTCGAGAAGACGCTTGTGCGTGCGCATCTCGAATTGCTCACGGCTCTTCTTGTCGACGTGCGGCGAACGGTTGACGGTGAACTTCTCGATGCGGGTGGGCAGCGGAATGGGTCCGCGAACCTGTGCACCGGTCCGTTTCGCCGTGTTCACGATCTCACGCGTCGACGAATCGAGAATTCGATGGTCGAACGCCTTGAGACGGATGCGGATATTCTGGCCGTTCATTGCCGATGTCTTTCTTTGTCGTCTTCTTTGCGATGGTGGGAAGCGAACAGCGGATGATCATCCGCCGCTCGCCATTCCCTGTTCGCCTACTCGATGATGCTTGCGACGACGCCGGCACCGACGGTGCGGCCACCTTCGCGGATCGCGAAGCGCAGCTTTTCTTCCATCGCGATCGGCACGATCAGGTGCACTTCCATCGCGATGTTGTCGCCCGGCATCACCATTTCGGTGCCTTCGGGCAGATGGACAACACCGGTCACGTCGGTGGTGCGGAAGTAGAACTGCGGCCGGTAGTTGGTGAAGAACGGGGTGTGGCGACCGCCCTCCTCCTTGGTCAGAATGTAGGCTTCGGCCTTGAACTTGGTGTGCGGCTTGACCGAACCCGGCTTGCAAAGAACCTGGCCGCGCTCGACCTCCTCGCGCTTGGTGCCCCGCAGCAGCACGCCCACGTTGTCGCCCGCCTGGCCCTGGTCGAGCAGCTTGCGGAACATCTCGACGCCGGTGCAGGTGGTCTTGAGGGTGGCTTTCATGCCCACGATCTCGACTTCCTCGCCGACCTTGACGATGCCGCGCTCGACGCGGCCCGTGCACACCGTGCCGCGGCCCGAGATCGAGAACACGTCCTCGATCGGCATCAGGAAGGGAAGATCGACCGGACGCTCGGGCTGCGGGATATAGGCGTCGACCTGCGCCATCAATTCGCGGTTCGCGTTCTCGACGATCTCCGGATTGGTGCCGTTC